>NZ_KQ969392.1:0-4715 GCF_001578865.1 Streptococcus sp. DD11
CAAGTCATTTTTGAAAAGTTTTTTAATTTATTGCCGATTTTTTTACAGAGCTCTTACAAAACCTTTAAAATAAGGAGTGCTTTCATTATGAAGTGATGTCATATTTGAATGCATAGCTTGAGGATCTGTCCGTCCTAAAAAAGCGCAGCTGAAATGCCAGAAAATCAAAACTCTGCTCATCTCAGCACGGAATCTGACCAGGCTTAGCATGCGAACGGAGACAGCAATCATACTCAAAAGCAAAGCGAGGCTGAGACACCCTGTCCCAGCCTCCTTTTTTATTTCTTTATTTTACTTCCAAGAGGCCAATATCACCGTCTTCTCGACGGTAAATGACATTGGTTGTCCCATCTTCAGCATCTGAATAGATGAAGAAATCATGCCCCAGCAAATCCATTTGCAGCAGGGCTTCTTCTAAGTCCATCGGCTTTAAATCAATATGTTTTGAGCGAACTACTTTGGATGGAATATCTTCGCTTTCTTCTACTAAAGCATCTGTGAACAGCTGGCTGGTAGCAACCTTATTGCGGTTCTTTCTTTCAATTTTTGTTTTATTTTTACGGATTTGACGTTCAATTTTATCTGTTACCAAATCAATAGAACCGTACATATCCTGAGAAACATCTTCTGCACGAAGGGTAATCGAGCCAAGCGGAATGGTTACTTCCACCTTAGCCGTCTTTTCACGGTAGACCTTGAGGTTTACGCGTGCATCCAGTTCCTGCTCTGCTTGGAAATACTTCTCAATCTTCTCAAGTTTAGAAACTACGTAGTCACGGAGAGCATCTGTTACTTCTAGGTTTTCACCACGGATACTATATTTAAGCATATAAGTACCTTCTTTCTAAACATAAATGTTTTATTTATAATATCATTATAACGCTTTCATTTCATTTTTGCAAATTTTTTCTCACCTAGCGATTGAAAATGTCAAAATTTCTTTCACACCCGCTTCCAGCAGGATTTGCTTAGCCAACTGCAGTGTTTTTCCCGTTGTATAAATATCATCTATCAAAATAATTTTTTCTGGCAGATGCTGGTCTTCTTTAATACTGAAACACTGCTGAGTCTGCAGACGTTCCTCCCTATTTTTGCTGGACTGTGCCACGGTGTCTCTTTTTTCTAAAATATTTTTGTATGCTATACCTGCACCGTCTAAAATACCTTCAACCTGATTAAAACCTCTATGCCGGAATTTTTCCGGACTAACCGGGACAGGAACTGCTAGATAGTCTTTAAACGCCCTCATTTTTTCCCTGACCGTTTCTCTAAATACAAATCTCAGCAGATAATCACCCTGAAATTTATATTGGCTGAAATAATCTTTCATAGCCTGATTATAAGTGAAACAGGAAAAATGCTGTACCTGATAGCCTTCTCGAGACCAGCTTTGACAGTCTGAACAAATCTCTGCACTGCCTTTTCGGCAGCATCCTGGACAATGCTGGTCCGTTATTTGCTCAAAATTTTCAAAACAGCTTGAGCAGATACGCGGTTTTTCTGGCTTCAATAAGAAAAACTGTGAAAAAGTCAGCCTTTCTTTCAGCTGACTGCTGCACAACAGACAATGCTTCATAGACCGGCCTCCCGATTCATGGCTTTGATTTCGCTGATGGCTTTTTCAATAGCAGATGTGCTGCCGTCGTGAAAAAAGAGCAGCTGGCCAGTGGGCCTATCCATACTCCGTCCCACGCGCCCAGAAATCTGCACCAGCGCACTGCGGCTGAACAGGCGGTGATTGGCTTCCAGCACAAAAACATCTACGCTAGGAAAAGTCACTCCCCGCTCCAAAATAGTAGTTGTCACCAGAATGCTGATCTCTTTCTGCCGGAACTGCTCCACCAGCTCCAGACGATTTTCCGTCGTAGAAGCGACAAAGCCGATTTTTTCATGTGGAAAGTGCCGCTTTAAAATTTCGGCAATCTCCTGTCCTCTTTGGATTTCCGCAGCAAAAACTAAGAGGGGAAATCCAGTCTTTCTCTGCTCCTTGAGAATTTTTTTCAACTTGGGAGACAGCTTCCCTTTTTCTACCTGCTTTTGAAAATGCGGCAGCCAGACTTTCCGGGGTACTGTCAGAGGATTGCCGTGAAATCTTCTGGGCAGACTGAGCCGCTGCAGCTCTCCTTTTTTCACTTTTTTATCCAATTCGTCCGTGGAGGTTGCGGTCAGAAATATGGTCGTACTCTCTGTCTTAACCGCTTGTTTTACTGCATGATAAAGAATCGGATTGTCCACATAGGGAAAGGCATCAACCTCATCCACAATCAGCAAATCAAAGGCGCGATAAAACCTGAGGAGCTGATGGGTGGTTGCAATGACCAGCGGACTGCGGACATAAGGCTCTGAATCTCCGTACAGGAGGGCAATATCGCAGGCAAAATCTTCCTTTATCCGGCGATACAGCTCTAAACAAACATCAATGCGGGGGCTGGCTAAGCAGACTGATCCTCCTCTATCCACTGCTTTTGCTGCCGCCTGATAGATCATCTCCGTTTTCCCAGCCCCGGTAACAGCATGCACTAATGTATTTTGCTGTCTGTCAATCGCCTGCAGCAGGCCTTGCGAGACTTTTTCCTGAAAAGCTGTCAGCTGTCCCTGCCATGTGAGGACACAGTTTCTAGGAAAAGGCTCCTGCGGGAAATAATAGAGAGTCTGGTCGCTGCGAACTCGCCCCAACATCAGACACTGCCGGCAATAATAGGCACCAGCCGGCAGCCGGTGCTCCCCATCCGCCTTGCTGCCGCAGCGGCTGCAGTAAAAGCTGCCCTCCGACTTTCGCATAGCGGGCAGCCTCTGGGCCTCTTCCCGTAGTGCTGCTGCCAACTGGTCTTCTGTAAAAATTCGGCCTAAACAATCTGCTCTTTCTGTCATACTTATTCATTCGTAATTCTTTTGGCAAATGCAATCTTTTTTTGTAAAATGGAAGTATGGAATTTAAAACAATCAAAGCAGATGGACAGGTAGAAGAAGAAATCAAGAAATCCCGCTTCATCTGCCATGTTAAACGCGTTTACACTGAAGAAGAAGCCCGCAACTTTATTGCAGCGGTTAAGAAAGAGCACTACAAGGCCAGTCACAACTGCTCTGCCTTTATCCTCGGCCCCCAAAGTGACATCAAACGGACCAACGATGACGGTGAACCCAGCGGTACCGCTGGCGTGCCCATGCTGGGGGTTTTGGAAAATCAGGAACTGACCAATCTCTGCGTGGTCGTCACCCGCTATTTTGGCGGTATTAAGCTAGGGGCTGGCGGCCTTATCCGGGCTTATGCCGGCAGTGTGGCTTTGGCTATCAAGGAAATCGGACGGGTGGAAATCAAGGAACAGGCTGGACTGCGGGTGAGCATGTCTTACAGCCGCTATCAGGATTTCCCTGTCTTCCTCAAAAATGAAGGCCTGACTGAATATGATACCGTATTTACAGACAGCGTTGCTGCGACGGTCTTTGTTGACAAGGACCAGTCAGAAGCACTCAAACATCGGCTGACTGAATTTTTTAAGGGAAAAATCACCATTGCCAATCAAGGACTGCGGCAAGTGGAAGTTCCTCTTGAAATGTAAGGCATGCAGAAACAGGTTTGCTATAAATTTTCTCTATCAGAGCCATAGCTTTTTTATATTTTACAAAGCCTGTTTTTCGTTTTATACTGGTTCTATTAAGCTATATTGAGGTATAAACTTTATGTCACATATTTATAATAATATTACTGAATTAATTGGAAATACGCCTATTGTCAAACTGAATCGTCTTGTTCCCGAGGGAGCTGCGGATGTTTACGTAAAGTTAGAAGCTTTCAATCCGGGCTCTTCTGTTAAAGACCGTATTGCTCTCAGCATGATTGAGGCAGCTGAAGGCGACGGCATTATCAAGCCGGGCGACACCATTGTGGAAGCAACTTCCGGAAATACTGGTATTGGTCTGTCTTGGGTCGGTGCAGCCAAGGGCTACAAGGTTGTTATTGTCATGCCGGAAACGATGAGCGTGGAACGCCGCAAAATCATCCAGGCTTATGGCGCTGAATTGGTTTTGACACCAGGCAGTGAAGGGATGAAAGGAGCTATCGCCAAAGCTCAAGAAATTGCCCAAGAACGTCAGGGCTGGCTGCCGCTGCAGTTTAATAACCCAGCTAATCCAGAGGTTCACGAAAGAACAACAGGAGCAGAGATTATCGCTGCTTTCGGTGAAACCGGACTGGACGCTTTTGTCGGCGGTGTTGGTACTGGCGGGACAATCTCAGGTGTGTCACACGCCCTGAAAAAGGTCAACCCAGACGTGCAAATCTATGCTGTCGAGGCAGACGAATCAGCTATTCTTTCTGGAGAGAAACCAGGACCGCACAAAATTCAGGGAATTTCAGCCGGCTTCATTCCTGAAACCTTGGACACTGAGTCCTATGGCGGCATTGTCCGCGTCACTTCCGACCAAGCATTGGAACTGGGCCGGCAGGTCGGCGGACAGGAAGGCTTCCTGGTCGGAATCTCCTCTGCTGCAGCTATCTTCGCAGCTATTGAAGTGGCTAAAAAATTGGGCGCCGGCAAAAAAGTGCTGGCTCTGGCACCGGACAATGGCGAACGCTATCTGTCAACAGCACTTTATGAATTTGAGGCTTAATTCAAATCTTACAAAAAAACCGGAACGCTCGTTCCGGTTTCAGATTGTAGACAAAGTCTTGAGAAGACATCTTTCTCAGGGCTTTTTGTCGTCTTTAGGAGTAT
>NZ_KQ969392.1:5412-8949 GCF_001578865.1 Streptococcus sp. DD11
CCCTTTCTCTCTGCTTTCATTACCATTTTGAGTTTTGAAGAGTATATAGTCTTCTAGTTTGCTTTTATAGTACTAGGCAACGAGCCGCAGGCTGTACTTGGGTACGGCAAGGCGAGTTAACGACGGAATAAAAGATAAACGAAATGACGATAAAAAAGACAAAGAAATCCTTTCTCGTCTTCTTTTCATCTTTCCATGGTCAAAGCATTCCCATCCTTTGCCACGGCCGGCTCGAAAGTCTTTTTTTGTCTATGCTTACTCTTTTTCCTCTTTCAGAAACCCCTTGGCTTCTTCAATCCAGATTGGCATTTGTCTGCCCAGAGGTTCAAAACCGATTTTGCAGCGGCCGTTGGAAAAGCGGTGCCGTCTGGGAAGGCGGTGCCTCTCTTCTTCTAAAGTTCTCATGGAAAGACTGGCCTTGCCGGAAAATTCATCATAGTCCACAACCTGCACCTGCACCTGCTGACCTATTTTCAAAATATCATGGATATTCTCAATATAGCCCGGACGAATCTCTGAAATGTGAATAAGGCCGATGGTCCCATTCCCTAGCTCGACAAAGGCTCCGTAAGGCTGAATGCCTGTAATCCTGCCTTTTAATTTGTCGCCAATCTTCATCAGTCTGCAACCTCAATCGTTTCAATTACAACATCGTCAACCGGCTTATCCATGCTTCCAGTCTCAACAGCTGCAATCTGATCCAAAATCTCATAAGAAGCTTCATCAGCCAGCTGGCCAAAAACCGTATGGCGACGGTCCAGATGCGGAGTCCCCCCTTGATTGGCATAGATTTCCGCGATAGGCTCTGGCCATCCGCCGCGGCTCAATTCCTTGGCTGAATAAGGCAGCTTACTGTTTTGGACAATAAAGAACTGGCTGCCGTTCGTGTTGGGACCGGCATTGGCCATCGAAAGAGCGCCGCGGATATTGTAAAGCTCCGGTGAGAATTCATCTTCAAACTTCTCTCCGTAAATAGACTGACCGCCCATACCGGTCCCTGTCGGATCTCCACCCTGAATCATGAAATCTTTGATAATCCGGTGAAAAATGACGCCGTCATAATAGCCGTCTTTAGCCAAAGCAATAAAGTTGGCCACAGTTTTAGGGGCTTGCTCTGGAAATAACCGAATCTTTAAATCACCGTGATTGGTCTTTATCGTTGCGAGCGGCCCTTCTGCTGCTGCAAGGTTAGCCTGCGGGTAATTCACTTCTTTTTCTACCATTCCTAATTCCTCCAAGGCGGCAAGAATGCCGTCTTCTTCTACTGTTTTTGTTATATAATCTGCTTTTTTCTGCAGTTTTTCATGGGAAATTCCCATAGCAATGCCGATACCGACATAGTCAAACAATTCTAAATCATTGAGTCCGTCTCCGAAAACCAGGACATTTTCAGGTTTCAGACCCAAGTGCTCTACAACATTAGCAACCCCAGATGCCTTGGAGCCCTCAATCGGCACCACATCTGAAGAATGGGGATGCCAGCGGACCAAGCGCAAATGGTCAGCCAGTTCTTCCGGCAGCTGCAGACTGTCGCCGACTTGCTCAAAGGTCCACATTTGATAAATGTCCTGCTCCGCATAAAAGTCAGGATTGACAGTCAAGTCTGGATAGACGACGTCAATTGCATCCGAAATCAGGGGCGTCCGAGCAGACAGGGCCGCAGCATGGCTGCCGACCAGACCAAATCCAATCCCGGCGGCTTCAGCCCAAGCGATAAAGGCTTCCACCCTTTGCCTTGGAATGACCTTCTGGGCAATCACCCGGCCTTTGCTGTCTTCTACATAAGAGCCATTCAGAGTCACATAAAAGTCAGGTTTTAAAGCCCGAATCTCCGGAACAACACCGAAGATTCCACGACCGGAAGCGATGCCGGTCAAAATACCTTTTCTTCGCAGCTGCTGGAAAACTGTTTTGATGGATTCCGGAATAAAGCCGGTATCCTTGACCCGCAGGGTATCATCAATATCAAAAAAGACCATCTTGATTTTCTTTGCCCTGTATTTTAGTTTTGCGTCCATAAAGCCCTCTATTTTCTTTTTGTCGTCTTTTAGTTTGCTTTTAGGACTAGGCAGCGAGCCGCAGGCTGTACTGAGGTACGGCAAGGCGAGTTAACGACCTAATAAAAGATAAACGAAATGACGATATTTCTTCTATTATACCATTAAAATTCTTCCTGTGGGACCAGATGATGCTGAAAGGCGTACACAACTGCCTGAGTGCGGTCGCTCACTTCCAATTTCGACAAAATATTAGAGACATGTGTCTTGACCGTCTTAAGAGATATGAAAAGTTCATCCGCAATCCG
Organism: Streptococcus sp. DD11; assembly: GCF_001578865.1. Lineage (NCBI taxonomy): Bacteria > Bacillati > Bacillota > Bacilli > Lactobacillales > Streptococcaceae > Streptococcus > Streptococcus sp. DD11. The sequence continues at coordinate 7,718 of NZ_KQ969392.1, forward strand.
CTGATTTTCATAGCCCTTAGCCAAAAGCCCCAGAATATCACGCTCACGAGCTGTCAGGTCCTCATGGAGCTCGATATGATTGCGGTGATATTCTACTTTTTTGCTGACTTCCGTTTCAATGGCAAACTCGCCTTTGGCCACTTTTCTGACAGCATGGAGGATTTCCTCAGCACTGGATGTTTTCAGCATATAGCCCCTGGCGCCGGCGTCCAGAACCGGGTAGATTTTTTCATTATCCAGATAAGAAGTCAGGATTAAAATCTTAGCATCCGGCCACTCCTTTAAGATGGCCAGTGTAGCTTCGATGCCGTTCATCTCCGGCATGACAATATCCATCATCACAACATCCGGTCTGACAGCAAGAGCCTGCTCTACACCTTCTTTGCCGTTGGTCGCTTCTAAAACCTGCGCAACATCATCCTGCAGTTCCAAATAACTTTTCAAGCCCAAACGGACCATCTGATGGTCATCTACCAGTAATATCTTCATGATTGTCTCCTTCTAACAATGGGATAGTAATTTCAATGGACACGCCTTTTTTAGGAGCTGTCAGAAGTTTAAAGGTGCCTGCCATATCCTGAACACGGTCTTCAATATTTTTCAAACCGTAACTCAGCTCATCTTGGGCCAATGGATCAAAGCCAATGCCATTATCTGCCACTTTGATTTTCAGCTCACTGGGAGTCTGGTAAAGATAAATGTCCAAACGGCTGGCCTGAGCGTGCCGCAGGGTATTGTTAATCATTTCCTGAACAATGCGGAAAACATGCTCCTCTATCTGTTTTGGCAGGTGTTCTGCCTGATGGTTGAAATGAACCTCCAGATCGCTCTTGTCTGTCAGCTCCTTGATGATTACTTCCATGCCCTCAATCAAGGTCCGGTTTTCCAATTCTGTCGGCCGAAGATGCAGAAGAAGAATCCGCAGGTCTTTTTGGGCTGTATGGAGAATATCAGCAATGCCCTGCAGCTGCTTGTGCAGATTTTCCTGATCAATCCGATCCACATTTGCAGCCACACCTGAGAGAATCATATTGGCTGCAAAAAGCTCCTGACTGACCGTATCATGCAAATCCCGCGCAATCCGCCGGCGTTCTTTTTCGATAATTTTTTCTTCTGACTGCAGCGATTGATTTTCAGACCGCTGAAGATTCTCGGTCAGACTGTGCAGCCGGTCTTCTAAGCGCTGCAGAGAGCGATCAATCTCCGGCTGCTCAGTCGGCTCCCATCTCCGG
>NZ_KQ969392.1:8969-14729 GCF_001578865.1 Streptococcus sp. DD11
GCATATGGGCTACAGCCATATGCTGGACCAAACGGACTGCTACGACGATTAAAATCGTCAGAGACAGTCCTAAAATGACTACAAAGAAGACAAAGGACTGCAGCAGTTCTAAATCACCAAAGAGTTCCTGCCAAGAAAAATCAAAAATATTGAAAATGTAATGAAAAACAACAAGGAGGACAAAGAAGGTGTAGACCAGAAGAAGGAAATAATTTGGCTTTTTCAATTTCTGACAACCTCCACATTCCCTAAAAAGCTGACCAGTACAATCTTAACAGTCTTATTGGCCCGCCTGTAGCCCGGAGTTGTCAGCGAAACGGTCTCATTGCGCAGCTTGCGGGAAGGGTGGTTGAGGAAGTTCACATCGCCGTAAAGGGTGTTAATCTGCAGCTGAATTTCGACATCAAGGGGCACTATAATCTTGGTATCCCCAAATCCCTTACGGATGACAACGACATTATCATGGTTGACCAGAATAACGTCTTCCAGATGAATCGTATCTCTGCCAATCATCCGCAGCAGATTAATATCATGAAACTGGCAGCTGTCCTTGGAAAAATGCTGCAAGTCTCCCAGCCAGCGATTCTTCTCGCTCTGAATCTCTACTTCTTCTTCAAAAATCAGATGGGTTTCTTGATTTTCCTTATAAATATAAGGGTATGCCACAATCATGCCGTAAACCAGGGCAAACAAAAGCGCTGCTATAACATAAGGATTAAGCATAATGATAAAGAAGAGCATAATCATGGAAGCGACCAGCAGAAAATTTCCCTTTTGCTTGCCGAAATAGTAATAGAGCAGCAGAAGAAAAAGCACCGTGATAATGACCACACGCGAAAAATCCGCCGCCAGCATAGTAATCAGCGCCATTGACAGCAAGACTGTTTCAACAAAAACAAATAACTGAACTTTCCACATAGCCATTTCCTTTCTGTACTTACCTATTTTAACAAAAATAGCCAGAAAAACCTCCGTCTAAGGCATGAAAAGCAAAAATTTCTGTTCGACCCGTTCGGAAATGAAGCCTTCTTCTCTCTTTTTCTTTCATTGGGTGCTGAGGGGAGGCTGGTTTGCCTAAAGACGTCAGACTCTTTGAAAATCGAAGAAGGCTCTTTCTTGCAGTCTTTCATCCGCCACCTCAAAACCAGATATTCTTTGAGTATGACAAAGCAGTCTCCCAGACTGGTTGAACGTCCCGGCTGCCAAGGACGAACTGGCTCAAGACGAGGTTTCTGAACCGGTCTATTGAATGAAAGAAAAACACCCCATTTCAAGCTAAAATGAAATGAGGTGAATCCTGCTATTGGTGACTGGAGGAGCTGGAAGAGCTCTCTTCTTCTGATGAACTGCTGCTTCTGGAGCTGCTGTCCGAGCTGGAGGAAGAGCTGGAAGACGAACTGGCTGTTGCCTCTGTCACATAGAGAGTGATTTTATCATTGGACTTGAGATCGATACTCTGACCGGCTGCCGGCGACTGGGAAGTCACCAGATCAGCCTGGGTCGAAGTAACCGAACGGTCCACCACACGCTCAATCCGAGAGGAAGAAATCCCCATCTGAATCAAGTAAGAGCGGGCATTAGCATAAGTATACTGCAGGCTGCCAAAGTCCGGCATCGCTACACTGGACACTTCCTTAGCTACGGTCAGGGTAATCTGAGCATTGGCTGACAGATCATAAGTAGCGCCGTAGGCTGGGGTCTGGGCAATCACCTGACCAGGTTCGTAGTCGCTGGATTCTTCTTCAACAATCTTGATGAGCTTCTCTGAAACCTTGTAATTGGTTTTCAAATCTTCAACTGCAGCTGTATACTGCTGACCGATATAATCGTCCATCTTGAAGGTCTTGGGTCCTTTGGACACAATCAAATCAATCTTGCTGCCCTCACGGCGCTGGCTGTTGGCCTGTGGGTCCGTTTTAATGACCTTACCGGACTCAACATTATCACTGTACTCTTCCTTTTCCTCACCAACCACCAGCTTTTTGGCTTCAATAGTCGAGCGGGCCTCGGCAACCGTTTGGCCGGCAACATCCGGTACGCTGGTGTTAGACGGGCTGTTGTAAAGCAGATAGACAAAGGCTGCCAGAACCAAAAGCACAGCAAAGAACAGTACTTTATAGCGCGTTCTTAGATGGCGTTTTTTAGGATTTTTCTTAGCAGGAGCCGGATTCTCCTCTGCGGTTGATTGGCTGGACTCAGCTGTCTGCGCAGCAGCTTTTGCGGGCTGAGCGGCAGGCTGGGGAAGCGGCGAAATCTTAGGCAGGGTCTTGGTGTCTGCCTTTGCTGCATCGTCAAAGACCAGCTTCTTTTCATTGTGACGCTCATAAGACAGGCTGCTGGATAAGTCTACATACATCTCTGCAACAGACTGGTAGCGATCGCTCAGTTTTTTAGCTGTCGCTTTAATAACCACATTTTCCAAGGCCTGAGGCACATTGGGATTTTCGTCAATAATGGAGGGCAGAGGCTTTTGAAAATGCTGCAGGGCGATGGTCACGGCACTGTCCCCGTCATAAGGGATATGGCCAGTCAGCATCTCATAAAAAATAATCCCCATGGCATAAATATCACTTTGAACCGTGGCTTTGGAGCCGCGGGCCTGCTCCGGTGATAGATAATGCACAGAGCCCAGCATAGAGTTGGTCTGGGTCAGACTGGTTTCAGCAAAGGCTACGGCAATGCCGAAGTCCGTCACCTTGGCATTGCCGTCCGGGGTTAAGAGGACATTCTGCGGTTTCAGATCCCGGTGGACAATGCCGCGGGTATGCGCCAGGCGCATAGCCAGCAGGATTTGCCCCATGATTCTGACCGCTTCTTCATTAGAAATTGGAGAATTTTCTTTGATATAACGCTTAAGGTCCAGTCCTGCCACGTATTCCATCGCCAGATACTGCTGGCCGTCTTCCTCTCCAATATCGGTAATCCGAACGATATGCGGATGGTCTAAATCTGCCATCGCCTTCGCCTCCCGCTGGAAACGCGCAACAGCAATCGGATCCGTCTGGTAATTGGTCCGAAGGACCTTTACTGCAACTTCCTCGCCATCCAAAATCAAGTCCTTGGCCAGATAGACATCTGCCATGCCTCCTCGGCCGATTTGCTTGATGATTTTATATCGTCCGGCAAAAATTTTGCCGATTTGAATCATTCCTGCTCCTCCTTGTCAAATCGAACCAGAGCAACCGTGATGTTATCTAGGCCTCCGGCATTGTTGGCAAAGCGAATCAAGGTTTCCGTTTTTTCAGCCAGACTGATGTCGCTGGTCACAATGTCATAGATTTCACTGCCTGAAATCATATTGGTCAGACCATCGCTGTTCAGCAGCACATAGTCTCCGTCTTCCAGACTAATCATGCCGTAGTCAGGCTGCACTTCGTCTTTTTGTCCGATAGACTGGGTAATGATGTTTTTCTGCGGATGGCGGGCTGCTTCTTCGGGTGTAATCTGCCCGGCCTTCAGCAAAGCATTGACCAAGGAATGGTCGCTGGTCAGCTGACTGTACTCCTCACCGCGAATCAGGCCGATACGCGAGTCTCCGATATGGGCATAAATAGCTTGATCATCTATAATAGCCAAGGCTTCCAACGTCGTGCCCATCCCCTTGTATTCCTCGTCCTGACCGAATTGGTGAATCCGCTGATTTTCTTTTTCCAGGTGCTCAGCAAACCATTCGCGCACTTGGTTGACCGAATCAATCTGTGTGTCAACCCAAGCTGCTCCCAAGTCTGTCACAGCCATCTCGCTGGCGATATTGCCGGCCCGATGGCCGCCCATGCCGTCTGCTAAGATAATCATGGTTTTGCCGGCGCGGTTGACAAAATGATTGGTATAATCTTGATTGTTTGTCCGCTTTTGACCAACATCTGTTAATAGTGAAATTTCCATGCTGTCAGTTTCCTCCTCTTATTCCGATACCTTCCTAAATTGACTGATAAAGAAGCCGTCACTCCCGTATAATTCTGGTGTAATCAAAATGCAGCCGTCTTTTACGATATCTTTTCTTTCATGGTCCAGTATCACTTGCTCAAAGTCAGGATGGCTGTCTAGGAATTTTTTGACAACTTCAAAATTTTCCTGACTCATAATCGTGCAAGTACTATATGCTATTATACCACCTTTACGTAGACTTTGACAAACGCTGTCCAGTATATCCAGCTGAATTTTTTGCAAAGTCTTGAAATCTGCATTTTCTTTATTGTATTTGATGTCCGGTTTGCGGCGAATGAGGCCTATTCCGGAGCAGGGAGCATCGACCAGAATCTTGTCAAAAGCCCGAGGGCCAAATGTCTCAAAAACCTTTCTGGCATCCAGTTTCTGAGTGGTGATTTTATCCGCTGCGCCTAAGCGCCGGGCATTCTCCTCAATCAGCTGCAGCTTATGGTCGTAGAGATCCAAAGCCGTGATGCAGCCGCTGGTCAGATAGGAAGCCATATGCACAGCCTTGCCGCCCGGGGCACTGCAGGCATCCAGAATGTCTTCGTCTCCCTCAATCTGCAGGATTGGTGCTACCAACTGGCTGGATTCATCCTGAATCGTAATCAGCCCCTGAGAAAAGAGAGTGTGCCCGGCAAAGTTGCCCTGCTTTTTAACCAAGGCCGAGGGAGCCAAAAGAGAGTCCTCAGCTCCCAAAAGTTCTTTCACTTCCGCCTTGCGGGATAAATCTGCCACCCGAATACTGGCCTTGCTCCGGGTAAAGAGGCTGGCAAAGATAGCCTCAGCCCTCACTTCGCCGTATTCCTCTATCATAGCCTTAACCAGCCAGACCGGCAGAGAATACTGGATAGAGAAGCGTTTGTTTTTGCGCTTAATCCTGCTGACATCGGCCACGCCTTCCCGCTCAATCCTGCGCAGAATGGCATTGACCAGTTTCTCACTGCCTCGCTTGCGAGTTTTTGCAATCTCAGCCGCTTCATGGACCGCAGCATGACTGGGAATCTTATCCAGATAAAGCAGCTGATAAAGGCTGAGCAGCAGCAGGCTATAAAGCCAAGAATCCAGCTGATTGCGGTCTTCAATCAAGTGGGACAGATACCATTCCAGAGTGATCTTACGGGCAACAGTGCCGTAGACCAGCTCTGTAGTCAGACCTTTATCAGCCTGACTGAGTCTGCTCTGGCTGAGCGCTTTCTTCAAGGCAAGGTTGGAGTAGGCTCCCTGTTCAAACACTTCCTCCAGAACTCTTAAAGCAGTCAGGCGGGCGCTTGTATGCTTAGTTTTCAAATGAATCTCCTACTGTCAGACTGCGGCCCAGACCGTTGAGAAAGTCTGCTACAGGCATTTTAGGTTTGCCGGCTGGCTGGACTGTCTTTAGGGCAAGGGCCCCCTGACCGGCCGCCACGATGAGCTCTTTTTTGCTGACCGCAATAATCTGTCCTGGCTGACCGCTGCCGGCTGCCGGCTCAGCTTCATAAATCTTGAAGCGCTGCCCCTTGAGCAGGGTGTGGGCCACCGGCCAAGGGTTCATACCGCGGATTTGATTAAAGAGCTGCCGGTCTGTCTTGGTCCAGTCCAGCCTCTCCTGTTCTGGGCTGATATTAGGCGAAAAAGTCACCATAGCTGGATTCTGGGGCTGAGGCTGGATCTTGCCAGCTGCATAATCAGGCAGCACCTCCAGCAGCAGGTCGCGGCCAATCAAGGCCAGTTTCTCAAACATCGTTCCGACATTGTCACTGTCTTCAATAGCTGTCGCCCGGCTGGCAATCATGTCCCCTGCATCCATTTCTCTGACCATTTCCATAATGGTCACTCCGGCCTCTTCAT
>NZ_KQ969392.1:15018-16876 GCF_001578865.1 Streptococcus sp. DD11
GCAGGCTGATAGACTGGCAGGCCAGAGGCCAAAGCCACTTCCTTGACCGGTGTCCGGCGGATTTCTTTCTTGCGGCCGACTGCCCGGTCAGGCTGGGTTACTGCCGCCAGAATCTCGTACTGCCCGCTTTCCAGCAGCCCTTTCAGAACAGTTGCTGAAAAGTCCGGCGTTCCCATAAAGATTAGTTTCAACATAGTTTCCTCGAATTTTTTCCATGAGGCTGGGACCAAAGTCCCCAGCTTCGTCTATTTCTATCGTTTGATTTACAAAACGCAGTGCTCTCTCTATTATAGCAGAAAAATCCAGCTGATTGCCGTCTTCTGCTTAAAGACAGCTTTTCCACTCTTTCTGTGTCAGACTCACGCCCTGTTTGCTGCGATTTGCTTCAACAGTTTGGAAATGAGGTGGTTCGGAGAACCTTTTCAGCCCAATCCCAGAAAGGCAACAGCAGGGTCGGTCAGCTTGCAGCAAAAGGAAGGCCGGTCCCTCTGCAAGCTTGGGAGGCTGTTGGGCTTGCAGCAGCCGCCCCTCCCGCAGAGCTGGCACTGCCTTTGGGAAGTTCTGTCCGCTCTGAGTTTATCACATAAAATTCTGCGGCTCATTATCAATGCTCAGGCGCAGGTCCTTGTTTTCCTTCTCCTGCGTTAGGTCCAAAACTTGATTGAGACTGGTCTGCAGATCATCTTCAAAACGGTACTTAAGCAGAATTTGATAATGATAGAGATTGTGAGTTCGGGCAATGGGCTTAGGAGTCGGGCCCAAAATGTGCACCTTGTCCGACAGTCCGGCCCGCAGAATATCCAAGACCCGATAAGATTCTTTGACAGCTTTTTCCTCATCTCGGTGCGACAGGGTAATGCCGACCGTATAGTAGTAAGGCGGATAGCCCAGCTGTCGTCGGATACTCATTTCATAGGCATAGAAACCTTCGTAATCCTGTTTTTTCGCAAACTCAATAGCATAGTGATGCGGATTGTAGGACTGGATAAAAACCTGCCCGGCTTTTTCGGCCCGGCCGGCTCGGCCGGCTACCTGGGTCAGCAGCTGGAAAGTCCGCTCTGAGGAGCGGAAATCCGGCAGATTGAGAGCCGTATCAGCATTGAGCACACCGACCAAGGTCACATTGGGAAAATCCAGCCCTTTAGCAATCATCTGAGTCCCCAGCAGAATATCTGCCTGACCCTGTCCGAAGCTTTCTAAAATCGCCTCATGGCTGCCTTTTTTGCGTGTCGTATCCACATCCATACGGAGGATGCGGGCCTGAGGAAAAAGCTGAGCCAGTTCATCGGAGGCCTTTTGCGTACCAGTGCCATAGTAACGAATGCTGCGGCTGGAACAGACAGGACAGCTCTGAGGAATATTCTTGCTAAAACCACAGTAGTGGCAGTTCATGGTCTTGGTGTCCATGTGCAGGGTCAGAGAAATATCACAGTTGGGGCAGGTATCCACCGAACCGCACTCCCGGCACATGACAAAGCTGGAATAGCCTCGCCGGTTCAGCATGAGGACTACCTGTTCCTTGCGCTGCAGCCGTTCTTCAATGGCTGCAAGCAGCGGCGGTGTATAATTAGCGGCCTCGTTCTGACCGATGTAATCCCGGAAATCAACGACTTCTACCTGAGGTATCCGAGCCAGAGGATTCGCCCGCTTGGTCAGGAGCTGAAAGTCATAGAGACCCCGGCTGGCCCGCGCTCGGCTCTCCAAGCTGGGGGTTGCAGAGCCCAGAACCAGAACGGCTTGATTGTACTGAGCCCGCAGCAGAGCCACATCGCGCGCATGGTAGCGAGGATTGGAATCCTGCTTATAGGAGGATTCATGCTCTTCATCAATGATGATGGCGCCGATATTTTTTAAGGGG
>NZ_KQ969392.1:17249-21364 GCF_001578865.1 Streptococcus sp. DD11
GCGCCACTCATCATACTTCTCGCCGTCAGACAAGCCCGAATGCAAAATGGCCACCTGATTGCCAAACCGTGAGATAAAACGGTCGGTAACCTGCGGCGTCAGAGAAATCTCCGGCACCAGCATGATTGCAGTTTTCCTTTGAGCCAGCGCTTCTGCAATGACCTGCAGATAAACCTCTGTCTTGCCGCTGCCCGTGACCCCTTCCAGCAGAACCGGCCGAACCTGAGGCTGACCGATTTTCTCTGTGATGGCCGCGACCGCTGCAGCCTGCTCCGCATTTAAGGTCAGACTTTGCTGCTGTCGCTCCTTCTGGAAGTAAGCAGCAGAACGGCTGACCTCTCTTTCCTCGACAATCACCAATCCTTCTTTGACAAAGTAATGGACAATATCGCGTGAAAAGTTTTGGCGCAAATCGGCCAGCAGCCGACTGTCTTGCTGGTCCAGCAGCACTTCTTTCAAGGCTTGCTTTTTCTTAGCGGCTCGGGGCAGGTCATGGTCTTGCAGGGCAGCATGGTTGACTTGGTACCATTTTTCGGTCTTAATATGTTTTTTATCCGTCGCCTGGTATTCCAGCCGCAGTTTGCCTGAACGGGTCAGCCGCATGGCTCTGGCCTGACTGCTTTTATCCAGGTCTGAAAAGCGGAGGCTGTCTGCCCGGCCCAATAGGCTCTCTCTTTCTTGAGGAGACAGCTCTTCAGTCGCATAAAGAATCTTATCATAGCTGGAATTAAGAAGGCTGGGCAGCATCGCTTTAAGAATAGAAATTTTAAAAGAAAAAACCGATTTGCGCAGCTGGTCGGCCAGCCAAAGCTGTTCCTCGTTCAGGACTGGACTGAAGTCCAGAACTTCCGCAATATCCTTAAAGCCTTCAACCTCCTCTCCGGCAGTTTCAGGCTCTTCCTCCCCGAAAGCTACAATCAGACCCTGAATCAAGCGATTCCCTTTGCCGAAAGGCACATGGACCCGCATCCCCGCTTCCAGCATACCGGCAAATTCCTCCGGAATAGCATAGCTGTAGGGTTTATCTGTCTGCATCAGAGGAATATCCACAATAATCTTGGCAACCCGCATCCGCTCACCTCCTCTACAAGTCACTGCGGTCCTTTACAGAAAAAATAAGATTGAGCAGCCCCAACCTTAAATCTTCTCACCTTCTTCTTTTTCTTTCGCAATCTGCTCTTTAATCTTGCGTTCTTCTTCTTCCCTGCGCAGGCGTTCTTCTTCTGCACGGCGGCGCACTGCTTCACGCTTGCCTTCTGGATCCGGGTGAATGACCACATTGCCCGCTTCAATCTCTTCCAGAGCGCGGAGCGTGGATTTGACGGATTTGAACTCCTGAGTGCCGGCAGCTCCCGCTTCCAACTCATGAGCGCGTTTGGCTTCCAGGATGACCAAGGAATACTTTGACGGCACCTTGTCCAGCAAAGTGTCAATAGACGGTTTTAACATCATAATTTTCTACCTAATTTCTAACTTTCTAGCGAATTATTGTTTCTTCTTTTGGAAGCATATCCTGGTAACGGCCGATGACCCGGTCCACCCGGAAATGCTCTGCTTCAATCACGCGTTTGACCCGTTCAGCAGCCAGAGGCACCTGATCGTTGACAATAGCGTAGTCATATTCCCTCATGAGGGCAATCTCCTCCTTGGCTTTCTCAATCCGCTGGGCAATGATTTCTGCACTGTCCGTACCGCGGCCGACCAAGCGGTCTTTCAGTTCTTCCAAGTCTGGAGGAGTCAGGAAAATAAAAACAGCATCCGGCACTTTTTTCTTGACCTGAAGAGCTCCCTGAACTTCTATTTCCAGAAAAACATCAACACCCTTGTCCAAGGTCTCATTAACATAGGTCAAGGGAGTGCCGTAGTAATTGCCGACATACTCTGCATACTCCAGCATCTGTCCCTGACGGATCAGCTCTTCAAACTCCTCACGCGTCCGGAAAAAATAATCAATCCCGTCTACTTCCCCAGGCCGCTGGGAACGGGTTGTCATGGACACTGAGTACTGAAACTGATTGTCAGTGCTTTCAAAAATTTCCCGTCTGACCGTACCCTTGCCTACACCAGAGGGGCCCGAAAAGACGATTAGTAAGCCTCGTTCCGTCATCATGTCTCCTTCGCTGTCTTTCTATCTAGTGTAACAGAATTGGGCCGATATTTCAAGGGGCTGAGAACAATGTATGCTATTCTATCACACCGGCTGTATGATTTTTAATGGCACAGGCAGAAAAAGCAAGTCAGACAGACTCCCCTGCCAGCCACACCATCGTAAGCAGCTCTGACAAGGGACCGTATAAAAAGCCAAAAGAAAGCAATCTGCTGCCAGACTGCTCTCCTCTTTATTTAGCGTAGTCCACTGCCCGCATTTCGCGGATAACAGTGACCTTGATATTCCCTGGATATTCCAGATTGTTTTCGATTTTTTCACGAACATCGTGAGCTAAAATCGTCACCTTGTCATCCTTGACCCGCTCAGGCTGAACCATGATGCGAATTTCGCGGCCGGCCTGCAGGGCAAAGCTGTTCTTCACTCCATCAAAGCTGTTGGCAATTTCTTCCAAGTCTTGAAGACGCTTGATATAGCTTTCAAGAGACTCGCTGCGGGCACCCGGACGGGCTGCACTGAGGGCATCAGCTGCGGCAACAATGACGGCAATCACACTCTCAGCCTCAACATCGCCGTGGTGGCTGGCAATAGTATTGACAACAATCGGATGCTCTTTGTACTTGCGAGCCAGCTCTGTCCCAATCTCTACGTGGCTGCCTTCCACTTCCCGGTCAATGGCCTTGCCGATGTCATGGAGGAAGCCGGCCCTGCGGGCCAGATTGGCATTTTCGCCAAGCTCACCGGCAATAGCACCGGAGAGTTTTGCCACTTCAATAGAATGACGCAGGACATTTTGTCCGTAGGAAGTGCGGAACTGCAGGCGTCCCATGATTTTCATCAAATCTGGGTGCAGGTTCGGTGCACCGATTTCATAAGCTGCAGCTTCGCCGTACTCACGGATGCGATTGTCAATTTCCAGACGGTTTTTCTCCACCAGCTCCTCAATGCGGGCCGGATGGATGCGCCCGTCTTTCAGCAAGGCTTCCATGGTCATACGGGCAATCTCGCGGCGAATAGGGTCAAAACCTGAGAGCGTGACCACTTCAGGCGTATCATCAATGATGACATCAATTCCTGTCAGACTTTCAAACGTCCGAATATTGCGGCCCTCTCGGCCGATAATCCGCCCCTTCATGCTGTCATCCGGCAAATGCACTGTTGAGTTGGTCTGCTCAGCGACATAATCGCCGGCAACCCGCTGCATAGCCTGAACCAAAATATTCTTGGCGACCTTGTCAGACCGCTCCTTAATATCCTGCTCGGCATCCCGAATCCTAGTCGCAATCTCTTTGGAAAGCTTGTCTTCGGTCTGCGTCAAAATAATGTCACGCGCTTCTGTCTGTGACAGCGATGCAACTCGCTCTAATTCAGCATCTTTCTGCTTTTCGAGCTCCGCTACTTGCTCTGCACGCGCATCAATGTGTTTAGATTTATCTGAAAGACTTTGTTCCTTGTGTTCCAAGGCTTTTTCTTTGTTGGTTAAATTATCATCTTTCCGATCAAGATTTGTCGCCCGTTCAGCCAAACGGCTTTCGAGCTGTTTCAACTCCTGACGTTCAGATTTAAATTCTGCCTCAACTTCTTCACGATATTTTCTGGCTTCTTCTTTTGCCTCCAAAAGTGCTTCTTTTTTAAGCGAATTCGTTTCCCGCTTAGCTTCCTTGACAATCAAATCAGCCTCGCGTTCTGCTTGTCCGCGTAAATTGGTTGCTTCTTGTTCAGCATTTAAAAGAGTAAGTTCTGCGGCTTCTTTTGATGATTTCATCTTGACCGAGACACCTACATATCCAATCACTAAACCAATGATGGCAGCAAAAACAGACATAGCTATAGAAAGTAAGTCCATGTTTTCACTCCAAATCTATTTAAGAACCCCTGTTCACAGCTGACTTTCCCATCAAAAAACTTCTTCCCTGACAGCCGGCATGAAAGAGCTGCAGGACCGGTGCCAGAGCTCTTGGCTCTGCCAGCCCGCAGTGCTTTCTGAATTGCAGGATTCAGAAAGCAG
>NZ_KQ969392.1:21384-22665 GCF_001578865.1 Streptococcus sp. DD11
AGCAGAGAGTCTTTTTCAGCGCTGCAGATTTTTCTGAGACTGGCGGGAAAAGAGCCCTTATCTGGCAATGTCATCTTTCTGAACAAAAATTCTAATTGTTGAATTCAAAATTCCATACTATTCTATCATAAATACAAAAATTTCACAAACCCATTTTTTGAAAAAAGAAAGCCTTTTTATTTTTGGGTGAGTAGGTTTAAATAGATAATCCGACTCTGAAATGCTTTCAGCCTGCAAGCCAGTTCCGACTGTCTTCAAAACCAAATTTTTAAAAATTCCCCAAACAAAACTTTTTTATGCTATAATCAAAAGGAAAGCTGCCTAGGAGAAAAGCACCTGTCTGACCGACAAAAAAGTTTGGCAGCATAGGAAAGTCCTTCTCGCACTCGCTGTTACCGTCATTTAGTGTATCTTTTGTGACTTCGCCCCCTTCACCAGCCCGAAGGACTGTTAGATGTCGCAGATAGGACAAACGAAAAGATTGCATTGTAAAGGAGAAACCATGTCTAAAGAAGTTATTGTTGAAAGCTTTGAGCTGGACCACACCATTGTCAAAGCCCCTTATGTCCGCCTCATCGGAGAGGAAACCGGTCCCAAAGGAGACATCATATCCAACTTTGATATCCGTCTGGTCCAGCCTAATGAAGACTCGATTCCGACTGCCGGCCTGCACACCATTGAGCACCTGCTGGCCATGCTGATTCGCAAACGCATTGATGGCATGATTGACTGCTCGCCCTTTGGCTGCCGCACCGGTTTTCATATGATTATGTGGGGTCAGCACAGCCCGACTGAGATTGCTCAGGTTATTAAATCCTGCCTGCAGGAAATTGCAGACAGCACCAGCTGGGAAGATGTCCCCGGAACCACTATTGAATCCTGCGGCAATTACAAGGATCACAGCCTTTTCTCTGCCAAAGAATGGGCCAAGCTCATTCTCAGCCAAGGGATCTCAGACGATGCCTTTGAGCGCCATGTCGTTTAGATAAAAGTAAAAAAGTTCTCTATTTCGAGAACTTCAGAACGTAGACAAATTCCATTTTCTTTGTAAAAATTTTATAAATTCTTACAAAGAATTAAGAAAAATCTCATTGCTATAATTAAAACAAAGATCAACCAAGTCTTTCCGCTGTGAGAAAAGCGCCTGAAACTCTTTAGTTTCAGGCGCTCGGAAGATTTGAGACTTTAGGCTCAAATCTTAGGTATGGAATTCCGAAGGAAGTCGCTACCGTCCGCACTCACTTAAGGAAAGACTTTGGATAACTTTGTCTTCAGTCTCAA
>NZ_KQ969392.1:22835-23915 GCF_001578865.1 Streptococcus sp. DD11
CAGCAGGTGCCGGTGTCGCTGTTTGCTGACTGCGCCCCTGGGCAATCGCTGCCTTGAGCACTTCATCTAGTTTGGCATTGCCGCTGGATACATCTGAGAAGGTTGCATTGGTATTGGCCTTTGCATCCTTGTTCAAGACACCATCGGTGATGGCACCGCCGTCAAACTGCGAGTTCACGCTTTGGATGGCCGAGATTTGCTTGACCAGAGAGTCATACTTGGTCTTAGCAGCATCATAATCTTTGCCGCCTTTTAGTTTCTCCAGTAAGGCTTTCAGCTTTTCCAAATCCCCAAATTTGCTGTTTTTTACGGCCGTCTGATTGCCGTCGGTAAAGAAAGCAGCATACGCTTCATTAAAAGCTTTTACATCCTGAGCGCTGCTGTCTGAGCTGGAAGAGGAAGAGGAGCTTTTCCTGCTGGATTGAGAAGTTGATGAGCTGCTGGCAGTTGTGCCCTTTCCAAAGAGACTGCGTCCCAGCGCAAAATAAAGGGTTGTTCCGACAGCTGCAAGGCCCACAATCCCCAAAACAGAATAGAGAACAGCCTTTTTCTTATAGAAAGGAAGGGCAGGTACTTCCAAGTCTTCATCATCAATAGGATCCGGAGCCGGGCCGTAGCTGGTCTTGGTCACCGGAGCCACTGGAATATCGTCCAGTTTTTCCGAGCGCTTGCTGCGCGAGCCGAGCGGTTCAGGATCAGAATCGGCTGCAGGGCTTTCAGCCTTTTCCTGATTTTCAGGAGCAGAGCTGCTCTCCACTGCTTCTCTCGTTTCCTTGATAAATTCCGCCAATTCAGAAGTTGAGGCAGCTGCCGATCTTGAGTCCTGCTCCGGCACTTTTTTGATTGTCTGCGTATCAAACTTCCCAGCCTCGATTTCCTCACGGTGCTGCTTGATGTACTTGTCCAGTACATTGTCGCTGTCCGTGACACCGGCTTCCAGCTCCTCTTTCTTGCGGTTGGCCTGACCGACAGTCATTTCTTTGGCCTCTTCAAAATCAAGAATTGACTCTTTTTTCTCTTCTTCTGGCGAATAATTTTCTTCTTTGCTCACGGCATGTCCTTTCTAATCTAGCTGACGTT
>NZ_KQ969392.1:23935-32184 GCF_001578865.1 Streptococcus sp. DD11
ATTGATATAAGTCGACTTTTAAAGTCCCATTATAAAGTTTCCGTTTCTTATCGGCCTGACTGCCGTACTTCGTTTCAAAAGCCTCATCGCTGGTCAAGATAAACTTGCTCCATGTTTTTAGAGGAGCGAAAGTCTTTCCCATATCCTGATACAGCTTCGTTACTGCATCGGCATCCAATAGACGCTCGCCGTAAGGCGGATTGGATACAATAACGCCATTGATTTTATCCGTATGCAGGTCCTGCAGGCGCATCTGCTTGAAGCGGACTTGCTCCGCCACCCCTGCTGCCGCTGCATTTTTCTGGGCAATTTCGACCAGGCGGGCATCCAAGTCAGATCCGGCAATATCCAGCTCAATCTCTTGATGAATCTGGCGCAGAGCATCTGACCGCGCCTGACGCAGAGCTTCCTTGTCCACCCAGCTCCACTCTTCAAAAGCGAAGGAACGGTGCAGACCAGGAGCTATATTCATGCCAATCATGGCTGCCTCTATACAGAAAGTGCCTGAGCCGCAGGTCGGATCAATCAGGGGTTTGTCCGGATACCAGTTGGACAGGAGCAAAATAGCTGCCGCCATATTTTCCTTCAGGGGGGCTCCCCCTTTTTCTGTCCGGTAGCCGCGCTTAAAAAGGCTGGAACCGCTGGTGTCAATCAGAACGGTTGCTGTATCTTTCAAAATAGACACTTCAATCTTGTACTCTGCGCCATTTTCCATGAGGGGAACCCCTTCCGGACGTGCATAGTGCTTCTGCAGCTTTTTGACAACAGCTTTTTTGGAAATAGCCTGTACGCTCGGTTCATTATGCAGCTTCGATTTGACACATTTAGCCTTGGAAATAGGGAATTTTGCGCCTAAAGGCAAATAATTCTCCCAATCCAACGCAAAAACGCCCTGAAAGAGTTCCTCAAACGTCTTTGCAGGAAAGCTCCCTACAACGATTTTGATGCGGTCAGCTGCACGCAGCCAAAGATTGGTCATCATAATCGCTGAGATATCGCCCTTAAAGCGGACCCGGCCGTTTTCTACCTGGCAGTCCAGTCCCAAATCTCTGATTTCACGGCCGACGACTGCTTCCAGGCCTGCAGCAGCCGTGGCAATTAAATTAAATGTTTCTTTCATCGTTTCCTCAAAGGAAGAATCTCTATGCACAAAGCTGGCTTTTCCGCACTCAGAGGACGAG
Source organism: Streptococcus sp. DD11 (assembly GCF_001578865.1). Classification (NCBI taxonomy): domain Bacteria; kingdom Bacillati; phylum Bacillota; class Bacilli; order Lactobacillales; family Streptococcaceae; genus Streptococcus; species Streptococcus sp. DD11. The sequence continues at coordinate 25,117 of NZ_KQ969392.1, forward strand.
CCGCCGCACACGCAGCAGCGGGACAGTCCAATCTCCAACGGCTGAAGCAGCCGGAGTTAGGGACCTGCGGAGTTGAACCCGAAGGAGCAGCCTTTGATTCTTACCATTATAATTAGAGGCTAAGGACCATGCCCCAGCCTCAACCTATATGCAATTTTCTATAAGCCATGTTTTGTTCCGGAAATGACTAGGCACCATTTCCTTCGATAATCATCTGTCTACTGTTTCCAGTCAGAATGCTATGTTCGTTTCCACGCACTCCGTGCCCCGACCAAAGTTTGGGTTGCTAGCTTGAGGGGTTTACCGCGTTCCACTTCCTGCGTTTCCGCAGAAACTACGTCACTGTGGCACTTTCAGGCATACTCCAGCATATCAAATGACGTAGCTGTTTCAACCGCCGTAACGGAGATTTCCGTCCCTAGGCTTATTGTTTCGCCTAGCACAAACACTACCGGCATCACAGCCAGTGCTAGCATGGACTTTCCTCATGAAAAGCTAATTTTTCACGCGATTATCCAAAAATTGCACAGTTCCAGAAGGTTTAAAATTCACGATCCAGAATTTGTTTGCCAAATACTTCCTTTTCAAGACGGTTCAAACGCTTCAGGATATCAAAATTGGTCGCAGAAGTCATCTGCGGAATATCCACTGCCGGCTGGGATGGCTGGCTCGGCTGAGACGGCTGCTGAACCGGAGCCTTTTCAACCGGCTTCTTAGCCAGTTCTTCCTTCAGACGGCGGTTTTCTTCCCGCAGTTCCTTGACCAGAGCAGAGTAGGTCTCATAGTCCTTAATCACGTCATCCAAAAATTCGTCTACTTCAGACTTGCTGTAACCGCGCACTTCGCGCTTAAAATCTTGATCAAAAATATCTTTTGCTGTAAAAATAATACTTGCCATGTTCTCTCTCCAATCTGGTTTATCCTATTCAATTATAAACAAAATCCCCTATAAAAATCAAGATTTATCCCCTAATTTTCCGAAAAATTTTCTGCGGCTTCATTCAAGTCATCAAAAGTTAACTTTTTGATAAAATACTGTTCTTGCTTTTTCATCTCTTGGTAAAGATAGTTCAGTTTGGTCTCCTGCTCCTCATCATAAAAAAGATAGGCTCCGTCGGTATTTTGGATGATGAAATGATTGTAGTCGCGAAACTGGCTGGGATTTTGGTAGGAAGGATAGGCATATTTGACAAAATCAACCTGTTTAAAAGCCGCCAGCCGGGCCTGATTGGCTTCATTCCAATTCTGACCGTGGTTTTCAAAAAGAAAAATGGTGGCCGTCTGAAAGCCATAGTCTGCTTTCAGCTCATTGGCGACCTCTAAAACCCAAGCTTCAAAGCCCAGATTGCCCATAAACACAATCCAGTCCAGACCTTCCTCCAAAAAACGAAGCAGGTCCCGTCTGACAGCCTCTTTTATCACTTTTATTCGAATATCTTTTTCTGATGCAAGGCCGATTTCAAAGGCTTTGTAGCCGGCGATGAGTAGACTTGTCATTTATTCTCCCCTCAAAAAATATTTTTATGATATAATAGAGTGATGTTATTGTACCAATAAGGAGTTCTATGGTCAACTATCCTCATAAGCTAAAGGCAAAAAGCGAAGTGCTTCGGCAGGCTTCGGGTGTGATTAATTTTGCCAATCGCGGGATGTCTTTTGAAAAGATGATCAATGAGTCTAACGGCTATTACTTAAGCAGAGGGCTCGCCGTCATCCATAAAAAGCCGACTCCCGTTCAAATTGTCAAGGTGGACTACCCCCAGCGCAGCCGCGCTAAAATTGTGGAAGCCTATTTTCGGCAAGCCTCTACAACGGATTATTCCGGCGTTTACAAGGGCCATTATATTGATTTTGAAGCCAAGGAGACGCGGCAGAAAAAATCCATGCCGATGAAAAACTTCCATCCGCATCAGATCGAGCACATGGAGGCTGTTCTGCAGCAAGATGGTATCTGCTTCGTCCTTTTGCATTTTTCCAGTTTACGAGAAACTTACCTGCTTCCTGCTTCTTATTTGATTGAGTTTTACAAGATAGACAAGGGAGGAAAATCCATGCCCCTGACCTATATCCGGGAGCACGGCTATGCGATTGAAATCCAGCAGTTCCCTAGCATTCCCTATCTTGAAATCATTGAACAAAAACTACTAGGTGGTATTATAAATGAATAAACAAACTGTGATGCAAGTTTTGAAATACCTTGCAAGTGCGCTCTTAACCCTGCTCATGATTGGCTTTGTGGTAGGGTGCTTAGTCTTTGCTTACTATGCTGCTAAGGCGCCAAAGCTTTCTGAAAAAGATCTGGTGGCCACAACCTCCAGTAAAATTTACGACAGCGACAACAACCTGATTGCCGATTTGGGGGCAGAGAGACGGGTTAATGCTGAAACTTCGGAAATTCCTACTGAGCTGGTCAACGCCATCGTGGCCATTGAAGACCACCGCTTCTTTAATCACCGGGGGGTGGACTTCATCCGTATCGCCGGGGCCATGCTCAGCAATATCCGCGGAGGCCGGCAAGGGGGATCAACTCTGACCCAGCAGCTGATTAAGCTGACCTATTTCTCTACTTCTTCTGCAGATGCGACCTTATCGCGGAAGATTCAGGAAGCCTGGCTGGCGACCCAGCTGGAACGCAAAGCCACCAAGCAGGAAATCCTGACCTACTATGTCAACAAGGTCTATATGTCTAACGGGAATTACGGCATGCAGACAGCGGCCCAAAGCTATTATGGCAAGGACCTCAAGGACCTGACACTTCCTCAAACGGCACTGCTGGCAGGCATGCCTCAGGCTCCCAACCAGTATGACCCTTATACCCATCCTGAGGAAGCAACCAACCGCCGCAACTTGGTACTCAGCGAAATGCATGACCTCAAATACATCACAGACGAACAGTATGAACAGGCCAAAAATACGCCTATCACTGACGGTCTGCAAAGCCTGAAGTCTTCTGCCAGCTATCCAGCTTATATGGATAATTACCTGAAGGAAGTCATTGAGCAGGTCGAGGAAGAAACCGGCTACAATGTCCTGACAACCGGTATGGATGTCTATACAAATGTCAACACAGCTGCCCAGCAAAAACTGTGGGACATCTACAACACTGACGAGTATGTCGCTTATCCGGACGATGAGATGCAGGTTGCCTCAACAATCATGGATGTCGATAGCGGTAAGGTGATTGCCCAGCTGGGAGCACGCCACCAGTCGACCAATGTTTCCTTTGGTACCAATCAGGCCGTCGAAACCAACCGTGACTTTGGTTCAACTATGAAGCCAATCACCGACTATGCCCCAGCTTTAGAAAATGACATTTATACCTCTACAGCTGCTCCGATTTCAGATTCACCGTACAACTTCCCATATTCCAGCACACCAGTTTACAACTGGGATAAGAAATATTACGGCAATATGACCATTCAGTATGCCATTCAGGAATCCCGAAATGTCCCTGCTGTCAAGACCTTAGAAGCGGTCGGATTAGAAGAGTCCCTGAAGTTCCTCAACGGCATTGGAATCAACTATCCTGAAATGTTCTACGTCAATGCCTTTTCAAGCAATACCAGCAAATCCGGCAACGAATACGGAGCCAGCAGTGAAAAAATGGCTGCGGCTTATGCTGCTTTTGCCAACGGCGGCACCTACTACAAACCGCAGTATGTCAACCGTGTCGTCTTCAGCGATGGAACAGAAAAAACCTTCGCCAATAACGGCACCAAGGCGATGAAAGAAACCACCGCCTACATGATGACGGATATGATGAAGACCGTTCTGCAGTCCGGTACCGGGACCAACGCTGCTATCTCAGGCATCTATCAGGCCGGCAAGACCGGAACGTCCAACTATGCAGACGACGAACTGGCCAACCTGACCAAGCCTTATTACGGATCCAGCATTGTGACTCCAGACGAGCTCTTCGTCGGCTACACGCCTAAGTACTCCATGGCTGTCTGGACAGGCTATTCCAACCGTCTGACTCCGGTCTTGGATGACGGAGTGAAGGTAGCGACAGATGTCTACCGTCAGATGATGCTCTATCTGGCTCAAGACGGATCTGCTTCGGTAGACTGGGAAATGCCGAACGGCCTTTACCGCAGCGGCTCCTATGTCTACCTCAGCGGCGGAAACGGCTACTATAACAACCGCTATTACAATAACCAGCAGTATTACTCATCTTATAATACTTACAGCACAGATAGCTCTGAAGAATCTTCTTCCAGCGAGCAGACCGGCGAATCGACCGACAGCTCCTCCAGCCAAGGCGACTCATCTTCTAACAGTCAGGACGGAGATGACTAGAGCGGTATATCGTCATTTAGCTTATCCTCTTTTATTACTTTGTTAGCTTGCATCAGCCGTACTTTTGAGACTTCCTCACGGTCTTCTATCCGCAACCTCAAAGCAGCGCTTTGAGCAGCCGAAACTTCCTTGCGGAAGCTTTATCTGCTACCTCAAAACCTCCACTGGAGGTTTTGAGCAGCTCGCTGCCCTATCGTCCTGTACATTAAGCGATAGACCAAAACCGTTCCTCGGACAAAGACTATAATGAAAATAGAAAAAAGAGTGAGAAAGTCTCGCTCTTTTTGTATTTCTTCTGATTTCCGTATTGTGACTGAACCCCATCTTATTTCCGATTCATACTCTTCGAAAATCTCTCTTCAGACCATGTCAGCGCCGCCTTGCTGTACCCCAGTATAGCCTGCGGCTAGCTGCCATCCTGTCTGCTCCTGCCTGGTTTGCTGATGATTTCATCGAGTCTCGCATCCTTTTTTCCTCAGGTGAGGGCGGTTCTTATCGCCGCACGCACAGGCTTAAAGGAAGTCTATTCATTTACTGCAGACTGCTTTGCCAGCGCTCCCATCGGATCCCACGGAGCTAAGACAGTTGGCTCCGCTTCATAGGCTGCCAGCTCTGCAGCTGTCAAATATTCTTTGCGTACAACGATTTGGTAGGTGTATTGGTCCATCCAAGCATCGCTGGCCACAAAATAACCTTTGTCGCCAACTTTTTCACCCCAGGAATTTTCAACTTTCCACTTCCTGGCCTTGCCGTTTTCGTCCAAATCCACCCCGGCCAAAACCATGGCATGGGTCATCAGGCTTTCGCTGTAGTCCAGCCGGCCAGCCTTGTCCTGAATCAGCTCAATATCCATGCTGGAGGTGAAATCATGCATCCCTTCTGCCATAATGCCAGCCTTGCGGTTGCTGGACTGACCAACGTCTGAACCAAACCAGACTGTTTCGCCAGCCTGCATTTGGGCAATGGCCAGTTCTTTGAGGCGATCCATTTCCACATTTAGGTAGCGGACAGCGCGGCTGCCGACCACATTGCCCAGCATGTCAACTGTGTAGGATTTGCCGTAAGGTTTGTCAGCGGTCGGAGCGTTGATAATGGAAACATAGTCCTCCAGCTTGAGGGCCACATATTTTTGGTAAAATGCCTGCGGAGTCAAGTCTTTCTCGCTATGGTAATGATTCTCTTTGTCACGATAAGAAAATTCAAAACTCCGAGGCGGCAAGCCCAAATTCATCGCAAGAAAATTAAAAATTTCTTGAAGCAGTTCTTCTTTCTTAGCCTGAAGGGCTGCTGTATCTGCCCCTTCACTTGTTAAATCACGCAGTATCTGAGCGTCTTGACGCAGTAATTTATTCAAAATTTGATTGAGCTCAGCACTGGCACTGGAGGAAACGGACTCCGGATAGGCAGACTTGGGCACAACTCCGTATTTTTCAAAGAGCGCCACGACCATATCCCACTGACCGCCGTCCTGCTGAGGCGTATCCAGCAGAAACCTGACCTTGCGGCTGGTCAAATCCTGATCCGCCGTAGCCAAGATCTGCTCTAAAAACCAGTTGGACTTTTCATACTTATCCCAAAAGAAGGTGTGAGCCTGAGACAGCTCAAACTCTTCCAGCTGGAAATCAGCCAGCATCTTGTGGCGGAAAGTATTGAGGGCCGCAAACATCCAGCAGCGGCCGGAAGCCTTTTGGTTACTGACCTTATCCTTGGTCAAATCCAAGGAAAAGACCGGTGTGTTTTCGACTGCTGCAGTCCGCTTCTCCAATGAAGTCAGCAAGCCATGGTGGCTGATAGCATTTTCCATGGCCGCAAACTTTGGATTGGCTTCATAAGCAGCATATAATTTATCTGTAAACGATTGATCTAATGGATTCATATAAAACCTCCTTCATATACTAAATCTATTATAAAACTTTTAACAGCCAGCGCAAGCAAAAAAGTTAGGGAGCCCTAACTTTTTCTTTGTAAATCTGACTGAAGAATGCCATAGACAGAAAAATCTTTGATTTCTCCTTTATGATAGACCGCCTGACGAAAGGTCCCTTCATAACACATACCCGCCTTGGCCGTTTCTTGGCTCAGGCTAAAAAGATCCACCGGACCTTTTTACTCCCAAAAGTCGTCAAAAATCGTAATGGGCAGATGGCGTTTGTGCTGGCCTTTGTGCCACCAAGATTCGATGGTGGCTTGGGCTGTTTCTGAAATCTTTTTGCCTTCTAGGTAATCATCAATCTCATTGTAGGTCACTCCCAGAGCCGCTTCGTCCGCAATCCCCGGCTTTTCTTCTTCCAAGTCAGCAGTCGGCACTTTTTCATAGAGAGCTGGATCAGCCCCCAAGGCAGCCAGAAGCTGTCTGCCCTGCCGTTTATTGAGGCGGTAGAGAGGCAGGATATCGGCACCGCCGTCGCCAAATTTGGTAAAGAAGCCGGTGACATTCTCTGCCGCATGGTCGGTCCCGATAACAGCACCGCTGCAAGAGCCGGCCAGAGCATACTGGGCAATCATGCGGCTTCTGGCCTTGATATTGCCCTTGTTAAAGTCGGAAACCTTAGCCCCCGCTGCCTCCACAGTTGCCGCCATCGCATCGGCTGACTCTTTAATATTAACCACTAGGCTTTGATCCGGCTGGATAAAGGCCAGAGCCTTCTGGGCATCGGCCTCGTCAGCCTGAACGCCGTAAGGCAGACGCACAGCGATAAACTGATAGCTGTCATCGCCTGTTTCTGCCCGCATTTCCTCCACTGCCAGCTGAGCCAGACGGCCGGCCAG
>NZ_KQ969392.1:32218-37387 GCF_001578865.1 Streptococcus sp. DD11
TTTTCTAGATAAGCTTTGAGAAAGTCCACTGATTTGCGGATTTCTTCTTGGGGATTGATGAGGGGCGTTGACGCCCACGCTCGCTGATAATCATTTCCTGTAAAGTCATTTGGCTGCTCCTGTCTGATAGGCTTTTTTGCGCATCTTGTCAATCAAATCCATCTTATCCTGCCAGATGTCCTGCGCTAAATCGACTGGATAATCCTGCGGATTGAGGACCCGCTTGTACTCATCCCAAAGCTTGTCAAATTCCTTGCGGGCATAGTCCTGAATGTCAGCCAGACTCGGCGATTGATAAACCAGACGGCCCTGGTCGAAAATATCCACCAAGAGCGGCACCGCAGCAAAATCCTTGACTGTTTTATTGATATAGGTGTAGGTCGGATGGAACATTTCCAGCTGGTCCAGCTCAGTGACATCGACACCGTCATAGGTGATGTAGTCGCCCTCTGACTTGCCTTTTTCCCGGCTGGTAATGCGCCAGACTTGCTTTTTGCCCGGCGTAGAGACTTTTTCAACATTGTTGGACAGCTTAATGGTATTGCGAAGCTGCCCTGTCTCATCCTCAATGGCAACAATCTTATAGACGGCTCCTAGAGCCGGCTGGTCATAGGCGGTAATCAGTTTGGTTCCCACACCCCAGACGTCAATCTTGGCCTTCTGCATCTTGAGATTAAGAATGGTATTTTCGTCCAGATCGTTGGAAGCATAGATCTTAGCCTCAGGAAAGCCAGCCTCGTCTAACTGCTGGCGGACCTTTTTAGAAATATAAGCCAAATCCCCAGAATCAATGCGCACACCCAAAAACTTAATCTTGTCTCCCAGCTCACGGGCCACTCGAATGGCTGCCGGCACCCCCAGACGCAGAGTATCGTAGGTATCCACCAGAAAGACACAGTCATGGTGGGTTGCCGCATAGGCCTTGAAGGCTTCATAATCATTGCCGTAGACCTGCACCAGTGAGTGGGCATGAGTTCCCAAAACCGGGATGTCAAAAAGTTTTCCGGCCCGGACATTACTGGTGCCATTGGCACCGCCAATAACAGCGGCCCGCGTCCCCCAGATAGCCGCATCCATCTCCTGAGCTCTGCGGGTACCAAATTCCATGAGCGGCTCATCTTCAATGACCGAGCGGATGCGGGCGGCCTTGGTGGCAATCAGCGTCTGGAAATTGACAATATTCAGCAGGGCCGTTTCTACCAGCTGACACTGAGCCAGCGGCCCCTCGACCTGCACGATAGGCTCATTGGCAAAGACCAAATCCCCCTCCTGGGCCGAACGGACGGTCAAGGTCATTTTCAGATTGCGCAGGTAATCCAGAAAGGCCCCCTCATAGCCCAGCGACTGCAGATAATCCAAGTCGCTCTGGCTAAATTTTAAGCTGCTGAGGTAGGAGATGATTCTTTCCAGACCTACAAAAACAGCATAACCATTATTGAAAGGATTTTTGCGGAAATAAACCTCAAATACCGCATGCTTGTCATGAATATTTTCCTTGAAATAGACCTGCATCATATTGATTTGGTACAAATCGGTGTGCAGGGTCAAACTGTCATCTGGGTACATCTTCTTGCTCCTTTATTGCTAGATACCTTTTATTATATCACAAATTCAGAAAGCCAAGAGAAATCCTGTAATCCAACGAATGCAGACTGTTTGAAAAAGCAAAAAGAACAGGCCAGCCGTTTGCCTCAAACAGCCAGTCTGCTCTCGTTTATCAGTCTATCATGATTGCTTCAAATCCTGTCTTATGAAGCGTGCTCCGTAATGTATTTATAAACTTCCTGCCCAGCTACTGCTCCGTCACCGACAGCTGTAGTAATCTGGCGCAGATCTTTCTGACGGACATCGCCGACAGCATAAATCCCATCCACTGCCGTCTTCATATGGTCATCTGTCACAATCCAGCCGGCCTGATCAAGAATCCCCAAATCTGCTGCAAAAGCACTGACTGGGTCTAAACCGACATAGATAAAGATGCCGCCGAAAGCAGCCTTGCTTTCTTGGCCTGTCTTAACATTCTTAAAGGTCACACCCGTCACCTTGCGGTCATCGCCATGGATCTCCTCAACCACTGAATCCCAGACAAACTGGATTTTTTCATTGGCAAAAGCACGGTACTGCAGGACTTTTTGGGCCCGCAGTTCGCCTCGGCGGTGGACAATCGTCACTGATTTGGCAAAGCGGGTCAGGAAGATGGCTTCCTCCACCGCAGAATCCCCGCCTCCGACGACCAGCAGGTCTTCATCGCGGAAGAAAGCACCGTCACAGACTGCGCAGTAGGAGACGCCGCGGCTGTTGTACTCTGCTTCGCCAGGGACCCCTAACTGACGGTGGTTGGCTCCGGACGCGATGACGACGGTTTTGGTTTCAAAACGGTCATCTTCCGTGATGATTTCCTTGAAATCACCGTGATCCTCAATCTTTTCTACTAGGCCAAACAAATGTTCCACGCCCAGATTTTCCAAGGGTTCAAACATTTTTTCGGCCAGCTCTGGACCGCTGATGTTGGCATAGCCTGGATAGTTTTCAATATCTGCTGTATTGTTCATCTGACCGCCGTAAATACCGCGCTCCAGCAGGGCCACCTTGAGATTGCTTCTGGCTGCATAGAGTGCAGCGGTCATCCCAGCAGGACCCGCTCCAATAATGACTGTATCGTACATAAACTTCCCTTTCTTTTTGCTGTAACTACGATTATTCTAACAGACTTTCTTTTCCTTGACAAGCAATTAAGCTTTAAGAACAATAACCAGCCCTAGAGTCGCAAAAGACAGGACGGGAATGGTCATAATGGCAATCAAGAGTACATCATAGAGATGGCTCTGCCGCTCCTTGGCCGTCTTGTCCTTGCGGCGGATCATGCGCAGGCCAATCCACAGGCCGGCAATAATCCCCACACCGATGGCGGTATAGAGCAGACTCTCGATATAAAGTGCAAAAATTTGATCTAACATGGTAATTCCTCAAGCTTGGTTTTTATTGACTCATGCTCATTCTATTTTCAATTGGCACCTTTTCCCAAGTAATGGCAGGCGTTTATAGAGTATCTTCCAAAAGGCACAGCCCTCTGTGGGTGAGATCGCAGCCATCATGGGAATCTGTCCCACTCACATCGGCAGCCTTCCTGCCTCACCATCTCGTTTCTGAGTTCAGACTAAAAAGCTTCCCCGAACCTTCCCTGCTTTTCCATTTCTGGGCGGAGCTGACGCGGTTTGAAGAGATTTTCGAAGAGTCTGACTTTCAAAAGGCCCCAAACAATGAAAAGCAGCCCTAAAACAAACTCAGCTGGTCTAGCCAACTGAGCCTTCGCTTTTTCTATTATATCAAATATAAGTCCGTTTGTAACTAGCAAAGAATTCTTTGGTTCTTTCTTCCTTGGGGTGATGGATAAGCTCATCCGGTGTGCCGGTCTCAATAATATGCCCCTGATCCAAAAAGAGAACTTTGTCAGCCACCTGAGCGACAAAAGATATATCATGGCTGACCAAAATCATGGTTTGGCCGTCCTTGGCTGCATCAGCGATTGATTTTTTGCACTTCCCCGACCAATTCAGGATCCAAAGCCGAAGTCGGCTCGTCCAAGAGGAGAACATCCGGATTCATGGCCAGAGCCCGAGCCAGAGCCACCCGCTGTTTCTGACCGCCGGACAGGTGTCTTGGATAGTGGTTTTCCCGGTCGGACAGGCCAACCTTAGCCAGCTCTTCTTTGGCTATCTCAGTCGCTTTCTCTTTAGACAGTTTTTTGACAACCAGCAAACCTTCCCTGACATTGTCCAGAGCTGTGCGGCGGGAAAAGAGATTGAACTGCTGGAAGACCATGGCCAGCTTGCGGCGCAGGGTCAAGATTTCTTCCTTGCTGATGCTTGCAAAGTCCACCCTGAAATCATCAATTTCAATCGTGCCGCTGTCGGGCTGCTCTAAGTAATTGAGACTGCGGAGAAAAGTTGATTTCCCGGCCCCTGATGATCCAATCAGGGCGACAACTTCTCCTTTTTTAATTTCCAGACTGAGGTCGTCCAAAACCTTCTGACCGGAAAAAGATTTACTTAAATGAGAAATTTTAATCATCAGATTCCCTCCTCTTCTGCCTGACGGAAAGCCTCAATCTTATCCGGATCCTTGATGTCCATAGCTTTCTCAATCACCCGGCCGATTTGCTCAATGATGATATTGACCGCCCAGTAAATCAGCGACACTGAAATGAAGCGCTCAAAGTAGCGGTAGTCAGAACCTGCTATAGCCTGCGCCTTGGCAAAAACTTCTACGACACCGGCACTGAAAGCCAGAGAAGTCCCCTTAGTCAGACCAATCAGGGAGTTGATTAGGCTGGGTGTCGCCACCACTGCTGCATTGGGAATGATGACCCGCAGATAGACCTGCCGGTTGGTCATGCCCAGACTGCGAGCTGCCTCGATTTCCCCCGGATCTACTGAAAGAATGGCCGCCCGAATGGTCTCGCTGGCATAGGCCGCCTCATTAAAGGCAAAGGCCACAATGGCAAAGATGGAAGCCGGAATTTCATTGATATTAAAGGAAGTGCCATACTGCTGATTAATCGCCTTCAGCAGCAGGGGAATCCCAAAATAAGTCAGCATGAGCTGAACCAAAAGCGGTGTCCCCCGCAAAAAACTGACAAAAAAGGCCTGGATGGGATAGAGAATTTTAATCCGATTAATCTTGACAATGGCAAAAATCATAGCCAAAATGATACCGAAGAAAGCCCCGCCCAGCGTTAATAAGAGGGTAACAGGGAGATTTTGCAGAATGCCGGGAATGGCATCAAAAACAGCCCTTAGGCTAAATAATTTACCGTCCGGGATGAGCTTAAGAAACTGCTCATACCAGTCGGCAGCCAGAGCAAATGTTGTAAGTGTCATGGTTACTTCCCTTTCTCAATAATGGACTATTTTAACACAATTCTGAATCAAAGCAAAGTATTTGCTACACTCATACCCAAACTCTTTTGATACTCTTTTGATACTCTTTTGATACAGTCTTCTAGTTTGCTTTTAGCGGCGAAACACTCCCCCAGACTGTTCAAGCAAGGCGAGTTAACGGCCTAATAAAAGAGAAACTAAATGACGATAAAATAGAAAAAATCTTCGATTGCGAGGGGGTGCCTTCTCTGCTTTGGCAAACTAAACAGACTAAGCCCATCATAAAAAA
>NZ_KQ969392.1:37416-39818 GCF_001578865.1 Streptococcus sp. DD11
TTTCTTATGTCTGCGATAGAAAAATCCTATGGCTAGAAAGTCTGGCGTTTGGCCTTGCGCTCAGCCCGGCCGCGGGCCCGATTCTCCGCCCGCTTGGTCTTGCGGCGTTTTTCATTGACAGCCCACTGGATTTTCTTCTTATAGCCCGGTTTGATTTTTTTCTTTTTCTTTTTGACCAGACCAATCATTTCCGTGTCCAGCTTTTCTCTGCCTTTCTCCCGGTTGGCCCGGCGGTCACGGTCGTAAGTATCCTGAAACTCACCGTTCTTTATCATTTTGGGAATGAACTTGATGCCCAGCCTTTCCAGCTCGCGAATATCTGAGTCGTCGCTGGGCTGGTAGAGAGTGATGGCCGTGCCGGCAAGTCCGTTGCGGCCGGTTCGGCCGACCCGATGGACAAAGAAAGATAAATCCTGCGGAATTGCATCATTGATAACATGGCTGACGCCCTCAATGTCAATCCCCCGTGCAGCTAAATCGGTCGCAACGATGTATTCAAAATCCAGATTCTTAATCTGATTCATCAACCGCCTGCGCTCCCGCGGGGCAATATCGCCGTGGAGCTTGGCTGCCTTGAGGCCCTGAGCAGTCAGATAGGCATGCAGTTCATCCGCCCGGGTCTTGGTATTGACAAAAATCATAGCCAGATAAGGCTGCAGCAGCTGGCTGATTTGATAAATCTGAGCATTTTTATCCTGCCCCTTGGTAGACAGCAGCCAGTTTTCAATCGTATCGGCAATGACCGTCTTGGTCTTGATCTGCTCCATGACAGGATTGGTCAGGTATTTTTTAAGGAAAGGCTGCAGCTTCTGCGGAATAGTGGCTGAAAAGACCAAGAACTGCAAATCTTTGGGCAGGCTGCCCGCAATCTTATCCACCGTTGCCAGAAAGCCCATATCCAGCGTCATATCTGCTTCGTCAACGACAAAAGTATGGGCCTTGTGAATCGCCAAATCGCCTGACTCCACCAAATCGTAAATCCGGCCCGGCGTTCCGATGACGATATGAGGCTGGCTGGAGCTTAGCTTCCCAATCTGACGGGCCTTGTCTGTCCCTCCGACATAGTTGGCGACACGAATCTCCTGATCTGCGCAGGCAGCTATCTGACGGGCCGCCTGGTAAATCTGTGCTGCCAGCTCCCGGCTGGGAGCCGTGATGACAGCCTGCACACTGTCAGCTTCTTGATCCAGCTGCTGAAAAATCGGCAGCAGGAAAGTATGGGTCTTACCCGAGCCAGTCTTGGACTCGCCCACCAAATCACGGCCGGACAGGACCACCGGAATCAGCTTTTCCTGCACTTCTGTCGCCTGAACAAAGTTCAGCTCTCTCAGCGCCTCCTGAATATAATCTTTGAATTCAAATTCTGTAAATTTCATTTTATCCTCTATTCTATTGTCCTCACTATTATACCAAAAAAACGGCTATCCTGCTCGTACTCTTTTTATCTTATAGACTTTTAGTTTGCTTTTAGTAGTGAGAGTCTGTCCCACTCTCGATAATAGACAAGAAAAGAAGCAAAAAAGGCGGCGGGACAGAACGAAATGTTTTAACATTTCGTTCTGTCCCGCCGCCTTGTTCTATAGATACAGAATAGCCAGAGCCAAGAGACTGCCCAGCAGGCCGATGCTCCAGAAGAAAAAGTCAACCTTCCACTCGCTCCATTCTTTACCGTGGCCGCTGATACCGCCCAGCTCAAAATGATGATGGACCGGAGTCATGCGGAAAATCCGCTTGCCGCCGGTATACTTAAAGTAGGCTACCTGCAGCATGACCGATGTCGTTTCAAAAACGTAGACAATGCCAATCAAAAGCAGGGTCCACTCCTGATGCAGGGCAATGGAAATAGCCGCCAGCATGCCGCCCAGAGCCAGACTGCCGACATCCCCCATGAAGACCTTAGCCGGCTTGTGATTGAAGACAAAGAAGCCCAACAGCCCCCCCATCATGCTGATAATGATAATCAGAATATCAAAACGCTTTTGCTCAAAAGCAATGATAGCATAAGCCAGCAGACTGATGACTACCGAGATGCTGGCTAAACCGTCAATACCATCGGTCAGATTGACTGCATTGGAAAAGCCGACCAGCCAAAAAAGGACAAAAAAGACATAGAGAAAGCCCAGCTGTACCGGAAAAGTAAAGACATTGAGCTGGTCGCCTGCACCATGCTGGTTATAATAGAAGTAAAAGACTACTCCTCCGACCAGCTGCAAAAAGAGCTTTTGCTTGGGATTGAGGCCTTCATTGATCTTACGGAAAACCTTGAGAAAGTCATCCAAAAAGCCGACAATGCCATAAAGCACCAAGATAAAGAGAATCATAATCAGGCTATTGGACAGCTGACCTGCAGCTAAAGCAATGACAAAGCTGGCTAAGACCGAAGCGATGAGAAAGACCGTCCC
>NZ_KQ969392.1:40121-62543 GCF_001578865.1 Streptococcus sp. DD11
GCTGCTTGACATCTTCGTGCATCTGCTGGCCAGTAATACGGGCCTTGTGGTAAAAACGAATAAAGGCAGGAATGCCGATAAGGGTTAAAATAAAGGTGACCATTCCTGCAATAAGGGCGATAAACATACTAGTCTCCCATTGTGATTGTTATTTTTTTCAGCTTACTGAGTGAGCTATTGGTTTTCTCACTCTGCTTGACAACTTTGGATCCTTCTCCTTTGAAGGTGACTTCTATATCCTGCCACTTAGCAAAGCGCTCAACATTGGCTTTGGTCCAGCCATACATATCCGGCAGGTATTCCAAATCATCGCTCAGGATGAGGATTTGCTGATTGGCTTTGAGATTTTTGCCTTCCTTGACCGACACTTTCTTGACCTTATTGCCGGTTCCTAAGACAATGGGCTGCACCAGATTGCGGCGCAGTTCATCTGCCAGACCGCCGGGGCTGACCTCGTCTTTGAGGCCCAGCTGCTTGGTCAGCTTTTCCAGAGAAGGCATGCTATAGCTGCTTTCCTCAGCCACCGTCTCCAGAGCCGGTGTAGTCGATGTGGTCAGGTTGAGACTGTCTTTGAGAGCCACCGCTTCTTCCAAGACCGGATTGACTACTTCCTGCCAAAACAGCGGACTGAATTTGGTCTCCGGCTGCTGGACTGTCACATACATGATAAACTCCGGATCCTCGGCCGGTGTCATGGCCACTACGGAATAGATATAGTCATTTTCACCTTCCAGATAACCATTTTCTGAGGCAATCTGAGCAGTCCCTGACTTGACCGCTACATTCTGGCCGGCTACCTGGATGACTGGTTCACCATTGATATTAAGGGTCCCGTAGTAGGGAACCGTTCCCACCTGGACCATGTAGTCGCGGGTTGTCTGAGCAGCTTTTTGAGAAACAGGGTTGCCGATAATCTCAGCAGCTGTTTTTCTGGCCGTATTGTTTTGAGGATCATAGATCGCATTGATAAATTTCGGCTCCAGCATCACTCCGTCATTGGCCACAGAGGAAAAGGCACGGAGCATCTGTACCTGTGTTACCCCAATCCCCTGTCCGAAAGAACTCATAGCAATCGTCACATAGTTGTCACCTGGCAGAGAGCCGTAGGTTTCATTGCCCATCCCAAAGCGGGTCGGCAGGCCAAACTTGAACTTGCCTAGATAGTCCAGCCACTTATCATTTGTCATCTTCTGCTCCAGCATGGTCATCCCGATGTTACTGGAGAAGATAAAGCCTTGGGCAAAGGTCAGGGTTTCCCCGGTGGAAATCCCCATATTGACATTCCAGTCCCGAATGGTGGTATCCATGACCTTGTATTCGGTATTGTCATAGGTATCGTTGGGGTTGAAGGTTCCATTGTCAATCGCCGAAGCCAGTGTCATGACCTTCATGGTCGAGCCCGGCTCATACTGCCCCTGATAGAGCATGGTGTTCCAAGTGCCTAGATTCTTCTCATCCAGGCCATCCTTAGTATCTGCATTGTAGGTCGGCCGCTGACTGGTCGCCAAAATTTCTCCAGTCTTAGCACTGACCAGAGTCGCATTGACATACCGGCCCTTGACCTTTTCCTGAAAGGCGTTCATGCGGGTTTCCAGATAGGTCTGCAGATCAGCTGACAGGGTTGTGTAGACATCTTTGCCATTCTCTGCCTGCACGGAGACCTTCTCTGAGCCCGGCACGACATTGCCGTTGCGATCTTTCTCATAAGTGACCACACCGTTGCGCCCGGCTAAGATTCTGTCCAGAGACTGCTCCACACCTGAAGTTCCCTTGAGGGTTTTATTTCCCTCCTTATCCTCCTGCAGCTGGGCCTGACCGATAAACTGCGAAGCAAATACACCGTTGCTGTAGCTGCGGTTGGGACTGGTCGTAAAGTCGATCCCTTCAATCTTGGCATCCGAAAAGGCCTGGCGCATAGCGCTCATCGTGCTGTAGGTAATCCCATTGCCCTGGGCACCGAAAGAGACCTGCTTGAGGTTATTCTGCGACAGCTGGCTCTTGACATAGTCCTTGTCCAGCCCCAGATACTGATTGAAAATATCGGCTACCTGATCATACTGGGACTCTTCTACATAGAGAATCTTGCCCGCAGCCGACTTGTAGTCCTTATCAATGATGGCATAAACATTGTAGGTCGTTGCATCTTCGGCAATCGGCACGCCGTTGCGGTCATAGATGGTCCCTCTCCGAGCTGCCACTGTCACCGTCTTTTGGTGGACCACTTCCGCCCCTTTTGATAAATTCACGCCAAACTTTTGGTCTGTCCCGATAATAATGGCAAAATTAATCAAAAAAACGAAAAAAAGAAAGATCGCAAGAACGCTCATGCTCTTTCCCACCTGCCGCCGGTTGTAGTCAGGAGTCCGCCGATTTTTCAGGGCATATTTTTTTACTTTTTCTAATACTTTATTCTTCATCCGTTGAGCTCACTGTCTTGCGATTTCCCTTTTGCAGCTTCATATCCTGAGAACTGGCCAGCTGCGAAAGTCTTTCATAGCGGGTCAATTCATTGACTTCCTGCTTGATGTCATCCAGTTCTGTCTGCTCTGCTTCGATTTGCGTATTGACTTCTGTCAGATCACGGTCAACCTGCAGGAGCTTGGTCTGCATAAAAACAATGCTGACGGCCAGAATAATCGCGGTCAGGACAATCGAACCGTAAAAGGCTTTTTCAACGCGGGAAAATTTTCTAATCTGATTTTGAAGCGGATTGGTTTTTTTATCTGCCATCTCATCCTCACTTATGTATCTTCCGCGCCACGCGCAGCTTTGCTGAGTGGGCACGGTTGTTGTTTTCTATTTCTTCTTTGCTTGGTAAAATCGGCTTGCGGTTGACCAGAGCCAGCTTGGGCTGCAGTTCATCCGGAATAAAGGGCAGCCCCTTGGGCACATCGACTGTCGAAGCGGCCTTAAAGAGCTGCTTGGTCAGACGATCCTCCAGCGAATGAAAGGTGATGACCGCAATCCTGCCGTCTGCAGCCAAGAGGTCGATAGCCTGCTGAATGGATTCGTCGGCCGCTCCCAGCTCGTCATTGACAGCTATCCGAATGGCCTGGAAAATCTGCTTGGCCGGATGGCCTTTTTTCTTTAATTCCTTGGCTGGCTTGGCCGATTTGATAATCTGAGCCAGCTCCGTCGTTGTTTCAATCGGCTTGACACTTCTGGCCTGCTCAATCCTGCGGGCAATCTGCTTGGAGAACTTGTCTTCGCCGTATTTAAAAAAGATAGACACCAATTCCTGATAGGAGTAAGCATTGACAACTTCAAAGGCCGTCAGAGGCGCCTCGCGGTTCATGCGCATATCCAACGGCGCATCCTGCTTGTAGGAAAAACCGCGCTCCCTCTGATCCAGCTGAGGGCTGGAGACTCCCAAGTCATAACAAATCCCATCGATTTTCTCCACACCAGCCTCCTGCAGGCGGACCTTGAGATTGCGGAAATTATCCTTGATAAAGGTCACCAGCCCCTGCTCTATATAAGGAGCCAGACGCTTCTTAGCATTGTCAATAGCCGCCTGATCCTGATCAAAGGCATAAAGGTGGCCCCGGCCATTCAGTTTACTCAAAAGATACTCGCTGTGACCGGCTCCGCCCAAGGTCGCATCCACATAGATGCCATCAGGCTTCACAGCCAGCTGGTCAACCGTTTCATGAAGAAGGACTGTCATGTGATGAAATTCGTTTGTCATATCTTATCTATTATATCACATTCAAGGACAAAAAAAAATTTAAAAAGAAAAGTCGGTCAATGAAAAAATTTTCGTGACTTTTCAAAGTAAGTTCCGCTTTGCTCTCTGAGCTGGAGCTTAGTCTGAGACGGATTCCTGCTGGTTTTATGCATTTTTGGCAGACTAACTTCCGCTAACGGCGGCGGTGGAACTTAGTTTAAAAATTTAGCTGACAAAATTTTTAATAAATTTTGTCATATATAGTTGACATTTCTTTTCACAAGTATTATACTATAAACAGAAAAAGTCAATTATATCTGACAAATCAATGAGAAGGATTGACGGCAGAAAAACAGAAAGGAGAGGAGCAATGAATCGTGTCAAGGAATTCCGAAAAGAAAAAAAACTCTCACAGCTGGAGCTGGCCAAGTCCATCGGTGTCTCGCGGCAGACCATCAATATGATCGAAAACAACAAGTACAACCCTACCCTTGAGCTCTGTATCAATCTGGCCCGGGCGCTGGAGACGGATCTCAACAGCCTCTTTTGGGAACCCTATCTGACAGAAGGGGAGGAAAATGGGTAAAAGCTAGTGCTGGCAGCAGCCCCAGCACTAGCTTCCTCTCCCGACCCAAACCGGCCTAATCTTAGCTACAGAAAGGAAACACCATGAAAAAAGAAACCTTATCCGACAAAATGATCAAACGCTTTTACGGCATTACCGGCCCTCTGGATGAACAGAAACGTCAGGCGGCTGAGCGCATGGGCAATACCGCTTTTATGTGTCTCTTTTGGATTTTGATATTGGGAAATGCCATCGCCTTTCCGCTGGCCTTTCGCTGGCCCAAGATTATCGCGGTTGCCTATCCTATCTTACTGGAAGTTCTGCTCCTAGGCCTCTGTCTTTGTATAGTCATCCAAGCACGGCGTAAGGGCGTTGACGATCTGGAGCTAGGCTTGCAGGATGTCAAGGAGAAAAAAGCCATGCAGCATGTTGGTCTCAAAGCCGGCTTCTCCTATTGGCTGCTCTTTTATCCTCTCTTCAGTATCTCGACAGCTGTCATAGAAAAGAAAGATATCCTGCAAGTTTTGCTTCAGCCAAAACTTATTATAGTTGGATTAGCCGCAGGTCTTGGATTTGGACTGATTATGCATTTCATTGCCAAAGGAAAGGTTCGCCAAGCACAAAAAAGGGAGGAAGAGAATCTATGAAACTCAATCTCAAAGAAAAAATGGACCTCGGGATTCTGTCCCTCATTACTGCCATCGCTGCTTATTTTTTCTTCCGTATCACCGATGCCTGGATCTTCTGGCTGGACCTGGCCGTCATCGCCGGCTGCTGCTATGCCGGTATCCGTATTCTGAATAAAAGACTATAAATAAAAAAATCCCTGAACAGGAAATTGTGCCATTCCTGTTCAGGGATTTTTATTGTGCAAGTCTGTCGATAGGCAAAGGAGCTGCTCAAGACTCCGGATCATCCAGACTGCGGCCGTGAAGGCCTTTCTCCCGCTGTACCTGACGGAGTTTTTCCGGAGTGACGTCATTGCCCTCCTCATCCACCACCTTGATGCCTTCAATATGATGGCGGACCGAGCGGCGGTAGCCTTCGATATACTCTTCACGAAGCTTGGCTTGTTCCACTTTTTCCTCAGCAGTCAGGCCGACGGTTTTTTTCTTTTTAGCCAGCTCGTTGATGCGTTCGATTTTTTTAGGATCCATCTTTTCCTCCTTTACTCAGCTGCCAAAAGGCTGCGCAAAAGCAGCCGCTGCAGTTGATTATTTGGTGTTGATTAGGTTGAATTGGGCCAGGGTCCGGGCTTTTTCTGTCAGAGCTGCCAGCAGAGCCAGACGGTTGGCCCGGACCTTTTCGTCCTCAGCCATGACCATGGTATTGTCAAAGAAAGCGTCGATAACTGGACTGAGGGCAAATAGTTGGTCCAAATTGGCAGCTAAGTCAGATGTCAGCTCCACTTTTTCAATTGTTGCTGCCAAGTCTTTTTCCTCTTGATTTTCAAAGAGAGCTGGATTGACAGCGGTCTGCCCTTGGGCTTTCTCAGCTAGATTAAAGACCCGAGATAGGCTTTCTACTGCTGACTTGAAGTTATCTTCCTGAGCTTTTTCTGCTAGAAGCGCAGCTGTTTCTACTAAATCGCGTATGACAAAGTTAGTGCTTTGAAGAACAGCCGTCACGATGTCTTTCGGAATGCTGCGATCCATCATTTTCTCAACGCGGGCACGGAAGAAGTCCAGCACCGCCTCTTGATTGTCATAGCTTAGGCTGTCAAACTTGAGTTCGTAAAGTCGGCTAACCAGCTGAGCCAAGTCAATGTTCCAGCCGAACTTATCCAAGATACGCACAACACCCTGAGTCGCACGGCGCAGAGCATAAGGGTCATTGGAACCGCTCGGAATCAAGCCAACTGAGAAGAAGGACAGAATGGTATCCAGCTTATCAGCCAGAGCCAAGACCGCACCGACCCTAGTATCAGGTAATTCGCCATCGGCTGATGTCGGCATATAGTGCTCCCGAATAGCTGCTGCTACCGCAGCATTCTCACCAGCCAGAAGAGCATACTTCTCACCCATGATACCTTGCAACTCATCAAACTCACCAACCATGCCAGTCAGCAGGTCAAACTTATAAATAGCCGCTGCACGAGCCAAGTCAGCCGTCTCATCAGCATCCAATCCTGCTTCTTGCGCCAAGAGAGCAGCAATCTGACCAGTCCGCTCCATATGCTCTGACAGAGAACCAATTTTCTCATGGAAAGTGACCTGCTCCAGCTTTTCAACCAAATCAGCAATGGCCAGCTTTTGGTCCTCCCGCCAGAAGAACTCTCCATCTTCCAGCCGGGCTACCAGTACTTTTTCATTGCCCTTGATGACATTATCCAAATGCTCCGCATTGCCGTTACGGACAGAGATAAAGTGCGGCAGAAGCTTGCCTTTGCTGTCGCGCACGACAAAGTAGCGCTGGTGCTCTTTCATAGAAGTCACCAGCACTTCCTCCGGCACCTCTAGGTATTTGGCGTCAAAATTGCCCATAAAAGCAGTCGGATATTCAATCAGATTGAGCACTTCATTGAGGAGCTTCTCATCTATCTCGATGGCCACATCGTGCTCTTGCTCAATCTTCCGAATCTGATCGACAATTATATTGCCCCGCTCGGTCGGACTGACAATGACAGACTGAGCACGCAGGTCGTCTTCGTATGTATCTGCAGACTGAATCGGCGTTTCTCCTCCTAGGAAGCGGTGCCCCCGGCTAATCCGGCTGCTCTTGATGTCCAAGAAATCCAGGTCAAAGTCCTGCTCATCTAAGAGCACGGTCAGGGTATGAACCGGACGGATGTATTCAAAAGTGTTGTTGGCCCAGTGCATGCTGACAGGGAAGGTCAGAGACTGAAGTACCTCGGTCACGCCCGGGATAATCTCCTCCACAGGACGGCCAAGCTCTTCCTTGGTGACATAGACATATTCCTCGCCCTTGATTTCCCGGAAAGTGATGTCATCCACTGTCAGACCTTTGCCGCGGACAAAGCCTTCTGCAGCCTTGGTAAAGTTGCCATCCGCATCCAGCGCAATTTTCTTAGACGGCCCTTTGAAATCTTCGGTCAGATCAGACTGCTTGTCTGCCAGACCGACCACCCGCACCGCCAAGCGGCGGGGAGTAGAGAACATTTCAATCTTCTCAAAGGCCAGACGATGCTCTGTCAGGAAAGCCCCCATTTTGTCGCGCAGCTGCTTCATGCTGGGTGTCACGACATAGGCCGGCATTTCCTCCAAACCTAATTCAACTAATAAATTTTTTACCATGATTATTCCTTTATTTTTACTATTATTTAGTGAATCACTTTAATTCATTGGATAAAACAATCTTTTTAATTCTTTGAGAATATACCTTTCTTCCTTTCGGAATCACAATTAGTTGATTATTAAGTGAAGCTGTACGTTTTTGAAGCGAGGCAATATCAAAATCTTTCGAATCTAAATAAAAATAAATTTGAACGAAATCTATCCCATAACATCTAACAGCCGCTTCAATAGATTTCTCATTTAAAATTTTATTTAAAACTAATTTCTTAAAATTCTCTGTTGCTTCAGGGTAATCTAATTCTTCATCAATATGTTCAAACATTATATTGATAAAAAAACTTGGGTTTTCTTTCACTTCACAATCTTTTCGTGATTTTTCAGTGTTAATCATGATTATTCTCCCTCCTCTGCCAAGAGTTTTTCGCGGGTCTCTGCATCCAAAAGCGGATAGCCCAGGCGCTTGCGCTCAGCCACAAAGGTCTTGGCCACAACACGCGCTAAATTGCGGATGCGGGCGATATAGCCGGCCCGCTCGGTCACAGATACGGCACCGCGCGCATCCAAAAGATTAAAGGTATGCGAGCATTTGAGAACGTAGTCATAAGCCGGGTGGACCAGATGCTCGTCCAGACAGCGCTTGGCTTCAGCTTCAAACTTCTCAAAATTCCCCAAGAGCAGGTCTTGGTCGCTGACTTCAAAGCTGTACTTGGAATGCTCGTATTCCGGATGGCGGAAGATTTCTCCGTACTTAACGCCGTCAGCCCACTCGATGTCGTAGACCGAGTCCACCTCTTGGATATAGGAAGCCAGCCGCTCCAGACCATAGGTCACCTCAGCCGTCACCGGCTGGGTAGCAAGGCCCCCCACCTGCTGGAAGTAGGTGAACTGGGTGATTTCCATGCCGTCCAGCCAGACCTCCCAGCCCAGACCAGCCGATCCGGTTGAAGGATTTTCCCAGTTGTCCTCGACAAAGCGGATGTCGTGCTCCAGCGGATTGATGCCCAAAAGCTCCAAAGACTGCAGGTAAAGTTCTTGGATATTAGATGGACTTGGCTTCATGACCACCTGAAATTGGTGGTGCTGATAAAGACGGTTGGGATTTTCCCCATAGCGTCCATCTGCCGGCCGGCGGGACGGCTCTACATAGGCCGCATTCCACGGCTCTGGCCCAATTGCCCGCAGGAAAGTATAGGGACTCATGGTTCCTGCTCCCTTCTCATTATCATAAGCCTGCATGAGCATACAGCCCTGCTCATTCCAAAACTGCTGTAAGGTCAATATAATTTCTTGAAAAGTCAATTTTTTAAACATCTCTTCTCCTTTATTATAATAAATTTCCTGCGACACGAGCCTTCCTAGCCGATCATGCTAGGAAGAGCGAGTTAGTACTGCACCTAGCTTAGACACCATAGTGCTAAGCGTAAGGCAATCCGACTGAAAGGAGGAGATTGCCTTTGGTGCAGTGAAAGGTTAATTTCTTAGACATGTGTTACTCCTTTAGTTTCTTGAGATTCTTGCGAAGCGTTCAAAAGGGAACGATTGTTTCCCTTTTGAAAAGCTAGTACATCGCCTAGACAAACAGCCCCATAGCGGTTGTCGTTAGTCAATCGAACCTTTAGGTTCGCAATTGACTTTGGCGAGGTGAAATGTTAACTTTTTAGACATTTGTTACTCCTTAATTTGTTTATATTTCTTTGTCTATTATTTTCTGTTCTATGAACCAATCCAACAAGGGAAGTGTTTTATCTGTGTTTGCCCACCGATGATAAGAATCAAAGACCGCTTGCACGCTGCCTAGATTTTCTACTAGCTTGTCAACTGTCAAAAAACTGCGCCAGTATTCGTAAAAAATACTAGCATAATTCCTTTGATAAGTTGAAGTGCCGAAATCATTCAATGAGTTCCAACCGTGCTTTTTCTGAAAAAGCTCAACGAGAGACTGATTACAAGCCTTTTCCGTTTGAAATTCCTCGTCTGTAAGGAAATACTTACGGCTAATATACTCAGCCATCCCTTCTTCAAACCAGATATAGGCGCCGTATCCATCAAAGTCATCTAAAAAATGCTCCGACCAATGAGCTAGCTCATGGCCCACAATCTGCAAGAGGGATTTTTCAGACAAAGACTGATAGTGGCTTTCTATTGCTCGAGTTTGGTGAGAGGTCTCGTAATTCTCCAACTGAAGGAGATACAAATCTTTCCAAACCGTCAATTCGGGAGTCATAACCATCCGCCTATCATTTGTATAGGCTGGTACAGGAATTTCCCGAATGATCCGCGTAGCAGAATCAAAATCGGACCAAATGATGGCTTGCGGCAAGTCATAAACCGCAAACTCGTCTTTTAAAAATGTTAGATAATCCTGCAACTTTGCGGAATTCTTTGCGACGAAATCTCGAAAAGCTGCTAATCGGTTCTCGTCTTTTACAAGGTAAAGGTTCTCCACGAATCTCCTTTCTTTCGAACAATAGACTCAGTACGCAAAAGAACCGCCTCCGACACACCCAGGCCAACTACAGCCTAGGGGCGTCAAGACGCGGTTCCACCCTAATTTATTACTTCATTGTGTTTAAAATTTATAGCCGAAAGCGCCATCTGCACTGCTTCCCTATCCGGCTTCCACCAGCCCGGACTCGCTAAAAGGTAGACAATGAAATTTCTTTCTACACAAGATTATAGCAGAAAATAGAGGCAATGTAAAACACTTATCTAAAATTCCTCGCAAAAAATCCCTCAAGATAGACTCTTAAGGGATTTTCTGCTTATTGACAGCCCATCAAGCTTGTTTTGCTTTTTTGGGTTTGGCTACTTTGGGCTTTTTGCCGTCCAGTTTTTTCTTGGCAGCCTTGAGCTGGGCAATAGCCTCCTTGACCTCTTCCTGGCTGGCACCTGGATTGGCCAATACAGCCTTGGCCTGTGCATAAGCATCTAAGTAAGCAGCCTTGATCTGATCGCTCGCGTAGATAAATTTATTGCTGATGGCTTGGTAGTGGCCCTCATCATCGACTAGCTTCTTGAGACTGGCAAAGTTGGTTGCCTTGCCGTCCAGCTTCTGCTCAGCTGCTGTCAGCTGAGCCAGAGCCGCATCAATCTGCGCCTGAGTCACCTTGTCCTGCACCAAGAGCAGAGCGACAGCCTGAAAGGCCTTATCGTAGTCGCGGCGGACTTTTTCTTTGGCATTGGCATAGCGGCCGGTCCTAGTCGTCGCATCATAGGCCTCAATCGCCTGCTTGACAGCGGCCAGATCAGAATCCTTGCCGTCCAGGCCGGCAGAAGCAGCTTCCAGCTTGGACAGGATGTCATTCACCTGAGCCTGGCTCAGCTTGCCGGTCAAGGCTTCCTTGGCAGTCTGATAGGCTTGGTCGTAGGCTCCGCGTTTTTCAGCGCTGGCATTGTAATACTGAGCCGTTTCGACCAGCTTGGACTGCTGATTGACCGCTGAGAGAAGGCCGGTTTTGACAACGACAGCCAGTTTGAGCAGGTTGTTTTTTCCTTCTTCGACTGAGACAGTCGGTTCATCTTCCCAGAGCTCATAGCCGGTCGGCAGGTTGACAAAGACAGAATAGAGGCCCGTCGCAATGGATTTGCCAAAGGAGTGCTTGCCGTACACTTCAGCCGGAAGCGTATAGACATCCCCATTATTATTCTTGAGAACAACCTGGGTATTTTTTGGCACGGCTTGGTCAAAGGCAACGCTGACAGGTGCATAGACCAGCTCCTTCGCCCAAAATTCAATCGTTTTAAAACTGTCCTCGGCTGTCAAGTCAAATTCCTGTGTCTGATCAGCATAGAAGCGGATATTGTCCTTGTCATAGGTAAAGATTTCAGCTACATAGTGGCCAAAGGTCAGGAAATTGATGTCTTTCCCCTTGTCCAGTGTGACATAATGGCCCTTATCGTCCTTAATCCGATAAACGAATTTCGTATCAATATCCTTATGGGTGTCATTATCCACCAGTGCCACACGGATGCGGCCGCTGTTTTCATCGCTGACCAAATCAGCCAGAGCAATCGCATCTTTATTGCCGGCATAGTCTTCTACCACATAGAAAATGGCTGCCTTGTCCACTCCTTGAGGCAGGGTGTAGCTGCCGTCTGAGTTGGCAGAGATATAAACCCGGCGCTCATAGTCGCGCTCATTACCCAGAGCATCCAGAGCTTTATAGGTCACCTGTCCCTTCTCATCAGCCTGCAGGTAAAAGAGCTGCTCTCTCAGAATACCGCCGTTTCCAACATCCTTGGCCTTGCGGGCCGTAAAGACCTCCCGGCCGTCCTTGCTGCTGATATAGCCTGTGGTGATGAGCGGTTTTTGTGTATCAATCTGCAGATTGAAGGAAACCTGCTGTTCTTTGGCACCCGGCACATCCGGCGTATAGCGGACAACATAGGTATAAAGACCGTCATCCAGCGCTTCACCTTTGCTGTCCAGACCATCCCAGGCCGTATTGCTCAGAAGGTAGGATCTAGGATTGGATTCCTTACCGTCGTAAAAATTCTTGCGGCCATTCCAGGTCTTGCTGCTCTGCCAAATGGGAAAGCGGTAGTCTGTGTCATCTGCTGTATAAACAGCTGCAGTCAGATTGCTGACATTGCGGTAAAGAACCGTGCGGTACTGAATCTTGTCCTTGTTGCCGTCTCCGTTTGGCGAGAAGGCCAGGCGAACCTTGCCGTCCGCATCCAGCTGCAGAATGTTGAGACCGGCTTCATTTTCGACTGTCCCCAGAACAACAGAGCTGCGGGACACCGTTTTGCCGCTGGAATAAAGGGTGTCGCTGGCATTGGTCTCAAGATCTGTGACATTTGCACCACTTGGAAGGCTCTTGTCTTCCGGCATTTTGTAATAGAAACCGGACTTGCCGTCGCTGACCAGATTGTAGATTGGTTTTTCCGCTGCCGGCAGATCCTGAAATTGTCCGCGGAAGCCCATAAAGGGCAGGCTGACTACATCACCGTCATCAGCTGGGTCTACAAAGCGGACAAAACCTTCCAAAAAGTAGCCGTTCGGCATTTGCTGCAGCAGCTCTTGGGCAAACTTAGACGCATCCACCTTGACCGTCACCGTCTGGCTGCCATGGGCTTTGACAGTGATTTCCGGCCAGACAGTCTCAGTCAGCTTGCGCGGGGTCAGAGGGATATAGCCGTCCTTGACTGTGTCCGTATTAGTATTGACAATCATTTTCAGCGTCCGATCGGTATCGGTGATATTGTGGACCGTGACATCAAAGCTGAAGCTGTCTCCGACATTGCCCAGTGAGACACTCGGATAGTGATTGTCCCCTGTCACATAGAGCCCCGTTGAAACAGCTGCTGCGGTATCGACAATCCCAGCTCCCTGCTGACGCGGTGAGGTTTGGGCGCCTGTCTCCTTGTTGATGTGGATCTTAGCCGTGGACATGATCAGGGCTTTCAGCAGATCAGTAGTCTGTTCAGGCGTCAGGTCTGGATAATGCTGAAGCAGGTATTCCTTGACCAGAGCCGCTGCACCAGCCACATGAGGCGCAGCCATACTGGTGCCGCTGATCGTGCCGTAGGTATTGTCATTGAAAGAGGAATAAATCTCGCCGCCAGGTGCTGTCACATCCGGCTTCAGCATCCCGTCTGTCGTCACTCCCCAGTTGGAAAAAGAAGACATTTGTTCCGCAGCTGGATGGGGTCGATTGACCTTGGTGCCGTTGAAGGACAGCTTGTAGTTGCCAGCTGCCAGAGCTTCTCCGTATTTCTTGCTGATAAAGGCGGCTGGGATTTTTTTGGCATCGCCGTCCAGAGACATGGAAACATCGATCCCCTCTACATTATTGTAGACTAAAGCTCCGATAGCTCCATGCTTGATAGCATTATTGACTTTTTCGGAAAAGCTGAGGGAGCCGCGCTGGATGAGGGCCAGTTTGCCTTTCAGATCCTTACCGGCAAAGTCTTCCTCACGGCCCAGACCGCTGGGAACATACTCATATTCCTTGTCTTTTTCAAATTCTGCATCCGTTTCTGCGACTTTATAAGAAAATTGTCCTTTGTTCAGTTCGGCATTGTTTTCCAAACCACGGACTTCCATGACTTCCTCGGTGAAAACTGTATTATTGACTGATGCGACCGAGATGGCCTGCGCCACAGTAGAAGGATTGCCAACCAAACCATAGTCTGGATTTTCAGCTAAAGGATAGGAGTGGCCGCTGCCAAAAGTATTCTCATTTCCCGCTGCAATGACAACGCTCACGCCCTTGGCCCGGGCACGCTCGACGGCTGCCAGCACGCTGGAACTGGCATTGACTGTAGAGCCTGTCGTGGAGCCCAGACTCATATTAATCGTGTCTGCTCCCAGAGCTACCGCATCGTCAATCGCCTTGACATAAATGGCATCGTCGGTGGATGGAGAGCGGTCAGAAAAGACCCGCATAAACATGACCTGTGCTTCTGGCGCTACGCCATAGATGTATTCGCTGTTGCCATCTTTTTTGTCTGGATTTCCGGCAGCAATCCCGGTCACGTGCATACCGTGGGAAAGTTTATCTTTTTCCTTGATGCTGTCATCGCCATCCATATAGTTGTAGGCGAAAACCACCTTGTCATTGTACCATTTCCCGTAGTCAATGCCTGCCTTCTTCTTGGCCTCCTCTATAGCAGCCTCTGTCTGGTATTTGGCCTTAGATGGGTCTGAAATCCGCAGAACCTCATGGTGAATATCCAGACCGGAGTCGATCACAGCGACGACCATTCCCTGTCCCTTGTAGCCCTGAGACCAGGTCTGAGGCACCTTGATAATCTCATTCGAGCTGATGCTGGCTGGCTGAGCTTCAGAAGCCTTTTTCTCAGCAGCAAGGCTGTCTTCGTTTCCATCTGCAGCGGAGACAGCAGGTTTTTCTGCCGCTTGATCTGCTGAAGACGGCTCACCGGCTGGCTGATCCGCCTTGCTTTCATTGACCGGCTTTTCAGTCGCAGCAGCTTTTGTTTCAGCCTTAGCTGCAGGCTGCTCAGAAGCTGCCGGACTCGCCTTTTCCCCAGCGCTGTCAGCAGCTGCTGAGACCGGCAGCTGAGCAGCATCACTCTCTGCTGCCTTTGCGGAAGTGTCAGGCCCAGCCGGTGCAGAAGCTGCAGCAGCCGAACTGCTGGCCTCTGCCGGACTCACTGCTGACGCAGAAGCCGTTTCAGAAGCAGCCGCCAATTCTGCCGCCTGTGGAGCCGCAGCTGTCACAGACGGCTGGTCAGCCTTATCCTGCGGCACAAGACCTGACTGCTGAACCGCCGCTTCCGAATGGACCGCGGCCTGCTCATCAGCCTGCGCCTGTCCTGCGCCAAAGACCAGGGCCGTTCCTAAAAGAACAGAAGCCAAACCGAACTTGTATTTACGGAGTGAAAAACGTTGTCTTTGCATAGAAGTCTCCTTACTATTATTTCTAAATATATTATAATAGAAATTTTCTGACAATTCATACATTCCTAACAAATGTAACAAAAATGTAACAATCCCGAACTTTATCAAAGAAACTCTCTCTATCATAAAGTTTTACACCTCAATTTATTTGAAGTATTGAACAAAGTCTCTCTAAAGTACGGAAATAAGAAAAACCAACCAAGACCACTGCTAAAAACAGGGGCTTGATTGGTTGATTCTTATAGTGTTTCTATGCTTATTATAAAACAGGACTACTACTCGCTATCGCTACGATAGATTTCCATTTTCTTGTGGAAGTATTGTTCCATCATGCCATAAGCGGTGTAGGTGATGGCATTAGCACCAGCCGCAATGGTGTCTAGGATGTTTTCTTCCGTTTTTCCGCCAGAAGCGATGATTGGAACATCCGGGTACTGCTCCCGTACCCATTTGACCAGTTCAACCGTATCTTTCCCGCCGCTAACATTAAAAATATCCACACCAGCTTCAATATAAGGCGCCAGCGGCCGAGATTTATCAATGACTGTATAGATTAGGGGAATGTCAACATAGGTTCGGACAGCTTTTGTTGTTTCGATATCGACAGGACCGTTCAGTACGATTCCGCCTGCGTTGTTTTCTTCTGCGTGAGAGGCTAATCGGGCCGAGCGGTCACCGCTTGTCAAGCCGCCGCCGACACCGACCAGAATCGGCGCTTTCGCAACCAGTGATACGGCATTTAGTATCTGCGTATTCGGGGTAAAAGGATACACACACAAAATAGCGTCCGCATTCGTATTGGCAATAAGAGAAACATCCAAAGAATAGACAATTGACTTAATGCGTTTGCCATATATGATAATACCTGATGCCTCTTTGATGCAGGCTGGCATGGCAATGATCGAGTCGCGCAAGGGACTGGTTACAACTGGAATTTTTTTATTATTTGTCATTATATTTTATACTAATCCTTTATCTAATAATCTCTAATTTTAAATTTAAAGCTGAATTCATTAAAATTCAGCATTAAATAACTCTTTTAATTTGTAAATAACATCATCATTGGATGCATCAATAGAAACAGATTCATTAATTTTAGACAGCCTAGCCAATTCTTCCAAATCTGCATTGTAACCGATAGTATTAACTGTAATACCCAGAGCTTTAATGATTGGTTCAACCCGTTCAAATTCATAACCGCCATTGGTCTGACCGTCTGACAGGACAAAGATAATCGGCCGTGCATCTGGATTTTCCTTCATTTTATCCAATATCATCTTAACTGCCACAAGCGTTCCATCATAGGTAGCTGTTCCGCCTGATGGCGTCAGCCCTTTAATAGCAGATGTGAAATAGGATTTTTGGGTGCTGTTCATCCTATCAATCGGAACATTAATAGTCACGTCGTCACTGTATGAAACCAGACCGATTTGATTCTCTTCGTTGATGTACTGCAGGGAGTTGAGCAATGATTTTTTCAGATTATTCATCGGATCGCCATCCATAGATCCAGACACATCGGTGACAAAGACACCTACAATCGGCTGACTGTTGTTCTTATTCTTTTTCCAAAGATTTTGCATGGACATCAGCAGATTCCCGTCAGTGGTTTGCTCTTCAAAACTATAGTCTTCCAGCTGATTAAAACCATATGATGACGCTTTCGATTGATTGCTGCCTTCAAGAATATAACTGGAGAATTTTTTCAACACCTCTTGCTTGGAGCTGTCATTTGTCGTTGCATAAAGCGGTGAATCCTGACGAATCCCAAAAGGAACATATTCATAATCGCTAAATTCTGGGGTGTTGATATAAGTCTGATAAGAAATAGACAGAATATCTGCGCTGCCGCTTTTAGCCGCTTCACGCAATTGAGTGGTCGTCACAAAGGTGGACGGAATATTATTTTGGAACTGTTGGAAAGCTGTTTTCGCCGTATCGCTAATCGGATTTTCCTTATCAAAGCTAAACAGTAACTGGGACAGTAAACTCAAACCTGTTGAAGAAGTATAAGGATTGGTGTAGCCTAGTAATTTGCCATCATTCACCGCTTTTGCCAAATTTTCAACAGTCACATCGCCATAGGCCTTTTTAATTTCATCATAGATATTTTTCTTCATCAAGAGACCGCTGGTATTACCAAATAGTCGTTCTGAAATCTGTGTAGTTGCCGTTCCACGCGCATTTAAAATGTAGTTCCATTGTTGATTTGATGGAGTATAGCCGTCCGGCACATGGTTTTTGCTGGCAATATAGTCAACAGAAGTACCTGAAGGAATAGAACGAATGGAGACACTCACTGTTTTTCCGTCAATTGTTTGGCGCTGATTATTGAAACTTTCAGCAATTTCATTCAAAATACCATCTTTTCCGCTGCCAGCTTTTTCAGAACTAACAAAAATTTCAGCATTGATTTCACCGTTGCCTTTTACAGTATAGGGATAGGTTGTATCAATATCTGGCAGTTCTTCATTTTGCTGCAGGGACGTATTCGAAATATCCTTTTTCAATTTTGCAATCTTAGGATCGATTTTCTTATAATAAGCTTCTACTTCCGTTTTAGCATCTTTTTCGGACAACTTCGATTTAACGGCTCCATCTCCAGAACAAGCTGATAAAACCAAACTTGCTCCAAGCACAAGAAGCAGGGATGTTTTTTTAAATTTCATAAATAATCTCCTTCTAAATGAGTTTAATAAGCTCTTTGAGTGAGTCTGTCAAGTTTTTGAGATCGATTTCACTTGTAGAAGTTTTTACATCAATATAGTTAATCGCCTCAACAATTAAACTGTCTGCATCATCAAGCAGCTTATCATTATGAATTAATTTAGTTTCAATATTTGCGCCGTCTTTCGCAATAATCAAACGACGATAGATACTCTTGGCGTCTTGTAAAATATGAACACGAATGGAAACGAGTTCCTTTGCGATATTTTGAATAATCGGCTGGTCATTGTTTTCAACAATTTCAACGAAATCATCCGATAGGGTTTTTGCAGCAAGCAGCTGTTTTAAAATACGCTTTGTATAATCAATATACTCCGGTTCATCAATCGTTTCTTGAATATCCGTTAATTTTTGAATCATTGATGTTTCATCGTATAATGGATCTTTTCGCTGCTCTTCCTCAAAAGCAACGAGTCTCAGTTCTTTGCTCTTACTCGAAATATAACTTTTAATGACAAAGCCTGCATACAAAACGGTGAGTACCAGCAGAATATATGCGCTTGTATGAATCATTTTGAAGGTTCCGATACCAGATTCTACAATAATATCGTCTTTATCAAACATCGCTAATTTAAACAAGAAGATAGTCACTAAGGTTAATCCGCTAATAATTAAACCATGTATTATAATAAACTTCTTTAGCATCATGTTCACCCATTCATATTAGTGTGATTAACCGTTGTCACCAGCTGTGTTTTTAATTCCTCACGCAATTCACCAATACGAAGCGACGCTTTTTCACGGTATTCTCGACCCTTGGCTTGCGCCGCATCAATATCTCTCAAAGAATTAACGATATCAGACGTCATAGACTCTAGAGTTGTAATATCAATTGCGGCACGCTCACTTTGTTCCGCACTGCGTTTACTTGTCTCGTGCAAGCTCTTAGTGACATCTTTTAGCAATTGATTGGTCGCGTCTGTCACATACTGATCAGCCTGCAATGCTTTTTCAGTCTGTGTATTGTAAAACGCAGCCATCATATACATATTCCATGCTGGAATCATAATTGTCTTACTGCGATTGATTTTTTGAATCAAGCCCCGATTAGTATTGGTCAAGGTTTCTAATTGAATAGCCATTGCTTGGGACAGTGACATTTGAGCATCTAAGTCATGAATCTGCTTTTCAAATAGATTTAATGAGTTCTTGTATTCAGTGAGCTCATTAATACTTGTCTGATCACCGCTTTTCGCCTTTTCTTCCAGAGCGGGCAGCTCAGACTGATAAGCTTCTTGTATTTTTAACTTACCAGCCTCCACATAAACAGATAGTCTTTGGAAATTCTCTCGATTTCCCTCCTTCATTTGTTCTAAATCTTTATTATTCTTAATCAGCGTCAGCTGATTATTTTCCAGAGTAGCAACCACTCGATCGATATTATCTTTTGCAGATTCATACCGAATTTGCAAAGTCTTTATGTGGTTCTTAGCTTTTTTAAATATCCCAAAAATACCTTTTGGAGTATCTTCTTCAGAAACCGTTAATTGGGTCGCCAAACTTGATAAAAGTCCGCCAATATCACCGACTTCCGAAGCCTTGACATGCGACAGTGTCTTATTAGTCAAGGTCATCAGACTATTGGACTCTTGTGTACCATAAGATAAAATAAGGTCTTCATCGCTTAGGACAATGGCATTTTTCACCTGTTCGACAGCTGCATTTTGCTCGTCCGTTCTTTCAATGGGCTGAAACGTTTCCTCTGTCACTTCGGTAATGAGCTTTTCTTCTTCCTGAAATTGTTTTTCAATTTCGGGTGTAATCAATGGTGATCCTACTGTTGTATCACCGACTGTAAATCCTGCCATATTTATAAAAACAAACCTTCCTATTTATAGTAAAATGGAACTTACCTGAGACATAGCTGTAACCTTATTCCCAAGTAAGCTAGTCGCCTATTTAACTGCTTTACTTTCTGTTTTTAAATATTCGATTTTCTCTATTGCACTAACAGCACTAAATCGAGAGATTTTAGCTGATAGAAAATCTGCTCCTTCATAATAGCCTGCAACTAGGAAATATTCATCAATAGATTCATATCAAAAACAAGTCACTCTATCAAGAAAAATACAGATTGCGCTGTAATAGTGTCTTAATCAAATCGTATTTTAATTTTAACACAATTAGGGTATTTGAGCAATATACCTGCTAAGCTATTTATTTCCTGTTTCAAAAGGATTCATACTCGGATTTACATGTTTGAATCCATAAATTCTCAGGCTTACGACTAGCAATCAAAACTCCCCGGTTCTCTTCCAACCAGGGAGTTCTTCAGCTATTCAATTCATAAACTTCTCTGCCTGACGGCGTTTTTCATCAAACCCGGCCTTGTCCTCCTTGCTCCAGCGGCTCATATCCAGCAGGTCCTCGGCCTTCCTGATAATGGCTTCAGGCTGATTGCTAAAGGGCTGGTTACTGAAAAGTTCCAGCCTCTGCTTTTTATGGCTTTCTATATCTAACTTATACTTTTTCAGCTCTAAAAGTGCAAGCTGGACCAGAGGGGAGTGTCCCTCCGGTCCCTCTATTTCTACTTTCAGCTCCTGACGAGTCTGATTGTCCTGCAGGCTGAAGACCCGAAAAGCCCGATTATCCGGGAAATAATTCCTCTCGACAATGGCAATAGCATAAACTGGGGCCGGCTGTTAGGCCTGCAAGCTTTCTCTGTCAGAGCTTTTGTACAATCTCATCTTTACCTAAAAATCCATCCCATCCGGATTGGGTGCGCCGCCAGCCAGACCGCGGATATTTTTGAGAACTTCTAAGTCCTCTGGGCTCAGCTCGACGTCAAAGCAGTCCAGATTGCTCTTAATCCGTTCAGGCCTAACCGACTTGGGCAGGGGCAGAAAGCCTTCCTGCAGGCTCCAGGCCAGAGCGACTTGGGCGATGGTCTTGCCGTACTTGTCTGCCACGGTCTGTACAGCAGGGTTTTGGAAAAGCTCGCCCTGACCGAATGGCCCCCAAGCTTCCAGCAGGATATCCTGCTCACGGCAGAAGGCCACCGTTTCTGTCTGGTAGACGCCGGGCGCCAGACGGATTTGATTGACAGCAGGGGTCAGGCGCGCTGTCTCAAGCAAGGCCTCTAAGTGGTGAGGCAGGAAATTGCTGACGCCGATTGCACGGATGAGTCCCTCCTGATAGAGATCCTCCATGGCCCGCCAGACCTCTGCATTGCGCTTTTTCCAGGCGTCATTTTCCCGCAGCGGCTTGGGATTGGGCCAGTGGATGAGGTAGAGGTCCAGATAGTCCAGTCCCAGACGCTCCATCGAGCGGGCAAAGGCCTCACGAGCTTCTTCATAGCTATGATTGCCATTCCAAAGCTTGGTCGTGATAAAGAGCTCTTCCCGCGGAATGCCGCTGTCTTTAATTGCCCGGCCGACACTCTCTTCATTCTTGTAGACAGCCGCCGTATCAATGTGCCGATAGCCAGCCTCAAGGGCAGCCAGTACAGCCTGATAGGCCTCTTCGCCATCCTGTGCCTTCCAAGTACCAAAGCCCAGCACTGGGATACCCACACCATTGTTCAACAGATATTCTTTCATCGCATTTCTCCTTTTCGCCTTCTACTCGCTGCCTGCCCTTAGCAAAACAGCTGCTGCATTGATTAAGGAGCAAAAGTCCTCACTTCTTGTCCTTCTTTTTCAGTATGGACTTGGGCCTGAAAATATTTTCCTTGGTCGGCGCCATGCCCCTGCTGAAAAACTGTAAATAATGAAAGCTGCGCCGGCAGTGATCATCAATATACGGCTTAAAGCCAATCCTGCCAGCAGGAAAACAATTCCCATAGCCATAAATTTTCCGTCTATTCGTTTCATCTGCTGCTCCTTTTCACACTATAGTCCCATTATATCACGCCTAAGAAAGCAATTCAAATCCAGGAAATCTCTCCGAATTTCCTAAAGCACAAAAAGAACAGGCTGCCCTGCTCTTTCTGAAAAATATAAGGAGACTGGTTTAAAATATCTGCCCTTCTCATACATGGAATCGTTCTTGACCGTCAAGGTAAGTCGCCACCAGCTCTAAGTCTTTATCCAAAACGATAAAGTCAGCATCGTAGCCCTCCTTGATCTGTCCGCAGACATCGTCGATATGGACGGATTTGGCCGGAATGAGACTGGCCATCATAACAGCCTGATGAGGATTGGCGAGGCCCCACTTGACCACATTTTTCAATCCATCTTTCAGCTTGAGAATAGAGCCGGCCAGATTGCCCGTTGACTTGAGTCGGGCGGTTCCCTCAGCTACAACCACTGGAAATTCTCCCAGCATATAGTCACCGTCGGCCAGACCGCCAGCCGTCATACAGTCAGTAATGAGAGCTATGTTTTCATGGCCCTTTTGCTTCATCAGAATGTCACAGGCCTTGGGATCCACATGGTGGCCGTCGCAAATCAGCTCTGCATAAGTGTGGGGCAGCTCATACATAGCGCCCACCATGCCCAGCTCACGGTGGGTCAGGCCGCGCATGCCATTATAGGCATGGACCCAGACACTGGCCCCCGCTTCTACAGCTGCCTTGGCTTCATCAAAAGTCGCATCGGAATGGCCCAGAGCCACCGTAACCCCTTCATCCGTAATCGTGCGGACAAATTCCTCTACACCCTCACGTTCGGGTGCCAGAGCAATCTTATTGAGCAGGCCATTCGAAGCCTTCTGCCACGCACGGAACTCATCCAGACGGGGATCTTTCATATAGGCCGGATTCTGAGCGCCCTTGTATTTCTCGGTGAAATAAGGCCCTTCAAAATAAAGGCCGCGAATCTTAGCGCCTGTAGCTTCTTTGTAGCGGGCACCGATATTTTCTGTCACGGCCAGCAAGAGCTCATAAGACGAGGTCAGGGTTGTC
>NZ_KQ969392.1:62563-67275 GCF_001578865.1 Streptococcus sp. DD11
AAGCTGGTCACACCGGTCGTCAAGAGCCCTTCACTCATCGTATGAAGAGTGCCTTCGATGTTATTGTCCATGACATCAACGCCGCCGAAGCCATGGATATGGGTGTCCACCAGACCCGGTGCAATGGAATAGCCGCTCCAGTCGATGACTTCTGCATCCTGCGGCACAGACTGCAGCAGCCTGCCAAACTT
The DNA here is from genome assembly GCF_001578865.1 of Streptococcus sp. DD11. Lineage (NCBI taxonomy): Bacteria > Bacillati > Bacillota > Bacilli > Lactobacillales > Streptococcaceae > Streptococcus > Streptococcus sp. DD11. Next base: position 62,755 of record NZ_KQ969392.1, read on the forward strand.
GCCGTCAGCCAGCTCCAAATAGCCGCCCTGACGGATTCCCTGAGGATAGAAAAATTGATCTGCTTTGATATATGTAGGCATCAAACTGCCTCCCTTGCCATTGTGTTCTGTCTCCTCTTTCATTCAAAAGAGCCTTCCCGTGACGGATCTGCATATCCTGCTGCTCACTTTTGAATCTCTGAGTTCTTCTTGATTCTATTATAACGCTTTCTTTTTTATTTGTAAATGGTATATACCTATTTTTTAAAAATTATTATATTAATTTTTAAAAAAACTCAGCCTTTCAGCCGAGTTCTTTATTTCTTCTCCAAATTGCGCAGCATCTGGTCAATCTTGTTGCCGTACTCAATGGATTCGTCCTTGACAAAGGTCAAATCAGGAATCTTGTACATTTTCAGATTGCGGCCCAGCTCGCGCTTAATCGTTCCAGTTGCCTTTTTCAGGCCCTGCTGGGCTTTTTGATTGTCCGAGGCCAGATCGCTCATGATACTGTAGTAGACCTTGGCCATGGACAGATCACCCAGCATCTGGACATCCGTAATGGTCACACCCTGAACCCTTGGGTCCCGGACCTTCTTCTGCAAAATCTCATTGACTTCGCGCTTGATTTCCATCCCGACACGGTCTGTGCGAAAATGATTTGCCATAAGATTTCCTTTCTAAATTTTTTCTTCTGCAACAGCAACAGAGAGGCTGAGACAGACTCAAGACTGTCGTCTTTCCGCGCCAAAAAGCTCCTACATTGAGGAAAACTCTGTTTTCCTCATCCCCAACCTCTCACAGTCCCCCGGACTGTTTTGACACAAACTGCGTTTGTTGTATTCCCAACCTCTCACAGTCCCCCGGACTGTTTTGACACAAACTGCGTTTGTTTTATTCCCAACCTCTCACAGTCCCCCGGACTGTGAGAGCCTCGCGGGCTGGGAGTGAAAAGGTTTGGGGAACCTTTTCAGCCTGAGCTTAGAAACAAAAGAGTGAAGGGAACTAAACATTTTCAATGTTGAGTTCTTATACAGCATCTTCCAAAAGATAGCTCCCTCTGTGAGTGAGGACACAGCCACCATGGGAGTCTTATACGGTATCTTCCAAAAGATTCATCCCTCTGTGGGTGAGGGCGCAGCCATCATGGGAGTCTGTCCCATCGCCTATGTTTTTAGTTTTAGCTGGATGAGGTTCCTTCTAAACTCTTTGTGAAAAAGGATATTGGACTGGAAGTCCTGACTTTTGCCAAATACTATTTTCACTGCGAATTTTTAAGGGATTTCTTAGCTTATTTCTTAATTTCTTCCATGATATAGGCTTCGATGGTATCGTCCACTTGGATGTCGTTGTAGCCCTCAATCATGAGTCCGCCCTCGCGGCCGTTGGTGATTTCCTTGACATCATCCTTGAAGTGCTTGAGGCTGGCCAGCTCTCCATCATAGATTACCACGCCGTCGCGGATTACCCGGACCTTAGAATCGCGGGTCACCTTGCCGCTGATAACCATAAATCCTCCGATTGTTCCCACCTTGGAAACCTTGAAGGTTTCACGGATAAGGGCTTCACCGATGATTTTTTCTTCGTATTCTGGATCCAGCATGCCCTTCATGGCATCTTCCATTTCCTCAATGACCTTATAGATAATGCTGTGGAGACGGATTTCCACATCGTCGGCATCCGCCTGCTGGCGGGCCTGAGAAGTCGGACGGACATTGAAACCGATGATAAAGGCATTGGAAGCTTCTGCCAGCGTAACGTCTGATTCATTAATGGCACCGACAGCTGAGTGGACGATGGTAATCTTGACGCCTTCTACCTCAATCTTCTGCAGGGAAGCAGCCAGAGCTTCAACAGAACCCTGCACATCAGCCTTGATAATGACATTGACAGACTTGACTTCGCCGGCTTTAAGGGTATCAAAGAGATTTTCCAGACTGACCCGATGGGTTGCCTGACGCTGTTTCATCAGGGCCCGTTTGGCCCGTTCTTCACCAGCAGCCCGCGCTGCCTTCTCATCTTCATAGACGGCAAAGTGGTCGCCGGCCATAGGGGTTTCATTGAGACCAGTGATGGAAACCGGTGTTGACGGTCCGGCCACCTTAACGCGGCGGCCCAGATCATTGGTCATGGCCCGGACCCGGCCGAAGGTATTGCCGACAACAATCGGATCCTGAACATTCAGCGTTCCCTGCTGAACGAGAAGGGTCGCAACCGCACCTTTTCCTTTATCCAGGCGTGCTTCAATAACGGTACCGATAGCCCGAACCGTTGGGTCGGCTTTCAGTTCCTGAATTTCAGCCACCAAGAGAACCGTTTCCAGCAGGCTGTCAATATTCTGGTTGAATTTAGCTGAGATTTCGACAAATTCAGACTCACCGCCCCATGAAGTAGACATAACACCGTGCTCAGCCAGCTCGCCGATGACGCGTTCTGGATTGGCACCTGGCTTATCAATCTTGTTGATGGCCACGATAATCGGTACATTGGCTGCCTTAGAATGGTTAATCGCCTCAATGGTCTGAGGCATCACGCCGTCATCTGCAGCTACAACCAGAATGGTGATATCTGTCACAGAGGCACCGCGGGCCCGCATAGAGGTAAAGGCCGCGTGTCCCGGTGTATCAAGGAAGGTAATCTTCTTGCCGCTTTCCTCGATCTGGTAGGCACCGATATGCTGGGTGATTCCGCCCGCTTCGCCTGTTGCTACACGGGAATTGCGCAGGGTATCCAGCAGGGTCGTTTTCCCGTGGTCAACGTGTCCCATAATGGTCACGACCGGCGGACGCTCTTCCAGCGCATCGGGATTGATATAGCCTTCTTCGACGAAGAAACGCTCAATATCAGCTGTATCCACTTCTACCTTTTTCTTGGCTTCAATGCCGTAATCCACCATCAAAAGCTCAATGGTATCGCCGTCAAGCGACTGATTTTGTGTCGCCATGACACCCATCATAAAGAGTTTCTTGACGATTTCAGCTGGTTCGCGCTTGATCCGCTTGGCGATTTCCGCCACGGTCATCCCGTCTGTATATTCAAATTCGGTCGGCAGCTCATGGAACTTACGCTCCGTCACAGGCCTTGGAGCCTGATGGTGATTGCCTTTCCCTTTTTGTTTTTCTTATTATGATTCCAGTTACTGTTTCTTTGATTTCTCACTTGATTCTGACTGCTTCGATTCTTTTGTTGTTTTCTTGGACCATCTTCTTCGCGATCAAAATCTTCGCGTTTTTTATCTGGTCGTGCTTGTTTTTTACGGCGTGTATCTACCGCTGCCGCTGCTGGTTTAGAAGCTGTTGCTGCCGCGGCCGGCGGTGCTGGCTGAACAGCTTGGGCAAGACTTGCTGCTTCCGGTGCCGGTGCTGCTTCCTTGCGGCGGTTCTGCCGGTCCAGCGCTTCTCTGGCTTCCTGAGCCTGCTTGAAGCGTTCTTCGCTGGAGCGGGCATATTCGGCATTTTGCTCAGCTTTCAGAGCCGCTGCCCGTGCCTTAAAGTCAATCTTAGGACCCTGCTTGGGCTGCTGGCGGCTTTGGCCGTTGAAACCTTGATTTTGCTGGCCGCTGCGGCGGCCGTCCTGACCGCGGTTGTCGCGGCGGTCATTGCGGCTGCCCCGGTCCCGGTCATTGCGGTCGCGGCGGTTTTTATTGCGCTCATTGCCGCGCTCGCGTTTATCGCCCTTTTGCGGCTGACGGTTGCCCTGCTGCTTGCGCCGTTCTGCCTGCTCCTTGGCTCTGGCCTCGCGTTCCGCCTTAAAGTTGCGGCTCTGCGGCCGGGCCGGTCTTGCTGGAGCGGCCGGTTCTGCCTTAGACTCAGACTGAGGGGCTGCTGCAGCTTCCGCCTTTTCGCCGGAGACTGGCTTGGCTTCTTTGGCAGGAGTTTTTTCGGTCAATGGCTGCGCTGCCGGCGCTTTTTCAGCAGCTGGCTTGGAAAGCGGGGCCGCCTTTTCTGCGGAGGCCTGAGGCGCCTGCCTGAAGCTGCTGCGAATCCGCTGGCCGGCTTCTGCTTCCACGCTGGATGAATGGCTTTTGACATCCAAGCCTAATTCCTTGGCGCGCGCCACCACCTCCTTGCTTTCTTTGCCAAGTTCTTTGGCGATTTCATACAATCTTACTTTAGACAAATCTTGTCCTCCTCTTCTATTACATAAGAGACCTCATTTTCTTTGTAAAACCAGCATCTGCAACGACCAGCACTTTTCTGGCCTTGCCAACTGCAGAGCTTAATTCCAGTGTTGAAAACACGGTTGATACTTCTACTTGATAGTAATGACTTTTATCAGTGATTTTCTTGCTGAGATTGGGACCGGCATCATGGGCCAGAAAGACCAGATGGGCTTTCCCCTCTTGAATGGCCTTGACAGCCAGCTCCTCTCCGGAGATGAGGCGGCCGGCCCTCTGAGCCAGACCCAGCAAGCTGGCTAATTTTTCCTTATTCAAGTCCCAACTCTCTTCTTTTAACCTTGTGGTCCACATAGGCAATCAATTCGTCATAGAAAGCCTCTTCCACTTCCATGCTGAAACTGCGGTTGAAAACCCGCCTTTTT
>NZ_KQ969392.1:67295-68019 GCF_001578865.1 Streptococcus sp. DD11
AAGACTTGGCCTTCCTTGTTTTTGACAATGCGCAGCAAATCGCGCTTGTCAATCACTTGGTTGGAAACCACTGATTTCCTCAAAGGGATTTTTCTTGTTTTTGCCATATCAGCCCCCTTATTCCAGTTCTTGCGCTTCGCTTTCTATATCAAGATTTTCCAAGGTTTCAGCCGGAGCTTCTGCGCTGTCAGCCTCGACAAAGTCAGTCTCTGCCCACACTTCTGCTTCAGCCGCAAATCCTTCTGCTCCCGTTTCAGCAGGAAAGTCTTCTGCAGCAATCACCTCAGCATCCTGAGCAAAACCGCCCAGCTCGTGAGCCGCTTCCATTTCTTCAAACTCGCTGGCAGACTTAATGTCAATCCTGAATCCTGTCAGGTGGGCTGCCAGACGGACATTCTGACCGCGGCGGCCGATGGCCAGAGAAAGCTTATTGTCCGGTACCACGACCAGAGCCCGCTTGCTGTCTTCAGCATCAAAGATGACCTGATCCACTTCAGCCGGCGCAATGGCATTGTAGATAAATTCAGCCGGATCGGCTACCCACTCAATGACATCGATATTTTCCTCAGTCGGTACCATGCGGTCGCTCTTGGCATCATACTTGGCTGGGTGGAACTTGCTGGTGATTTTCTTGATATTGGCACCGCCCCGTCCGACGATGGTCCCGATAGCATCTACATTTGGATTGTGGCTGCGGACCGCCACCTTGGTCCGATCGCCCGCC
>NZ_KQ969392.1:68039-70807 GCF_001578865.1 Streptococcus sp. DD11
TGTTCCGTCGTAGACTTCAGGGATTTCCTGCTCCATCAGGCGCTTGATCATTTCTGGATGGCTGCGGCTGACAAAGACGTTGACTCCGCGGGGATTGTCCTCCACCTTGTAGACAAAGACCTCGATACGGTCGTGAGAAGCAAAGACTTCGCCGGGAATCTGGTCCTGCTTGGACAGCTGCGCTTCAATACTGCCCAGATTGACGTAGATGAAGCGGTTGTCAAAGCGCTCCACCGTTCCGCTCATGATTTCATTTTCATGCTCTTTGTAGGTATTGTAAGTGATGGCCCGAGTCTGCTTGCGCATCTTTTCCATAATGGTCTGCTTGGCAGACTGTGCAGCCACCCGGCCGAACTCTGCCGGAGCCTCTTCAAACTTAATCTTGTCGCCTAGTTCGTAGGCCGAGCTGATTGCTAAGGCATCTTTGAGGCTGATTTCCAAACGGCTGTCAAAGACCTCATCCACTACTTCGCGGACTGTGTAGACACGGAAATCGCCGGTTTTTTCGTCAAATTCAATAGCTGCGCTGTCTGCCTGCCCGTAACGGCGGCGGTATGCTGAACGGAGCGACTCCGTCACCGCGTCGATAATATCTTCTTTCTTAATTCCTTTGTCTTCTTCCAGAATGCGGAAGGCCTCTAGCATTTCTTTACTCATTTTTACATAACTTTTGCTGAAACAAAAGTGTTCCTTTCTTTTATATCGTGCTTCTGCTGCTAAAACTGAACTGCCAGTCTGGCTTTGGAGACCAGACGATAGGGAATCTCAACTTCTTTCCTGCGGGTTTTGTCCAGATACTCCATGCGCAGGATGTCATTTTCAAAACCAACTAAGGTCCCTTCAAAAACCTTGCTCTTATCCAGCGCCTGATACAGGCTGACATGGATATAACTCCCAACCGCAGCAGCCAGCTGCTCCTTGCTCTTAAGCGGCCGCTCCAGCCCCGGACTGGTCACTTCCAGAAAATACTGGTCAGGGAAGGGATCGGGCTTGATGCTGTCCAGCAGGGGACTGATAAGCTCGGTCAGATCCGCCGTATCATTGACCGTAATGCCTTCCGGCTTATCCACAAAGATACTGAGAACATAGTCGCTCCCCATCTTGCCATACTCAATATCCACCAGCTCATAGGGAGCCTGAACAGCCGGTTCAATCACTTCCCTCACTAATTCAACAATCGTTGCGATAAAACTGCACCTCCTCACAGATAAGAGGCGAAGATATTTCCTCGCCTCTCTTTCCTTATTCATTACTAGTATTATAGCACGCTCCCCGCCAGAATGCAAGGAATATGGCAAAACAATCTCAGAAACCTGGCTTTTGATCCGGCGGAGACTGAGCAAAAAGTTCAGTCTGTTGCAGCTGCATGCGAAAAAACAGACTGACGCAGTGGCTGATGGGCATCTTCCTTGGGCTTTTGACAGTCCAAAAATCATGACAGGCTAAATGACGCTAAGCTATCAAAAGGCTGCCTCAACCCGGTAGATGACCTGTCCCTTACTGGAAAATTTCTGCTCGTACTCGGTCAGGACATTGTCTTCAAAATCGCTGGCATGCAGGTCCAGCCAGACGCCTTTCAGTCTCATGCCATACTGAGAAAAGCTGACCAGACTGTATTCAAAGAGACCGCGGTTGTCAGTCTTGAAATGAATCTCTCCATGCTCAGGCAGAATCTTCCTGAATGTATCCAGAAAGGATTTATAGGTCAGACGGCGCTTTTCGTGACGTTTCTTAGGCCAGGGATCGGAGAAATTCAGATAGAGGCGGTCAATCTCGCCGTCAGCAAAGTAGTCGGTCAGATCGGAGCCATCCACCCAGAGCAGCTTGATATTGGGAACAGCCGCTGCTAAAACCTTGTCCAGAGCATAGCTGAGGACCGATTTCTGAATATCAATGCCAATGTAGTTAATATCTGGATGGGCCTTGGCCATGCCGGCGACAAAAGCCCCCTTTCCGCTGCCGACTTCCACATGAATGGGGCGGTCATTGCCGAAAATATCCCGCCATCTTCCCTTGGCGTCAGCAGGATTGAGGACTACATACTGCGGATTTGCTTCCAGTAACTCTGTAGCTCCCTTGCGGTTTCTTACTCTCATTGCACCCTTCCGTACTTGGAACGGAAGTTTCGCAAGGCGTAAATCTCCCGGTTCACATTTTCTAAATCATTGTTTTCATAATATTTGGCAATCTGGGTCAGATAGGAATACTGGCCAAACCAGTATAATTTATTAAAAACCGTCTGATTATACTTGTAGCCGTAGTGGCTCAGCCATTCCTGCCAGCCCGAATCCGGTACATAATGGCTTAGAATATGAGCGACATCCAACATTCTGTCCGTCAGACGAACGGAATCCCAATCCACCAGATAAATCAGCCCGCTGTCCGTTTCCACCCAGTTGCTGTGGCGCACATCTCCGTGAACAATGGTGGCAAAATCCTCCCGAAAGGCCGGCACTGTCTGACGCAATTCGCGGATGACAGACTGCAGATAGCTGTTATTTCGCAAAACAGCCGGCACTTGATTGAGCCAGGCAGTCAGCAAGTCGGTCGGCGTTTCCAGCGTATAGCCCAATTTGGTCAGCTGGGTCATCAAGGGCCGCGAACGGTGCAGCCGCGTCAGAATATTGACCACCTGCTTTTTGGACATGTCATTCGGTGTCAGAATGGTGCCTGAAAGCCACTCTTGCCCGCTCATGACATTGCCGTCTGACATGCGGCGGCTCCACAAAAGCTGCGGTGCAATCTGTTCTCGAGCTAAGCCTGCTAAG
>NZ_KQ969392.1:70827-75743 GCF_001578865.1 Streptococcus sp. DD11
CATCTTGACGAAAACGCGTTCCCCGTCTGGATAGGTCCCCATATAGGCCTTTCCGCTCTTACCTGGTATCGGCGTCAGGGTCAGCTCTTTATCAATCAAGTCCATGTTTCCCCTCCGTAAAAAGTTTCCTTACTATTTTACTAGTTTTGCCTCTTTTAGTCAACCAATCTCCTCAATTTAAAGGGCAAATAGAAAAGATAGAAGAGCAGGGTGACGGCCAAGACAGCCAGAACGGCCAGCTTGTCCTGGAAAAAGACGGATGCCAGCAGAATTTCGGCCGACAGAACACTGCAGCCGACAGCCCTGATAATCTGCCTGGCCCCTTTCATCTTGGCCCCTGCCTCCAGCGGAAAAAGCTGGGTCAGCAGCTGATAATCAAAGGCCTCGTAGAGCGCCGTCAGCTGAAAAAGCAGGAGGTAGTTCAGCAAGAGCACAAAGGCCGCAGCAATCCAAGTCTGGCTGACAAAGAGGATGCTTAAAAGAGCGAGGAACAGGAGCCGCAGAGTCAGGGCAAACAAGTCCCCATTGCGCAAATAGGAACGCAGATAAAGATTGGACCAGGTCTGGCCCGGCTCCTTGGACAGCAGCTTGGTCAGACCGTCCAGATATGCCCGGCGTTTGACGCTGTTTGAGATTCCCTTAACATTGGTAAAGAGGGCAAAGAAACGCAGAAGGACCTGCTTGCGCCGCTCCTCGTAAGCAATAGCCGCTTGCCAGTCCAGCCTCTCACCGCTGAAAAACCGGCCGACTTTTCTCTGAAAGAGCAGCCATTTGGCCAGCAGCATGAGGAGACAGTAGAGAGCGAAGGCCCAGACAGGCAGCCCCAGAGCCAAAAAGAGCGGAGCCAGCAGCAGCAAAATCCCCGTCTGCAAAACAGCATAGAGCAGATAAGAACGACGGACCTGCTCCCTAATAAATCGGCCGACTTCTGCTTCCTTGACCAGAAGAAAGAGCGCATCCGGCCGCTCCAAATAGGTAGCAACAGAGCCAAAAGGCAGGATAAAAAGCGACAGCAGGACCAAGCTCAGGATAATGGGCAGATGGTTCTCCGGAAAATGCCGCAGGAGCTGACTGTACTGAATAGCCAGAAAAGCGATAAAAATCAGAAGAAAGAGGACAAAGTGATCATTGAACACATACCGCAGATACTTGAGGCACTGACCGCGAAACTCCTGTCGGCGTTTGATAAATACTTCTTTCATCGTGCCGCCTCTTCCGTCAAGGTCAGATAGATGTCATTGAGGCTGGCTGCGGGCATCTGAAATGCTTCCCGCAGTGTTGCCAGACTGCCCTGAGCCCGCACCTGTCCCTTGTGAAGAATCACAAAGGAATCACACATTTTCTCCGCCGAGTCCAAGACATGGGTACTCATGAGAATGGACTTGCCCTTTTTCTTTTCCCTCTCCAACAGCTGGATTAAATCCGCAATAGCGACCGGATCCAGCCCCAGAAACGGCTCATCCACAATAAAGAGACTGGGGTCTACGACAAAGGCGCAGATAATCATCACCTTCTGCTTCATTCCCTTAGAAAAATGAATCGGAAACCAGTCTAACTTTTCCTTGAGACGAAAAAGCTCCAGCAGCTCCTCCACACGCTCAAAGGCTGTGTCCTGCTCTATATCGTAGGCCATGGCCGTCGTTTCAATATGTTCCCGCAGGGTCAGTTCTTCATAAAGACTGGGCGTCTCTGGAATAAAGCCGATTTTCTTGCGGTAGGCAGCCGGACTGTCCTGCAGCTGCAGGCCGTCAATCAGAATCTGGCCCTTGTAGGGCGTCAACAGGCCAATGATTTCATTGATAGTCGTGGATTTGCCTGCACCGTTGAGGCCGATCAGACCGACCAGCTGCCCGTTCTCCACCTCAAAGCTGACCTCTTTCAAAACAGGAATATTGACATAGCCGCCTGTAAGCTCTTTGATTTCTAACATATTTTCTCCAAATCTGGTATAATGGTTCTTATATTATAACAAAATCTAGCGAATAGAGGTATCATTTATGGCTGATTGTATTTTTTGTAAGATTATCGCCGGAGAAATCCCCTCCTCCAAGGTTTATGAGGACGATAAAGTCCTGGCTTTTCTGGATATTTCCCAAGTGACACCGGGCCACACCCTGGTCGTTCCCAAGGAGCACTTCCGCAATCTGCTGGAAATGGATGCTGACAGCAGCAGCCAGCTCTTTGCCCGTGTGCCGGACATCGCCCGCAAGGTCATGAAGGCAACCGGCGCCCTCGGTATGAATATCATCAACAATAATGAAGAAGTCGCTGGCCAGACCGTCTTCCATACGCATGTTCATCTGGCGCCGCGCTACAGCGGGGATGATGACCTGCAGCTCACTTTCACTGCGCACGAGCCCGACTTTCCAGCTCTGGTCCAGTTAGCTGAGAAGATTGCCCAAGCCTAAGGAGAAGCCATGAAATTTTCAAATTTGTTGTTATTTGCAGGGGCAGCAGCGGCTAGCTACAGACTGGTCAAGAATCGCCAGAAGATCCGCCAAGAAGTCGTAGAAACGGCTGATATTCTGGACAGAGTGCAGAACAATCTGGCCAATATCCAGCGCAATGTTGCCATTATTCAGGAACAGAGAGATAAGCTGAAAGACATCACTCAGGACCTGTCCTATAAGTATAAACTGCTGGAAAATCAGGCCAATGCCCAAATCCAGCAAATTCAGGACATTTGGCAGAAATATGAGACATAAAAAAACGAGGCTGGGACAAACGTACCCAGCTTCTTATCGTTCTATCGTCTGATTGATACGGATAGTCAATGAAAATAAATCAACACCCAACTGGAAGTTTTATCCGCAGCTCCCTGTTGGGTATTGATTGTCGTTGACTGCCTGTTTGTTGCTTGCGAAGAGTGATTCTTAGAATCCATCTACATTTGTGTAGATTTTCTGGACATCTTCGTCATCTTCTAAGACGCTGTAAAGTTTTTCAAATGTTTCCAACTCTTCCCCTGTCAGTTCCACCTCTGACTGAGGAATCATTTCCAGCTCTGTCACTTGGAATTCCTGAACGCCGGATTCGCGCAGGGCAAGCAGGGCCTTGTGCAGGTCAGTCGGTGCTGTATAGACCGTCAGCGTTCCTGCCTCTGCCTCCACATCGTCCACATCCACATCCGCTTCCAGCAGCAGCTCGAAGATGCTGTCGGCATCGTCGCCCGCAAAGACAATCACTCCCTTATTATCAAAGAGATAGGCAACCGAACCGCTGGCTCCCATATTGCCGCCGTTTTTGCCAAATGCAGCCCGGACATTGGCTGCAGTCCGGTTGACATTGGAAGTCAGTGTATCCACAATCAGCATGGAACCATTGGGGCCAAAACCTTCATAACGGCCTTCGGTAAAGGTTTCATCTGTATTTCCCTTGGCCTTGTCCAGCGCCTTGTCGATGACATGCTTGGGCACTTGCGCCTGCTTGGCCCGGTCGATAACGAACTTAAGAGCTGAGTTGGACTCGGGATCAGGGTCCCCTTTTTTAGCTGCCACATAGATTTCTACACCGAACTTAGCATAAACCTTTGAGTTTGCACCGTCCTTAGCTGTCTTCTTTGCCACAATATTGGCCCATTTACGTCCCATTGATCATTTCTCCTTTGAAGTTCACATTTTCAATCGTTCTTATTATAACACAGGAAATAAGAAAAAGCACTAAGAAAAAAGGCAGAAAATATATCGCCTCATTCCTGATGATCAAATCTGTGATTTTTCTGGCAAAAGCAGCGGCCTATTCCTGCATCAGCAGCAGATCAGGCTTGCGGCTGTTCCGACAGGTATGAGAGTCCAGTCTTTGGCTGACCCTATACTCACAAACGATGAGCATTCTGACGAGCGCTCATTCATTTCTCATCGACCGCCCAACAGTCCTTTGGAGAGCGGGGCAACAATCGGTCAGACAGAGTTTTCGATCTTGTCAGCAGGTCTGCTCTTGCACTAATTTATCAGTATTGAAAATAATCGTTTCAATACTGCCTATGTCGAAGCTTTTGAGGTCGCAGATAAGGCTTCCGCTAGGAAGTGTCAGTTGTTCAAAGCACTGGGTCTTATCAGTCAAACGATAAAAAGTTACGAAGCTGGGTACTGTTGTCCCAGCCTCTCTTTCAGTCAGGCGCTGTGATTGCGTCATCTGCCAGCTTATTCCAATCTGAAAACCGGTTAGCTATCTTGGTCTTCAGGCTGCCCTTCTCGCCGCTGTAGGATAAGTCCATCTTAAAATCGCTCAGGTAGAGTGTCTCCTTATTCAGGTGCACTTCCAATGTTTTGTCCATTTCTGACTGGGCTACACCGCTCAGCTCCAGACTGAATTCATCCCCAAACAATCCGATTATATCCGTATTTTTGCTTTTAAGGGTGAAGACATAGTCGCTGCCGCTTTCTTTCATGCTGACATCATCTGCCATGCTATACAGGCCCTCCAGCAGCCTGAAATAATCCGGGCGTACAAAATAGCGGGCCGTCCCCTCTGTCAGCTCTTTGGACCAAGTCCCTTTTTCAGAATCTCGGCTGTAGACCGGCATGTCCTGACCGCCGCTCATAATCATTTCCTGATAAGACTGCTGCCCGTCCGCAGTCTCCCTCAGAATCAGGGCTCCCTTGTCCAGCTCTTTTGATTGCTTGTCATATAGCAGGCTCCCGTCCATGGTCTGATGTTTCGTTGAACCATCAACGGTAATGGATAAGTCTACCTTCAGTTTCATAGAGCTGACTGCTTGATTGGCAGATTCCGCTTTTTTAAGATTTTTTCAATAGATTCAGAAGAATGGCTCTCCTGACCTGGATTCTGCTGAGAATTGTTTTGGCTGCTTGGCATACAGGCTGTCAGGCCCAGAACTGCTAAGAGCGCAATGGATAAGAATGCTAATCTTTTGGATTTCATCGTCCTTCCTCCTTATGGTTCTCATATTCCCT
>NZ_KQ969392.1:75864-93631 GCF_001578865.1 Streptococcus sp. DD11
CCCGGCAGCTCTGCCGGTTTGGCTGATGTCAGGACGTCTCATACTCTTCAAAAAGCAATTAAAAGGCCATAAGAGGGACCCGCCCAATATTCTGCTCGCTCAGCTGATGGTTTGCCAGCTGATAGACTCGGTCTGCCTGCTGGGTCAGACTGTCCCAGGGCTCTTTGCCGATGCGGCTGATGAGGCTGGTCTGATGTTTGACAGAAGACAGGTACTGGCGTCCAGCCTGACTGAAGCCCAAAATATGAATCCCCTGCGGCAGTTCTGCTTCCTCTGCCCCTACCAGAATATAAGTCAGAATCCTCCTGACCCGGGCCTTGGTATAGCGCTTGGTCGCCACCTGCTCGACCAATTCTTCTATCGTACGGCTCTTTTTGACTGCCTGCTCTATGCGGACGGCCAGCTCTTCATTGACCTGATAAAAAACGGTCAAATCAGGAGAAGTCAGAATCTGATAGCAGAGATAGGGGAAAAGCTCCTGCCAAGTTACCTTGGGTGCAGCCTGCAGAAGTTGCGGCGACTGCGCAAAGCGGGTCAGAAAGTCCGGCTGATCCAGATGCTGGCGCAGAGCTGTAGCCGAGACAAAGGCATGGTCTACTGCCAGCGAATGATAGCCGGCTCCCTGCCGCTGGATGGGCCGCAGAGCGATCTGCCGGCCGGCTGCTGCCTTGGCATAGGCCAGCCCCAAAATATGATTGGGCGTAGAACCTGAGAAATCCAAACCAGCAAAGGTCTGCCACATAGCCTGAGTCTTCTGGGGGTAGGAAAGGGATGCCGGCAGTTCCGCCAGATAGGCAGCCATTTCCTCCTGCCTGTCCTCATAAAGCCGGGCCAGAGCCTGATAATCCAGCATTTCTTCGGTCCCGAAGGTCAGGCAGTCGATTCCCAGCTGATCCAACATCTCCACTGCTCCCTGTGCAAAAAAGTCCGCCGCCTGCACACTGACCGAAAAAGGCAGTTCCACCACTAGGTCAGCCCCCGCCTCCAGCGCCATCTGGGTCCGGGTCCACTTATCCACGACAGCCGGCTCGCCCCGCTGGACGAAATTGCCACTCATAGCGATGATTTTCAGGCCTTCCGCCTGATTCAGCAGAAACTTGTGTCCCTTATGAAAGGGATTGAACTCCGCGATAATGCCTGTTACTGCCATCTCATTTCTCCGCCACAAAAAACCAGCGGGCACTTGTCTCCGTCGGTTCCCTGTCTTCAAAATCAGCGTACACCTTGACATTCCTGAAGCCCGCCTGCTCCAGCAAAATATCATATGTCAAAATTTCGTAAGTGCGTTCTTCGTGAACTTCATCATAGCGCGTGAAGCGGCCGTCCTCCTCCTGTACAAAGAAGGTCAGCTCATGGACCACCGAATGCGGCGCCTCATCGCTATAAGAGTCCCAAACCATGGCAAAGTCTTCTGCATTCTCGTGATAGCTGTAGCCGGGGAAGACTTCATCAATCTGGTAGGTAGAATGTACATCAAAGATGAAAATTCCATCTTCGTTCAAGCAGTCGTAAACTTGCTGAAAGACATCGGCAACTTCAACCTCATCAGCCATGTAGCAAATTGAGTCTGAGTAGCAGGTCACCAGATCAAACGGGCCAATCCCGCTCAAATCCAGCATATTGCCCTGGATAAAGGGAATATCCAAACCTGCCTCACGGCTGCGCTTCTGAGCCAAATCCAGCATTTCCTGACTCAGATCCAGCCCCGTCACCTCAAAGCCAGCCTGCTGAAAACAGATAGACTGGATACCCGTCCCACAGGCCAGCTCCAGCAGCTTTTTCTTATCCTTGGGAAAATGGCGGAGACTGAAATCTGTCCATTTCTCATAGAGAGAATCATCCATAATGGCATCATAGACTGATGCAAATGTTTCGTAGGCTGCCATGCGTTTCCTTTCTTAAAGTTTGGCTGTCTTTCAAAAAGAACCCAGCCAGCAGGCTGACTGAGCCGAGTTCTGCTTTTTGCCTAAGAGCAAAAAATCACTTGTTTTTTTCTTCCAATAAGGCTGCTACATCGACACCGGCTGCTTCGTGCCAGAGCTTTTCCAGATTGTAGTGGGCCCGCATTTCCTCGGAAAAGATATGGACGACCACGCCGCCCAAGTCCAGCAGCACCCAGCCGCCGGCTGCATCACCTTCTATATGGCTGGCTGATAAGCCTGCAGCAGCTACCTTTTCCCGAATGTTTTCCGCAATCGCATCCAGCTGCCGGCTGTTCATGGAGCTGACGATGACAAAATAGTCTGTCACCGTTGTCAGACCCTGCAAGTCCAAGGCTGTTATATCATCAGCCCGCTTCTCATCGGCCGCCTTCACGACCAGTTCCAATAATTCTTGTTCTTTCATAGTTCCTCTTTACTATTCTTCCATTTCCTTCAAATACTCCACAAAGGCATTGTAAGTCTCCAAAGTCTGCGGATAGATGGGCAGGCCTTTGTGAGCTAAATGTTCCACAGTCCTTGCTGTTTCATAGGCCACGGCTTGATGGAGCGACCGCTGGGCTAACTCTCTGGCTCTGTCCACTCCCGGAAAATCCCGGTTGTGCTCAATGTAGTCGGCCACATAGACGACCTTGTCCAAATCTGACATCTGACTGGATCCTACTGTATGAATCTCAATAGCCCGCAGGATGTCCGCATCGGTCAGTCCCAAGTCTTCCTGAATCTTGTAAATGCCTACCATGCCGTGCCAGACATTGTTGCCCCAGTTTTTCAACTCAGGGTCCAGACCGTATTTGTCAATCAAGGACAGAAACTCTTCATCAGAAACCTTCTTGGCATAATCATGCAGCAGTCCGGCCAACGCTGCCTTTTCAGGATCAACCCCAAAACGCTGAGCCAATTCCTGAGCAGCCTTTTCAACTCCCAGACAGTGCCGCAGACGCTTGGCCGGCATCACCGTCTGCATCTTGGCCAGCAGCTCTTCCCGGGTCAGACCGACATAATCTTCATAAGTCATGAATAGAGCCCTTCTTTCTTGATATAATCTAAGACTGGCTGAGGCAGCAGGTAGTTGGGCGTCCGCCCCTGCGCCAGAAAATCCCGCACCATGCTGGAAGAAATGTCCATGAGCGGTACATCCACCCAGATGACCGGGTAGGAAGTCCCGGCCTTGTAGCGCGGCCGCTGAACTCCGACAAACTGGACCAGCTCAACCAGCTCATCAATCCGATACCACTTGGGAAGGTAGTCTACCATATCTGCCCCGATGATAAAGTAATAATCCGTATCGGGATGCTGCTTAGTCAGGAGCTTCATGGTGTCATAGGTATAGCTGATGCCCTTGCGCTCCAGCTCAATGGTTTCAATTCCCAGACCTTCAATGCCTTCAATTGCTAACTCCAGCATCTTCAGCCGGTGTTTTTGGTCAATGGTTTCTTTCTTATCTACATGGGGCGGTTCGTGCTCAGGCATGAGCAGAACCTGATCCAGCCCCAGCTGCTGGCGGACCTGATCAGCCACTACCAAGTGGGCATGATGGACCGGATTAAAATTCCCGCCCAGAATCCCAATCTGCTTTCTTTTTTTATCTTTTACTTCTGGTTCCAGCTCCACTTTTGTAAAGGGAGTCAGTAATTCAATAGCCATAGGCTGTCTCCATAGATATTCACGTTTTGCTTAGATTTCCTTGACTTTGGCAGAAAGTTTGCGGTTTTCTTTCTTGCTGGACTGCTTATAGAGAATCAAGGTTCGGCCGATTTTCTGAACGGTATCCACCCCGATTTCCTCTTCCAGAATCGCTGCAGCTTCATGGATATTTTCGTCCGTATTCTGCAAGAGCGTGACCTTGATCAGCTCTCTGGCATCCAGCGCCTGACGGACACTGGTCTTGATCTGGTCGTTGAGACCGTTTTTGCCAATCTGAATGATGGGCTTGAGACTGTGAGCTTGACTGTTGAGAAAAGCCCGCTGTTTTGATGTTAATGACATATTCTTCCAAAAAGCTTGAGAGAGTAGGAGCTTCCTTTGCCTATCCCTCCTTATCGCCTTTTCCTTCCTTGTTTCTAATGGTATTTTAAAATTTAGATCAGTGCCTTCCGAGTGACCACTGCTACGCCCTCCGGCGCCCAGCCAGCTATTCGGGCAGGTCCGCTAACCCGAATCCAGCCCAAGCCTGAAAAGACCAAATCTGTCTTTTCATCAATGCGAAACTCATGTTTGACCAGCTTAGGGAAATCCTGCATTTCCTTGCTGCGGGGCGGCACCAAGAGACTGCCGGTATGCTTGTCGTAAAATTCATCCGCTCCTGCCAGCTTGGTCCGGTGAAGTTGGAGCTCATTGTCAAAGTAAGCCGTGAAGCCCTGCCTGTCCCCCGAGATAAAATCAAAGCGGCCCAAACCGGCGAGAAAGAGGGTCTGCTCTGGATTGAGCTGGTAAGTTTTGGGCTTGATTTCCTTCTTAGGACTGACATATTTGAGGTCCTTGGCTGACAGATAGTGGGCCATCTGGTGACGGTGGATAATGCCCGGCGTGTCATAGATATGACTGCCGTCTGCCAGAGGAATTTCAATCTTGTCCAGAGTCGTCCCCGGAAAGCGGGAGGTCGTGATCAGCTCCTTGTTTCCAGTAATTTCCTGAATGATAGCATTGATCAAAGTAGACTTGCCAACATTGGTCACACCGACCACATAAACATCACGGCCCCGGCGATAGTACTCAATCTTGTCCATCAGCTCTTTAATAGCCTGCTTGTTCTGAGCAGAGGTCAGGACAGTATCAACTGGCCTCAGCCCTTCCTCATGCGCCCGCTCTGTCAGCCACTGGGTGACCTTGCTGTCCTTGACCGACTTGGGCAGGATGTCTTTTTTATTGCCGACCAAGAGCACATCATTACCGGCCGCAAAGCGGGGCAGTCCGGGAATGACTGATCCATTGAAGTCAAAAATGTCGACCACATTGACCACCAAGGCATCGCTGTCTCCGACCTCATGGAGGAGGCGGAGAAAGTCATCGTCTGTCAGCTGGACATCTGTGATTTCATTATAATGGCGCAGCCTGAAGCAGCGCTGACAGTAGAGTTCGCCGCTGGCCAAGCCCTTTTCCAGTGCTGACTGCGGCGTGTAGCCCAGCTGGTCTTTCTTTTCTGTCTGAATAGGGGCACCGCAGCCAATACAGAGAAGTTCTTCCATCTAATCTTACATTCCTTTTTTATAGTCAATCGGTCCGTATGTTTCAGCAATCTTTTTCAGGACCCGGCGCTCACGCGCCCGATTAATCTGTGTTTTGATCGAATCATGCTCCACCAAAGGCTTGACCAAAATCGATCGAATACCCGCCCGATGGGCAGCCCGTATATCGGTCATGAGCTGATCGCCGACCATGACCACCTCCTGCTTTTCAAAGTGAAAGAGCTTCAGCGCCCGGTCAATGCCCCAAGTAAAAGGCTTCATAGACCAGTAAACATAGTCAATCCCAAACTTTTCGACAGCCCGCCGGACCCGCTTCTTGGTATTATTGGACACCACAATAACCCTGATGCCGGCATCCCGCAGATCATGAAGCCACTGCTTCATCTCAGGGGTTCCGTCAGGATTGTTCCAGGCAATAAGGGTATTGTCCAAATCCACCAACACCGCCTTAATCCCGTGCTTCTTCAAACTTTCTACTGTCAAGTCATAAACTGCCTCAATCGCAAAATCGGGCATATAATCTTCAATCGCCACATTCTTCTCCAAAAATTGTATTCTCACTATTATAGCATAAAATAGGCTTTTTGGCACATTCTGCCTCAAAGCTTACAAAATGCGCAAAACATGATATAGTAGAGGTAGCAATATTCTACGGAGGTTTTTATGGCAGGCAAAAATAGAGAAATGAATGCCGTCTCCCCTCTTCTGCAAAAAATCATCAACTGGTCCTCTATCATCGGAGCTGTGGGCACGATTGCCTTCTGCATCTGGGCTTATCAGGCAGGTATCCTGCAGTCAAAGGAAACCCTGTCGGCCTTTATCCAGCAGGCAGGCATCTGGGGACCGCCCCTCTTTATCTTTTTGCAGATCTTACAGACAGTCGTGCCCATTATCCCAGGGGCTTTGACCTCTGTTGCCGGCGTCTTTATCTATGGACATATCATCGGCACTCTTTACAACTACATCGGCATTGTCATCGGCTGCGCTGCCATCTTCTATCTGGCCCGTACCTATGGCCCTGCCTTTGTCCAGTCCGTCGTCAGCAGGCGCACCTATGATAAGTACATCGGCTGGCTGGATGAAGGCAACCGCTTTGAGCGCTTCTTTATTTTCATGATGATTTGGCCCATCAGTCCGGCTGACTTCCTCTGTATGCTGGCCGCCTTGACTAAGATGACTTTCAAAAAGTACATGCTGATTATCCTTCTTTGCAAGCCCATCACTCTCGTCATCTATACCTACGGACTGACCTATATCATTGATTTTTTCTGGAAAATGCTGGCAAAGTAAAGAGACAGGGTTCCACTTCCTGTCTCTTTTTCTGTGCCGTAGTGCTGCAGCATTTCTACTCAGGTGATACTAAGATTTTAATCTGTGCCTTATCCTGAGTCAGCTCAATAAAACCGTCTTGGACGATATTTTCCAGTTTGATTTTCTTAGTCACCAGCTTATCTGCTGCAAAATAGCCCTGCTCCATGAGTTCCAAAACTTTAGGGAAGATATGACGATAGGCAATGATGCCCTTGAGGGTCTTTTCCTGAATGGCAAATTCGTTGGGGTTGATATTGGCTTCGCGCTCCCAGATGGAGACGACCATACATTCTCCAGCCTTGTGGACTGCTGCCAAAGCTTGGCCCAGCACCGCTGGTACACCGGTCACTTCATAAGACACATCTGCTCCGCCGCCGGTCAGACGGTGAATGGCTGCCACTGTATCTTCGCCTTCTTCTGGTCGCACAATAATGGCCCCAAGCTCCTCTGCCTTGGCTTGACGTTCTGGAGATAATTCAACTCCATAAATCTTAGAGGCACCGGCTGCCCGCAGGGCTTCGACGATTAGGAGCCCGATTGGCCCCAAACCGAAAACAACTGCTGTGTCGCCCGTCTTAAGAGCTGACTGACGGACCGCGTAAACAGCCACAGCAGCAGGTTCTGTCAAGGCTGCCTGCTCATAGCTAAGGCTGTCTGGAACTTTGTGAACAATGTCTCCGTCCAAAACACAGTATTTGGCAAAACCACCGTCTGCCGCCAAACCGACAAAGTTTAGATTAGGGTCCAGATTATAATCACCGACAAGATTATGCTTAGCCAAAATGGGCTCAACTGTCACCCGATCGCCCACCTTGACCCGGGTCACATCACTGCCGACCTCAACAATTTCCCCAGCAAACTCATGTCCTAAAGTTACAGGCGCTTTCTGGCCGGAGTAGACATGCTCAGTTTCTGTCGGGATAAAAATCGGTCCGTCCAGATACTCATGCAAATCAGTCCCGCAGATACCGGTAAACTTGACCGCAATCTTGACCTGATGCGGCTGGACCTCAGGTACATCCACTTCTTCAATACGGACATCTTTAGCGCCATACCAACGCGCAGCATTCATTTTTGCCATAAACATACCTCGCTTTATAATTTGTTAGTTTTATTGTAAACCCTTTCAGAAATCTTGTCAAAAAATAGCATACAAAAAACCAGCATCAGCTGGTCATAGACTTATTCTGCAATTCTAGCAGTATAAAAAGGCAAAAGGAAGAGGAAGCTAATACAAAGAATCAAGAGAATCACACGAAGCCATCCGCCAAATAGAAGCGCAACCACTAAAGTTACTAAATAAACGGAAAAATTAGTAAAATTAGTTTCAATCAGCAAGGTTTGTCCTGCTTTAACTGTCACTGGCTTAGTTTTCATAGGAGCAGATCCCGCACGGACTTCTGCTTCATTAGCTGCAATTGAAAAAACAACCTCTTCTCCGTTTTTGATTGCGCCAACTTTCTGGCCATCGATAAAGACTGGAAACTTCCCAATAATCCCTACAAAACCTGTCTCGCGTTTGATTTTAATTTCCGACATAAAAGACTCCTTTGTTTTTTTATTATTTTAACATAGAAGGTAAAAGAATATATAAAATTTAACAGAATCTATGGTAAAACTAAACCAACTGTTCCCATTTGAGATTTTCTTTATTAACTGAATCCTGAGTGGCAGTTGAAAACTCGCCTTTAATTTCTGAATCGATTTGATTATTTACGGAATCAATCGTTTTCTTGGTTTTTTCACCGATTTCCTTTACTTCTTTATCAAACCCCTTAATAATACGAGTTATTGCTCGTTTTTTAGCAGGAACATATAAAGTACGGATAAGTGCTCTTTCCAAGTCTTTTTCGATTTTACTGTAAGCTTCATTAGATCGTAATTGATCCATCCCCCAATCGTAAGCTCCATGTATGCTATCTTCTACATCCCTTACTATTGGGATATTGTCTCTAGCCATACCGTTAAGTTCAGAGACTATATTACCTATGTTATCCAGTGTATCTGAGGCAAAATCATAAATTCCATTGCCAACATCTTCAAATAATCCCATCAATTTTCCTCCTGTTCCTCATCTGTCTGGTATGATTTTAACTCACTAGAAAGTTGCTCAATAACCCTCTCTTGTTTTCGATATTCTTTTTTATATCTATCTTCTAAGTCATTATATTCTCTTTCCAGCTCATGTCGCCGAGTCAAAAACTCTTCTTCATTCACCATCCTATATCGTTCAATTGTTCCTACCGCAGCTTCAAGCATGTCCTCAGTCGCATCAGGCATTTTTGAATAAGCTGATAACACAATAGAATGTTTTTCATCAAATTTTTGATTCAGACCCTTATTAAACTCATTCAATAACCCCCATTTGGTGTCCAGGTCATCCTTGGACTTTCTAAACTTATTATTAATATTATAGAGCTCTTCTTGGGCATCCACTAGCTTATCCCTAATCTTACTCCACTTATCCATGAGCAATTAATCCTTGTAGTTCTGTATCTTTTTGAACAATTTGTTCAACCCCTGCCTTAATTTTTGTCTCCAAGTCTACAAAAGAAGTTGCAATCGTATCTGCATTTGATTTAACTGATTGGCAATGACTATCCACCGCTTCTACTGTAGAGATATAATTCACGCCACTTTCGTTATAGGTTTGCTTGACTTCATCGGGAGAGAGGATGAAGCCAAAAGGTACATCATCAAGAGTATCGTACAATGCTTTGGCCTTCTCAACAGCACTTGTCACTTTTGCTTCTATAAAGGTGATAGCTGCTGTTGAGGCAGTAGATAAACCGCTAGCGACGACCAACGCTTGCTCAGAATCTAGTGCAATTAGTTCTGCCTTGGACAACCCATTTGGAGAACCCGTACCGATATCATTGACTTTGAATCGTTCTTTTTACTTTGAACGCCTTTTAATTTGACTTGAGTACTTCTTTCGACGTTCTCTATAGCAATAGTAGACTGTTCAATCTTCTGGATATCACCACTAACCGCCCGCAGATCGCCCATTAAGTGACCACCTGAATGTGGAATGACATATTCATCACCCAAATAAACTCCACCAAAACGATCAGACCATTTATTAAGAGGATCTTGCTCTGTTGTAATACGTGTCACACTTCCTGTAAACTGAGCTTTGTCACTTTCTATCTCAGCTATATTTTTTGCAGAAGCGAGTGCTAACAAAGGATTACCTATGAGTCCATTCCCAACAACTGCACCTGTAGGAACATAGAGAGGAGCTGAGTTATAGACAATGGTTTTCGGAGCATTGTATTTCAGAGCGACACGCTGAGCGACATTTCCACCCAGTGAGTGACCTGTCAAGATAACATCTTCTGGATTTAAGCCATTCTTTTTAAGAACATCCTCATAAAACTGATAAGCCGAGCTATAATGATGCCCCGTCCCAACCCCAATACCGATTCCATCTGTCAAGATTGCATCATTTGCTAAGTCAGTATCAGGATTGGTTCCTGTATAAGCAATAATGGTTTTTCCACTTGTAGTATCTTTAAAGGCAGCCCCGCTGGTTCCTGTATGAGGGTCACGAAAACTGGACACATACTCGAAATTCTCGGGCATTGCAACATTTTCTTGTTTCGAATATTCTCTTAATAAATTATTTGTCCCTTCGACCCCTTTAATTCTTGCTTTTTCAAATTCATAGCTTAATTGAGAGGCATCTAGTGTTGGGATCTTTCCATCCAAAGTTTTAAGAGCCATTATTACTCCCCCTGCTTCTTCTCTGAAATAACTTCAGAATAATATGAATAGTAGTAATCATTCTTGTCACGAAACTCCAATGAATAACCAAAGTCATTGTTATGGATTGTCTCATAAAAAATATTTACTGACATATCTAAATCATTACCACCATTCAATCCCATATACTGATTCACTATTTTATTTTTTACTTGATAAGTAATAGTTGCTGAACCAGTTTCAGGACTATATGATTTTTGTTTTACTTTCAATTTCTTTAACTCATCATTTGAAATTGTGAATAATTGTACTAATAGTTTTGAGTGTTTTAAATTAAAAATTTCTTCATCACTATTGCTCACTAAATGAAGATTTCCACCTTTATAGTATACTTCCTTTTGAAATAGAACCTCTTCTTCTAAATGACCATTTGAGTCCGTCATTGCCCTTCGTTTAACCAATTCTCCTGCTATTTCTTTAGTATTTGGATTTCCATTCAGTGTTATTTCAAAACTAATAGACGGACTATCTTCTGTTTCTTGTCTAGATTCAGTACTAATAATCTGAAAACCATGTGGAAACTTATCAAACAGGTCTTCCAAATTTTCCGTTGGATAGACCTTGCTGAGCTCAGCTGCCTTCCCTTCGATAAATTTTCGACTATTCTTTTCACTACATCCAGCTAATATCATCATTCCAAGCCCTCCTAATAACATTATCATTGCAATTTTTTTAAACATGGATTGCTCCTCCTTCTCAGAATCCAAGATAGTTACTTAAATTATACCAGTTTTAAGGTTCGGATTCAATCTAGGCAACAGCCCCAATATTCAAAGGATCTTTCTCTGTCGTAATCCGTGTGACACTTCCTGTGAACCTAGCTTTATCACTTTCTATCTCCGCTATATTTTGGGCAGAAGCAAATGCTATTAAAGGATTGCCAATCAGTCCATTCCCCACAGCAGCACCTGCGGGAACATAGAGGGGAGCTGAGTTATAGACAATGGTTTTCGGAGCATTGTATTTCAGAGCGACACGCTGAGCGACATTTCCACCCAGTGAGTGACCTGTCAAGATAACATCTTCTGGATTTAAGTCATTCTTTTTAAGAACATCCTCATAAAACTGATAAGCCGAGCTATAATGATGCCCCGTCCCAACCCCAATACCGATTCCATCTGTCAAGATTGCATCATTTGCTAAGTCAGTATCAGGATTGGTCCCTGTATAAGCAATAATGGTTTTTCCACTTGTAGTATCTTTAAAGGCAGCCCCGCTGGTTCCTGTATGAGGGTCACGAAAGCTGGACACGTATTCGAAAGTAGGGGGCATGATTTTGTTTTCGGTCTTAAAATATCTATCTACAACATTATCATCAGTCGCTCCCTTAATTCTGGCCTTTTCAAATTCATAGCTTAATTGAGAGGCATCTAGTGTTGGAATGGTTGCATCAAGAGTAACTGTTTTTTCTTCACCCATTTTTTACCTCATATTATTTATGTATTCCAATACTATAACTTTTCACGCCAATTTTTAATTTTGATAAGACGTCTCTATTAATCGTAAATTCTTGTAGCAATCGTTTAGGATTCCTTATCGTTACATTTACCTGAAGAATCTTCAATTGAATCATCCCATCTTGATAAACAATTTCACCTTCATAGAGTATTTATGTATGTTCTTTATCATTATCAATAGTTACTTTCTTCCATAAATAGTCCCAGTAATTCTTTGAGTCTCAATATTACCTTTTAACTTTACAGATTGGAACAAAGATCCTCCCTTTCCTTGTCATCATAAAGGTCTTCACTTCAAATACTAAACCCACCTGGAATCTTATCAAACAGGTCTTCCAAATTTTCTGTCGGATAGACCTTGCTGAACTCAGCTGCCTTCCCTTCAATAAATTTTCGACTACTATTTTAACTACATCCAGCTAACATAATCATCCCAAGCTCTCCTAATAATATCTTCATTGCTATTTTTTAGATTTCTACATAAAAAACCAGCCTCTTGACTGGTTTTCTACTTATTTCTATAATTTCTCCAACTCTTGATTGAGCAGCTTCTGGGCTACCTGCGGGTTGGCTTGGCCTTTGGTGGCCTTCATGAGCTGGCCGATCAGGGACTTGGCTGCATTTTTGTTGCCGCCCTTGTAGTCATTGATGGCCTTTTCATTATTGGCAAAGACTTCCTGAATGATTGGCAGGAGCTGGGCAGGGTCTGAGATTTGGACCAGACCGGCTTTTTCCACATATTCCTTGGCGGAGCCACCATTTTTAGCCAGATGGACAAAGACCTTCTTAGCAATCTTAGAAGAAATCGTTCCGTCTGAAATCAATGCAATCATTTCCGTCAGATTGTCCGGTGTCAGCTCAATCTCAGAGATGGTCTTGCCTTCGGCATTGAGGTATTGAGCCACTTCTCCTTGGAGCCAGTTAGAGACGGCTTTGGCATCACCGCCTGCTGCCACCGCAGCTTCAAAGAAGTCTGAGACGGCCTTGGTCGCTGTCAGCTGCTTGGCATCGTAGTCAGACAGGCCGTAGTCGCTGACATACTTGGCCCGGCGTTCCTTAGGAAAGGCCGGCAGGCTGTTGCGGACTTGCTCGATCCAAGCATCCTCAATCTCGAAGATTGGCAGGTCTGGCTCTGGGAAATAACGGTAGTCGGCTGAGCCTTCCTTGACCCGCATGAGGATGGTTTCACCCGTTGCTTCGTCATAGCGGCGGGTTTCCTGACGGATTTGGCCGCCGCTGCGCAGGATTTCTGCCTGACGTTTTTCCTCAAAAGCCAAGCCCTTGCGGACAAAGTTAAAGGAATTGAGGTTTTTCAGCTCGGTCTTGGTACCGAATTCTTCCTGGCCGTAAGGACGGATAGAAATATTGGCGTCCACCCGCATGGAGCCTTCCTCCATCTTGACATCGGAAATGCCGGTGTACTGGATGATTTCCTTGAGGGCTGTCAGATAGGCATAAGCCTCCTCTGGGCTGCGCATATCCGCTTCAGACACAATCTCAATCAGGGGCACCCCTTGGCGGTTGAGGTCTACATAAGAGTAGCCGTCTGCTCCGTGGGTATTTTTCCCAGCGTCTTCCTCCAAGTGGGCCCGCTCGATGCGGATTTTCTTGGTTGTGCCGTCTTCCAGCTCAATCTCAATCCAGCCATTGTAGCCGATGGGCTCATCAAACTGGGAAATCTGATAAGCCTTAGGATTGTCGGGATAGAAGTAATTCTTGCGGTCAAAGTGCATCTTCTGGTGAATGTCCATGTTCAGCGCCAGAGCCGCCTTAATCCCATAGTCGATAACCCCCTTGTTCATGACAGGCAGGACACCCGGGAAGGACCAGTCAATGATGTTGGTATTGGCATTGGGATCTTCACCGAAGTGGGCCGGAGCCGGTGAGAAAATCTTTGAATGGGTTTTCAATTCAACATGGACTTCCAGTCCAATCACTGTTTCAAAGTTCATTATTTTTCACCTCCAAAGATAAGGGGCTGCTGCTTGTGGTAGTCGGTCGTCGCTTCAAAGGCTGCAGCTGCCTGATAGATGGTCGCTTCGTCAAAATGATTCCCAATCAGCTGCAGGCCGACAGGAAGGCCGTCTGCAAAGCCAGCCGGAATCGAAATGCCCGGAAGTCCCGCCAGATTGACCGGGATGGTCAAGAGGTCGGCCAGATACATGGCCACCGGGTCTTGGTTTTGGCTGCCCAGATCATAGGCCACTGTCGGTGCAGTTGGGCCCAAGATCAGGTCATATGTTTCAAAAACCTTGGCAAAATCCTGCATAATCAAGGTCCGGACCTGACCAGCTTTCTTGAAGTAGGCATCATAATAGCCAGAGGACAGACTGAAGGTCCCCAGCATGATGCGGCGTTTGACCTCATCGCCAAAGCCCTCGCTGCGGGATTTGACATAGACATCTTCCAAATTCTCAATACCTTCTGCGCGGTAGCCATAGCGAATACCGTCAAAGCGCTGCAGGTTGGAGCTGGCTTCAGAAGAGGCAATGATATAGTAAACCGCCACACCGTACTTGCTGTGGGGCAGGCTGACTTCCTCAACGACAGCTCCCAGACTTTCCAAGTGCTTAGCCGCAGCCAGAATGGTTTCCTTGACTTTCTCATCAATCCCTTCGCCCATGTATTCCTTAGGCAGGGCAATCTTGAGACCCTTGATGTCCTGGCCAATCTTGCTGGCAAAATCCGGCACCAGCTGCTTGGAGGATGTCGAATCTTTCGGGTCGTTGCCGGAAATGACCTTCAAAAGCTGGGCATTTTCCTTGACTGTCTGAGAAAAAGGCCCAATCTGATCCAGTGAAGAACCAAAAGCAATGAGACCAAAGCGGGACACCCGGCCGTAGGTTGGCTTAAGGCCGACTACACCGTTAAAGGAAGCCGGCTGGCGGATAGAGCCGCCCGTGTCAGATCCCAGAGACAGACGAACCTGACCAGAGGCAACAGCTGTTGCTGAACCACCAGATGAACCGCCGGGAACCTTGCGGCTGTCCCAAGCATTCTTGGTCGTCTTGAAGTAAGAATTTTCGCTAGAACCACCCATGGCAAACTCGTCCATATTGGTCTTGCCGACGATAATCATATCCCGGCCATAGAGTTTTTCTACGCTGGTCGCATCGAAAATGGGCTTGTAGTTGTAAAGCATTTTTGAGGCAGCGGTTGTCAGGATGCCCTTGGTTGAGATATTGTCTTTGACCGCCAGCGGAATCCCGCTCATGAGATTGTCCGCATCAATCCCCTTAGCATCTACAGCTGCAGCCTGAGCCAGCGCTTCTTCTTCGCTGATGGTAATGAAGCTGTCCACAGCTGCTTCGCGCTCCTTAATATCTGCCAGAGTCGCCTGGGTCAGCTCCACTGCGGAAATTTCCTTCTTGACCAGCAGGTCGTGCAGCTCTTCAATGGTCTTGTGATTCAAAGTCATTAGGCATCTCCTCCGTCATCCAGGATAGCAGGCACTTTGATATAGCCCCGCTCTTTTTCAGGCACATTTTGGAAGAGCGCTTCCCGGTCCCAGCCAGGCTGAGCCGCATCTTCCCGCATGTAGTTGACATTGTCTGCTACATTGGAAGTGAAGGGAACGCCCTCCGTATCCACTTCCTTGAGCAGTTCGACCATGTCGACAATCTTTGATAAGGTCGTCGCAAACTCCGCCCTTTCCTCTGGCGAAAAAGCCAGTTTGGACAGATTGGCAACGTGGGTTACTTCTTCTTGAGTGATTTTCATCTCGAATTCCTTTCGTGAGTATTGGCCGGACTATTCAGAAATTTATTTCAGTAGTTTAGCCCCATTCCTTTCCTGCTGTCTTTCAGGAAATCGCATCATTTCATTTTACCACATTTGAGGCTAATTCTTCAATTCCAAATGCAGTTCTTTCACTTGTCTCGGATCCACCAGACTTGGACTTTCCAGCATCGGATCAAAGCCGGTGCCGTTTTTTGGAAAGGCAATGACTTGGCGGATATTTTCTTCCCCAGCCAAAATCATAACCAAGCGATCCAAGCCCAGAGCCAGACCTCCATGCGGCGGGAAGCCATAGTCCAAGGCTTCAAGGAAGAAGCCAAAGTCCCGCTCATAGTCTTCCCGGCTCATGCCCAATAGCTCAAACATCGCTTCCTGAGCCTTCCTGTCATGAATCCGCAGGCTGCCGCCTCCGATTTCATAGCCATTGAGCACAATATCATAGGCCCGGCTGCCCAGCTGACCGGGATTTTCCCCCGGCTCCTGTCCATCTTCAAAGATGCCCTGAGTGAAAGGATGGTGCATGGCCTGATAGCGGTTTTGGTCTTCATTCCACTCCAGTAGTGGCCAATCCACAACCCAGAGGAAATGAAGCAGGCTCGGATCAATCAATTCTAAAGCTTTTGCGACTTCTATGCGCAGATGACCCAAAGCTTCCTGGGCCCGGCGTTTCTTGGCCATGACCAGCAGAATCAGGTCGCCGTCTCTGGCTTCAAAGCGCTCGATAACAGCCTCGCTTTCTACCTCCAAGGCCGAAGCTAAATCACCGGACAGCTGACCATTTTCAAGCTGGAGACTGACCAAGCGGCTGCAGCCAAATTCCTTCACCTCTTGGTAGAAATGGCTGAGCTGCTTCTTGCTGAAGGCAGCCGCCGCATCCGGCACGCAGATCCCCATCAGCTCTTCTTGGCTGTCCAAGGCCTTTTTGATCAGGAGCGAGTCATTGTCCCGGCATAAGTCTGTCAGACTTTTCAGCTCGAGTCCAAAGCGGGTATCCGGCTTGTCTGAGCCAAAACGGCTCATAGCCTCTTCATAACTGATGGTCGGAAAGGCTTGGGGCAGCTCCAGACCGCGCGTTTTCTGGACAACGGCCTTGAGCATAGCCTCGACCAGCGCCCGAATCTCCTCTTCGCTGGCAAAGCTCAGCTCCAAGTCCACCTGTGTGAACTCGGGCTGGCGGTCGCCCCGCAGGTCTTCGTCACGGAAACAGCGGACAATCTGATAATAGCGTTCAAGACCAGCCCCCATCAGGAGCTGCTTGAGCATCTGCGGACTCTGCGGCAGGGCGTAGAATTGATTCTTAAAGACCCGGCTGGGAACCAAAAAGTCGCGCGCTCCTTCTGGCGTTGACTTGGTCAGGTAAGGCGTTTCTACTTCCAAGAAATCCAGCTGATTGAGATAATCGCGAATTGCTGACGTCACCTGATGGCGAAGTTTGAGATTATTGGTCATCTGCTCGCGGCGCAGGTCCAGATAGCGGTAGCGCTGCCGCAGGTCTTCTCCCGTATGGGCATGCTGGTCCAGCTCAAAGGGCAGGGGCTTGCTGCTGGCAATGACTTCAATCTTCTCCGCCCGCAGCTCCACCTGACCGGACTTGATGGCTTTGTTGACGAAGCGCTCCTCACGCTGGACGACCTGCCCGGTCACTGCAAGGACATCTTCTTTCTTGAGCTCTTCCAGCTTGGTAAAATCTGCAATCTCACCGCTGACAAAGACCTGCAGCAGCCCTTCTCGGTCCCGCAGCTCAATAAAGGCCAGTTTGCCGTGATGGCGGATATTGGCTACCCAGCCAGTCGCTGTCAGGGTCTGTCCGACTTGAGCCAGACCGTAATTACCGATAAAAATTTCTTTCATGTTTTCCCTCTCTTATCAATGTGACATTCTGAAAGTAAGCATATCGCTCGCATAAGCATTGAACTTCTGCACTTACAAAATAAAAAAACTCCCGTCCTAAAAACAGACGAGAGCCGTGGTACCACTGTTATTCGCCGCCTTAAAAGGCGGCCTCTGGGCTCGTAACGGGAGCAGCGTTTGTGCTTGGTCACACAAAAGATGTTGAAGCATGTTCTTCGGTTCTTGCTCCCTTGGCGCCGCTCTCAGCTATCAGCACTCTCTGTGCAAGTCAGCAAGCCTACTCTGCTTCTCTTTTACTCTTAAATTGTATCTATTATAGTCGAACCGAGGACATTTTGCAAGTGGTTGAGGGCAAATTGATGATTTTCTTCCGAAATGGAAGCCACGGCCGGTGCGACCACCTCAATCTGATAGCCCAGATTATAGGCATCAATCGCTGTATGCAGGACACAAATGTCCGTCAGAACACCGGTCAGAATCACCGTATCCACCTTTCTCTCCCGCAGGCGAATGTCCA
>NZ_KQ969392.1:93730-95419 GCF_001578865.1 Streptococcus sp. DD11
TGCCTGAAAAGGCAGAATAATGGCGCTTATCCATCCAAAAGACCCGCTCATCCTGCTGGTGTGTCCCATAGAAATCAGCCAGAGGACCATAAAGATTTCGCCCGCTCGTTCCCTTGATATTATGCGGCGGAAAGAGGCGGCTTTCTGGATGAAAAGCATCCTTTTCATCATGGGCATCAATGGCAAAGAAGATGTAATCCCCCCGCTCAAAGGCTGCCTCTGTCACCCGGGCAATCCCCTCAGAGATGGCCTGAGCCGGCGCACCCGCCGTCAGCTGGCCCTCGTCAGCTACAAAATCAACTGTGTAATCAATGGAAATCAGCGCTTTTGCCATCAGTAGTCCCTCTTTTTAATTTCCTCAAAGACATCGGGAATCAGCACTTTCAGATAGGTTCCCTTCATCCCCAGTGAACGGCTCTCGATAATCCCGGCACTTTCCAGCTTGCGCAGGGCATTGACAATCACCGAACGGGTAATGCCAATCCGATCCGCAATCACAGAAGCAGTCAGCTGGCCTTCATTGCCCTTCAGCTCACTTAAAATAGCTGAGACGGCCCGCAGTTCCGAGTAAGACAGGGTATTGACCGCCATGGTCACCGCCGTCCGGCGGCGGATATTCTTCTCGTCCTCTTCCCGCTGGAAGTTGAGCAGCTGAATGCCGACCACCGTGCTGGCAATCTCTACCAAAATCAGGTCATCATCATCAAATTCCTTATCGTTGCGCCAGATAATCAGTGAGCCCAGACGAATCCCAGAGACATGAATAGGGGCAATCGTTGTCAGCCCTTCAGGAAATTCATTCTTGGTTTCCACTGGAAAAATGGTCAAGTCATGAGCAACCGGCAGATTGGCCTCTGTTTCATAGACCATATTCGCTTCATGGACATACTCCTCCGGGAAATTCTTATCCTGGAAAAAGGCTTCTACGCGGTCATTGTTGGTCTTGTAGCGCATGAAATACCCCAGCAGCCGGCCCTTGCTGTTGATAATGCAGGCATTGCAGTGGATAATATCTGCCAGCTGGCGCGTAATGGCGTTATAGGGCAGCTCCTCCTGCAGCTGCTCCTCCGAGCGCTTCAAGATGGATGTAATTTTTCTTGTCTTTTCTAATAAATTGGCCATACATTTACCTCATATTTAATAGTTTCATTATAACATAATGCCGTCTGAATTTCAATAATTATCTGAAAATTGTTTATTGAAAAACAATTGCCTACAATTCAGGCGATGCAGCTTGTCTGATACTCATTTTGCCTGATTGGAAACGGTATATCGTCAACTGGTTTATCTTTTATTACTTTGCTAGCTCGCCTTGCTTTAACAGTCCGAGGGAGTGAGAGTAGGACAGACTCAGCCCGAACCTAGAAACAAGATAGTGAGGTAGAAAGGTTGTAGATGAGGAGGCTGAGACAGACTCCCATGATGGCTGCGCCCTCACCCACAGAGGGATGGATCTTTTGGAAGATACCGTATAAAAAGTCTTTCAGTCTCGCTTTGTTTTGGAAAAAAACTCTTGACGCGGTAGCTGATTGCTCAAAAGCTCCAGTGGAGGTTTTGAGGTTATAGATAAAGCTTCTGAGAGGAAGCAACAAAAGCACTGCTTTGAGGTTATGGATGAAACATCCGTTAGGATGTGTCAAGACTGTTCGTCTTTTAGACTCCAAAAAGTTCCTGCATTGAGGAAAACTC
>NZ_KQ969392.1:95439-100108 GCF_001578865.1 Streptococcus sp. DD11
AGAAACAAAAGAGTGAAGGGAACTAAATTTTTAAAAATTTAGTTCTTATACAGTATCTTCCAAAAGATCCATCCCTCTGTGGGTGAGGGCACAGCCATCATGGGAGTCTGTCCCACCGCCATCAGCCTTGCTTTTGACACTTCCTCACTGTCTTTTATCCGCAATCTCAAAGCAGTCCTTTGAGCAGCTCACCGCCTATCATTTTCTTATTTCAAAATGATAGGCTGAAACTGTCCTCCAGACAGGTTCACTGCTAAAAGCAAAGGAAAAGATTCTACATGAATACTTCCAACTGTTTCCCAACTAAAAAACAGCCAAATCTGGCTGTTTTTTTACACCTACTCACGTGTTTTCTTTTTGTAAAAAAGACTCAGAACCATGAGAAGCAGCAAGTGCCCGCTGAGCAGGATCCAATGGGATAGATCATGACCTGTCTTAGGCAGGCTGTTTTCAGAAGCAGCTGCCTGTCTGTGCTTGGCCGCTGCCTGATTGGCAGGATCAGCCGGCTGAGAATAGGCCGCCAGAACCGGCAGATTTTGCTCAGCTGCAGCTAAAATAGACTGATAATGGCTGAGCCGTTCTGCTGCTGTCTGATCAGCATAGAGCTGGGACAGACGGTCATAAACGGCCTGGGCCGCTGCCTGAACAGCCATCAGCCGGGCCAGTACGGCCTCCTGCTCCGCTTGGGCTGCCAGCTTGGCATCGTAGTCCGCCTGGGCTGCTGCCAAGGCTGCCTGCGCCTGAGCCAAGTTTTCCTCAGCCTTTTCCAAAGCTGAAGCATTATCCTGCGCGGCCTGAACAGCGGCCTCAGCTGCAGCTACAGCTGCCTGCAGGCTGTCTCTCTTCTGGACTGCCGCTGCCAGAGCGCTTTCTAGCTGTTCCAGCTTAGAGCTTTCGGCCTGCAGATTTTCCTGAGCAGAAGTCAGGGCATTTTGAGCCGAAGCCAGCACAGCTTGCGCCTGTGCCAGGTTTTCCTGTTTGGCAGCTTCATCTAAATCAAGATTGGCCAGTGCTGCCTGAGCTGCTTCCAAGGCTGCCTGATCAGCAGCCAGCTGCTGCTCTGCAGCTGCTAAATTGGCCTGGGCCTGAGTCAGACTAGAGCCGGCTGACTGGGCTTGCGCCAAAGCGGCTTTGGCAGCCTCTAAAGCTGCGGCAGCCTGATTATAGCTGTCTTGTGCTGCTTGTTTATCAGCTTGAGCTTGCTTATCAGCTGCTAAGGCCGCATCGTACGCTGCCTGTGCCTGAGCCACTTTCTGCGGATCCGCTGCGCCGCTTCCTTGGCTGGCTGCAATCGGATTCGCATTGAAATTATTTTGAGTAGCATATTTGACCTGATCCTCGGAGACCAGGGTAAAATGAGCCATCGTAATGTCACTTTCCGTGGAGAAGTCCACTCCCAGATAGTTCTTTTGACTGCCGGTGTTCAGGCCGGAGATTGACTTAGCATGCAGCCATTCATATCCGTTGAACATGAACTCAACCAGCGATTCATAGATTCGCTTTTTCATCTCAGCCACACTCAGCTGGGAGACGACTTCCTTCCAGATGAGGGCGTTTTCATAATACTGCTGCCCCTGCTGTTCCTGCTCTGCGCTCGTTGTCGCAAGACCGTACTCACGCGCCACGCGGTTGATTCCCCAAGCATCATGATGGTATTTGTTCATCAAATCCCATGACCAATTATCCTTACGATACTCCGCAGCCACCTTATCGGCAAATTCCAGTGAGGAAGGAGTCACAAGGGTCTGACCAGTCCCCATCTGGCCGCGCAGCTGGTTAATGAGCTCTGAAGCAAACAGGGAGAGCTCCTGACGAATATTCTGCGGGATGTTATTGGTATCAACCATCACCTTGCTGTCATTAGGATCCGCTACATAATTGTTATAAGCTCTGACGGTGGCATTCAGGCCAGCCAGAGTCGCTTCAATCTGACTGATTTGCGCTTGCGTCGTATTGGCGTCGGCCAGCTGTTTCAGGGCTGCGATATACTCCGGCGTCATATAGAGCTTATTCTGATTGTTGGATACCGTAGCAGCCGCCTGAGCAGCAGCTAGATTCTGCTGGGCCTGATTCAGAGCAGTCTGAGTCTTGCCAGCCTGAGCTGTCTTTGCTTCCAGATCTGCCTGAGAAGTTCGCAGAGTCTCTTCAGCCTGTGCTTGATTGGTTTTAGCCGCTTGCAGAGCAGCTTGGTTTTGGCTGTCAGCCTGACTGGCCTTGGCAAGGGCAGATCGTGCCTCCTCTGCTGCTGCTTTATCCGCAGCCACCTTTTCCTGAGCGCTCTTGACCTTCTGAGCAGCCTCAGCTGCACTTTCTCCACTCAGATCGGCCTGCGCCTGCGAAACACCTCTTTCTGCCTGCGATACCTGGCCTTCCTGCAGCTTGACCTGCTCCTGAGCTGTCTGAACAGCAGCCGCCTGACTATCGCGCTGATCCTGAGCAGCGGTCACAGCTTGGTCAGCCGCAGCCAATTCTGACTGGCTTGTTGCCAGCTGATCGGTCTGCTGAGCGACTTGCTGCTTGGCCTGCTCAATAGCTTCCGGTGTCGCCTGAGCAGCAAGCTCCTGCGCCCGGTCGGCATCACTTTTGGCCTGAGTGAGCTGCTCTTGGGCTGCCCCAGCAGCTGCCTCAGACTGTGCCAGATTGGCCTGACCTTGATGAAGGGACTGATTCGCCTGATCCAGTTCTGCCTGAGCAGCCGCCACTTGCTCCTGCGAAACAGCTGGAGCCGCCTGAGCACTGTCGGTCTGACTGTGACTATTTGCCGCCTCTGAATGAGCGGCATCCTCAAGCGTCTGATCCGCCTGCACTCCTTCTGCAAGGAGCAGAGACAAGGCTAAAGCCCCAGCTGACAAAGCACTAAGCTTTTTTTTCGTCATTCATATTCTCCTTTAACTCTTTTTATCATTGCAAAAACAAATGATACTTTCATTCTATCATGTTTACGTTCCATCTGAAAGATGTCAACTCTTTTTTTGGACACTTTTCGCTAAAAAGCCAATTCATTGTCATCAGACTGTTATGAAAAAATCATGGACAAATCCTTTTAAAACCTAAAGAAAAACAGGGCAGCCCTTCAAACAGGCTCCGTTTTTTTACAATTATCCGCATTATTTTACAATTTAAAGACAAGAAAAAGCAGCCCCAGCTTTTACATCCAAAAACAGAGGAGCGGGATCGCTGCCCTGAAGCTCCTTTTGAAAATAAAAGCATGCAGCTGCTGTACCATCCGTCTTAACGGCGGTACTGATGCAGGAAACGCGTCATTTTTTCCTGAATTTGAGCCAACTCATCCACCCGCGGGAGGTAAACGATACGGAAGTGGTCCGGCTCCTTCCAGTTAAAGCCGCGGCCGTGAACCAGCAGGACCTTCTCCTGCTTGAGGAAATCCAGCACAAACTGTTCGTCATCATCAATGCGGTACATTTCCCGGTCAATTTTAGGGAAGATGTAAAGACCGGCTTTGGGCTTAACCGCTGACAGGCCCGGAATATCCTGAACAGCCTGATAAATAAAGTTCCGCTGCTCGTAAATCCGGCCGCCGGGCAGTAGCAGCTCATCTACAGACTGATGGCCGCCAAGCGAAGTCTGGACAACCTGCTGGGCTAGCACATTGGAGCAGAGCCGCATATTGGACAGCATATTGAGCCCTTCGATATAGCCTTTGACATGATGCTTAGGTCCAGACAGCACCATCCAGCCGACGCGGAAACCTGCAATGCGGTGGGACTTGGAAAGTCCGTTCATGCTGACGCAGAACAGGTCTGGTGCCAGACTGGCTACCGGCGTGTGGACATTGCCGTCCATGACCATGCGGTCGTAAATTTCATCTGCAAAGATAATCAGACTGTTCTGACGGGCAACTTCCACAATCTCCAACAGAAGCTCTTTGGGATAGAGGGCACCGGTCGGATTGTTGGGATTGATAATGACGATGGCCTTGGTATTAGAGGTAATCTTAGACTTGATGTCCTCAATGTCAGGATACCATTCTGCCTGTTCATCACAGATATAGTGCACAGCATTGCCGCCGGCCAGACTGACAGCCGCTGTCCAGAGCGGATAGTCCGGCATAGGGACCAGCACCTCATCCCCGTCATCCAGCAGACCCTGCATGGACATGACAATCAGCTCGCTGACGCCATTACCCAGATAAATATCGTCGATGTCCACATCTGGGAAACGTTTCAGCTGGCAGTACTGCATGATGGCCTTGCGGGCAGAAAAAATCCCCTTGGAATCCGAATAGCCTTCGCTGTCCCGCGCATTCATAATCAAGTCGTGAATCACTTCATCAGGAGCGGTAAAGCCAAACTCAGCCGGATTTCCAGTGTTGAGGCGGAGGATCTTTTCCCCATTGGACCGCATACGCATAGCCTCTTCCAAGACCGGACCGCGAATATCATAGGCAACATGTTCCAGCTTGCTGGATTTGTTAAAATCTTTCATTATGTTTATTCCTCAATTCATCAGAATGTTATCATTATACCACCAGAAAAAGCGATTGACAATCACCAGCAGCCATTTTTCTGAGCCGGAAAGCCCACGGTGCCAGGACAAAGGCAGGAAAGATTTTTAATTAAAAAAATCCTCTCTGGATTTCAGCGTTCGGAGAGTGGGACAACAATCGGTCAGACGGAGTCTTCGATCTTGTCAGAATGATACACTTCGA
>NZ_KQ969392.1:100712-102378 GCF_001578865.1 Streptococcus sp. DD11
CCCCTTGCTATTATATCTTTACATTTTCTCAAAAAAGTTTTACAATAGAAGTAAGAACCGGCAGTTCAGCCTAAAGAAGGTTTCTTTAGGTTCCTGTAGTGATGAAAACAGTTTTGTCGGATGAGGGAAGCTGTCCTGTCCCAGACAAAAACTCGAACAGCGAGTGACAGGAGAAGCCCCCTTGGCTGCTGAGGTGTTCCATGAATACAGGCCTTCAGTGCCGGCAGTTCATCTCAGGCAGTTTTCACGCTGCTTGAGCGGCCTTTCTAGCTGAATGGAGGTAGTGCTATGACTCAAAAATATGAAAACATTATGGTGGCTGTTGATGGTTCGCATGAATCTGAACTGGCCTTTGAAAAAGGGGTCAATGTTGCCCTCAGAAACGGCTCCCGTCTGACCATCGCCCATGTCATTGATACCCGGGCGCTGCAAAGCGTCTCCACCTTCGATGCAGATGTCTATGAAGAGCTGCAGGAAGATGCCAAGAAACTGACCGGCGAACTCAAAGAAAGAGCCCAAAAATCTGGTATCAAATATGTCGATATCGCCATCGAAATGGGCAATCCCAAGACTCTGCTGGCCACGGACATTCCTGATGAACACAAGGTGGACCTGATTATGGTCGGCGCCACCGGTCTCAATGCTTTTGAACGCCTGCTGGTCGGATCCTCTTCTGAGTATATCCTGCGCCATGCCAAGGTGGACCTGCTGGTCGTCAGAGACCGTG
Organism: Streptococcus sp. DD11; assembly: GCF_001578865.1. Taxonomy (NCBI): domain Bacteria; kingdom Bacillati; phylum Bacillota; class Bacilli; order Lactobacillales; family Streptococcaceae; genus Streptococcus; species Streptococcus sp. DD11. The sequence continues at coordinate 101,440 of NZ_KQ969392.1, forward strand.
AAAAGACCTTATAATACTCTTTCCAGCCAATTAACCTGCCTTTCCCTGACAGTTTGGGAGCCTGTCAGAAGCAGCGGATATCGTCAGTTGCTTTATCTTTTATGACTTTGTCAGCTTGCCTTGCTCCAACAGTCCAGAAGGACTGTTGGAGGCTGGAGATAAAGGGAACGCAGTTCCCAGCTTTCGTTCAGCCCGAGCCTAGAAATACGAAAGCGAGGAAGGTCTGGGAGAGCTTTTCAGCCCGAACCTTGGTACGCGAAAGCAAGAGAGACCGCGGGACCTTTTTACTCCCCGGACAGTTTCACTGTTAAAAAGAGCGGACAATCCGCTCTTTTTATAATCTGTACAGTCAAAAGCTGCCCTCCCTTTATTCCCAATCACCAACGGTCTTCCAGACTTAGCCAAGGTTCGCTTTGATGTTTGAAGAGCCTCAGCTGGCAATAAATAGGAAAGCCTAGTCTCCCTTGGTCTCGTCATCCAAGGCCAAAGTCCGCCGGTAGGCCTGAATCTGCCGGTCCAGCTCTTCTTTGATGGCTCTTTCCGGTGCATAGTTTTCTTCCCAGTCATCTGGTTTGAGAATCTTGTGGGTAACGGGGTCAAAGTGCGCCTTGCCGTCGGGGAAGATTTTGCCCATATTGGCCCGATGGACAATATCAAAAATCTGCTCAGGATCTACCCCCATGAGCACAAAGCTGCCATAGGTAAAGTAGAGAGTGTCAATGAGAGCATCAGCCTGACCGACCAGCGATACCTCAGCCGGACTCTTGGAGCGAACCTTAGCTGCTGCCTGATCCAGCGCCTCATGAAGATAAGCCATTGAGTGCTCAAACTCTTCTTCCGACGGACTGGCTGCGCGGAGAAATTCCACCAATTCTTCCAGCTTAAAGCCAGCCCGGTGGCGGGCATCTTCCGGCGACCAGACAATTGGCTCCTCCTGGG
>NZ_KQ969392.1:102583-103759 GCF_001578865.1 Streptococcus sp. DD11
TCCCATTGTCCATAACGCTGTGAAATTCCTTGACTTTGTTGAAATGATGATCGCTGCTGGTAAAGACTTTTTCACTGGCCAGAATACCGAAGTGCTCCAAAGCCTTGTGAATGCCGTCCTGACTGTTGCTGCTGGTCGTGTGCTTGGCCACCTCTTTGACCGAGCTGGTCCCATTCCCCATAGCAATGGACAGGCCGACACCGGACAGCATTTCCAAATCATTGTCCGAGTCTCCGAAAGCCATGACCTGGCCGATATCAAAGCCGTATTCCCTGCCGACCCGGCGAATCCCCTCCAGTTTAGACATGTTCTTGTTGATAATATCCACTGCATAGGGGCTGCTGCGGGTAAATTTCAAATCCGGAAACTCCCTTTCAATCTTATGGCTTTCTTCCGGACTGGCCAAAATCAAGGCCTGATAAATGGGTTCCTGAATCAGCTGCAGGAGCTCTTTTTCATGCTGGGGCAGGGCTTTGCTGATAATTTTGTTAAAACTGTGACTGACGGTGCGGGCCATTTTCTTGGGAATGAACTGGCTGGTCCACTGGGAGAAAGGACTCATGCCAAAGGACATAATCTTGGACCCCAGCATGGCATCTGCTGTCCCCAGAGAAATCTCTTTTCTGTGTTTTTGGGCATAAGCAATCAAGTCCCGCAGACTCTGCTTGTCAATGGGGCTGGCGGAAATCACCCTGTCCTTTGAAAAGATATATTGACCGTTGTAGGTCACGGCAAAGTCCAAATCCAGCTGCTCCATAAAAGGTTTGACAAAGAAAGGACCGCGGCCGGTTGCCAGACCGACTAATATCCCCTGCTCTTTTAAGCTTTTAATGGCTGTTTCTGTAGATTTCAAAACCGTTCGACTGTCATTCACCAGCGTTCCATCAATATCGAAAAAGACGGCTTTTACTTCCATTGATTTTCTCATTCTTTCCTTTTATGATACAATAAATTATAACACAAAAATGACATACTATCACACGAATTGTAAAAAAGATAAACCCGGGTAATCCCAGTGACATACGAATGAAAAAGAAAGCAATAACCAAGGAAAATACTTAGCAGATTTCCTGCTTCAGAACGTAGACAAATTCCATTTTCTTTGTAAAAATTTTATAAATTCTTACAAAGAATTAAGAAAAAGCTCATTGCTATAATTAAAACAAAGATCAACCA
>NZ_KQ969392.1:104324-110825 GCF_001578865.1 Streptococcus sp. DD11
AAGGACAATCCAATGAACCATGTGCGGGTGCCGCTGGAGGGGATTGAGGTTGAGGCGGTGGATTTTTTCAACATTCCCAGCCCCCACATCACCCCCCAGCACATGCTGACCTTGTACCAAGCCATTAAGGAGCGGGCCCGGTACTTTGACGGTGTGGTCATTACCCACGGAACGGATACCTTGGAGGAAACAGCCTACTTTCTGGATACTATGGAACTGCCGGATATTCCGGTGGTTCTGACCGGGGCTATGCGCAGCTCCAATGAACTGGGCAGCGACGGCGTTTACAACTACCTGTCAGCTCTCAGAGTGGCCAGCGACGACAAGGCCAAAGGCAAGGGTGTCTTGGTCGTTATGAATGACGAAGCACATGCAGCCAAGTATGTGACCAAAACCCACACGACCAATGTCAGCACCTTCCAGACACCGACTCACGGACCGCTGGGGCTGGTGATGAAGCAGGAAATTCTTTATTTTAAAACAGCAGAACCGCGTGTGCGCTTTGACCTGGACAAGATCTCAGGGCTGGTGCCCATCATTCCAGCTTATGCGGGGATGAAGACAGAGTTGCTGGATATGCTGGATTTGAGCAAGATTGACGGTCTGATTATCGAAGCTTTCGGAGCCGGCAATCTGCCACAAGAAACAGCCGACAGACTGGGCCAGATGGCAGCAGCCGGGCTCCCCATCGCTTTGGTGTCCCGCTGCTTCAACGGCATTGCCGAGCCAGTCTATGCTTACGAAGGCGGCGGTGTCAAACTGCATCAGGCCGGCATTATGTTTGTCAAGGAGCTCAATGCCCCAAAAGCCCGACTCAAGCTCCTCATCGCTCTCAACGCCGGTCTGCAAGACCAGGAACTGCAGAACTATATGGAAGGATGATTGGTCAGGCTGGCGATGAGAATTCGAAAAGGGCAGCCAGACTATTTTACCACTATAGTCTTTTAGACTCCAAAAAGTTCCTACATTGAGGAAAACGCTGTTTCCCTCATCCCCAACCTTTTCAGTCTGAGCTTAGAAACAAAAGAGCGAAGGGAACTAAATTTTAAAAATTTAGTTCTGTCCCACCGCCAGAGCCGACATCCGTCATCACATCGAAAACCTCAAAAGGTTGAGCTTGAAACACATATCGTATTAGCAGCGAATCCCGAGTATCAGCTCTTCAGCATCGAAAATGAAGAACCTGTGTTTATAGATGGCAAAGTCATCTATAAACACAGGTTCTAATATTCTTGAAAATAAGAAGGAATAGGAAAGGCGGTGGGGGCCTCACTTCTGTTAGGGAAAGAACTGAACATCTTTGATTTTTCCTTTCCTAAAACAGGGATTGAAGGAAAGCTTCCAGCATTTTGAATAGATAATCACCGACCATAGCTCACCTCCGCTTTCCCGCCTTTTTTAAAAAAGGTTTTCTGATAGCTTACTTTAATAGTGACTGTCATCTGCACTGCCTCCTTAGGGTTGATAGGATTATCATAAGCTGCCAAACTTAAGGCAGACTTACAGATAGCTTGCAGAAAGCTAAAAGTCAGACTTTTTCTAATCCAGATAATCCTGTCGGTCCAGATGCAGAGAAAGCAAATGCCAGTCGGCTTGCTGCCGCCAGTTAGGATCAGCTGTAATCTGACTGGCAACCTTTCTGGCTTCTTCTAAAATCGGATAATCCTCAACGATGTCCGCCACCCGAAATTCTGGAAGGCCGGATTGGCGGCTGCCAAAAATTTCACCGGAGCCCCGCATTTTCAGATCTTCCTCGGCCAAAACAAAGCCATCGGTCGTCTCCGTCATGATTTTCATGCGCTGCTTGCCGGACTCAGTCTTAGGATTAGCCACCAAAACTGCATAGGACTGCTTCTGTCCCCGGCCGACCCGGCCCCGCAGCTGGTGAAGCTGGCTCAGCCCGAAGCGGTCCGCATCCATAATAACCATAATCGTTGCATTGGGAACATTGACTCCGACTTCGATGACCGTTGTGGATACCAAAATATCCGTCTTGCCGTCCTTAAACCCCTGCATCACAGACTCTTTGTCATCGCTCTTCATTTTGCCGTGCAGCAGAGCCACTTGAGCAGACCGACCGAAATAAGCCTTCAGCTCTTCTTCCAGGGCAAGGGCATTTTTCAAATCCAGAGCCTCTGACTCCTCAATCAGGGGAGAAATAAAGTAGACCTGAGCCCCTTTTTGCAGCTCCTTGGCCATCCAGTCCAGCACCACTGGCAGCTGCTCATGCTGGACCCAGCGGGTGATAATAGGCTTGCGCCCAGCCGGCAGCTGATCGATAATGGACACATCCATATCACCAAAAGCGGTGATAGCCAGCGTTCTGGGAATGGGAGTTGCTGTCATCATCAGCACATCGGGATTCAGCCCCTTCTCCCGCAGAAGCCGGCGCTGCCCAACTCCAAAGCGATGCTGCTCGTCGATAATCACCAGCCCCAAACGGTGATAGGATACCCCTCCTGAATCAGGGCATGGGTCCCGACAATCAGGTCGACCTGTCCGGTCTCAATAGCAGCCAGTGCTGCTCTGCGCTCAGCCGTTTTCATACTGCCGGTCAAAAGAACCAGTTTCAGCTCTGGAAAAAGCTGAGACAGGCTGGCAACATGCTGCTCAGCCAGAATTTCAGTCGGCACCATAAGGGCAGACTGCAGGCCGGCAGCGGCAGCGGCATACATAGCCAGACCGGCAACGACGGTCTTGCCGCTTCCCACATCTCCCTGCAGCAGGCGGTTCATATGAGCCGGCGACTGCAAGTCCTGCAGAATCTCTCTCAGACTGCGCTCCTGTGCTTCTGTCAGTTCAAAAGGCAGGCTGGCTTTCTTGGCAGTCAGGACCTCTTGATCCCAGTTCATTGCAAGACCATTCCTGACATTTTTCTGTTCCGTTTTGAGGACCTGCAGCTGCATTTGAAAATAAAAGAGCTCTTCAAACTTGACCCGCCGCAGAGCCTGCCGGTAGTCAGCCAAATCCTGAGGAAAGTGCATGGCCCGTACAGCCTGTGCCCGTCCCGCCAGCTGGTAGCGGTCCAACAGTACCTGGGGCAGATTTTCTTCCAGCAGCAGGTCCAGCCCTTGGTCAAAGGCTGTCTTAATCAGCTTGACCAGACTAGCCTGACTGACTCCCTGAGTCAGCCGGTAAACCGGCTGCAGATCGTCCTCCGTTTGGGCCAAAATTTTCAGGCCGGTCAGACTGGCCTTGGTCCTATCCCATTTGCCAAAGACTGCCAGAGCAGCTCCCAGCTCGATTTTGTCTGCCAGATAGGGCTGATTGAAAAAGTTAACCGCCAGAGCCACCTCTCCCTGCTTGAGAGTAAAGCGCAGGCGGTTGCGTTTATAACCATAGTAGCTGACATTGGCTGGAGTAACCACCCTGCCGGAAATCACCGCTTTTTCGCCGTCTTCCAGCTCTAGAACATTCTTGCTTTTGAAATCTTCATAGCGAAAGGGAAAATAAAGCAGTAAATCCTGCAGGCTTTCCAGTCCCAGCTGTTTGAATTTTTCTGCTGATTTCGGTCCTACACCGGGCAGAACCGTCAAGGGTTGATGTAAATTCATAATGCCTCTTTCAGTTCTGTTATCGTCATTCTCATTTCGTTTATCTTTTATCCCGTCGTTCGCGCAGTTTGCTCTAACAGTCTGGGAGACTGTGAGAGCCTCGCGGGCTGGGAGTGAAAAGGTTTGGGGAACCTTTTCAGCCTGAGCTTAGAAACAAAAGAGTGAAGGGAACTAAATTTTTAAAAATTTAGTTCTTATACGGTATCTTCCAAAAGATCCATCCCTCTGTGGGTGAAGGCGCAGCCATCATGGGCGTCTGTCCCACCGCTTCCCTGCTTCTCAATTTCCAGGCAGGGGCTAAAAAGGTCCCCCGGACCTTCCCTGCTTTTCAATTTCCAGGCAGGGGCTAAAAAGGTCCCCCGGACCTTTTTACTCCCCCAGATTATTTCACTGCTAAAAGCAAACGAACAGTCTTTACCAACTGCTCTGGTGATTTTTTGTCAGAAACTGCAGTTTGGGTGCTCGCTGCGGCTACTCCCGATAAACCCTTGGCACACGGTCGCTGAGCAGACAGACCACCTCATAGTTAATGGTGCCGCGCTGCACTGCTACATCTGTAGCTGTAATCATCTCTGCACCGCTCTGGCCAATCAGCACCACCGGCGTACCGAGGGGATAAGACCGAGGCAGGCGCACGGTTAGCTGATCCATAGAAACCCGGCCGACAATGGGACAGCGCTGCCCGTCAATCAGCACATCAAATCCCTGCATATCCCGAGTCCAGCCATCAGCATAGCCCAGAGGAATGGTACCAATAAACTGCCGACTGGCACTGGTGTAAGTCGCACCATAGCCGACATCTGCTCCCGCTTCCAGCTCCTTGACATGGGCCAGCTGAGAGTGCAGGGACAAAGCCGGTTTGATGTCATAGGGCAGCTCCAGAACGGTCCCGCTGGGATTAAGACCATAGATGATGTCTCCCAGACGGACTGCATTCATGACGGTCTGGCTGTGCCAGAGAGCCGTCGCCGAATTGCTGGCATGGACCAGCGGCGGCACTGTCTCCAGCTGCTGCAGGATGGCTTGAAAGCAAGCCAACTGGCGGTCAAACTTGCTGTCATCCGCTTCATCAGCTGTAGCAAAGTGGGTGAAAATCCCTTCTACAAGAGCTCCAGCTGCCTGCAGACGGCGGATAGCTTCCTCTGCTTCCTGACCTGAGCGAAAACCAATGCGCCCCATCCCAGAATCAATTTTGATATGGAAGCTTAAGCCAGTCAGGTCGGCCTGTCTGGCTAAAAGCAAGTCGAGCCATTCCAGACTGGCCACGGTCAGGCTGATTTCATTTCCAAGAGCCAGCGAAACAGCATCCGTTTCAGAAATGCCTAGAATCAGGATTTTCTTCGTCAAGCCAGCTGTGCGCAGCTCCAGAGCTTCATCGATATTGGAGACACAAAAGCCGTCCACAAGCGGCTCTATATGGCGAGATACGGCAACTGCACCGTGACCGTAGGCATCGGCTTTGACGACAGCCCATTTTTCTGCCGAATCCGGCAAATGAGCTGCAACTTGCTGTATATTAAAAGCAATGGCCGACAGATCAACGACGGCTTTGCTGGGTCTGTGCAGACTAGCTTTCATCTTCTTCCTCCAAAATCACACTGGCTATGACCATATTCCCGGTGTGACTGAGCGAAACCCAGATCCGGCCGGCAAAGGGGGACTGACTGAAATAGGGTGCCCCCTTGGAATCATTTAAAATCTCCAAATCCTGAAAAGACACTGGCCCAATGCCGGTCCCCCAAGCCTTGGAAAAGGCCTCTTTGGCCGACCAGCGGCCGGCCAGATATTCTAGCCTGCGCTTGCCTTTCAGCTCCTCAAAGCGCCTCAGCTCCGCCGGTGTCAGCACCTTGCGGGCAAAGCGGGGATTCTTCTGATAGGCCCGTTCAATCGATGACAGCTCCTCTGCATCGATTCCATGTCCTTTGATCATCTCTCTCATTGGGAATGCGGTAAAACTCAGCCGGACAGCCTGCTGACACTCAAAGAAAACTGAAGATAGCAAGGGATAAGAGTCAGGCCGATAGGCCATCAATCGTCTCATTGACTTACAGAGACTGAAGCACTTTTGTTCCGGCCTCCTTGCAGATAAAGCATCCGTTAGGATGCAGCAGCAGGTTCGTCTGTTAGACTCCAAAAAGCCCCTATACTGAGGAAAACTCGGTGTTCCTTATCTGCACCTTCAAACAGTCCCCCAGACTTAAGATAACGAAAGCCGGAAACTGCCTGCCCTTTATCTCCAGCCTCTAACAGTCCCGCGGCTGGGAGTAAAAAGGTCCGGGGGACCTTTTTAGCCCCTGCTCAGAAATGCAAAAGCTGGGAAGGTCCGGGGGACCTTTTTAGCCCCTGCTCAGAAATGCAAAAGCTGGGAAGGTCCGGGGGACCTTTTTAGCCCCTGCCCAGAAATGCAAAAGCTGGGAAGATTCGGGGAACCTTTTCAGCCCGAGCCTGGAAGCAAAAGAGTGAAGGGAACCAAACTCTTCAAGAATTGGTTCTTATGCACTATCTTCCAAAAAATACATCCCTCTGTGGGTGAGGACACAGCCATCATGGGAGTCTGTCCCACCGCCATCTTCGATTTTCAAAAAGTATAAAGTTTAAAAGCTGTCTTCTTAGCATTCCCTGACAGTTGGGCTTCCGGAGGAAACACACTGTCCCTTTCTTTTTTTATTTCTTCAAGCTGGCATAGATTTCCTCGACCAGCTGCACCGTATTGTCCCAGCCCAGGCAGGGATCCGTAATGGACTTACCGAAAACCTCCGCTTCATCCTGACGGCCGTCTTCCAGATAAGACTCAATCATAAAGCCGCGGACGGCCTGCCGGATTCGCGGATTCCAGGCCCGGTTGATCAAGGTCTGGCGGACAATCCGCACCTGCTCCAGATACCGTTTGCCAGAATTGTCATGGTTGGTATCAATGATGACAAAGGGATTGACCAGCTTCATTGCT
>NZ_KQ969392.1:110845-115229 GCF_001578865.1 Streptococcus sp. DD11
CATCCAGCAGCTCTAAGATGTTTTCATAGTAAAAATTAGGCTGATTCTTGCCATAGGCATCAACCGCCCCCCGCAGAATGATATGTGCCAAGGGATTGCCTGATGTTTCTGTTTCCAGACCGCGAAACAGGAAATGCTGAGGACTTTGAGCGGCATAAACAGCATTGAGCATGACTGACAGATTGCCGGAAGTCGGATTTTTCATGCCGACCGGTGCATCAATACCCGAAGCCGTAAAACGGTGCTCCTGATTTTCCACAGAACGGGCTCCGACAGCATGGTAGCTGACCAGATCGTCAACCAAAAAGAGATTGGAAGGATAAAGCATTTCATCAGCTGTTGTCAGTCCCGTCTCCGCAATGACCCGGTAATGCAGCTGGCGGACGGCCTGCAGGCCGTTGATAAGGCTGGGCTCCTTTGCCGTATCCGGCTGATGGACCAGCCCCTTGTAGCCGTCACCGTTGGTCCGCGGTTTGGCCGTGTAGACCCGCATAACGATGAAAAGCCTGTCAGCCACCCTTTCCTGAAGGGCAGACAGACGGCGGGCATATTCCAGCACCGCCTCTTCATGATCAGATGAGCAGGGGCCCATCACCAGCAGCAGGCGGTCATCCTGACCGCTGAAGATAGCCGCCAGCTCCTGATCCCGCTCTTTTTTGCGGGCCAGCGCCCCAGCAGAAAGCTGTGTCTTGGCCTTAATCAGACCAAGATCAATTTCCTGACTTTTTTCGATAAATGCCATTTTAGTTTCCTAATGTTTCATAAATTTCACGCACCAGCTGCTCTGTATTGTCCCAGCCCAGGCAAGGGTCGGTAATGGACTTGCCGAAAATCTCCGGCTCATCCTGCCGGCCGTCTTCCAGATAAGACTCAATCATAAAGCCGCGGACAGTTGACTTAATTTTCTCATTCCAGTCCCGGTTGATCAAGGTCTGACGGACAATACGGACCTGTTCTAAATATTGCTTGCCGGAATTGTCGTGGTTGGTATCAATGATAATGAAGGGATTTTCCAGCCCCATCTCCTCGTACTGCTGGATGGTATCCAGCAAATTGTCATAATAGTAGTTGGGGAGGTTTTTACCGTACTCATTGACTGCTCCGCGCAGAATGGCATGGGCCAAAGGATTGCCGGAAGTTTCTACTTCCTTGCCGGAAAAGAGAAAACTCTGCTTATTCTGGGCAGCATAAATCCCGTTGAACATCACATTGAGGTTGCCGGAAGTCGGATTTTTAAGGCCGGTCGGCAAATCCGCTCCGCTGGCCACAAAACGGTGCTGCTGGTCTTCAACAGAACGGGCACCGACAGCCATATAGGAAATCAAATCGTCTACCAGAGGCAGATTTTCCGGATAGAGCATCTCATCAGCCGTTGTCATGCCAGTTTCAGAAATGACCCGATAGTGCAGGTTGCGGACCGCTTTAATACCGTTAATCAGGCTGGGCGCCGCCGTGGCATTAGGCTGGTGAATCAGGCCCTTGTAGCCGTCGCCATTGGTCCGCGGCTTGGCTGTGTAGACCCGCATGACCATAAAGATGCGGTCTTTTACCTCTTCTTGGAGGGCAGACAGACGCTTGGCGTATTCCAGCACGGCTTCTTCATTATCAGACGAGCAGGGGCCGATGACCAAGAGAATACGGTCATCCTGGCCGCGCAGAATGGCTTCTAACTCGCGGTCGCGCTCTTTCTTATGAGCCAACATCTCTCCTTCCAGCTTAGCCAGCTGGCGGACTTCTGCTACATCAATAGGTTGGCTGCTTGCTTTAAAGGTCATCTGTTCTCCTTTGGTATCTTCGTTATCTGCGGCCGTGGCAGTTTTTGAACTTCTTGCCGGAGCCGCATGGACAAGGGTCATTGCGCTTAACAGAAGACAGGTCCACACCAGCAGGGATGTTCGGTGACTGAGCCGAAATATTGCGCGTAGCGCTGGTGCTGATATTGTGCTCAGCCCGCGGACGCTCCTGCTCGTGAATCTGCGCCTTCATCATGAGACGGGTCACGTCAAATTCAATAGCTCCGATCATATCGTTAAACATGCGGAAGCTTTCAGATTGGTATTCAACAACTGGATTGTTCTGAGCGTAGCCGCGCAGACCAACAGCATTACGCAGCTGATCCAGTGCATCAATATGGTCTGTCCATTTGCTGTCTACAACACGCAGAATCAGCACTTTTTGGAATTCGCGGACTGCTTCTTCATCACGCAGTTTGGCAATCTGACTGTCATAAACCTGAGAGGCCCGCTCAAAGAGATCGTCTTTGATTTCCTGGTCAGACTTGCCTTCTAAATCGCTGGCTGAGATAGAGTCTTCGGCCACCAGATTGTACTTAGCAAAATTCAGAATTGCTTCGGTCTTTTCATCCTGCTCTGAATGGCTGCTGCCGTCCACGATGCGATTAATGGTCCGCTTGATCATGGCATGGATTTCAGGGCTGAGATCGCGGTCAGCCGTGATAACATCGTGGCGTTCCGCATAGATAATCTCCCGCTGCTCCCGCATGACATCATCGTACTGCAGGACCTGCTTCCGCGTATCGTAGTTGTTTCCTTCCACGCGCTTCTGCGCACTTTCGACCTGACGGGTCAGCATGCCGGACTTGATAACAGAGTCTTCCTCACTGAGATTCATGCGGTCCAGAATGGCCTTGATCCGCTCTGAGCCAAAGCGGCGCATGAGCTCGTCTTCCAGCGACAGGTAAAACTGGGATTCACCGGGATCGCCCTGACGGCCTGAACGTCCGCGGAGCTGATTGTCAATCCGGCGGCTTTCATGGCGCTCTGTACCGATAACACAGAGACCGCCCAGCTCACGGACACCTTCGCCCAGCTTGATGTCGGTTCCCCGTCCGGCCATATTGGTCGCGATGGTCACGGCTCCGCGCTGGCCGGCATTCATGATAATCTGCGCTTCCTTGTAGTGGTTTTTGGCATTGAGGACCTCATGGGGCACACCGGCTTCGACCAATTTTTTGGAAATAAAATCACTGGTTTCAACCGCAACAGTACCGACCAGCACGGGCTGGCCTTTTTCATGACGCTCTTTAACATCCTGAACGACGGCCTTAAACTTAGAATCAATACTTGGATAGAGCAGGTCTGAGTGGTCTACCCGGGCAATGGGACGGTTGGTCGGAATCGGAATGACCCGGATATTGTAAATCTCACGGAATTCCTCTTCCTCTGTCTTACCGGTACCGGTCATACCGGCCAGTTTCTTGTACATACGGAAGAGATTTTGATAGGTGATGGAAGCAGACGTCTTGGTTTCATCCTGAATCGGCACACCTTCTTTGGCTTCAATGGCTTGGTGCAGGCCGTCTGAATAGCGGCGGCCTTCCATGGTCCGGCCGGTAAATTGATCGACAATCAGGATTTCCTGCTCCTGACTGACCACATAGTCAATGTCCAGCAGCATGATATAGTTGGCCCGCAAAGCATTGTCAATAAAGTGCGTCAGGGCAACGTTTTCGATATCATAGAGATTGTCCAGCTTGAAGTAGCTCTCTGCCTTGTCAATCCCAGAGTCAGACAGACCGATTGTCTTGGACTGCACATCGATGATATAGTCATCCTTGTCAAGGGATTTGACATAGTGGTCAGCCATATGATAGAGCTGGTTGGTGTCAGAAGAAGTCGGACCTGAGACAATCAGCGGCGTCCGGGCTTCGTCGATCAGAATGGAGTCTACCTCATCGACCAAGGCATAGTTGAGCGGGCGCTGAACCATATTTTCAGCGCGGACCACCATGTTGTCCCGCAGATAGTCAAAGCCGATTTCGGCATTGGTCGAGTAGGTGATGTCACAGGCATAGGCTTCTTTTTTCTCAGCCGGTGATTTTGCTGCCAGATTGATTCCGACAGACAGACCCAGCCAAGAGTAAAGCTCTCCCATTTCTGTTGCGTCACGCTCCGTCAGGTACTCATTGACCGTGACAACATGCACACCCTTTCCGGCTAAGGCATTGAGATAGACCGGCATGGTCGCAGTCAGGGTCTTGCCTTCTCCGGTACGCATCTCTGGAACGTCACCGTGGTGAAGGACAATCCCGCCCATGACCTGAACCTTGTAAGGGAAGAGGCCCAGTACGCGCTTTGCTCCCTCGCGGACAACCGCAAAGGCCTCAAAGAGAAGCTGATCCAGGGTTTCGCCGTCTGCATAGCGTTTCTTAAACTCCTCTGTCTTTGCCTGCAGATCTTCATCGGACAGGGCTGCCATTGTGTCTTCGTAGGACAGCACCTTGTCCGCCATTTTTTCTAACTTTCTTAATTCACCTTTATCATTTTCAATGATTGTCTTTAAAATATTTGCCATTGTTTTCCTTACTATAATAATCCTTTTGATTTTTAGAATGTTCTTTTCATTATAGCATGTTTCCCGCTAT
>NZ_KQ969392.1:115507-116774 GCF_001578865.1 Streptococcus sp. DD11
AAAAGACCTGAAAAGCACAGTCCTTCTTGTCTGGACTGTGCTCTGTCAAGGGTCTTCTCTTTTCGTTTCAAACCCAGCTGTTTTAGCTTCTGCTCTGAAAAAAAGCTGGCCGAGGTCATTCTTTCAAGTGATAGGAATAGCTGGAAATCACGACATTCTCCCGCCATTTGAGATAGTATTTCATTTTCAGGCTCATCTGATTGTGGAGGATATTCTGCCACTGATGATTGGGGATAAACTGTGGCACCAAGACCGTGACTGTATAGCCTTTCTTTTCAGCTTCGCGGGCAATACGGTCCACATAGCGCAGGGTTGGCCGGATAATATTGCGGTAGCTGGTTTCGATATTGGTAAACTGAATATCTGGAAAATACTCCTGAAATTCCCGCGCAACTTCTCGGTCCTTCTCCTGTGTCTCCTTGGTCGAAACATGCATGGCAATGATGTCATCTCCGATGCTGCGGGCATAGTTCATCGCTCCGACACTGACACGGGTGACATTGCCGACCAGGACCAGCACGGTATTGCCTGCAAAGTCTATCCGCTCAATATCCTCGTCCAGCCGCAGCTGCAGAGCCACCTTGTTGTAATGATTCTTAATGGATAAAAAGAGCCACATCAGCGCTGCAATAATAGGGAAGAACGGCCAGATGGCCCCCAGACGGAAGAGCAGCAGAATACCGACAATCGTATAGCAGATGGCTGCTCCGAGAATATTGGCCAGAGAATGCTTGAGAAACTGCTTGCCATACTGCTTTTTCCAATGAATGACCATCCCCGTCTGAGAGAGGGCAAAGGGAACAAACACCCCAATCGTATAAAGGGGAATCAGACTTTCTGTGCTGCCCTCAAAGATCAGCAGCAGAACAATCGCTCCAAAAGCCAAGGTCAAAATCCCATTGGAGTAGCCCAGTCGGTCGCCTTTTTCCATATACATATGCGGCATGTACTTGTTTTTGGCCATATTATAAGACAGCATAGGGAAGGCAGAAAAGCCAGTATTGGCCGCAACTGCCAGAATAAGGGCAGTAGACAGCTGAAAAATGTAAAAAAGCAGACGGCCAATCGGTGACGAGCCCAGAATAGCCTGAGCCATCTGAGCCAGAGTCGTCATTCCCTTAACAGGGACAATCCCTGTCCAGTAGTTCAAAAAGGTAATTCCGGCAAACAGAAAGCCCAGAATAGCAGCCATAATGGCCAGCGTTTTAGCCGCATTTGCCGCCTTGGGCGCCTTAAAGAAAGGCACAGCATTGGAAATAGCCTCAAC
>NZ_KQ969392.1:117026-118723 GCF_001578865.1 Streptococcus sp. DD11
ATATGGGAAGTGGCATGATAAGGGAGATGGCCGGTCAAAAGCTGAAAGAGGCCAAAACCGATCAGAAAAATTGTGCTGGCAATGAAGAGATAGACCGGAATCATCAGCGAAGTCGCAGACTCCCGCAGACCGCGCAGATTCATGAGCATCAGCCCCAAAACCAGAAAGACAGCAATGTGCAGATTGTAGGGGTGCAGGGCCGGAATCGCTGAGGTAATGGCATCGGCTCCTGAAGCGACCGATACGGCTACTGTCAGCATATAGTCAACCAAAAGGCTGCCGCCGGAAACCAGACCCAGATTGGGAGAGAGATTCTCCGTCGTCACCATATAAGCCCCGCCGCCCTGCGGATAAGCATGAATCACCTGCCGGTAGGAAATCGTCAGACTGGTCAGGAGAACCAGCACCACCAATCCAATAGGCAGGGACCACCAAATCGCTCCGGCTGAGACAGAGACCAGAACCAGCACCACCTGCTCAGGTCCATAGGCGATAGAGGACAGGGCGTCACTGGAAAGCATAGCCAAAGCCTGCAGCTTGCTCAGAAGATGTCCCTCATCACCTTCATCACCAGACTTCAAGGGCTGGCCGATAAAGATTTTTTTCAATTTTGAAAACATATTTTTCTCCTAGAAAATCAATATGGGCCATTATACTCCTTTTCTGAACAGATGACAAGGATTTCTTCAAAAAAATGTCTGATGGAGCGCTTATGCTAAACTGATCGTAACTGATGCCGTTTCAATAGATTTGTTCGGAAACTGTATGCTGAGTCCCTTCGCCTTAAACGGTCGGCCCGCAAGCAAACGACTCGGTTCTTTCCATACCAAAAGAGACTGAGACAGACTCCCATGATGGCTGCGTCCTCACCCACAGAGGGATGTATCTTTGGGAAGATACCGTATAAGACTCCCATGATGGCTGCACTCTCACCCGCAGAGAGATCAATCTTTGGGAAGATACCGTATAAAAAGCGCTTCAGTCTCGCTTGGTTCTGCTAACAAACTTTTAATGCGGGAGCTGATGTAGTTTGAAAAGGTGTTCAAAGAGCATGGGATTCTGCCGTCTGCTATCATCATCCATTTCTTCTTCACCTGTTCATCATTAGACTTTTCCAGCAGTCTCTGAACATCACTCCTCTTTTTTCTTCTTTTTCAGAAGGAAACCGGCCCCGGAGAGGAGGACGGCTCCTCCCAAGCCCGCCAGGCCAAACTGTGCCTTCTCACCTGTATTGGGCAGACTGCTGGCGGTGCCGGAACTCTTGCGGCTGGTCCCTGTTTGACCTGAGGCAGCGGCTGCCTGAGCGGACTGCCTGCTGGCAGATTGGCTGGTATTGCTGCTGCCAACATCCAGCCTTTGAATTCTGGCAGGATCAGAACTGCCTTTTGCTGCAGAGCGGCGGTCCGCCCCAACTGAGTCCGTCTGGCTGCTGGCAGAAGCCTGCCCCTCAGCAGCTTCTGCTTCTATGCTTGGCAGAGCAGCACTGGCCGACAGAACTGCGCTTTGTGCTGCGGCATCCTGCTGAGGCAAATCTGCTGAATCCGCCAAGCCAGCAGCTGAGTATTCCCCATCAGCCGCTGCTGTGTCATCCGGGTCAGTCACTGCAGCGCTTGCTGCCGCTGGCTGGACTTCTGTCGAAAAAGTTGACCCTGCTGGGCTGCTGGTACTGCCGCTGCCGGTCGGGTCAAAGCCGGTCA
>NZ_KQ969392.1:118743-125250 GCF_001578865.1 Streptococcus sp. DD11
TAGCGCTGCCATCCCAATCCGGCGGTGTCGGCTGGCTGCCATCCGCATTGGTCAGCCCCGGAAAGCCCCCAAAACCACTCATATCGCCCATCGGTCCGCCCATGCCAAAACCGTTAGTTGTCCCTTCTTCTGTAGCGGTTGCTGTAGCTGTGCTGCCGCTGGAAGTTGTAATGGTATAGCTTTCTCCTTCAGCCAAGGCTTCTGTACTGAAGACAACATTGCCGAAGGAAGCAGCTGCGACGGTTGTGGCAATCACATTGCCGCTGCTGTCCGTCACCGTAATCGTATCGCCGGCATTGCCGCTGACATTGGCTATAATATAGGATTGGCTGGAGCCAGTAGTGAACGCCTGCGCCATCCCCTGATTTCCAATAGCCCAAACCGTTCCGCCGGAAATGATGCCGGTGCCGTCATAGTCAATGGCCGCATTATCAGCACTGGTCTGGGTCACATAAAGGCTGCCGCTTTTAACGGTCACATTGCCGTTACTGTCAATCCCGTCACCGCCGGCAACGATTATGACATTGGCTCCGTCAATATTAATCGCAATATCATTGTCCGCAGTCGCATTGGTCAGCTGACTGGTATCAGCGCTGGTCTTGGTCGTCCAATCAGTCGCATTGAGACCGTCATCTCCAGCATTGACCGTGATGTCGCCGCCAGTCAGATTGATATAGCGGCCTTCAATCCCCTCGTCGCCGGCTGTAATATGAACCGTTGAGCTGCCGCTGACAGCGACCTCATCTGCAGCCGTAATTCCCTTGTCCGAGGCTGTAATACTGACTGCCGAGTCCCTAATTGTCACGTCACCGCTGTTGACATCCGTCTCATCCTCAGCCTGAATGCCATCGTCGCCAGCAGCAATGGTGACCGT
Organism: Streptococcus sp. DD11; assembly: GCF_001578865.1. NCBI lineage: Bacteria > Bacillati > Bacillota > Bacilli > Lactobacillales > Streptococcaceae > Streptococcus > Streptococcus sp. DD11. The sequence goes on from NZ_KQ969392.1 coordinate 119,618, forward strand.
CGCCTTATCAACCGTCACACTCTTGCTGGCATTGATACCGTCTTTAGCCTCTGAAGTCAGATCAAGAGTGACATTGCTAATCGTCACACTGTCGGCAGAAACTGCATGCTTTTCACTGCTGCTCAGGGTCAGACTGCTGCCAGTCGAGCTGGTGATTGTCAGGGCTCCGGCCGCCTCAACTGCAGTATCAGCAGTCGAGCTGACCGAGCTGTCAGACAGCACATTGATGGTCAAATCTGCGCTGGAAGCTGAGCTAATGGCCGAGTCCGTCAAGGTCAGGGCGTCCAGATTGAGCGTGACAGGTTCCGTCACGCTGGCATCCACTGTAATCGTATAGCTGCTGCCGTTGCCGGTCAGGGTATAGGTGCCGGCAGAGGTAATCGTAATGGTGCTGCCGTCAATCACCACTCCGCTGGCTGTGCTAGTCACGGTCGAACCGTCAAAGCTAATCGTTCCTTCACTGCTACTGCTGCTGGCAGTGCTGTCCGCTGCCGTGCTGGAAGCTGCAGCCGTTGACGAAGCATCGCTGGCAGTTCCGGTTTCCTCGCTGCCGCTATTGGCAGACTCTGTGTCAGCCGAGCTTACTTGGGAGCTGTCGGCCGCAGCTGCAGCTTCTGCAGAAGTCCCAAGCGCTGCCGCCGTTTCTGTACTTGCAGTCTCTGACTCTTGGAGTGCAGCTGCAGCTGTCTCTGCACCGTCTGCCGATGTGCTGTCAGTCGCACTGCTGTCGGCCGCCGCAGCCACTGCTGTATCGCTGCCGGTCTCATCTGCCGACACAGTGCTGCCGCCTGCTAAAACTGCGGCGCCCATAGCAATGGTTGCAAGCAGCACCGAACCTGCGGTTTTCCATTTTGATGATTTTTTAAGTCCATAGCGTTTCTGATCTTGATTTTTAGAGAAAAATAGTTTTTTCATATCTGTCTATTCCTTTCATGAATATACTGATATTAAAACTCACTTTTCCTTTACAAAACTTAAAAATAGCTTGCAGAAAACTTAAATAACATACTGCAGCCTTCCCTGCCTCGTTTTTGGATTTCTAGACTGTATCGTCATTTCGTTTATCTTTTAGTTTGCTTTTAGCAGTGAAACTGTCCGGGGGACAGTTTCAGCCTATCGCTTAAAATACAGGATGATAGGGCAACGAGCCCCTCAAAAGCTCGCAGCCTATCACTTTCTTATTTCAAGATGATAGGCTGATACTTTCCCTGCTTTTCATTTTCGGGGCAGGAGTTAAAAAAGGAAACAGCATCCACAGCCATCTGCCGGGCAAGCGTTTTTGCCAAAATGCAGTAAGGAGGCTGGGACACTCTTGTCCCAGCCTCCTGTCAATCCTTTTCCAGCTGCTAAGGGTGGCTGGAAATGATTTCCAACCCCTGCCCCTGCAGCTTCCATGCCGCTGCATCACTGGGCAGAATAAAGTGGTCCCCCTTGGCCAGCGGATAGCTTTCCCCGTCCAGCTCAAGAGCGCCCTGACCTGCCAGAATACTGACCAGCAAGTAATCTGCTGTCTTCTCAAAAACGGCCTGACCTGTCAGTTCCCATTTATAAACGGCAAAGAAATCATTGGCAACCAGCAAAGTGGAGCGCAAGTCATCCACTTGCAGACTCACTGGCCGGCTGTTAGCTGGCTTTCCAATATTCAGGACATCAATTGATTTGTCCAAATGCAGTTCCCGCAGTCTGCCTTCTTCATCCTTCCGGTCGAAATCATAGACCCGATAGGTGGTATCGCTGGACTGCTGGGTTTCCAGTATTAAAATTCCTGAGCCAATCGCATGCATGGTGCCGCTGGGTACATAGAAAAAGTCTCCAGCTTTGACCTTCACTTTTGTCAGCAGCTGGCCCCAGTTTTGGGCTTCAATTTGCCGGCGCAGTTCTTCTTTTGACGAGGCATTGTGCCCATAGATAATCTCTGCTCCCGGCTCAGCCGCAATCACATACCAGCACTCTGTCTTGCCTAGCTCGCCTTCATGCTTGAGGCCGTATGCATCGTCCGGATGAACCTGCACACTGAGCCAGTCGTTGGCATCAAGAATTTTTGTCAAGAGCGGAAAGACTGGTAAGCTGCTGTTCCCAAACAGTTCACGATGGTCGGCATAGAGCCTATCCAGACCCAGACCGGCGAAACGTCCGTTCTTAATAGTGGAGACACCGTTTGGATGCGCTGAGATGGCCCAGTATTCCCCAACTTTGTCGCTGGGAATCTCATAGCCAAATTCATCGCGCAGCCTGGTCCCGCCCCAGATTTTTTCCTGCATAACGGATTGTAAAAAGAGTGGTTCTGCCATTGTTCACCTCCAAATATTCCTGCCTTTATTATATCAAAAAGGAGCTTAATGACGGCTCCTTTCTATACTAAAATTTACAGTAAATTTAGGATTTTTTCTTCTGGTAAATCCAGATATTGTCCTAAGAAGATTTAGAAGCGTAAGACTGAGAATGTCAAGTAACTGCGGCCGTCCTTTAATAAAAGCGGTGGGACAGAACTCCCATGATGGCTGCGCCCTCATCCGCAGAGGAATCAATCTTTTGGAAGATACCGTATAAAAAATCGGTCAGACGGCGCCTTCGATTTTTAAAAAATAACGGAAATTTATTATAGTATAGTTGCTATGGAACACAAAGGAAAGCAAGCAGCCAGCAGTTCCTTGTCAGATCATCCTGACCGATTCGTTCTATCTCGCAAAATAATCAGATTTCCGCTATAATAAAAGCAATGAATATCAAAGAAGAAATTATCCGTTTAGCAAAAGAAATTGGAATCTCCAAGATTGGCTTCACAACAGCAGACGATTTTGATTATTTGGAAAAATCGCTGCGCCTGGCTGTGGAAGAGGGGCGAAATTCTGGTTTTGAGCATAAAAACATCGAAGAGCGGATCAAGCCCAAGCTGAGTCTGGCTTCAGCCAAGACCATCATCTCTATCGCAGTAGCCTATCCCCACAAGCTCAAGCAGCAGCCCCAGAAGACAGCTTATAAACGCGGCAAGTTTACCCCCAACAGCTGGGGACTGGACTACCACTATGTCCTGCAGGACAAGCTGGACCGATTGGCACAGGGGATTGAAGAACTGACGGCCGATTTTGAATACAAGGGCATGGTGGATACGGGCGCCCTGGTCGATACAGCAGTCGCCCAGCGGGCCGGGATTGGCTTTATCGGCAAGAATGGTCTGGTCATCTCCAAGGAATTTGGCTCCTATATGTTTTTGGGGGAGCTAATCACCAATCTGGATATCGAGCCGGATCAGCCGGTGGACTATGGCTGCGGCGACTGCAACCGCTGTGTCACTGCCTGTCCAACCTCCTGCTTAATCGGCGACGGGACCATGAATGCCCGGCGCTGCCTATCCTTTCAGACTCAAGATAAGGGCATGATGGATTTGGAATTTCGCAAGAAGATCAAAACCGTCATCTATGGCTGCGACATCTGCCAAATCTGCTGCCCTTACAACAAGGGTCTGGACAATCCGCTGGCAACCGAGATTGATCCCGAGCTGGCCCAGCCCGAGCTGATTCCTTTTCTGGAGCTTTCTAACGGCCAGTTCAAGGAAAAATTCGGCCATGTGGCCGGCAGCTGGCGCGGCAAAAACATCCTGCAGCGCAATGCCATTATCGCTTTGGCCAATGCCCACGACCGCTCTGCTATTCCCAAAATCCTGCAAATCATCGACCAATCGCCCAATCAAATCCATGTGGCAACTGCCATCTGGGCCTTGGGAGAGCTGGTCAGCGAACCCAATCCAGACATGATAGAGCTGGTCCTGAGCGTGAAAAACCCAACTCCGCAAATCCAAGAAGAGCAGAGCCGCTTTTTAGAAAAGTTTGGACTGCAGGAACAAATACTGATAGAAAACTAAACCGCTGAGTTGCAAGACCTCAGCGGTTTCTTTATTTTTCTACTTGTTCACGGATTTGTTTGATGATGGAGCCCATCTTGACGGCTTCATCGCTGAAATAGCGATAGAGCCGGCCGTCTCCGTCTCCCATATAGCTGATAGGAGAAAAGCGGTCGCTTCTGAAAGCATCGTGCTCATCAATCAAAGTCTCATCTACCACGCGCCGCGTAACGCGGGCGATGACATTGGTCAGGGCACCGCATTCGACCATGTCCAGCACCTGACACTCGATAGATACGGGGCATTGGTCCACCAGCGGAGCATCCACGGTCTCGCCGACGGTGTAGCTGAGGCCAGTCAGGGCAAACTTGTCCTTGCGGCTGTTGAAGCCGGCGATTTCAGACTCCTTGGTCAAGTCCTTCTCTGGGACATTAACAGTAAACTGCCGATGCTTGCTGATTTCTGTGATGGCATTTCCCTTGGTGCGCATAGCCATGACCAGCATGCTGCCGAGGGAATAGACCGAGCTGGAGGTCGAAATGTTGTAGCCGTGCACATCGTCCTTGTAGCCTAAAAAGAAGACTGGAAAGCCAAAGTAGAGTTTACGCGTTTCAAAAGTACGTTTCATATATGCTCCTTTATTTTATAGTCTTTTAGTTTACTTTTAGCAGTGAGAGTGGGACAGACTCCCATGATGGCTGCGCTCTCACCCGCAGAGGGAACTATCATTTGGAAGATACTGTATAAAAATCCTTCAGTCTCCTTATCCACAACTTTTCTATCTCACTATCTTGTTTCTAGGTTCGGGCTGTTTTGACACAAATTACGTTTGTTTTATCTCCAACCTCCAACAGTCCTTCTGGACTGTTGGAGCAAGGCGAGCTGACAAAGTAATAAAAGATCAACTAAATGACGGTAATTTAAAAAAATAGAATAGCTAGTCAGGATACTCGTCAGCCGAAATTTCCCTTATCGCCTATCAACATTTTTGTCGCGGGGTGGTGGGCCTGGAGAGGTCGTTCAAAATCCCTAATCTCATCAACGATTTCTCCGTTTGCCATGACCAAAATGCGATGGCAGATAGCATAGCTCAGCTTGAAATCATGAGAGATGAAAAGATAAGTCAGCTGGTATTTCTCCCGCAAACCATATAGGAGGCCTAAGAGCTTGCCTTGAACAATGGGATCCAGGCCGCTCAGAGCTTCATCAAAAATAAGAATAGCCGGCTTTAAGAGCAGCGCCCGAGCGATACAGACTCGCTGCAGCTGGCCGCCGCTAAGCTGGCGTGCTGGCCGATTCAGGTAACTTTTATCTAAGCCGACATCTTCCAGAATAGCTTCTATCTCATCACTCGCGATATTTTTGGGCAGGGCTTCTGTCAAAACCTGCTCCACTGTGAAGCGGGGATTGACCGAATGAAGCGCGTCCTGAAAAACCAGCAGGATTCTCACCCCAGACTTTTTGACTGAGTAGGGCTGGCCATCCAGTAAGACCTGACCTTGACTGGGCTTTTCCAGACCGAGCAGCAATTTAGCCAGCGTGCTCTTACCACTGCCGCTCTCGCCCATCAAGCCGATTATGTCCCCTTTCTGGACGGCAAAGTTACAGTCTTTAATAACCGCTTTTCCATCGAATTTTTTAAAAACATGTCTACATTCCAGCATCGTGTTTCACCAACCGTTCGTATGGATTTCCTAAGAGAAGATCTTGGGTCTGATCATCAGCTCATGCGATTGTACTTGCTGTTCAGAGCGTCTCCGAACTTGGTAAAGAGGAGAATGGTCAAAATCAG
>NZ_KQ969392.1:125270-134585 GCF_001578865.1 Streptococcus sp. DD11
GTAAATCCGGCCGTCATTGATCATGGCCCCCCACTCCGGCGACGGCGCCTGAGCTCCCAGTCCTACAAAGCTGAGGCCAGCGATTTCCATGATAATGGTGCTGATGTCAAAGCTCATGGTCGTCAGAATCTGAGGAAAAAGACTGGGGAAATAATAGTTTTTCAGGCTTGTCCAAAAATGATTGCCATACATTTTTGAGGACTGAATATAGGGTTCATTTTTCAGCTGCAGGGTCATAGAGCGCATCAGATAAGCATACTTGGTCCAGGCTGTCAGGCAGATAGCGATAAGGGTCTGCTGGAGACCGATGCCCAATATACCGACGATGGCAATAACCAGAATGATAGATGGAAAAGACTGGAAAACCGTGATAAGCAGCAAGATAAACTGGTCGAATTTCCCGCCGATGAAGGCACTGGTCACTCCGACAAAAGACCCCACCGCCGCAATCAGCACCAAAATCATAAGGGCTGGCAAGACCGTCTCTGCACCCCCGCTGACTGCACGCGCAAAGACAGACCGTCCCAGCGCGTCTGTTCCGAACCACTCACTGCTGCTCGGTCCTTGCAGGGCTTGACCCAGATTGACCTTGGTCAGACTGTCCCCCAAGAGATGGGGAGCCAAGGACGATAGGGTCAAGGCCAGAACGATGAAAGCGCCCAAGAGCAAGAGTTTTCGATTGATTTTCTTATCCATACGTGCCCTCCTTGCTTGCTTTTAGTTTTTTCATGCGCGGCAGCAGTTTGGGATTTTCCTGAGCCAGACGGACTCGAGGATTGAGCCAAACCATGAGCAGCTGAAAGACTAGATTGACCGTCAGGACTCCCGCTGTGATAAAGAGAACCGCCCCCTGAATGAGGGGATAATCCCGTTTGGCAACTACTCCGATCAGCATCTTACCGATGCCCGGCCAGGAAAAAAGGTGCTCGATAATAGCCACCCCGCCTAGGAGCGACCCCAGAGAGAGACTGACTAGAGTCAGAAGAAAGGGCAGGACATTATAAACCACATCATGCAGCAGGATATGGCCCTCTCGAATCCCCCGGCCCCGCGCACCTTCGACTTCTGGCGAATGCAGCACTTCTATCAAAGCTGTTCTCAGCTGCGGAATATAACGAGTGGACATGATTATAGCCAGTGTCAGGACTGGCAGAACCAGGCCCAGCTCATTGGCCGTCGCCTGAATGGGAAACCAGTGCAGCTGAACGGAAAAGATCAGAATGAGGATAATCCCCATCACAAAGCTAGGAATGGCATTCAGAAAAGCCAGACCTGCCATCAGAAAACGGTCGACCGGCCGACCGGAATGATAGGCTGTATAGAGAGCCGTCGGCAGGGAAATTCCCAGAGTCGCCAGCAAGGTATAAAAAGCCAGATAGACTGTATTGGGAAAATAGAAAACCAGCTGTTCCCAGACCGAAGCCCCGGAATTATAGGTCACTCCAAAGTCACCATGGACAATCCTGCTCAGCCAGGCCAAATACTGCTCCATAAAACTGCCATTCAGGCCCATTTCCATCCGCTTGATCTCCAGCAATTCCTTGGTATAAGGAATGCCCTGAGCATTGAGAATGCTCTCAGCCGGATCTCCCGGTGCCAGATAAACCAGCAAAAAGGAGAGAAAACTGACGCAGAGCAGGATGAGGATGAATTGCAGAATAGTTTTAATAAAGAATTTAATCATACGCCTCCCTTTCAGATGTCTGGTAGCTTTCAGGCTTCTTGCTGGCTACAGCCAGCAGCACTTCGCCCTGGCGGACGACCAAGGTCGCTTTCTGGTAGAGGACCAGGCCGTCTTGCTTGGCTGTCACCTTTTCTAAAATATTGCCGTAAATATCACAGATTTCGCCAATGACCTGACCAGCCTGGACTGTTTGATTGGGCCGGACAAAGCACATCCAGCAGCCCGACCTCTGGCAGGTCAGATAATAGCTGGTATCAAAGAGCAACGGAGTCTGCTTATAATAAGGCAGGACACCTTCAAAAAGATAGCGGGCGACTTGCTTGACCGACTCTTTCATAGCCAGAACATCCTCTGGCAGGCAGGTGCCGTTTTCTCCCTGCTCCAGCAGGATACTGGGCAGGCCATAGTCCACTGAGGCGGCATGATAAAGATTGCCACGATCCTGAGACTGATAGATAATCGGCGTCCCAGAAGCCTGCAGCATCTGATAGGACTTTTCAACCACTTCCGGATCCGCCAGAAGCGAGTAGTACCCATGCGGTGTCAGCAGTTCTTCCCGATTGCCGCTGTGCAGGTCAATCAGGAAATCACTGACAGGAAAGATCTGACTCTCTATCACAGCCTTGATCTGATAGCTGAGACTGGAAACCGGCTCTTGATTCTGAAAAATCCGGTTCAGATTGAGACCGTCCTCAGGCACAAGCGTCGTCTCCCGGGCCCAGAAGCCGCTGACATTGACCGCATGCAGGAGGAGGACAGAGCCCTGATAGCCAAAGTCCCACTCATGCGCCAAATCCATCAGCGCCTTGACCCCGACATATTCGCAGCCGTGAACTGCCGCACTGATGGTCAGCAAGGGCTGGGAGGCCTGTCCTTTGAGCAGAGTATACTGGATTGCCAGCTCATCCCTGATAGGCAGACTGCCCTGATAGCTGCTGCAGGGAGGCAGAGAGGCTAGTTGCTGCTTAATGCTCATCTTTCTCCTCCCTGTACTGGCTCAGCAGGAGCTTGGTATAGTCACTCTTGGCAGCAGAGACGACCTCTTGCATGCTGCCTTGCTCCTGAACGATTCCGTCCTTAAGGACGATCAAGTCTTCTGCAAAATTGCTGACCAGAGCAATGTCATGTGAAATGAAGAGAAAGGCAGTCTGGGAATGCTCCTTGATATTTGCCAGCAGCTGCATGACCTCGTACTGAACGGTCACATCCAAGGCACTGGTGATTTCATCGCAGATAAGCACATCGGGATGGATCAGCAGGGCACGGGCAATGGCCGCCCGCTGGCATTCTCCGCCGCTCAGCTGATGGGGCAGCCGCTGGGCAAGCTCAGATGTCAGACCGACCGAGGTCAGCAAGTCATGGATGGCCTGCTTTCTATCCGACGGCTGCTGATAGAGAGAGAAGTTGCGGCAGACCTCTTCTAGGCTCTGCTCAATGCTGCGCTTGGGATGAAAGGTCGACTGGGGCTGCTGGGCGATATACTGGACGCGGGCATAGTAGTCTCTGTCCTTGTAGTCAGAGACGGACTTGCCCAGCAAGGTCAGCTGGCCTTGATCTGGCTTTAAAAAACGGCAGATGAGCTTGGCAATAGTACTCTTTCCAGAGCCGGACTCTCCAACCAGCCCCAGTGCCCGTCCCTTTTCCAAGCTAACATTTATGTCAAAGACACCGACCTTCCGATCGCCAATCTGACCGTACTCGTAAGTCAGCTGCCGGCCGATTAAGACTTGATTCATCGCTGCCCTCCCTCTCTAAACTCTGCCAGTTTGGGCACAGCCCTCAGCAGTTTCTGGGTATAGGCTTGCTCAGGATGGTGGAGGACTTGATGGGCTGGTCCGCTTTCGACAATCCGTCCTTCCTTCATGACTGCTACTCTCTGAGCCAGATGCTCGGCTACGCTGATATCATGGGTGACAAAGAGAATGGCCATTTTTTCCTCCTGATGAAGCCTGCTTAAGAGACCAAGCAGCTTCCTTTTCGACAGGACATCCAGTGCGCTGGTCGGCTCATCAGCCAGCAGCAGCTTGGGTCTGCTCGCTAGAGCCAGCGCCACGCCAACCAGCTGCATCATACCGCCGCTGAGCTCCATAGGATACTTATTGACGATTTTTTCAGGCAGCAGTCCCACCATCTCCAGACATTCTTCCAAGGGACGGAGATTTACAGCTTGCTGGCCCTGGTTTTTCACCAAGTCCTGATAATGCTTTTTAATCTTGCGGCGGTTGTTAAAACTGAGACTGGCATGCTGGCTAATCCAGGCCACTTCTCGGCCAACAAAAGGCAGATAAATGCGATGGTCCTGGGGCTGCAGTTCCTGCCCTTCAAAGACAATACTGCCCTCCGTCACTGTCAGCCCCCTGAGAGGGAGACCCAGCAGCAGCTTGAGCAGGGTGGACTTGCCGCTGCCGCTCTCACCTACAATCGAAAGGGCCTCCCCTTCTGCAAGAGAGAGGGAAACCCGATCAAGAATGACTTTATCTGCTGACTGCACCAGCAGATTTTTCATTTCCAGCATATTTTATTCCTTTGATAGTTTGTTGCTGACGTGATAGTAGTCTGTCGGATGGGATTCCAGACCAGAGACGGACTTGTCCATAACCAGAGCTACCTTGTAGAAGCCGATAATGGTAAAGCCGTAGTCCTTGTCCATGATTTCCTGGATTTCCTTGCTGAGCTGATTGCGCTTAGCCGGATCAGTTTCGGTTGCCAGCTCTTCAATTTTCTTGTCTGCTTCCGGATTGCTGTAGTGACCGATATTGGCTGTACCGTTTGTTTTGACAGCACTGTTAAAGAAGGCATAGGGATCACCGATAGGAGCTGCTACCACAGCGTAAGGTGTGAAGGCATAGTCTTTTTCACTGGCAACGGCGCTGACTTCAACTTTCTTAATGGTCGCTTCGATTCCGACTTCCTTGAGCTGCTGCTGAGTGGCTTCTACAGCCAGCGGCATTTCAGGCAGACGGGTAAAGGACAGCAGCTCAATGCTGACTTTTTGGCCGTCTTTTTCACGGTAGCCATCGCCGTCGGTATCCTTATAGCCCGCTTCGTCCAAGAGTTTCTTAGCCTTGTCAACATTGAACTCATGAACGCTCTTTTGCAGGGCAAAGGCAAAGCCTGTAGGGAACGGTCCAACAGCTGGCACAGCAGCTCCCTTAAAGAGGGATTCTGAATAGGTCTTCTTGTCTACCAAGGTATCTAACGCCTGACGGAATTTGTCATCTGCTACATAAGGATTGTCAAAGTTATAGTAGTAAGCTAGGTAGCGAGAGCCTTCTACCTCAGAAATTTTGTAGTTCTTATCAGAAGCGTAGGTAGCTAGATTTGCATAAGGCAGACCATAGACGGCATCCACTTCCTTGGACTGCAGGGCTGCAGAAATAGCTGTTGGATCAGAGAAATATTTAATCTTCAGATTGCTGACTTTAGGCTTGCCATCCCAGTAGTCATCATAAGCCTTGAGCTCTGCCCCGCTCTCAGGAGTGTACTTGGTCACCATGTAAGGTCCTGTTCCGACAGGAGCTTTTTCAGATGCGCTCTTGCCCGTCGTATCCACAATAGCTGAGTACGGTTCTGCCAGAAGATTGGCCATGATTGGCTGCACAGCCTTGGTCTTGATAGTCACAGTCTGGCCATCTGCAGAAATGCTGTCAATCCCCATATCTGATGCTGCCCGCTCACTTGTCTTCACCAAGCGCTCCAGAGAGGCTTTGACCTTTTCACCGGTCATCTTTTCGCCATTTTGGAAGGTTACCTTATCCTTGAGCGTGATTTTCCACTCTAGGTCTGAGACAGCTTCGATTTTCTCAGCCAGCCAAGGTTTTACTTCGAGTTTGTCGTCCATCTTAAAGAGGGTTTCTCCCACTCCGTAACGAACCGTGAACCAGCCGTTGTATTCCGCTGCCGGATCGACATTTGCTGGAAACTGGGTATAGCCGATGGTCACAGTCTTGCTGTCACTATCTCCCGCAGACTCGCTGGTTTTGCTCGGGTTTACACAGGAGGCTAGGGCTAAGCCTGCCAAGGCTGCAACCATTATTTTTGTAAAATATTTCATAAACGATTCAAATTCCTTTTCTATTTTTGCAAACTGCTTGAAGACGGTCTGTCCTAGTCAAATCTAGATACGCTTTGCTCTCTGTCTAGGGTGGTTCAATGTCCTGCAGATGGGAGAGCAAAGGAGCGAAAAACAAGCGATTGCTCATTCTCTTTCCTCCTTGGGGATTTGCCTGTCTTAGTCTTTTCCTTCCAGATAGCTTCGAGCATCTTCGACAAAGGCCGCTGGCAGGGCCAAGTCAGCCTGCAGCTCATCGCGATAAGCTCGGATGACTGCCGCCTCCCGGCCGGAGACAACTTTTTCCGTCCAGTCTGGGTCTAAGAGCAGGGCCTTTCCGAGGGCAAAGAGCGGAATCCCCGCATCCAAAACACGCTGGGCATCCTGCTTGGTCTCAATCTGACCGACAGCAATCAGGGGCACTCTATCATTGATTTTTCTGATAATTTTCTGAATCACCGGCTCCGAGTCCTGAGAATCTCTGATAGACGGGCGCCAAATATCAGAGGTCGAAATATGCAGGTAATCTACCTGATGATAGATGAGCTGCTCCAACAACTGCAGGGTATCATAAAGCTGGATACCCGGTTCTTCAATCTCCTCCGGAGAAAAGCGGTAGCCGATCAGGAAGGGGCGGTCAGCCTCTTCTTTGACCAGCTGCTTGGCTCTTTTCAGCAAGGTCTTTGGGAAACGCAGGCGGTTATTGAGACTGCCGCCCCATTTGTCCTGACGGATATTTGAATGGGGAGAGACAAACTGCTGGATGAGGTAGGTATTGGCTCCGTGGAGCTCGACTCCGTCAAAGCCAGCCTCCATCGCCCGTCTGATAGCTGACAGAAAGTCCCCTATCACCTGCTCCACCTCAGCGTTTTTGAGCGCCCTCGGCTCTGCCAGATAGTCGCGCGGAGCCTTGACGGCACTTGGCGCTGCTGGCTGACCGTCAATCAAGTCCGGCAGAACCATACGGCCGCCATGATAAAGCTGCACAATAGCCAGAGCCCCTTGGTCTTTGATGGCCTTGGCCAGCCGGCTAAGCCCCTCTATCTTATCGTCTTCCGCTGCACTAAAGCTCTCCGCAAAGGCCTTGCCCAGAGGATGAACATAGGCGCTGCCCGTGATAACCATGCCAACCGACCTCGACCGGCGGGCAAAAAAGTCAATATCAGCCTGAGACACATAGCCACCGGGCTCACTGGCACAAATAGTCATGGGCGCCAAAACAACGCGATTGCGCATGGTCTGGCCATTTTTAAAAGCAAATGGATCCTGAATCTGTGTAGTCATCTGGTCACCTCTTTTCCAAGATAAATCATGTTGTCTGTTCTTAAATAAGAACCCTTAGAGCAGGGTTGCCTGCCAGGTCTGGTCCTGCTCTTCTAATAGCAGCACTCGTCCTTGGGGGACATCAATGTTCCAAAAAACTGCCTCTCGGTCAACCAAATGCTGGTAAATCAAGCGAAGCACTCCCAAATGAGCCACTAGCGCGATGGACTCCTCAGCATTATCCAGCAAGCGGTCCGTTGCTGCCCAGACTCTAGTCTGAAAGTCTGAAAAAACTTCTGCCTCAGGAGGCGTGACCTCGAAGGGCGCTTCCAGCCAAGCCTGCCAGATTTCCGGAAAGGCCGCCTCAATCTCATCAGCTGTCAGGCCTTCCCATTGTCCAAAGTCCCGTTCATCAAAGTCAGCTATCGGCTGAAGGTGCCGACTCGGAAAAGCCAGCCGGGCTGTTTCCTGAGTCCGCTTGAGCCGGCTGGTGTAGACGGCCTCAACTGCTCGCTCCTGCATCAGAAGGCGCAGCTGCTTAGCCTCTGCTTGACCCTGCTCATTGATAGAAACGTCTTGGCTGCCGTAGAAACAGCGCCTGCGGTTGTAGTCCGTCTGACCGTGCCGCATCAGATACCATCTTTTCATCCCAGCACCGCCAATCCTAAGAGATAGAGGAGCTGGGCGATTTCGACAGAGGCTCCCAGCGTATCGCCTGTATGGCCGTCAATTTTATCATAAACAAAACGGCGATAGCCGATTGCTCCCAGAAGGACCAAGCTGTAAGCCAAGAGACCTTTCCAGCCAAAGACCAGCAGGGACAGGGCCAAGGGAAGAAGCTGAGCCAGCAGGATGTGATGGGTCTTGCTGCCGCGGAAGAAATCTCCCGATCCGCCGCCTTCTCTGGCATAGACCATCCGGTAGAGCTGCAGGCTGAGACCGGCCTTGCCCACCATGGTCAGACTGGCCACGATAAACCAGCGGGGCTCCGGCAGATAGGGATAGAGGACCAGCATCAGCGCATAGTAGAGAATGAGGGCCAGCACGCCATTGCTGCCAATCCGGCTGTCCTTCATAATCTCCAGCATCCGCTCCTTCTTGCGTGAGGAAAAGAGACCGTCCGCTGTATCTGCCAGAGCATCCAGATGAAAGCCGCCTGTCAGCAGGACATCAAAAGCAAGGGTCAGGACCCAAGCGACCATTCCCGGCAAGACCAGACTGGCTAGGTAGTAAAAGGCGCCTGAGATGAGCCCCAGCAAGAGGCCAAAGAGGGTCAGAAAAGGCAGACCGCGGCGCAGATAGGACATATCCACTGCCTTTGGAATGACAATCCGGCTGAAAAATTGGGTGTAGATAATCAAAGCCTTTATCATTTTAACCGCTGAGCGAGGCCGCAGATAACCAGATAAACCTCACTCGCCTCCTTTGCAATCAGTTGGTTGATTCGGCCCTGTACATCGCGGAAGAAGCGGCCTAGTCTGGTATCTGGCACAATGCCCAGACCGACCTCATCCGTGACAATCCAGCACTCGGCATCTGTCTGACGGACGGCAGATAAGAGCTCCCGCCACTCCTCTTCCAGCAGCTGCAGCAGAAAAGACTGCTCCTGCCGGCTGAGAAAGTGCTCTTCGGTCAGCTCCAGCTTGTCTGGAAAATGCTGGGCAATCAAATCAAAGAGGCGATTGCTGGTCAGAAGAGTAGCACAGTCCAGCAGATAAACTGGATGGGCCTGCTCTCGCAGCCAGTCCGCCAACCCAGCATACTGCTCCTGAGTCGTCCAGGAAGCGGGCCGCCGCTCTTGGTGCAGCCGAATCCGCTCCTGCCATTCTGGATCTTCTCCTCGGGGCAGGCCGGTCGCAATGTAGCAGACCTGCTCTCGGGCCGCCAGCCTCTCCTCCGCAAATGCTGACTTGCCGCTTCTGGCACCGCCTGTCACTAACACAATCTTAGCCATTTGCTTCTTCTTTCATTTTTTGAAATGCTTGCTCAAAGGCTGCCAAGGTCTGGTCTAGGTCTGCCTGAGTATGGGCACTGGACATAAAGTTGGTTTCATACTGAGACGGAGCCAGATAAATGCCCTGTTCCAGCAAGAGACCGTGCAGTCGTGCAAACTGAGCATGGTCAGCAGCCTTAGCATCCGCAAAGTTGCGAACTGGCTTCTGGCTGAAGAAGAAGCCAAACATGGTCCCCTTGGACACAACTTGCAGACTGATGCTGTATTTGCCTGCCAGATTTCGTAAGCCATCACAGAGATAGTCTGTTTTTTCTTCAATCTGGGCAAAGAGCTCAGCTGTCAGCTTTTCAGCGTTTCATAACC
>NZ_KQ969392.1:135192-152937 GCF_001578865.1 Streptococcus sp. DD11
CGGCCTGATAAATATCGCCAAGCGGCGCCACCTGATCCATATAAACGGCCCTGCCGCCAAAGGCTGCAACAGGAAAGCCGCCGCCGATAACCTTGCCCAGACAGACCAGATCCGGCTCTGTCTGGTAGAGGCCGACAGCCCCCTGATAATGCGCACGAAAGCCGCTCATGACCTCATCCACGATGAAGAGAGCCCCGTGTTCCCGAGTGAGGGAGCGAATGCTGCTGATAAAGTCTGCATCCGCAGGAATCAAGCCCATATTGCCCGCGACGGCTTCTAAAATGACACAGGCAATATCATCGCCATGCTTTTCAAAGCAAGCCCTGAAAGCCTCTGTGTCATTGTAAGGCAAAGCCAAGGTCTCCCCAGCTACCTGAGCAATGACTCCGGCCGAATCGGCAATCCCAAAGCTGGCCAGGCCTGAACCAGCCTGAACCAAAAAGGAATCGCTGTGGCCATGATAGCAGCCGATAAATTTGACAATTTTGGAGCGCTTGGTCACTCCGCGTGCCACCCGTATGGCGCTCATGGTCGCCTCCGTTCCTGAATTGACCATCCGCATTCTTTCCATGAAAGGCAGACGCTCCTGTACCAGCTGACCGAGAGCAATCTCTCTGGGACTAGGAGCACCAAAGCTGGTCCCTTCCCAAATGGCTTCCTCGACAGCCGGCAAAATAGCCTTTGGCGCATGCCCCAAAATCATCGGCCCCCAAGACAGGACATAGTCAATATAGCGGTTGCCATCCACATCGTAGAGATAGGCTCCGCTGGCTTTTTCGATAAAGAGGGGGTGGCCGCCCACGGCTTTAAAAGCCCGAACAGGACTGTTGACCCCACCGGGAAAGAGCTTCTGAGCCTCTTTAAAATATTGGTTGGAATGTTCTCTCTTCAAGTTCGTCCTCCTTCTGTAGAAAACTGTCGATTCTCTGCCGCCTCTATCCTTCTCTCAGATAGCCGGCTGCATCCTTGGCAAAGTAGCTGATAATCAAATCTGCTCCAGCCCGCTTCATAGCAGTCAACACTTCCATGACAATGGCTTTTTCATTGATCCAGCCCTGCTGCGCTGCTGCTTTAATCATGGCATATTCCCCACTGACATTATAGGTCACCAGCGGCAGCTTAGTCTCCTGACGCAGCTCTCTGAGAATATCCAGAAAGGCCAAAGCCGGCTTGACCATGAGAAAGTCTGCTCCCTGCTCCTCATCGCTCTTGGCCTCTCTCAGAGCCTCCAAGCGATTGGCCGGATCCATCTGATAGGTCTTGCGGTCGCCAAAGGCCGGCGCACTCTCACCAGCATCACGGAACGGCCCGTAAAAGCTCGAGGCAAACTTGATGGCATAGGACATGATCGGAATAGCTTCAAAGCCGGCCGCATCCAGTCCCTGACGGATAGCTGCAACAAAACCATCCATGGCATTGGAAGGCGCAATGATATCCGCACCTGCTCGAGCCTGACTGACCGCAACCTCTGTCAGTCTGGTCAGAGACAGATCATTGTCCACTTCCTCTCCTCGCAAAATACCGCAGTGGCCATGACTGGTAAACTCACAGAGACAAGTGTCTGCAATGACGACCGTATCCGGAAAATGCTGCTTGATCAGGCGGATGGCTTCCTGCACAATGCCCTTCTCAGCGGAGGCCTGACTGCCTGTCTCATCCTTTTCTGACGGGATGCCAAAGACGATAAAAGCCCGAATGCCCAAGTCTGCACATTCCTGCACTTCTGGCAGCAGATCCCCAAGGGAGAACTGATAAACTCCCGGCATGGAGGCCACCTCCTGCTTTTCAGCCAACCCTTCCTTGACAAATAAGGGCTGGATAAAATCATCTACTGACAGCTGGGTTTCCCTGACCAGCTTCCGCAGACCGCTGCTTCTCCTCAGCCTGCGATGTCTATAAAATTCCATGCTTGTCCTCTTCTTTCTTGATTATTTCCTTGACCATCTCTTCAACAGAAGGACGCTGGGGCTGGCAGTCGACTCTATAGCCCGACTCCTTGACTGCCTGAGCCGTTGTCTGACCAATCACTGCAATCTGATGGCTGGATGGCAGCTGGGGCTTAAGGGCACAAAAACTCTGCCAAGCCGACGGACTGGCAAAGGTCCATATCACATCCTCTTGGGACAGATAGTTCTCCAGCTGTTTCTGGCCTGTGAGATTTGAGGTCGTTTGGTACATAGGCCAAGCCCAGACCTCATGGCCCGCTTCCTTTAATGCCTCAGCCAGACTGGGATTGGATAAGCTGCTCTGAGGCAGCAAAATCTTCTGAGCCGGCAGGGCCAAGGCCAGCCATTCCTGGACAAAGTCCGCACCATAGTGGCTGCTGGCCTGAAAATCACAGGCTCGGTCCAGCTCGTCCAATGCCCGACTGGTCCGAGGCCCAATTGTCGCAATTTGGCAGTCGGCTCTCAGATAGGGACTGAAAGCTTCTACTGCTACAGCGCTGGTAAAAAAGACCCAGTCAGCTGCCGGCAGCACCGCTTTGATGCTTTCTGGCAGGGCCAGCGTCTGGCAGCGAATCAGAGGAACATGATGAGGCTCAAATCCAGCCTGTTTGATCTTTTCTAGCCAGACAGAATCAGGGGCCTGCTCTCTGGTAAAGATTAGTTTTTTAACCATGGCATTCCTACTGCCCCCTTATCGGCTAACTGGCGCACAGCCTGCTCTGCTAATTGCTGACCATCCTGCCCCTGAAGACTGACAAAGATACATTGGCCGTCCTCCTTAGCCAGCATAGCCTCTAGCTGGAAGTCCTGACCTTTTTTCTGGGCCAAAGCAGCGATAGGGAAGCTGCAGTCTGCATTCATCTGAGCCAAAACAGCCCGCTCAACTGCCACTTCAGCAGCTGTCTTCTCATCCTCAACAGCTGCCAGCAGGCTCCGCAGCTCCTCATCCTCTGCCCGGCATTCCACCGCCAAAGCTCCTTGGGAAATAGCTGGCAGGCAAAGACGGGTCTCTAAAGGCTGAATGGGAAGATGGCTTTGGTCCAGCCAGCCCAAGCGTTTCAGGCCTGCCATAGCTAAGACAATCGCGTCGTATGCGCCTGCTTCCAGCTTCTTGATACGGGTATCAATGTTGCCCCTGAGCGGCTGGAAGACCAGATCCGGTCTCTGAGCCTGCAGCTGCACCTGACGGCGGATGCTGCTGGTCCCGACTATCGCCCCCGCAGGCAGGTCAGCCAGCGTCTGGTCAGCCTGACGGAAAATCAAGCAATCCCGCACATCCTCTCTCCGGCTGATAGCACCGAGCACGCAGCCGGCTGCCAGTTTAGCCGGCATATCCTTGAGACTGTGGACCGCCATATCAATCTCCCCAGCCAGCAAAGCCCGCTCGATTTCCTTGACAAAGACCCCCTTGCCGCCAATTTCCTGCAGGCTGACATGGGTCAGGCGGTCTCCCTTTGTGGTATAGGGCACGAGCTCAAAATTCCGCTCGGGATAGAGGGCCTTCAGCTGTCTGACGATCTGCTGGGTCTGGGTCATGGCCAGCTTACTCTTGCGCGTTCCTACCTTAATGACCTTCATCGTTTCCCCTTTCTCTATGCAGGCCGAAAATCTTGGCAATCAAAGCAATATCATACTCCGAATGCTCTCCGACCGACCGCTCCTTGAGCTGCAGGATTGGCTCCTTCAGCACTTGGTTGATAATGCTCTTCATATGCTTGGAAATCTGCTTTTGCTCCCGCTCTGTCAGATCCGGCAGCTTGCGCTTGAGGCTTTCCATAGCCGTAGCTTGCGCTTCCAAAGCCTTGTCCCTGATTTCTTGGATCAAGGGCACAATCCCCAGCTGCTGGTGCCAGTCCGCAAACTTGACCAGCTCCTCCTCAATCTCCAGCGCAATCTGACCGGCAATCTCCTGCCGCTCGGCCTGATACTGCTCCAGCTGATTGGTCAGATTTTCAATATTATAGAGTCTGTGCGGCACGCTCGGATGGCAGGAGCGAGGCAGACAGAGGTCAAATACGACCGCATCTGCCTTGAGCATGGCCGGGTAGATAATATAGTCTTCTGTCTTGACGGCTGAGAAGACCACATCTGCCTCCGCCAGCACCGCTTCCAGCTCCGCCCAGGCATGGGCAGACACCCGCTCCTCTTCCAGAAAGGGCTGGGCCTTGCTGACCGTCCGATTGAGCAGCATGACAGAGTCAAAAGGCCGCTGCAGGACATACTTGGTCACCAGCTGGCCAATCTCACCCAAGCCGATAACGGCAGCTTTTTTTGAACTGTAGTCCAGACCCAGCCGGTCCAGCTCTTGGAGGGCTGTCAGGCCGATGGAGATGGGCCGGTCATTGATCCGGTAGGTATCGTGCATGCGCTTGGCAAAGGTCAGGGCCTGCTTAAAGGCTTGATTGAGCACAATGCCTGTCGTACCGGCATCTTGCGCTGCCAGGAAGGCCTGCTTGAGCTGGCCCAAGACCTGACTTTCCCCGACAATCTTTGACTCCAGGCCGATGGAGACCCGCAGCAGATGCCGCAAGGCCTCATCTCCCTCACGAAAGACCAGATAGTCTTCCAGCTCCTTGACAGGAATCTGAAACCAATCTGCCAAAAAATGCTTGGAATAGTAACGGCCAGTATGCAGCTGATCCACCACCAGATAAAGCTCTGTCCGATTGCAGGTTGACAGAATGAGATTTTCCAAGATACTTTTTTCTCTTTTCAGCAGATTCAGGGCCTTGGGTCCCTCCTGATCTGAAAAATGCGCTCTTTCCAAAATAGGCAGCGGTGTTTCCCGATGGGTCAAGCCCACATATAATAGGTGCATGCTTTTGTCCTTCTGTTAAAGTTGATCTAAAATCGCTTCGATCTTCCTGCGAATCTCCTTAGAACGGCTGGGCGAGAGACCGTTGGTTGAGATCATGACAGAGACATCCTTCTTTCGCGCAATGGCTACATTGTAAAAGTCGGAAAAGGTCTTGTCGCCCGTATTGTTGACCAGCTGACTGGGGGCCGCATCCTGCATGATCTGACGGTTGACCGCTGCCTGATCTGTACAGGCAAAGACCAGCTTAGCTCCTTCCAGATCGCCTGTCTGGTAGGGCCTGGCCAGCCATTGGACCGCTGCCTGCGGAATGTCGGCATGCAGGGTCGGGCTAATCACTGTCACGGCCGCTGCCTCCGCCAGCAGGGGCTTGACTTTTCTGGCCGCGACCTTGCCGCCTCCGACCACGACGACTTTCTTTTTTCTGATATTGATCATGACTGGATACATGCTGCCTTCTCCTATTTCTTGTCCCGAAAGATCTTTGCGCTGCGCTTGTAGATGGTATCGGGCTCTTTCAGCCGATCATTGACCAGTCTAGCCAGCACAAAAAAGTAATCGGACAGGCGGTTGATATAGATCAGCCCTGTCTCATTGACGGCTTCTTCTGCCTCGATGACAGCCACCATCCGACGCTCTAAGCGCCTGGTCATGGTGCGGGCCAGATGCAGGAGACTGGCAATCCGATGCCCGCCCGGAATGATAAAGCGGTCAATCTTGGGCGGGATGTGCATATAAGCATCCATCCGCTCTTCCAGCCAGCTGACATTGGCCGGCTCCTGCTTGTAAGGGCGCAGCTCTCTCGGTGTGGCCAAGTCGCTGCCGCAGTCAAAGAGATGCTGCTGGATTTCCTCGCATTCCAAGCGCAGGTCATCTAAGATTGGATAGTCGCGCATCTCCGATACGACATAGCCCAGATGGGAGCAGAGCTCATCCATGGTCCCATAGGCTTCGACCCGAATATGGGTCTTGGATACTCGGTCTCCGCCGTAGAGGCGGGTAAAGCCCTTGTCTCCGTATTTGGTGTAAATTCTCATTTTTCTTCTCGATTCATGATCTGATAGATCTGCTCCATGTCCAAGGACTGGCGCAGCAAGTCAGCCAGCTTGTCATACTCTCTGTTTTTAAAGTCTTGGATGCTGATCGGCTCGTCCCTCAGTTCCTCTAAGCCCTTGGCCAGACGAAGCTCATTTAAGAACTGTCTGGTCCAGTCCGGATTGTCAAAGACACCATGGAGATAGGTGCCCTGCACCTGACCGCCGTAAGCCACTGCTCCATCAGGACGCTGGGTCGCTTCACCATTTTGCTCCTTGATGATAGAGAAGGGCTGGAGATGGCCGGCCAGCTGGGTCTCTCCCATATGGATTTCATAGCCTTCCAGCTCCTGGCCCTCATGCAGGGCGCGGACCTGAGTCGTCCGCTTGACTGACCGGAGCACCGTCTCGGTCTCTAAAATGCCCAAGCCGCGAATCTCCTCCCGGTCAGACTCCAAGTGCTGAGGATCGCTGATTTTCTGTCCCAGCAGCTGATAGCCGCCGCAGATACCAAAGATCCGCACACCTTGCTTCAGGCACTCCAAAATCTCAGCTTCAAGCCCAGACTCCCGCAGGTAGTCCATATCCTCGATGGTATTCTTGCTGCCCGGCAAGATCAGGAGGTCCGGCCGGCCGATGGCATCCCCCGGCTGGACATAGCGGACAGAGACGTCCGGCTGGATTTCCAAACTGTGAAAATCCGTAAAATTAGACAGGCGTTTGAGGCTGATGACAGCAATGTCCAGACTTTTTCTTGTATCAAAGCGCCGGCTCTTCTGCACCAGTGCGACACTGTCTTCGCTGTCTATATCCAGCTGGGCATAGGGCACTACTCCGATGACCGGCACCCGGGTCAGCTCCTCAATCATGTCAATGCCGGACTGGAGCAAAGCCACGTCGCCGCGGAATTTATTGATAATAACACCCTTGATTCGCTGGCGGTCCTCAGGCGGCATAAGCTCAATCGTTCCATAAATAGAAGCAAATACTCCGCCCTTGTCAATATCGGCCACCAAAATCACCGGAGCATCCACCAGTTTGGCCATGCCCATATTGACAATGTCTCGGTCATTGAGATTGATTTCAGCGGGACTGCCAGCACCCTCGATGACAATGACATCATTCTCAGCCCCCAGCTCCTCATAGACTTCCTTGATCTTGGGCAGGAGCTGCTGCTTGTAGTCATGGTATTCGACAGCATCCATATCCCGCAGTACCCGGCCTAGAAAGACGACCTGGGATTTGCGGTCCGATGTGGGCTTGAGCAGGACGGGATTCATGCGGACATCTGGCTCCTTGCCGGCTGCCTCTGCCTGCACGACCTGAGCCCGGCCCATTTCATCTCCTTTTTTGGTGATAAAGGAATTCAGCGCCATATTCTGCGACTTAAAAGGGACTGTTTCTAGGCCATCCTGCTTGAAAATCCGGCAGAGCCCTGCCGCAATGATGCTCTTCCCCGCATCTGAGGCCGTTCCCTGTATCATCAGTGATTTGACCATCTTACACTTCCTCCTAGCTGCTCAAAGAAGGCAGCTTCATTTTCTGCCAGCGGCGTCTGGATAGTCTGATGGAGCTTGACGATCCAAGGCACAGACACGCCCGCTTCCGCCAAGAGCTCTCCCTGCTGAAAGAGCTCAAACTTGCTGCCCTGCGCAATCAAATTCCCCTTCTGCAGCAGATAGGCATAGTCACAGCAGTCATACATCAGATCCATGTCATGGCTGGATACGATGATGTTGGTTCCGGCCTGAACCAGCTTTTTCATGGTCTGGGCCATCTGATCCCGTCCTTTGGGATCCAGTCCTGCCGTGGGCTCATCCAGCAGCAGATACTTGGGCTGCAGGGCCAGCATCCCTGCGATGGCCACCCGCTTTTTCTGGCCGTAGCTCAGATACTGCAGCGGCCTGTCCTGCAGATGGGAGATGTCCATCATCTCCAAAGCCGCTGATACTCTGCTGGCAATTTGGTCTTCTTCATAGCCTAGGTTTTCCAAGGCCATGCCAATATCGTCCTTCACAATGGTATAAAAGAGCTGCTGCTCTGGATTCTGAAAGACCATATTGACATGCTGCCGATACTGATACAAGGCCTTCTTAGAATAGCTGACAGGCTGACCGTCATAGAGAAGGCTTCCTTCCTGTGGCTTGAGCAGGCAAGTCATGAGTTTCATGATGGTGGACTTGCCCGAGCCATTAGCCCCAAGAATGCCAGTAATCTGCCCTTCTGCAAAGTCCATGGAAATATCATGCAGGGTTTGCCTTTCATCATACGAAAAGGAAATATTTTTCATTTGTAACATCTGAGATTCCTATCTACCTTGCTATTATAATATAAAAACAATCTTCTTGTAAATGCTCCGAGTTCTACTCGCTGTGCTCCGCATCGAATTTCAAAGCCAGCACTTCATTTAATTTCTGGTTGTCATCCAGCAGCTTGGAAAAGAGAGTATTGGCCAGTCTGCCCCAAGCCTGGTGCTGCTTCCTCTTATTATAAAAAGAAAATTTCAAATCCAGAGTATCCCGAATGGTCACAAACTCATAGAAAACCAGAAAAATGAAACGGTACATCAGGACAATCAAGTCCAGCAGCACCCTTGGGATGTGCAGGATTTTAAACAGCCGCAGCATCTGAGCAAAAGGCACGGTCAGGACAAAGAAATAGGTCGACACCAAGGAGGAATAGATGCGCAAGAGGATAAAAACGGTCTGCTGGCCGGCAGCTTGGCTGATCCCCAGATAGCCCCGCCCTAAAGGCAAGGCCAGCAAGAGCTGGTCCGGAGCATCCTGATAGGTCAAGACAAAGGTCAGGAGGCTGATCAGAATAAAGATACTGGCATGCAGATACCACTTGAGATAA
This sequence comes from Streptococcus sp. DD11, assembly GCF_001578865.1. Lineage (NCBI taxonomy): Bacteria > Bacillati > Bacillota > Bacilli > Lactobacillales > Streptococcaceae > Streptococcus > Streptococcus sp. DD11. Next base: position 143,844 of record NZ_KQ969392.1, read on the forward strand.
CGCCCCCAGGACAGACGAGCCACATAGCAGGTCAGAGGTGCCACCAAGGCAATGAGAGCCAGCTGCAGTCCCCTGACACCAGAAAAACTGACAGCCAGCAGCAGCAGGTAAATGAACAATTTATAGCCAGCCGGCAGATCTTTCCAGCGGTTTTGATAGGCGTATTGATCAATCGCAAACAAGAGGAGGCCCTCCTTTCTAACTATGTATTCATTCCCTTCTCTATGCAAGAGCAGCTTTCCTTCGTCTGGGACCAAGCCCAAGACTCAGGCTGCTCCGATGATTGGAAATCTTGCTTCTCTATTCATGAGGCCTGAATATGGACAGGCCTCATGAATACTAATGCTCACTCTGCTCAGAAATTTCCTTTTGCTGCCCTTGCTTTTTGCCCTTATAATAGCCGATGACATAGAAGATGATGCCTGCTCCGATACTGCCTTGCAGGGTGAAGAGCAGGCTTTCGACCTCGGGTCCTGCCGGCTCAAAAATAGGCGAGAACCAAGGCTCGTAGTCCTTTTGGATTGAGCTGATAGCCTGCTCGGCCGCATCATCCGTTCCGCTGTATTCGACACCCTTAGGGGCAAAGACAAAGGCAGCAAGCGTGATGGCTACTGCAGCCAAGATCAAGATGATATTCTTATATTTTTTCATTTGAACAGACCTACTCTTTCTTTGATATTTTCTGAGATTAAGTTATAGAGGACGACTGTCAGCAGCCCTTCTACGATGGCAATCGGAATTTGAGTCATCAAGAAGACACCCATGAACTTCATTGCAGAACCGACAAAGCCGCTGTTGGCATCTGGGAAGACCAAACCGAGCTGGATGGAAGTTGTCGCATAAGTCGCCAAGTCGGCTATCACAGCACAGATAAAGATAGAAACTGCTGTAGACAGCTTGATGGATTTAGCAAACTTGTAGACGAAATACCCCACAAACGGACCAACCACCGCCATGGAGAAGGCATTGGCACCCAGAGTCGTCAAGCCGCCATGCGCCAAGAGGAGGGCTTGAAAAAGCAGGCAGATAGTCCCCAAAACACTGATGACAGACGGGCCAAACATGGCCGTCCCCAGACCAACCCCTGTCGGATGCGAGCTAGATCCTGTGACAGAAGGAATCTTCAGCGAAGACAGGATAAAGATAAAGGCTCCGGACAAGGCCAGCATGGTCTTAGAGTTGGGATCCTCTGCGACGATTTTCTTGATACGCAGCAAGCCTGCTACAAAGAAAGGCAGGAAAACGACGAACCAAAAGATACACCAAAAGAGCGGAAGATAGCCTTCCATGATATGCATAGCTGACACAGACTGAGTACTCAGCAGCGCCAAAACAGCCAGCAAGGCAACAAAAGTTACTTTTTATTTTTCAATAGTTTCATGTTTATTTCCTTTACTAAGAACCTGATGTCTTAAGGCGGCGGGACAGCCTCTTAAACATAGGCTCTGATCTTAAAAAATCTTCTTTTTAACGAGGAAAGTAGTAAAATAAGGCAGCTTGGTTTCTGGCGTGATTCCTGCTAGGCCCAGCAGAGTTTGTTGCTTGTCAGTCGACGAATGGCTAACCATGAACGTCTGCTGTAAGAGGCCAAGCTTTTCCAGCAGAGGCAGGACTGTATCCAGATGATTGGCCACCTTCATCAGCACAATCGAGTCATGCAGCTCAAGCGCCGCCTCAATCTTGTCAGCAGGAGCCGTAGCCGGCAGGACTGCCAGAGACTCCTCATCCATGGTCAGCGGCTGACCCAGCTCAGAAGCCATACTTGAGAAGGAGGTGATACCGGGAATGGTCTGACAGTCAATGTCCTTTTCCAGCAGGGCCAGCAAATAACTGTAAGTGCTGTAGACCATGGGATCTCCCAGTGTGGTAAAGCCCACATTCTTGCCAGACCGGACATCTGCTGCGATTTCAGCAGAGATGGCCTGCCATTGGGCTTCTTTGGCCGAATTGGAACGAACCATAGGGAAATGCCGCTGCTTGATTTCCAGCTGCTCCTTCAGGTAAGGCTCTGCGATACCTAATGCAAAGCTCTTGCTCCCCTTCTTAGCCTCAGGTGTATAGAGAATATCTAGATTTTCCAAAAGCCGACTGGCCTTGACAGTGACCAGCTCGCTATCACCTGGTCCCACACCAATTCCGTAAAATTTTGCCATTCCTTCCTCCTATTCGATGATTTCTTCTAAATGCTGAATGTAGAGCTGCTGAATCTCAGGGTATTCGCCCAGGCCAATCAGATGAGCCTTGACCTCATAGCCCTGTTCCTTGAAGAAGTGATACCAGGAACCTTCCTCGTCTGAGCTCATGTCATTGGTCGCATGGTCGCCTGCTACCAGCATGAAAGGAGCCAGATGCACCTCCCGGATGCCCCGCTCTCTCAGCGCCTGCTCGATCAGCTCCACCGGAGGGTAGCTCTCCACACAGCCGACATAGACCGGACTGGCCCGCATCATGTGGTCCAAGGCCGCATAGGCTGTAAAAGCATAATGCTGGCTGCCGTGGCCCATCAGAACCGTTGCTGCATCTGACGGCAGCTGCCCATAGCGGTCCAGCAGGATAGAGCCGACAGCCTCATAATCCTCCTGACTGTGCAGCAGAGGCTTAGCCACGACCAGCTTCTTAAAGGCGTCCTGAAAATCGCTGGCCTGCGCTAGGATCTTTTCGTACTCACTGCCCAGAATGACGTGGAGCGGCTGGAGATAGACCTCTTCTGTCCCCTGCTCTGCGAGCTGCTCCAAGACTGCTCTGACTGTCGGAATGTCCAGTCCCTCCTGCTGCTTAATCCGCCGTCTGACGACATTCGAAGTGAAGGCTCGGTAGACCGGATAGTCTGAAAATCGCTGCTGAATGGCCTGCTCACAGGCCTCGATGGTTTTGCGTCTGGTTTCTGAATAGGTCGTTCCGAAACTGACAACTACTATAGCTTTACTCATGACCTGCATCCTTTCAGAGAATTTCCCGGCATTTGTCGATGATAGAGGCAATGGTGGCTTCATCCGTCTCCACAATCCTGTCAAAGCCTGCTGCATCCAGTACCGCTCGTGTGCTGGCTCCCATGACGATGAGGGGCTGTTCTTTCCAGTCATAGCCTGCTGCCTGGCTGGCTGCTACAAAGTTCATGGCCGCGGCAGAGTTGGGCAGGCAAACCGCCTCGATCTCCGGCCATTTATCCCTCTCTATCGGGCTGTCAAAGGCCAATCTGTGGCTGGCTATGACCGGCAGGGAATAAAGCTCTTCCAGACTCGCCTGCTTATGCTCAGCCGTCAGGATATACCAGCTGCCGCCTTCTTTTTCAAGAGCGGCCGCAAAGGCTGCATCCGACTGCTGGGCTGTCATCCGATCCAGCAAGACGCCGCTCGCTTCGATAGACTTGGCCGTGTGGCGGCCGATAGCCGCAAAGCGGATGTGAGACAAGCTGCGCAAGTCTCTGCCTTGGCTGCGCAGGGCTTTCAGAAAGAGCGGCCAGCTCTGCATATCAGCAAAGACCAGACCGTCTGCCCTCTCCAAGTCCGGCAGCGGCAGGACCAATTCCTCCACTCGGGTCCGGGCAGGGAAGGTAGTCAGCGCAGCTCCAGCATCCTTGAGCAGGCGAGGGAGCTTTCCTGTGTCTGACTGCTGGATGAGGATATTCCGGCCGAAGAGCGGCCGCTGCTCATGGAAATTCAGCTGCTGGCGAAAGGCAACGACTTCCCCGACCACGATGACACTGGGCGCCTGAAAGGCGGCCGCTTCTGCTAGGTCTGCGATGCTGGCCAAGGTCCCGTCTACCGAGCGCTGCTGGGGATGGGTTCCCCACTCAATGACAGCGGCAGGCTTGCTCTCATCATACCCTCTGGCTGTCAGCTCCTGCACGATGGAGCGCAGATTTTTCATGCCCATGAGAAAGACCAGAGTCCCCTTGAGCTGGGCAATCGCTTCCCAGTTGAGCCTCTCTGTCTCATCCTTGAGATGGGCGGTAAAGACATGAAAACTGGTCGCCACATCCCGATAGGTCATAGGAATCCCAGCATAGGTCAGACCAGCCACAGCCGAGGTAATGCCCGGCACCACCTCAAAGTCCACGCCGGCTTCCGCCAAGCGAACTCCTTCTTCTCCGCCTCGGCCAAAGATATAGGGATCGCCGCTCTTGAGGCGGACTACCCGCTTGCCCTGACGGGCTTTTTCGATGAGAATTTCCTCGATAGCTTCCTGTCGGATACAGGGCTGGCCGGGCTTTTTACCAACATCTATCTTCTCGCAGTCAGCCTTTATATGCTGAAAGAGCTCTTGGTTAATCAAGCGGTCAAAGACCAGCACATCTGCCTCCTGGAGCCGACGCTTGCCTTTGAGGGTCAGCAGCTCCGCATCACCCGGACCTGCGCCCAATAACGTTACTAAACCGGACATTTTTTCTCCTTTTGTTTGACTCAATGAAAATCAAATAGCAAACTAGACAGAGCAGACATGATGGAAGCTAGCTGCGCATCCTGTTACGAGAAATCCTAGAGGACTTTCTCAAACTCCTGCACAAATCCAGTCGCACGAAAAGAATCGTTTCAATGCGGCCCATGTCGGAGCTAGCCTCAGGCTATACTGACACAGTTTGAAGAGATTTTCGAAGAGCATTAGCTATTTTGTCAGATAAGCCTCCAGCTCTTCCAAGCTTGAAACCATCTGCGGATAGGCCACCATTGGCCGGGAGATGATAATGCAGTCTATCCCCAGCTCCTGACAGCCATCAATCTTTTCACGAATCCCGCCGACCGTGCCGCTCTCCTTGGAGACAAAGACATCTGCTCCCGAGCGCAGCAGCAGCTCTTTATTGCACTCCTTGGAAAAAGGAGCCTTGATCGCATCAATCTGGTCTGCGACCAGCCCCAGCTGCTCACAGGCCAAGAGCACCTCTGATGTCGGCAGCACGCGGACGACAATCCGCCGGCCCGGTAAGCCTTCCACAAAGAGCGGCAGGGTCTTGCTGCCGGTCCCCAGATAGACCGTCTGGTAGCCACGCTTGGCGATCTCTGCGATGGCTTCCTGGGTCGAATGCACTACGATGGCTCCGCTCAAATCCAGCGTCGCCTGCCGCTCAAAGCGCAGGTAAGACACACCGGCCAGCTCTGCCGCCCGAATGGCTTCCTTGGAAACAATGTCCGCAAAAGGATGGGTGGCATCAATAATCTCGTCTACATCATGCTCTTTGATGAAAGCCGCCATATCCTCAGCAGTCAGCCGGCCCTGAATGACCGGCTGGCCGAACTGAGAAGCCAAGTGCCGGCCGTAGTCTGTGACAACAGAGCTGGTTACATCAATTTTCATGCGATCCAGCAGTTCTAAAATAGCAGTGCTGTCGGATGTGCCTCCCAGCAGTAATTTCATCATACAGTATACCCTCGAGGTGTAATCATGCGGCCGTTTTTGATATAAGTTTCTTTATTGCCAACGATGACGATGGTGGTCATATCTACCAAAGTCTCATCCAAGTCCTTGATGGTGGTCAGGATGATTTCCTCATCCTTGCGGCCAATGTCTTTGCCGATACCGACAATGGTATCGGCTGACTTGTACTCAGACATGATAGCGAGTGCCTTGGCCAGATGGTCTGGACGGCCCTTGCTCCGAGGATTGTAAAGGCAGACGACAAAGTCCCCTTGAGCGGCCGCATGCAGACGCTTCTCAATCATGTCCCAAGGTGTCATCAAGTCGCTCAGGCTGATATGGCAGAAATCATTCATGAGAGGAGCTCCCATAGCTGCAGCGGCACCCAGACTGGCTGTAATACCTGGAACCACCTTAACTTCTACATCACTGGCATCGCCCAGCAGCTCCAAGATCAAGCCTGCCATTCCATAGACACCGGCATCTCCGCTGGAGACGACTCCGACATTTTTGCCCGTTTCCCTAGCCAAGTCGATGGCCTTTTGGCAGCGGTCAATCTCCTGGCGCATCCCTGTCGCTACGTGCTCCTTGTCCTTGACCAAATCGCGAATCAGTCGCATATAGGTCGAGTAGCCGACAATAATCTCACAGTCGGCTAAAGCAGCCAGCGCTTCCTGCGACATCAATTCTTCCTTACCTGGGCCTAATCCGATAACGTATAGCATATATGTTTCTCCTTATATGATAAGATTCTATAATGGCAGTTGGTCCATCAGACCGCCTGCTCTTTTTTGATTTACTTTTTATTACCGCTTTTGCAAGCGCATAGGTACAGCCGTTTTTGGCAAAGCGCTCGGTCAGGACCTGACCCTGACTGGCCAGATCTGCGCTAGCCAAGGCGACACTGCCGACTCCGACTGTCTGTTTGACAAAGGCAGACTGAGGATAGCGGTCTGCTACGGCAGCCAGCTCTTCCTTGCTGAAGGTCTCAAAGGGACAGCCCAATTCCTGAGCCAAGGCCACAATGGCTGCTTCATCCTTCTTGACATCAATACTGACGATTTTGGCAATCTCATTAGCCGAAATCCCCTGCTGCAAACAGAAGTCCTCAAAACCTGCACGAAAGACAGCCGGTGCCACATCTTTTCGAGCCCCAACGCCCAAGACATAGGGCCGAGGATAGATGACTGCCAGATTTTCTCTTTGAATAGCTTTTTTATCAGCTGTCAGCAGAATCAGCGGCTCCCTTCCCTTGAGAACAGCCGCCAGCTCTTCCTCATCCACAGGAGTCAGACCGCGAAGGTCGCTGACCCAGTCCTTCTCCTGATAGAAATAGACCGTGCGGCCGCTGCCTAGATAGCTGTTAAAGGGCTTGATGAGCGGCCTCAAATCCGGCCGCCAGCCATTGACCGATTGGGCCAGATTGTCCAGCGCTGTCACATTCTGCACATCCGTTGCTGTCGTAATGACGGGATTGGCACCGAGCAAATCTGCGATTTCGCGCGTCACCTGATTGGCGCCGCCCAGATGACCGCTTAAGAGGCTGATGACATGGGTGGCTTTCTCATCCATGACAATCACGGCCGGGTCACTGGTCTTGTCCTGCAGGACAGGAGCGATGGCCCGCACCACAGCTCCGGCCGCCATGATGCAAATGAGGACATCTACCTGCTGAAAAAGCTGGGCTATCGCCTCCACTGCGCGGCCTTCAATGGCCTTGACCTGATCATCTGCCAGCCGAGGCGTCGTATAGACGGGGACTGCCTTGCCCAGCTTGTCCCGCAGGGTCAGGGCCAGCTCTTTGCCGACAGCTGTCACCGTCACGATAGCATATCTAGCCTGAGAATCACTTGGCATGGCTGCTCTTCCCCCGTCTAAACTCATGCTGAAAATCTGCATGGTAGAGCTTGGAATAGTAAAATTCCTCACCCAAGAAGTCACCGACTAGAATCAGGGCTGTCTTTCTAATCTTAGCTTTCTTGACCTTATCAGCAATGTTTGTCAAATCGCCAAACACCTTCTTTTCGTCCGGCCAAGTAGCCTTGTAAATAACAGCCACAGGCGTTTCTGGAGGATAGCCGCCCTCTATCAGCTCGCTGACCACCTTTTCGATCCCCTGAACCGACAGGAAGATCGCCATAGAGGTCCGGTGCTGGGCATAGCTCCGCAAGGCCTCCCGGTCCGGCACAGGTGTCCGGCCAGCCATCCGAGTGATGATGAGGCTTTGAGAGACTTCGGGCACCGTGTACTCTGTCCCGATACTGGAGGCTGCCCCCAGAAAAGAGCTGACACCCGGCGTACAGTCAAAGTCAATGCCGCGTTTCTTCATCTCCTCGGTCTGCTCCCGAATGGAGCCGTAGATGGAGAAATCTCCTGTCTGCAGGCGAACCACCTCTTTCCCAGCCTGGACTCCGGCCTCCATGACATCGATGATTTCCATCAAATGCATGCTGGCGCTGTCATGAATCTCAGCCCCTTCCTTGCAGTAGCTCAGCAGGTCCGGATTGACCAGAGAGCCTGCATAAATGACCACATCAGCCTGAGACAGCTGCCTATAGCCCTTGAGCGTGATCAGCTCCACATCCCCCGGTCCAGCTCCAACAAAGTGTACTTTGGCCATCAGTCACCCTCCCTTTCTTTTTTCTTACAGGATACAATGATGGTTGGATTTTGAGGCTTGAAATAGTGCCCCTTGCCCAGTCCCGTCCAGCGGCTGGCCTGAACCGAGACAATCTCAAGCTCCTCCCAGTCCATCTGCTCGGCGATTTGGGCTGCTTCCAGAGCATTCTCCAGCAGGATAAAATTCAAAACCAGCCGGCCGCCAGGCTCCATGATCCGAGCGCACCAGTCGAAGATCTCCTGCATATTGCCCCCGGTTCCGCCGACAAAAACTGCATCGAAACTGCCCTTCAGCTCAATCGGCGCCAGTCCTGGATAGAGACGGACATTGCTGCAGCCAAAATGCTGGATATTTTCCCGCGTCAGGGCCAGCGCCTCTTCATTGCGCTCCACGGCTGCTACTTCCAGTTCTGGATAGGTTCGGGCTGCCTGAATTGTGACACTGCCGGTGCCAGAGCCGACATCCAGCATGCGCTTGGCCCGATGCAGCTCCAACTTATCCAAACTGATGGCTCTGACTTCTTCCTTAGTCATAGGGACTTTAGCCCTGATAAATTCCGAATCCTTCATCTAGCACCACCACCACATTCATCTCATAGTCTCTGTCTTCTACCTCACTTGCAGGCAGAATGCTAATGCGCTCATCATCATAGCTCAGCTGCTCACCGATGACCAGCAGCTTATCCAAGCCTCTTTTCATCGCCTCCTGAGCAATCTCATAGGGACCGACTTTCTGGTCCGTCACCATAAAGACCTTTGGCAAACTCATAATCAGGTCAAAGTTAGGTGTCTTGGCATGGCTGCTGGTCAGATAGGCATCGTTCATCGGCAGGGCAATCCTGCTGGCCAGATACTGCATGGCACTGATACCCGGCGAGATAACCACGCGCCCTTTGAATTTCTCTGACAGCCACTTGCCCAAACCATAGATCAGCGGATCACCCGATGCCAGATAGAGGATCTGTTCCTCCTCCCCAAAGCTTTCCAGCAATTCCGCCAGCGCAGCTAATTTTTTAGGAGGGACCAGGCCCTTATCCCGATAAGCCGGCGGCAGGATTTCCAGATGCCGCTCACTGCCTAAAATACGGTCCGCCTTCTCAAAATAGGCTTCCTGACCCAGAAG
>NZ_KQ969392.1:153262-154245 GCF_001578865.1 Streptococcus sp. DD11
ATTAACGATGCGCCCGACCGGAATCCCCAAGGTCTTGGTCGCAAAGTCTTCCCCGTAGTTCCCCGGCACCAGAACGACCGAGCGATGCCCTTGATTGTAGAGCATGGTCAGCTCAATAGTGATAGCCGCCTTCCAGCTGTCCTCAGACATGGGATTGACAATCCCAGTCGTTCCGAGGATAGAGATGCCGCCGACAATGCCCAGCCGGGAATTATAGGTCAGCTTGGCCGTCTCCTCCCCTCCAGGTACGGAAATGATAACCCGCGCCCCGCAGTTGGGACCGATAATCTCGCGGACATGCTGCTCAATCATTCGCCGAGGAGTCGGATTGATGGCCGCCATGCCGACATCGCAGGCCAGGCCCTTCTCTGTCACGCGCCCGACTCCCTGACCGCCGTCGATTTCAATCTCTGTCTGATCCGGCAGGAGGGTCACCGTCGAGTAGATCAAGAGTCCATGCGTCGCATCCGCATCATCGCCGCCGTCTTTTTCAATAGCAGCGGTCGCCTCCTCTGCTCCAAAAGAAGGCTTGTGAACCTCCATGGTCACTTCCACGCCCGAAGCCGTGTGTACAGTGACCTTTTCTTCTGTTTCCTGATTTAAAATCATGCTCAGAGCAGCGACGGTTGCTGCCGTTGCACAGGTGCCGGTCGTAAAGCCTTTTTTTAGTTTCTTTCCGTTGACATAAGCGTATTCGTCCATGGTCAGCCCCCTCTCTTTTCTGAAGCCTGCTCAGGTCTGGCAACCCTGAAGCGCTCATAGTCGCTGGTCCCCAGCTCGAGCTGATAGAGGATGGCATTGACCACCGCTGCCGCAATGGTGCTGCCGCCCTTTTGGCCCAGGGCTGCAATTGATGGCACGGCGCTTTCATGCAGCTTGAGCTTGGACTCTGCTGCTCCGACAAAGCCGACCGGCACACCGATGACCGCGTCCGGCTGCAGGCTCCCCTCTTCCACCATGTCCAGCACCTTAAAGATAGAGGT
>NZ_KQ969392.1:154678-168848 GCF_001578865.1 Streptococcus sp. DD11
CATTGCCAAAGACAAAGAGCTTAGGACCGGCCACCTTAGCCGCATATTCCACCGCAGCCATAGAGCGGGTAATCCCCTTTTCCTTGGCCTCCCGAAAAACTTCCGGCTCATTGACCAGACAGCGATAGGCCACACCCAAGTCATCCAGCAGTTTCTTATTAAAACCGCCCAGCACCATGGTCGTATCGGTAAAAATCGTGCCCCGATGTCGGAGGACATAGAAGATCCTGTCCATGGCCTGATTGGAAAACTTGATATTGTAGAGGTAGTCAAAGTCCGCACTGGCAAAGACGACCCGCTTGAGCACCGCTTCCTCGAAAGGATCTGAAAACCGAATATCCGGATGCTCTTGATCAATGATTTCCTGAATCTTGCTAAAACTCGCTTCTTCTATCTGATGTCCTGCTTTTAGATAAGCCATCTAGCCTTCTCCTTCCTTTTGACTGGACGGTGTAGAGTAGCGGACATAATCGTCCGTCACGACTGCTCTCAGCTGATAGATGACGGCATTGAGGATGCCTACCACAATGGTGCTGCCGCCCTTTCTGCCTAGATTGACAATGGCCGGAAGACCCGACTGGAGCAGCTCTTCCTTGGATTCTTCGACATGGATAAAGCCAACTGGGACACCAATCACCGCATCCGCTTCTACCAGTCCTTGCTCCGCCAGCTCAATCAGATAAGATAAAGCCGTCGGAGCACCGCCAAAGGCAAAAATCTTGGGACCTTCAATCCCAGCCGCCACCTCAACAGCCGCCATGGCTCTGGTAATCTGCTTCTCCTTGGCCAGCTGCACCACTTCCTCATCACTGATCAAACAGCGGTAGCTTACACCTAGCTGGTCAAGAACTCGCTTATTAATCCCATTGAGAGAGATGGTCGAGTCCAGCAGGATGGTGCCCTTGGCTCTGAGAACCTCCTCTATCTTTTCCAGAACGCCGTGCTCAAAGCGCATGGTGTAGAGATAGTCAAAATCCCCCGTCGTATGGATGGCCCGCTTGATGATGGATTCTTCCATTTCCGAGCGAAAGACATAATCAGGGTCTTTTTCAGCAATCATAGACTGAATAATTTGAAAGCTCTTTTCCTCGATGGAGGAAGGATTTTGTATATATGCCATAGCTTGCTCCTAGAAATATACTTGCTTTAGTAGGTAAAAAACAGAAAAGAGAATCAGCCCCGTCATGGTGGCGGTATAGAGCAGGGAGACGGCCGTCTGAATATCCTCAGCCTCTACCTGTCTCGCCGCCTGTCCAATGGTCGGCTTGTCCACCAGCTCTCCGTGATAGACATGCGGCCCGCCCAGCTGAATGCCCAAAGCGCCTGCCACAACGGCTTCTGAAAAAGCACTGTTGGGACTGGCATGCTGGTAGCGGTCTCGCCAGCCAATCCGCAGGGCCCCTTTGACATCCAGCAGCAAAATCTGACTGCTGAGAATCAAGAAAAGCCAGGTCAGCCGGGCTGGAATCAGGTTGGCCAGATCATCCATTCTGGCAGATACTAAGCCAATCTTCCGGTATTTGGCCGTCTGATAGCCCACCATCGAATCCAGTGTATTGATGGCCTTGTAGGTCATGGCGAAAACCGGCCCGCCCAGAAAAAGGCAGAGCAGAGGACCAATGACCCCGTCGCTGGTATTTTCAGCGACCGTCTCAATCGTCGCCTTGCTGATTTCCTCTGCTGTCAGCTGAGCCGTCTCCCGACCGACAATCATGCCCACTTGCTTTCTGGCCTCTTCCAAGCTGCCAAACTTGAGCGTCTGATAGACCTTACGAGCCTCAAAGGCCAGACTTTTCGCTGCCAGACTGGCATAAGCCAGGTAGATCCAGACAGCCCAGTAGAGGGCAGGATGGACCAGGCCAGCCAGCCAGAGCAGCCCATAGGTCAGCCCCAGAGACAGACCGACTGTCGTCAGCCAGAGAAAAAGTCCAAACAGATAAGGCGGGAGCGGCCGTTTGTTCTGCAAGCGCATACATAAATAAATATAGGAACCCATCCACTTGACTGGATGAGGCCAGCTGTAGGGGTCGCCAAGCAGCCAGTCCAGTAAGACAGCCAGAAAAATTGCAATGAGTACCATATCACTTCGCCTCTTTGATGTAGTCCAGCCAGCTGGCCAGCAGCTGCTCGTCCTGATAGAAATGAACATGCAGGTAGCTGGCAAAAGTCCGCCCTTTCTGATAGCCGCCTGTCCAGGCAGCTACGACCTGACCGTCCCTGATTTTCTCCAGCTTGAGGACTGTCTCTTCCTCCGTCTCAAAGACCGAATGGTGAAATTCATGCCCTCTGACCGCTGTCCCTTTGGGACCAAACAGACTAACTGCCTGCGTCTCCGCCTGACAGTAGCCAAAGCTTTTCAGGCCGGGAGTCATCAGGCTCTTGCCTTTGAAAATACCGACCATTTCATAGACCTTGCCCTCTGTCTCCAGCCGTTCTCCCAGATACATGAGACCGCCGCATTCTGCGTAGATGGGCCGTCCCTGCTCATGAGCCCTCCGGACCGAAGCCCGAAAGCCGGCATTATCCATCAGTTTCTGTGCATAAACTTCCGGAAAGCCGCCTCCAAAATAATAAGCATCCGCAGCTGGCAATTCCCTGTCTCGCAAGGGACTGAAGGGCAGCAGCTGAACCTTGAGCTCTCTTAGAAAGTCCAGATTGTCTTCGTAGTAAAAGTGGAAGGCATCATCCAAAGCATAGGCCAGAGTCAGCGGCTCATCGTTGCGGATATGAAAGGGATTGGCCATCTGCTTATCCGGCAGTTCTGCCTTTTCCAGCAGCCTGTCTAGGTCAATATGCTCCGCAGCAGCGGCTCCCAGCTCCTCAAAGCGATGGTCCAGATCGTCCATTTCTACATCTGGAATCAAGCCCAGATGCCGCGAAGGCAGCTCTGCTGCCGCATTCTTGGGCAGATAGCCCAGCACTTCTACATCCGTATAGCGCTCAATGGCCCCCTTGATCAGTTCATAGTGGGTCTGTGAAGCCGCCCGATTGATGATGACACCGGCAATGTCCAGAGCCGGATCAAAAGTCGCAAAACCGTGCACCATAGCCGCTGCCGAGGTAGAGGTTGCCTTGCCATCGATAATGAGTACAACCGGAATCCCCAGCTTCTTGGCAACAGAAGCCGAAGATGCGCAGTCCTTGTCCGTTCCCAGACCATCAAAGAGCCCCATGACGCCCTCAACCACTGCCACATCCGCATCTCCATGCCATTTATAGTAGGACCAAGCCAGACTCTGATCGTCTGCTATCATAAAACTGTCCACATTCCGTGACGGCCGCTTGGTAATCCGGCTATGATAAGCTGTATCAATATAATCCGGTCCGACCTTATAAGGCTGAACCTGATAACCTCTGTCTGCCAGAGCTTTCAAAATACCTAGGGTAACTGTGGTCTTTCCGACACCGCTGGAAACACCGGCCAGCATCAATTGCTTCATCGCTTTACTCCAGATTCGCTGATAAAAAAAGTGCTGCAAAAAATAAAACTTCTTTATTTTTTGCAGCACCGTTGCTCACATAGATATAGAACAAACACTCCGTTGTGTTCGCTTTCAGTTCTTATATTAAATTTATTTTAATATAAACAACAAAAGCTGTCAAGTTTTTCCTGGAGCACCAGCGAAAAAAGTTAGGTATTTAGGACGTGCTCACTGAAAACTGAGCATTTCTTACAATTCTGTTAAATTAAAAAAACATCAGGAAAAGAAACATTCCTGATGTTTTATTTGAGCATTAGCCCGCATCTTCCTCCACAAACTGACTGTTGTAGAGGTCAGCATAGAAGCCGCGCTGAGCCATCAGTTCATCATGATTGCCCTGCTCGATGATATTGCCGTCCCGCATGACCAAAATCAGGTCGGCATTGCGGATAGTGGACAGGCGGTGGGCAATGACAAAGGAAGTCCGGCCTTCCATGAGCTTGTCCATCGCCTTCTGGATCAGCTCTTCTGTCCGCGTATCGACGGACGAAGTCGCCTCATCCAGAATCAAGAGCGGCGCATCTTTCAGCAGAGCACGAGCGATCGTCAACAGCTGCTTCTGACCAACCGATAAGTTGACCGTGTCATCCAGCACTGTATCATAGCCCTGCGGCAGAGTCATGATAAAGTGATGAACACCGACCGCCTTCGCTGCGGCAACGACTGCTTCATCCGTGACATGCTCCTGATTGTAAATCAAGTTTTCTCGGATAGTTCCCTCAAACAGCCAGGTATCCTGCAAGACCATTGAAAAGGCATCGTGAACCTCGGAGCGTTTCATATCCTTAATATCTATACCGTCAATGCTGATACGCCCTTTGTCAATTTCATAGAACTTCATAAGGAGATTAACGATGGTCGTCTTACCAGCACCCGTTGGGCCGACAATGGCAATCTTCTGTCCGGCTTTGGCCTGGGCTGAGAAATCATGAATAATCGTCTGGTCTGGCTTGTAACCGAAGAAGACATCTTCAAAGGCAACATCTCCCTTGACAGCAGCAAGCTGCTGCTCTTTATGCTGGTCATCTTCCATCTCAGGCTCAGCCAGAAATTCAAGGACACGAACCAGTGCTGCACCAGCCTGCTGCAAGACAGTGATACCTTGGGCAATCTGTGACAAAGGCTGAGAGAAGGTCCGCACATAAACCATAAAGGCGACAATAATTCCGATGCTAATAGAGCCATTAATTGCCAGAGCAGCACCAACCAAAATAACCAGCACATAGGCAAAATTCCCCGTAAAGAACATGAGCGGCATCATCATGCCAGAGATAAATTGAGATTTCCAAATACTATTATAGAGATTGTGATTGAGAACTGCAAAGCGCTCCTTAGACTGCTCAATGGCATTATAGCTGGTAACGACATTATGGCCGGAGTACATCTCCTCCACGTAACCGTTGACAGCTGCCAGATCGTTTTGCTGGGCGGTGAAATAACCCTGGGACTTGCCCATAATGAGACCAACAAAGACAAAACCTAATACAGTAGCCAAGATAGTTACCATGGCCAAGATCCAGTTCATGAAGAACATGGTCAAAACCACAGCAACCAAGAGCAGGCTGGCAGAGATAACATTCCCCAGACTCTGGTTGAGGGATTGGCCGACCGTATCCACGTCATTGGTCACGCGCGACAGAGTATCCCCCTGAGAATGACCATCGAAATAGCCCAACGGCAGCTTATTAATCTTCTCTGCAATGGCTGTCCGCAGCCGCTTGGAGAAATACTGGATAACCGTACTGATGATAAAGGACTGACCATAGTTGAGTAGGGCTCCGACTGCATAGAGCACGGTCAGCAGAAGGGCAATCTGAGACACAGCTTTCAAATCAATGCTGGTAGCCAGACCATCAGAAATGAGATTGGTAATTTCTTTTAATTTATTTGGCCCATAGACCGTAATAATGTTTGACAAGACAGCTCCCACGAATGCCAAAGCAAGAGGAAGCTGGAAGCCTTTGAGATAAGGCCGTATCTGGCTAAATAATGAAGGCTTCTTATTTTCCATTTTCTAATTCCTCCTTGGATAGTTGTGAGTAAGCAATTTCTTGATAGACTTCGTTGCTGGCCAAAAGTTCTCGGTGAGTACCTTGACCGACTACCTTACCAGCATCCAAGACCAAGATTTGATCCGCATCCATGATAGTAGAAATCCGCTGTGCCACGATTAGCTTGGTCATATCCTGCGTCCGCTCAGCCAGTTCCTTGCGCAAAATGCGGTCTGTCTTATAGTCTAAGGCTGAGAAGGAGTCGTCAAAGATGAGGATTTCTGGCTTACGAGCCAAGGCTCTGGCAATGGCCAAACGCTGACGCTGGCCACCAGAGAAGTTGGTTCCGCTTTGAGCCACTTCAGCTTTCAGCCCCTTTTCCTTCTCTTGGACAAAGGGCTTGGCTTGTGCCAGATCAAGAGCCTCCCACATTTTCTGCTCATCCAGCGGGCTTTCTTTGCTTTGACCGAAGTCCAGATTGCTCTCGATATCGCCAGAGAAAAGCACAGCCTTTTGCGGGATGTAGCCGACCTTATTATGCAGATCTTCCAGCTGGTAATCCTGAACATTGACGCCATCTACCAGAATCTCTCCTTCAGTCACATCGTAGAAACGAGGGATGAGATTGACAAGTGTGGATTTCCCTGAACCAGTTGAACCGATAAAGGCCACGGTATCACCAGCCTGCGCTGTAAAGCTAACATGCTCAATGACCGCTTCAGAATTCTTAGCATAGCGGAAGGACACATCTCGAAAGACCACTTCTCCCTTGCTATCTGCTGCTGCCTTAGGATGCTCTGGACTGGTGATAGAAGAATGCAGGTCCAGTACTTCATTAATCCGGCCAGCGGATACAATGGTCCGAGGCAGGACGATAAAGAGGGCACCCATGAGTAAGAAGCCTATCACAACCTGCATAGCATAGGACATAAAGACGACCATATCACTGAAGAGTGGTAAGCGCTCCTGCAGTCCAGCCTCCTGGATCAAATAAGCACCAATCCAGTAAATCGCCAGTGTCAAACCGCTAGAAATCCCCATCATAACTGGATTCATCATGGCCATGAGCCGATTGACAAAGAGGTTGAGACGGGTCACTTCATCATTGGCCGCTGCAAACTTATTATCCTGATAGTCCTCAGCATTGTAAGCCCGGACCACGCGAATCCCAGTCAGACTCTCTCTAGTGACGCTGTTTAGCTTATCGACCAAACGCTGCGCAACTGACTGCTTGGGAAAGGCTAATGTCACCAAAACTACTGTCAGCAGGATATTCACTATAACAGCAATAAGCACTGCTGTCAGCCAGTTCTCGGACTTGCCAATAATCTTGGTCATGGCCCAAATCGCCATAATCGGTCCCCTGGTCACCACCTGCAGCCCCATAGTGATTAAGGTCTGTACCTGAGTAATGTCATTCGTCGTCCTAGTCAACAGACTAGGGATTGAAAATTTCTTAATCTCTGTCTGCGAATAGTCTAGCACACGGTTGAAAATATCGCTTCGCAAACTCTGGGTAAAGCTGGCAGCTAAACGAGCGGCAAAAAAGCCAACCGAGATAGCTGACAGTAAGCTAGCAAAAGACAGACCGATCATTTTCAGACCTGGCTCCCACAAATCTGCCAAAGTTGTTCCCGACGTCTGCAGCAGTTCTGTAATCGTCGAAATATAGGTCGGAACTTCTAATTCCAGATATACCGTTAGGAAGGTGAAGAGCACACTGAGAACAATCATGCTCACTTCCCTTACCGTCAGCCGTTTAAATAACTTAAACATCTTTCCCTCCATTTTCTAAACTTTCGATATTCTGATAAAACTTGGCCATGACTTGAGAAAAAATCAGCAGTTCCTGCTCAGAAACACCATTCAAAATAGAAAGGTTCATTTCATCAAAAAAGTCACGGATTTTCTTCATTCTTTCCTGCGACTGCGGAGTGAGACGGATATATTTAGCCCGCTTGTCTGTCTTGCCCATTTCCAGCTTGATAAAGCCATTCTTCTCCATCCTTTTCATTAAGTTAGAGGCCACCGATTTGGAAATATCCAACTCCTGCTCAATATCCTTGATAAGGGTATCCTTCCCCTCTTCCATACGACAGGCGACAATATGCAAGACCTGCCCCTGAGGCCCAGCCATGGACTCAATCCCTTGCTCCTTGGCAAGCTTTTCCGCTATGAGATGAATCTTTCGTCCAAAACGCTTCAATTCCAGTAAAGGCTTATCCATACCTGTATCCTTTGTAAAAATAGTTTTCGTGAGAACTATTTTAACACAAGAAAAAAGAAAGTCAAGAAAAAAGTTTCCATGAGAACTATTTTTTCAACAAGAAAAAAAGCGAAGAAAATTTCTTCACCCTTCCTTTCAAACTGACAAACAGCCTAAAAATTGATTGGTCCCGCATTAAAATTTTGAAGAAGAAGCGAGGAATAGAGCCCCTCCAATGATAAGGAGAATGCCTGCAATCCAGCCTATAAATGGAATGGGCGCGATGTTGCTGCTTCCGACGATAAGGAGGACGCCCGCTGCGACACTGAAACGCATTTGACCTTTGTAATAAGCCAAGGAAGTAATTCCCAAGCCCAGAGCTGCCAATTTAATCACCGCTCCCAGTAAATTCAGGCCAGAATCACCTAGTAGGGCTGAAAAAGGAACAAAAAGATATTCGAGAGCAGCAAAATAGTCCCTCCAATCAAACCAACCAGACCGCTTATCAGTGCTAAAGTTTTGTTTTCATTTACATCTTGCCTCCTTCAATATTATTCTGCTAATTATCTCTAATTTTAGACATTTTTTGCAATTTTGTCAAATTTTTCTAAATGATAATCCCTTCCAAATGATCCAATTCATGCTGGCAGATTTGGGCAGGCAGGCCTTTCAAGGTCATGGTCTGCTGCTGCCAATTTTTGTCCAGATAATCAACTGTGATTTCCTGATAACGTTGGGTGGGACGACTTCCAGTCAAGGACAGGCAGCCCTCTTCTGTCTGATAAGGCCCTGATTTAGAGCGCAGCACCGGATTAAACATGAGTACTGGCACCAAACCATATAGAAAGATAATGACCCGCTTACGCTCGCCAATCATATTGGCTGCGAGCCCTATACAATTTTCTCGATTGGCCTGCAGAGTATCTTGCAAGTCTTGAGCCAGATAAAGGTCTTCTCTACTAGCCCGCATAGATGGCTGCTGCAGGAAGAAAATATCTTTGACAATCGCTTTTTCCATTGTTTTTCCTCATAGAGAAGGGTCTGATAAATCAGACCCTATAAGCTTATTTTGCGTGGCGCTCACTAACTTCTTTAGCCAGTACAAAGTTGCCCAGCGTTGCGGAGCCATTGCCGGCTACAGCCGGTGTCACGATATAATCCCGGACATCCGGAACCGGCAGATAGCCATTCAGAAGTACCGTGAATTTCTCACGGACTCGGTCCAGCATATGCTGCTGGGCCATGACACCGCCGCCAAAGACGATGACATCCGGCCGGAAAGTCACCGTAGCCTGGATAGCCGCCTGAGCGATATAGTAGGCCTGAATATCCCAGACCGAGCTGTTGAGCTTGATGTTTTCGCCGCGGATGCCAGTCCGGGCCTCTAAGCTGGGACCAGCTGCCAGTCCTTCCAAGCAGCCATTATGAAACGGACAGACGCCGTTGAACTCTTTTTCAACATCCATGGGATGCTTGGCCACATAGTAATGGCCCATCTCCGGATGGCCGGTGCCGCCGGCAAATTCCCCTCGCTGAATCGCTCCGGCACCGATACCCGTACCAATCGTATAGTAGACTAGGTTTTCGATGCGCCCGCCGGCATTATTGCGGGCGACCACTTCACCGTATGCTGAGCTGTTCACATCCGTTGTAAAGTAAATCGGCACATTGAGGGCCCGGCGCAGAGCTCCCACAATATCTACATTCGCCCAGTGGGGCTTAGGGGTTGTTGTAATGTAGCCATAGGTGGGCGAGTTCTTGTCAATGTCAATAGGACCGAAAGAACCGATGGCCAAGCCAGACAGACCGTCAAAACGGGAGAAAAATTCAATCGTTTTGTCCAGCGTTTCAATAGGAGTGGTCGTCGGAAACTGTGTTTTTTCCACCACTTCAAAATGTTCATTGCCAACAGCACAGACAAATTTGGTGCCGCCGGCTTCTAAACTTCCGTATAATTTCGTCATTATTACAGAACCTCTTTTACAATTTGATTTATACTCTATCCATTATAGCATATCTCGAACAGACTTCCTGTCAAAAATCATTCTTTTTATGACTTTTTTCAGCAGAACTGCCTGATGATAAAAAAACGAACAAAAACTGATTTGTCCGTTTTTCATTTCATTAAGCCTTCAGCTCGATAGCTGCATCGCCCTTAGCAACCGCCCCTTCTGCTGTCGGAGTAACCGAAGCGTAGTCAGCAGTGTTGGTGACGATAACCATCGTTGTGTCATCCAAATTGGCAGCAGCGATTTTCGCAGCATCAAAAGTTCCCAGTACATCGCCGGCTTTGACCTTATCGCCCTGAGCAACCTTTTGGTCAAATCCGTCACCATTGAGGGAGACCGTGTCAATTCCGACATGAATCAGGATTTCGGCGCCATTAGATGTTTTCAGACCGTAGGCATGACCGGTTTCAAAAGCGATGGTCACTTCTGCATCAGCCGGTGCATAAACCACACCTTCGCTAGGCTTGATGGCAATCCCCTGTCCCATTGCTCCGCTGGAGAAGACCGGATCATTGACATCACTGAGCGCTACCGCCTGACCAACGATTGGAGAAAGGATGGTTTCATCCTGAAGGGCTGCTGGAACCTTGCCGGTTTCAGCTTCTTCAACCAGTTTTTCAGTTTCAGCAGCTTCTGCTGCAGTTTCTTCGTCTTTGTAGCCGAACATATAGGTCAGAACAAAACTCAAACCAGTTGTCAAAACAACCATAAAGATATATTGCAACAATTGACCATTCAGGTATAGGAGAGTACCTGGAATAATTGTGATACCGAAACTTGTACCTGCAAGCCCCATAATAGAAGCCAACCAACCACCAACAGCACCGGCACCGAGTCCAATTACAAACGGTTTAACATAACGCAAGTTAACCCCGAAGATAGCTGGCTCAGTAATACCCAATCCTGCAGAAAGTGCTGCTGGGAATGCAAGAGCCTTGAGTTTTTTAGATTTTGTCTTCACAGCTACAGCCAAAGTCGCACCAGCCTGAGCTGTCATAGCAGCAGTGATAATGGCATTAAATGGATCTTTCCCAGTTTGAGATACCAACTGAGATTCCAGTAAGTTGAAGATGTGATGAACACCAGTTACGACAATCAGTTGATGAACTGCACCGATAATCAGACCGGCAAGACCAAACGGAAGGCTAAGAAGGAACTCTGTACCATTCAAAACAAATGACTCGACAACGTGGAAGACTGGGCCAATCACAAATAGTCCCAAAATAGACATTACAAGGAAAGTAAGGAATGGAACAAGAAGAAGATCCAAAACATCTGGAATTTTCTTGTGCAGCCATTTTTCAAATTTCGCACCAAACAATCCTACAAAGAAAGCTGGAAGTACAGAGTTTTGATAGCCAACTACTGGAATAAAACCAAAGAAGTATATTGGATGGGCTTTTGTTGCTGTAACTTCGCCAGTAAATTTCAGACTTCCTAGAACATCCATATTAGCAATTTTGTCTAAAATATCCTTAGAAGGATCAACAGCAAATTTAGTAGCCTGACCAGCCACATCCCAAGCATTTGGAAGTGCTGAGTTTACCATCATTAAGCCAAGAACCAAACCAATGATTGGGTTTCCGCCAAAAACTCTAAAAGCTGACCAGCAAATCAAAGCTGGGAAGAAAGCGAAGGCGGTATCAGTTAAGACTACTGTATAGGTATAGAAGTCAGTTGCTTTGAAAGCATCCGCAGTAGTGCCAAACAAAGCTAAAACCTGATCCTGAGCAATTGCTCCACGAACTCCCATGAAAAGTCCTGTCGCAACAATAGCTGGAAGAATCGGTACAAAGACATCCCCAAAGGTACGGATGGCCCGTTGGAACCAATTCCCTTGCTTCGCCGCTTCTGCTTTCATGTCGTCTTTTGAAGAAGTCGGCAGTCCAAGCGCCACTACTTCGTCGTAAATTTTATTGACCGTACCGGTCCCAAAGATGATTTGGTATTGGCCTGAGTTGAAGAAAGCCCCCTGAACTTTATCTAAGTTTTCAACAGCATCTTTGTTGATTTTTTCTTCATCTTTGACCATCACGCGCAGACGGGTCGCACAGTGAGCCACACTGTTGACATTTTCACGTCCGCCCAAGGCATCAATGACCTTTTTTGCAATTTCAGTATTATTCATTTGCAAAAATCTCCTTATATATGAAATAATATAAAACTTTTGAAAGCGATTTATCACTTTTACGAATATTATTTTAACACGTTTTCAAAATATGTCAAGCGTTTTGCAGAAATTTTATTTTTTTCATGCTAAAAGTTGATTTTTCAGGAGAAAACGTTTACTATAGTAATAAGAAATAATATGATTCGGAGGGCAAACGATTGGCTTGGACAACTGAACAACGCTATAGACGCTATGAAGACTGGACGGCAGAAGAGGTGCAGCGCATCAAGGAAAACATCGCCAAATCCCCTTGGCGGGCCAGCTACCATGTAGAGCCCCAGACAGGTCTGCTCAACGACCCCAACGGCTTCTCCTATTTTGACGGCAAGTGGGTCCTGTTCTATCAGAACTTCCCTTTCGGAGCTGCCCACGGTCTCAAGTGCTGGGTACAGCTGGAAAGCGATGACCTGGTCCACTTCACAGAGACCGGCCTGCGGGTGCTGCCAGATACGGCGCTGGACAGCCACGGCGCTTACTCTGGCTCTGCCATGCAGTTTGATGACCAGCTCTTCCTCTTCTATACTGGCAATGTCCGTGATGAAAACTGGGGCCGTCATCCCTACCAGATCGGCGCCCTGCTGGATAAAGCAGGCAATCTCGAAAAAATTGACCGCATCTTGATCGAGCAGCCTGAGGAAGCGACCGATCATTTCCGCGATCCGCAGATTTTTAATTACAAGGGGCAGTTCTACGCCATCGTTGGCGGCCAAAACCTAGACAGACAAGGCTATATCAAGCTCTACAAGGCTGTGGACAATGACTATACCAACTGGGAAGCCGTCGGCAATCTGGACTTCGCTAACGACAAGACCGCTTATATGATGGAGTGCCCTAATCTGGTCTTCATCCATGACCAGCCAGTCCTGCTCTACTGCCCTCAGGGGCTGTCCAAGGAAGTGCTGGACTACGACAACATTCACCCAAACATGTATAAAATAGGTCAATCGATTGACATAAATCAGGCAAAAATCGTTGACCCAAGTCCGCTTCAAAATCTGGACTACGGCTTCGAGTGCTATGCGACGCAGGCTTTCAACGCGCCGGACGGCCGAGCTCTGGCGGTCAGCTGGCTGGGATTGCCAGACGTGGCCTACCCATCTGACCGCTTTGACCATCAGGGAGTTTTCTCTCTGGTCAAGGAGCTGACCCTGCAGGAAGGCAGACTCTATCAGTATCCCGTAGCCGCCATGCAGGACCTGCGAGGCCCTGCACAGGTCTTGGCCAATCAGACCCATACCGAAAACAGCTATGAGCTGGAGCTGGACCTTGCAGCAGACACGCAGAGCGAAATCGTCCTGTTTGCCGATGCAGACGGCAAGGGCCTGCGCATCCGCTTCGATACCCAAGCAGGTCAGGTAACCGTTGACCGCAAGGAAGCAGGGGAGCCGTTCGCTCTGGATTTCGGCAGCAGCCGCTCCTGCAGCATTGACAGGAAAGCTGCTAAAGCCAATATTTTTATTGACAAATCTGTCTTTGAAATTTTCATCAATAAAGGAGAAAAAGTATTTTCCGGCCGGGTCTTCCCGCAGGAGGACCAAAAGGGGATTTTCATCGCCCAGGGCAGTCCGACCGGCACTTACTATGAATTAGATTATGGTCGCAAAGCTCACTGATGTCGCCAAATTAGCCGGGGTCAGCCCCACTACTGTCTCCCGCGTCATCAATAAAAAAGGCTATTTATCAGGCAAAACCATTTCCCGAGTGGAGGAAGCCATGCGGGAGCTGGGATACAAGCCCAACAATCTGGCCCGCAGCCTGCAGGGCAAATCCGCCCAGCTGATCGGGCTCATCTTTCCTAATATCAGCCATATTTTTTATGCGGAACTGATTGACAAGCTGGAGCACGAACTCTTTAAACAAGGCTATAAAACCATTATCTGCAACAGCGAGCACAATTCTGCCAAGGAGCGCGAGTATCTTGAAATGCTGGAAGCCAATCAGGTGGACGGCATCATCTCGGGCAGCCACAATCTGGGGATTGAAGACTACAATCGGGTGACGGCGCCCATCATTTCCTTCGACCGCAACCTGTCACCGGATATTCCTGTCGTTTCCTCAGATAATTACGCCGGCGGGGTTCTGGCAGCCGAGACGCTGGTCAAGTCCGGCGCAGGTCAGATTATCATGATTACCGGCAATGACAACTCCAACTCCCCGACCGGTCTCCGCCATGCCGGCTTTGCTTCTGTCCTGCCAGACGCTCCCATCATCAATGTCTCCAGTGATTTTTCACCAGTCAGAAAGGAAATGGAAATCAAGCAGATCCTGACCCAGACCAAGCCCGATGCTATCTTTGCTTCAGATGACCTGAC
>NZ_KQ969392.1:169114-173192 GCF_001578865.1 Streptococcus sp. DD11
CCTGACCCAGACCAAGCCCGATGCTATCTTTGCTTCAGATGACCTGACAGCCATCTTGGTGATGAAAGTCGCTCAGGAGCTGGGGATTGCTATTCCGCAAGAGCTGAAAATTATCGGCTACGACGGCACCTACTTCGTCGAAAACTACTACCCGCAGCTGGCCACTGTCAAACAGCCGCTCAAGGATATTGCCTGTCTGTCTGTAGACTTACTGCTCAAGCGAATTGCCGGTCAGGAGGTCAAGGCCACCGGCTATTTCCTGCCGGTCAGTCTCCTGCCGGGCAAGAGTGTGTAAACAGATATAATAAAAAAGCCCGACAGGCTTTTTTATTATATCAAATGCATTCTATACTGCTCATCTAACAAATTCTACAATATGGCCGCCGCAGGCCTTAATCAGCTCATAGTCATGGGTCACAATAATCAGAAGCCTGCCCTGCTCTGCCATCTGCTGCAGGTCCTCTATCATGCGCTCCATCTGTCCTTTGCACAGACCGCTGGTCGGCTCATCCAAAATGACAATGGGCTTGTCTGATACCTTGGCCATGGCCAGCAGCAGGCGCTGCTTTTCTCCGCCCGACAGGGTCTGCGGATGGCGCTCTTTCTTGTCCAAGAGACCGACCTGGGCCAGAGCTGCTTCCTTGGCAGCTTCGTCCTCACTGACAATCGAAATCTCTGACCAAACCGACTCTGTAAAGAGCTGATAGTTGACATCCTGCATAATCATACTGAGCCAAGGGTAGCTGGGTTTGAGCAAGCGTCCGCGATAGAAAGTCCGGCCCTTGAACCGCTTATTCAAACCGCTCAGACAGCGCAGAAAAGTGCTTTTGCCGACACCATTCTGACCGATGAGAAAGTTTATCCCCGGCTCCAGGGAAAGATTCATATCAAAGACCGGCTGCCGCTCATAGCTGTAGCTGTAATCCTGAGCCAGAAGGGAGGCTGAAGCCTCAAATCCCTTATCTGTCATGGACTTGGCTCGGTAGTCCAAAGTCTGCAAATCAGACTTTTGGATCTTGGTCAGGCTGCGCAGCTTGTGCTGCCTCAGGAAATCTTCGTCCAATTCCTGCGGCTGGTAAGATGCAGCTGTCGCATCTTCCAGCAAAATAAACTGATCCATGATGTCCTGCAGATAATAGAGCCGGTGCTCAGCGACAATCAGAGTCTTGCCCAGCTTTTTTAATGTGAGCAGAACTTCTTTCAGCCGCTCGATAGCTTCTCGATCCAGCGAGGATGAAGGTTCATCAAACATATAAATATCGTTGTTCATGCAGGCCACACTGGTAATCGCCAAAAGCTGCTTTTCTCCGCCTGACAGGGTAAAGATGTCCCGGTCCAGCAGCCTTTCCACGCCCAACAGCCGGGTATAGCTGTCGATGCGCTCGATAATCTCCTGCCGGGGCAGATTGCGGTTTTCTAAGGCAAAGGCCATTTCATCGGTCGAATTGGTCGCATAAAACTGAGTCTTGGGATTTTGAAAAACGGTGGAAATAAAACGGCTGCGCTCAGCCATATCCAGAGCCAGCAAATCCTGACCCTGATAGGTCAGGCTGCCGGACAGCTCTGCCGGCTGAAAATAGGGAATGACGCCGTTGATTGTGCGCAGCAGACTGCTCTTACCGCTGCCGGAAGCACCGCTGACAACCGTAATCTGTCCCGGCTGAAACTGCAGATTGAGAGCTTTCAGGACAGGCTTCTCATAGGAAATAGTGAAATCTTTAAATTCAAGCATAGCGACTCCAAATATCTAAGGCCAGGACTGCCAGCAGGAGGCCCAGCAGGAGATAGTCCAAAAGGCCCAGCCTGGTCTGAGACAGACTGGAGCGGCGGCCGCCCACCACTAAGCCTCTCGTCATTGCTGAGATGGCCACGTCGTCTGCCGTTCGGGTCAGGCATACCAAGAGGGGCACATAGCGGTATTCCAGCATGCGGGCTGGATTTTTGAAAAACTCCCTGCAGGTCAGCCCATGCAGATACATAGCATCCCGAATCTGGCGATAGTCTTCCTTGACCGTGTAGAAAAAGCGAAACATGACCGATATGGGGATAATCAAACTGTCGGGCAGCTTCATTCTCTGCAGCGAAGCCACCAAATCGCTCATAGAGGTGGTCAAAAGGCTGTAACGGCCCATCATCACGCCCGGCGACATGCGCAGCACGACCATAGTCATAAAGAGAAAGACCGCCTGCAGGATGGACGATGACAGATGGTAGCGCAGCAGAATATACTGCATGACAACAGCCAGCCCAATCAGCAGCAGCCCCTTGACTGCCTCTGCAATTTTCCCTGCCAGCAAGAGAAAAAGATAGGGCAGGGCTGCCAAGCAGACGACCAGCGGAAAATAACGGTGGTGGAGATTGCCCAAGAGCAGAATATAGGAGATCACAACGGTCAGGGCCAGCTTGGTACGAAAGTCCAGTTTCATAAGCGGCCTCTATCTAAGCCATGCCAGCCTGCTTAAAGTGCTTTTTCAGCATCTTGATGCCGATGGTGCAGCCCAGATAAGCCCCCACCATCCCCAATACGACAATAGGAAGAAAGGACCAGTCAGGCAGGACACTCATCATTTGGTCCGCAAAATCCTGACCATAGCCTTGTTCCAGCATATGCTGCACATAGTCTGCCCGTGTCAGATAGATCGGCAGCAGGTTAAAGCAGGAAGACAGGCTGTAGGCCACATAGGCCCAGCGGGCATGCTTGATGCTTTGATAACCGCCTTTTTTTAAAATATACTCTCCAGCCAGAGCCGCCAAAACAGTCCCCAGCAGGATCAGAGCGGTATGGCCGGTTACGATAAAGACCAAGGCAGAAACCAAGCCCATAATCAGCATCATGCCAAAACGATGGATTCTGGTGCTGTAGAGCATGAAGAGCGGACCTGAAATCAGGGCGCCAAAGAAAGGCACGATAGGCATGGTGATAGGCACAAAGCCAATCATGCCCGATACAAAAGACACGGCCACAATCAAGAGAGAAAAAAGACCAGCATTGACCAGATCTGTAACAGAGAAAGCAGTTTTTTTCATAGGGAATACTTCCTTTCTTATTTATTGTACTTAAATGCTTCAATCAGCCGAGAAGTCTCCACCAGTTCCTGATAGACCGCCGAAGTCTGCAGGAGCTCCCTGTGCCGGCCGATGCCATCCACCCGGCCGTCCTTGAGAACCACGATTTTATCAGCATTTTCAATCGATTTCAGGCGGTGGGAAATGATGATGACCGTCTTGTCCCTGAGCAGCAGACTGAGACTCTCCTGAATCAGCTTTTCATTTTCAATATCCAGCGATGAGGTGATTTCATCTAAAATGACAATCGGCGCCTGCTTGAGCAGGGCACGGGCAATCGAAATCCGCTGGCGCTCGCCGCCCGACAGCTTGGCGCCATTCTCACCGACCAGACTGTCATAGCCATCCGGCAAAGCCTCGACAAAGGCCTGACAGTTGGCCTGACGGGCTGCTGCCAGCACTTCTTCGTCAGAAGCGTCCGGCCGGCCCAGACGGATATTTTCCAAGACAGAGGCATTAAAGAGACTGACATCCTGAAAAACAATCGAAATCGAATCAAAGAGCGAGTTGGTGCTGATCTCTTTCAGCTCCTGTCCGTCAATCCTGATCTGGCCTTCTTGGTAGTCATAGAGCCGGGAAATGAGGCGCAGCAGGCTGGTCTTGCCGCAGCCGGACGGACCGACCAAGGCAGTGATTTCCTTTTGCTTGGCAGTAAAGCTGACATCCTGCAGGACTGGCTGCCCCTCTTTATAGGCAAAGCCGACGCCGTCCAGCTCAATATCAAAGTGCCGGAGGGAAACATCCCGCCCCTGCTGCTTGGGTGCTTCCCGCAGCTCCTTTATCCGCCTGACCGCAGCATTGATATAGAGAATCTCGGCGACATTCATATAGAGCCCCTCCATGCCGTCAATAATTTTGACCGTGGCCAGCAGGTAGCCCAGAAAGTAGAGCAAGGGCAGCTGACCCTGAGCTAAAAGCCAGGAGCCGACCAAAACGACCAGACCCAGAGTCAGGCGCAGCCCCACTCCTGCCGCCAACACCGGCAGCCCCTGCAGGATTTCTGTCTTCAGGT
>NZ_KQ969392.1:173212-180884 GCF_001578865.1 Streptococcus sp. DD11
AATGGCCTCCTGAAAGCTTTCTGAATTAGCCCGCAGCTGCTGCCAGTAGGCAGCTGAAGCCCATTTGGGCAGTTCTTTGGACAGCCAGATCAGTCCGGCAATCAGTAGCAAGGGCAGCACGATGCAGAGTCCCAGAAGCAGATTGCCCATCAGCATCAGGGCACTGACTAAAAAGAAGAAAAGGACAAAACCCAGCGTTTTAGAAATAGCATGGCTGAGGGCATGCTCCAGCCGCTCCACATCGCTCATGATGGTCTGAGACAGATCGGACAGATCATGGCTGGAAAAGTAGGACAGGGGCAGGGTCTGCAGGATTTCTGCAATGTCCGTCCGTATATTGGCGCTCTCCTTATAAGTCGTGGTATAGGTCGCGTTGTAGTCCATATTGATACCCGCATAAAGCAGGATGACCGTTACCAGAGTCGCCAGAAGAAAAACCAGCGGGGAAGCCAGCTGCCCGCTCAGAAGCCCCTGCAGATAAAGCATCACAATCATCATGGGCAGCATTTGCAGACAGAAGCCCAGAAAGGAGACCAGACAGGCCCGGAAAAGGTTTTTAGCGCCGGTCTGCGTCAGACCAAACCTGTTTTTCAGTTCTTCTATCATGATACCCTCCATTCATCTGCACTGGCATAGAGCTCTTTCAGACGCCGATAGAGACCGGACTTTTCAGACAGGTCCTGATCTCGGCCCCGCTCCACGATTCTGCCCCGGTCAATGACCAGAATTTCATCAACTCCCCTGATAGAGCTCAGGCGGTGGGCAATGATGATGACGGTCTTATTCTCCATCAAGCGGGCAAAGGCCAGCTGAATTTGGTATTCATTGTTGACATCCGTCGAAGCTGATGCCTCATCCAAAATAAGCAGCCGGGCATCTTTTAAAATCGCTCGGGCAATCGCCAGTCGCTGCATCTCGCCGCCCGACAGGTGGACTCCCTCGGCCCCGATTTGGGCCTCTTCCCGGTCGGGAAATTTATCCAGAATATCCTGACAGCAGGCCAAATCCAGCGCCCGCATCACTTCCTCACGGCTGGCCTCCGGCCGGCCCAGCCGGACATTGTCATAAATCGACAGCTTAAAGAGCTTGGACTGCTGAAAGACAAAGGCAATCTGCCGCATGGCAGCTTCTTGACTGTAGGATTCAATGGGCTTTTGCCCCAAGAGAATCTGTCCGCTCCCCGCCTTATAAAAACCGGCCATGAGCTTGGCAATCGTCGACTTACCGCTGCCGCTGGCTCCGACCAGAGCATAGACTTTATTGGCCTCTAAGCGGAAGGACAGGCGATCTAGGACCAGCTGGTCTTCCTCATAGCCAAAAGACACCTCCTGAAAGGCAAGGCTGCCATCTATCAGCTCTTCCTCGGAACCTTGATACACCTTGTTCTCAGTCATCTGCTGATAGAGCTGTTCGATTTTATCAATGACCTCAACAGCCTTGTACTGGTACATGCCCAGATACATGACCCGCATAAAGCAGGTAAAGAGAAGTCCGATGACCGAAAAGAGGTAGAGAAACTGCGGCAGCAGGTGCAGCTGCTCTCTTTCAGGCAGCAGAAAGGCAAAAGCCGAAATCAGCAGTAAAATATAGCTCGCAAACAAAACCTGAAAGCTGACATAGGCCCGGCGGCAGGTAAAGGAATACTGCAGAGCAGTCTCTGAATAAGCCTGAATAGCCTGAGACAGTGCCTTAAAGGAAGCGACCGAAGTCTTAAAAATCTTGATGACCTGCATCCCGCGGACATATTCCACCGTAGCGCTGTTGAGATTTTCCAGCGTCGCCGCATAAAGACTCATCAGCTCAGGCTTGCCGACCATGCCCTTGACCTGCCAGGCACCGATTGCAATCAGAAGCAGGAGCAAGAAACCCATCAGCGGCTGAATGACAAAGGCCAGACCTACAATCATGAGCGGCGTCACCACTACCCCGACATTGTCCGGTATCAGATGGGCCACAATCGTATGGGTCTCTGCAGCATTGTCATCGATAATCTTCCGAATCTTGCCCGAACTGGAGGTCCCGAAAAAGGCAAAATTAGAAGCCATCAGGCCGTCAATCCCTCTTTTTCTCAGATTGGTCTCCAAGCGGAAGGCCACCATGTGCGCCAAGACCCCGGAAGTCATATAAAGCAGGGAGCCAGCCAGCATCATGGAAACAATGACAAGCGCATAGGCCGCAGCCGAGGCGGTATTGCCAGAAAGCAGAAGGCCCCGCAAGAACTCATATAAATAATAAAGAGCTCCCGCCATCAGCATGGCAGACAGGGCAGAAAAGAAAATAGCAAGATAAGCCAAGCCTTTTCGGTCAGGTATATATGAAAAAAGCTTTTTATAGACAGAAAACATAAAATATCCTCTTTCGTACTTGTAAAAGCAGCTGTAAATCGTTATAATAATGCTATTCATATTTTACCACTCTTAAAAATGAACAACAATCATTATTAAATTTTATGACGAATTGTAGTATTTGGCTAATCGTGTTATAGGAGTTTCTTATGAATGTAGATTTTGATGGGTTTTTAAACAGCCAACAGTACAGCCTGCTGGAGAACTGCCAGCGTTTTTCCAGCCACGGCAAGACCTATTTTACCAGCAATGATGAAGCAGAAGGCTTTTACTGGAATTACGAAACGGATTATTTCCGGATTAACATCCATGATTCTTTTATCAAAAAGGACAGTTTTTTGACGATGGATCTGCGCCAGCACAAAGACTTCCTTGCCTTTTCATCTTATTTCAAATCTGCCAACGGCGAGTGCCTGTCCCCCTACAAAGCTCTCCGAAGCAAGTCCAGCTTTATCGTGCTTAACCAAGGGCAGCAGCTGCGTTTTTTGCTCAACGGCCAATCTTATTTCCAAACAGTGGAAATTGATTTTAAAGAAAGCATGATTGAAGACTATCTGATGGGACAGTTTCAGCTCAACCAAGGTGAAATTAACCGGATTTTTACAGAATCCCACAAGTTTAATGCCGAAAAACTGGGCAAGATTGCAGAGGAAATCCTGCATTATCATGTCAGTTCCATCGGCAGTGAGCTCTTTTATGAAATCAAAGCCAAGGAATGGCTGAGCGTCATCATCAACGACTACTACAATCACCAAGAGGGCAGCAGCACACTCAATGCAGCCGATGATCTGGCCCTCAGCAATGTCAGCAGCTACATTGACGACCACTATGCTTCTGATATTCCTCAGGAACTGCTGAGCAAGATTGCCATGATGAGCAAGACCAAGCTGAAAAACACCTTCAAACTCAAATACAAAATGACCATGACCGAGTACACCCAGCGCCGGCGCATGGCCGCAGCTGAACAGCTTTTGGGCAGCACCCATCTGGAAATCAAGGACGTTGCCATGTCAGTCGGCTACCAGTCCCACAGCCGCTTTTCCGCCCTCTTTAAAAAGTACACGGGTATCTATCCCCACGAAGTCAAACGGCACCACAACCACACCGGCCGCAGCAAATGCGATAAATGCCAGCAACTAAAAAAACCTAGCCAAAACGGCTAGGAATTTTTTATACTATCGAAGACGACTGGGGTAAACCACTTTGATGAAAACAAGCGATACAAACTGCGTTTGCATAGATGGAAGACAAAGCCTTCTTTAAGACTTTCCCTTAGGTGGGGACGGACGCCAGCGGCTTCCTTCGGAATTCCGTAGCTAAGTTTTGAGCCTCCTCGCCTTCGAGTTTCTAGGCTCAGGCTAAGGCGGCGGGACAGTCTTCTCGCTTCTGCCGTTGCTGCCTCAAGACAGCCAGCCTCAGAAAACTTCCCTTCCGAAGCGGCCTACTCTTCTGTTACAAACTGGCTGAGAATTCCATTGATAAACTTGCTGGATTTTTCATCAGAGAACTGCTTGGACAGCTCAATAGCCTCATTGACGGCTACCAGCTGCGGGGTATCAAATTCTGTGATTTCAAAAATCCCCAAGCGCAGGATATTCTTTTCTACCAAGGTCAGACGGTCCACTGTCCAGCCCGCTTTGAGGTGCTGAGCGATTTTTTGGTCTAGCTCCTCTTTGGATTTGTCAACGCCGGTGACCAGATTGAGGAGAAAAACCGGAAGTTCAGGTTCTGCCCCCTCTTCCTCCTTGTCATAGGAATAAGCAAAGCGGCAGGCTTCCAGAACATCGCCCTCGTATTCTAGGCTCATCAAAGCCTGAAAAGCGCGCTGGCGCAGATCTCTTCTGGATTCCAAAAAAACATCAGTCATTGAGGAAATCCTCGTCAAACAGGTCTTTCAGGTCTGGTTTTGGCGCTTTTTCCGGAACGATACCAGCCACATGAATATTGACAGCAGACAGCTCCACCTCAGCCATATCATAGACGGCACTCTTGACTGCTTTTTGGATCGCAACAGCCACCGTCGGAACGCTGACTCCGTACTCCAGATAGAGATAGATGTCTACTGTCACATCGCCGGTTTCATCCGTATGCAGGGCAACGCCGCGGCCCAGCGAACGCATCGACAGGCTGTCAGACATACTCTTATTTGCGAAAGAGTAAACTCCTTCTACCTTTGCCGTTGCAATGGCAATAATCTTCTCCAAAACACGCGGTGCAATGACGATTTCACCTAATTGTTCAGTTGCCATAGTTCATTACCTCTTCTAAATTATGCGCGGGAAACATAGGTTCCTTCAGCGGTATTGATAATCAATTTCTGTCCGACTTCGATGAAGTCCGGCACATTGACAACCAGACCAGTCTCCAGAGTCGCTGGCTTACCGGAGCCCGTCACGGTGGCACCCTTGATGGATGGCTGGGTATCGGTCACCACCAATTCTACCGTTGTCGGTACCGTCACACCGATTACCTCTGTTCCATAGAACTGGATTTTTACTTCTGAGTTTTCCAGAATAAACTTCAGTTCTTCAGCAACGCTGGCCACTGGAATTTCATACTGGTCAAAGGACTCCGTATCCATGAAGTAGGCGGTGCCGTCCATTTGGTACAGGTATTGGGCTGGGCGGGTTTCGATAATGGCCTGCTCAAATTTTTCTTCTGGACGATAGCTGGTGTCAAAGGTAGAGCCTGTACGGACATCGCGCAGCTTCATCCGCATAATGGTATTTCCCTTACCTGGCTTGTGGTGGCTGGCCTCCAAAACGCGGATCAACTTGCCATCAGCTGTCTCAAAGGTCATGCCAGCTTTCAGCTTGCTTGCTTCAATCATTCTATATTACCTCTTTTTAAAATTATATTCTCTTTATTCTATCATAAAGCCTGATAATTCTCAAATAACAATCAACTCTTTGGGAGCCAGCGTCAGGACCTCGCAGCCGCTCTCAGTGATGAGGAGATCGTCCTCAATCCGGACACCGTATTTGCCGTCCAGATAAATGCCCGGCTCATCTGTCAGAACCATGCCGGCCTCAATCGGCTCCTCTGACTTGCCGAAGTAAGGAATCTCATGGATGTCCAGACCGATGCCGTGGCCGATGCCGTGGCTAAAGTAAGGACCGTAGCCAGCATCGTTGATGACCTGACGCGGAATGCGGTCAAAGTCAATGCAGCTGAGACCGGCCTTGGCTGCTTCTATCAGGGCTTGATTGCTGCGCAGGACCATATCATAAATCTCCCGCTCCTCATCCGTCGTCTGGCCGATATGAATGGTCCGGGTCATATCGCTGACATAGTGATTGTAGTAGCAGCCAAAGTCCAGCGTCAGCGTTTCTCCGCTCTGGATTACCTTGTCACTGGCCACGCCATGCGGCATGGCTGAGCGGCAGCCTGAAGCGATGATAAAGTCAAAAGAGGCACCTGAAGCACCCAGCTGGCGCATACGGGTATCTAAAAAGTTCATCACAGCCAGCTCAGTCGTCTGACCGGGCTTGATAAAGTCCAGTACATCCAGAAAGGCTTGGTCAGAAATCTGACAGGCCTTGCGAATGGTTGCGATTTCCTGCTCATCTTTAATCATGCGCAGCTTTTCAATAAAACCCGTCATCGGTACCAGCTCGTAGGAGGAGAAGACACTTTCCAGCATCTTGAAATAAGCATAGGAAACTTCATCGTCAAAGCCGACTTTCTCCAGCTTGTCGTCCGCAATGATTTTGACAATCTCCCCAATCGCGTCGCGCGTTTCCACAATGTCAAAACCGCGGACCGCTCCCTTGGCAATCAGTGTATAGCGCGCATCCGTCAGGAAAATCCGGCGGTTTTTGCTGATAAAAACTGTCGCTTCTGTCCCGCTGAAACCAGTCAGGTAGTAGATATTTTTCAGATTGGTGACCAGCACTCCGTCGCAGTCTGACTGGGCCAGGGCTGCTTCAAACTTCTCAATTCTTGATAACATGAGGTACCTCCGTAGGATGATTAGCCTTATTATAGCAAAAAATCAGGCAAATGACGATAGACTAAAACAAAAAGGCCCTCCAAAACGGACAAGGCCTCCTTGCAGAATCGTCATGTGGGTGTTCTGCTCTTTGAAAATCGAAGATGACACTTCTTTGCAGAAATGTTATCTGCAACCACAATGCCGTGCTTTGCGCTGGCGGCATCGGTTTTCCTTGTTGTTTTTGATTCTCTTTGAGTATCAGGAGTTTATTTTTCCAGCTTGCCTTTCAAATACTGGCCGGTATAGCTGGCGGGATTGGCCGCAACTTCCTCCGGTGTGCCGGAAGCGATAATGGTACCGCCGCCGACTCCGCCTTCCGGCCCCAGATCAATGATATGGTCCGCTGTCTTGATGACATCCAGATTGTGCTCGATGACCAGCACCGTATTGCCATCGTCCACAAAGCGTTCCAGAACATGCAGAAGCTTGGCAATGTCCTCTGTATGCAGGCCTGTCGTCGGCTCATCCAGAATGTAAAAGGACTTGCCGGTAGAGCGCTTATGGAGCTCAGAAGCCAGCTTCATCCGCTGGGCTTCCCCGCCTGAGAGAGTCGTCGCCGGCTGTCCCAATGTCACATAGCCCAGCCCCACGTCCTTGATAGTCTGCAGCTTGCGGGCAATCTTAGGAATGTGCTGGAAGAAGTCCACCGCATCATTGACGGTCATATCCAGCACCTGGGCGATATTCTTTTCCTTGTAGTGGACTTCCAGCGTTTCGCTGTTGTAGCGCGTGCCGTGGCAGACCTCACAGGCCACATAGACATCGGGCAGGAAGTGCATCTCAATCTTGATAATCCCATCGCCCGAGCAGGCTTCGCAGCGGCCGCCCTTGACATTAAAGCTGAAGCGGCCTTTCTTGTAGCCGCGAATCTTGGCTTCATTGGTCTTGGCAAAGAGGTCGCGGATGTCGTCAAAAACACCGGTATAGGTGGCTGGATTAGACCGCGGTGTCCGGCCGATCGGGCTTTGGTCAATGTCAATCAGCCGGTCCACATGCTCAATGCCGGTCATTTTCTTAAACTTGCCGGGCTTGTCCGAGTTGCGGTTGAGCTTCTGGGCAATGGCCTTTTTGAGAATGGAATTGACCAGCGTGGACTTGCCGGAGCCGGAAACCCCGGTCACAGCGATGAATTTGCCCAAGGGGAAACGCGCTGTGATATTCTGCAGATTGTGCTCCTGAGCGCCTGCAATTTCAATGAAACGGCCGTTGCCGGCCCGGCGGTCCAGCGGCACCGGAATGGCCCGCTTGCCGGACAAATACTGACCGGTGATGGATTTTTTGATCTTCGCTACCTGACTCGGTGTGCCGGCAGCGACAATCTCACCGCCAAAGA
>NZ_KQ969392.1:181190-196664 GCF_001578865.1 Streptococcus sp. DD11
ACAATCAGGGTATTGCCCAGATCCCGCATCTTTTTCAGGCTGGCAATGAGGCGGTCATTATCCCGCTGGTGGAGGCCAATGGATGGCTCGTCCAGAATATAGAGAACGCCGGACAGATTGGAGCCGATCTGAGTTGCCAGGCGGATCCGCTGGCTCTCGCCTCCTGATAGAGTTCCTGCCGAGCGAGACAAAGTCAGGTAATTAAGACCAACGTTATTGAGGAAGGTCAGACGGTCGTGAATTTCCTTGACAATAGGCTTAGCAATAATCGCTTCATTGTCTGTCAAGGTCAGGCGGTCCAGCTCCTCCAAATGATCCGCAATGGACAAATCGGAAATCTGACCGATATGGAGCCCCTTCTCTCCGCCAATCTTAACAGACAGGGCCTGGTCATTGAGCCGGTAGCCCTGACAGGCTGCACAGGTCAGCTCATTCATGTAGAGCCGCATCTGATTGCGGGTAAAGTCACTGTTTGTCTCATGATAGCGGCGGTTGATATTAGCCACCACTCCCTCAAAAGGAATGTCAATATCCCGCACACCGCCGAATTCATTTTCATAATGAAAATGGAACTCTCGGCCCTCAGAACCAAAGAGAATCAGCTGCCGCTCTGCCTCGGTCAGCTCCTCAAAAGGCCTATCCATATCAATCCCGAACTCCTGCATGGCCTGCTCCAGCATCTGCGGATAGTAGTTAGAGGAAATGGGATTCCAAGGAGCTAAAGCCCCTTCTCTCAGAGTCTTGCCGGCATCCGGCACCACCACATCCAAGTCTACCTCCAGCTTGACTCCCAGACCGTCACAGTCCGGACAGGAGCCAAAAGGAGCATTAAAGGAGAAGAGCCGCGGCTCCAGCTCAGGCACCGTAAAGCCGCAGACCGGGCAGGCATAGTGCTCGGAAAAGAGCAGCTCCTCGCCGTCCATGGTGTCGATGACCACATAGCCCTCCGCAATCCTGAGAGCCGCCTCGACCGAGTCAAAGAGCCGGCTGCGGACCCCTTCCTTGATGACAATCCGGTCCACCACGACCTCGATATCGTGCTGCTTGCTCTTGGACAGCTCAGGAACCTCGGTCACATCGTAAATCTCGCCGTCCACGCGCACCCGGACATAGCCGTCTTTCTGAATCTTGTCAAAAACCGTCTTGTGCTGGCCTTTTTTCTTGCGGATGACCGGCGCCAGGATTTGCAGCCGCTGACGCTCCGGCAGCTCCAAGACCTTGTCGACAATCTGCTCGACGGAGGAAGCTGTGATGGCACCGTGACCATTGATACAGTAAGGCGTTCCGACACGCGCGTAGAGCAGACGCAGATAGTCGTTGATCTCCGTCGCTGTCCCCACCGTCGAGCGGGGATTTTTGCTGGTGGTCTTTTGGTCGATGGAAATAGCAGGGCTGAGACCGTCAATCGAGTCCACATCCGGCTTTTCCATATTGCCCAAAAACTGCCGGGCATAGGCCGACAGGCTCTCTACATAGCGCCGCTGCCCCTCTGCATAGAGGGTGTCAAAGGCCAGGCTGGACTTGCCCGAGCCAGACAGACCGGTCACCACGACCAACTTGTCACGGGGAATTTCTACATCAATATTTTTTAGATTATGAGCTCGCGCTCCATGAATCACAATCTTATCTTGCATCTTGACCTCGTTTCACTTTTAAACCTTCTCTATTATAACAAAATTTTCTGCAATCTTTTGCCCCAAAAGTCCGAATTTGTAGTATAATAGTACGGTATGTAAAATAGCTCTGGAAAGGAAAGGCATCATGAAACAAGTATTTCTGTCAACCACAACTGAATTTAAAGAAATTGATAGTCTTGAATCGGGTACTTGGATCAATCTCGTCAATCCTTCTCAGAGTGAGTCCCTTGAGATCGCCAACGCTTTCAATATTGATATTGCCGATTTGCGGGCACCGCTCGATGCGGAAGAAATGTCCCGGGTCACCATCGAGGACGACTACACGCTGATTATCGTGGATGTGCCCATCACCGAGGAGCGGAATAATAAGATCTATTACGTCACCATTCCGCTGGGGATTATCATCACGGAAGAAGCCATCATCACCACCTGTCTGGAAAAGCTGCCCCTGCTGGATATTTTCATCCAGCGCCGCCTGCGCAATTTCTATACCTTTATGCGATCCCGCTTTATCTTTCAGATCCTCTACCGCAATGCCGAGCTCTATCTGACGGCTCTGCGTTCCATTGACCGCAAGAGCGAGCAGATTGAAAGCCAGCTGCATCAGTCCACCCGCAATGAAGAGCTGATCGAACTCATGGAGCTGGAAAAGACCATTGTCTATTTCAAAGCCTCCCTCAAGACCAATGAGCGGGTGATTAAAAAGCTGACCAGCGCTACCAGCAATATCAAGAAATATCTGGAAGACGAGGACCTGCTGGAAGACACCCTGATTGAAACCCAGCAGGCTATCGAGATGGCGGATATTTACGGTAACATCCTGCGCGGCATGACCGATACTTTTGCTTCGATTATCTCCAATAATCAAAATAATATCATGAAGACACTGGCTCTGGTGACGGTCGTCATGTCCATCCCGACCATGATCTTCTCGGCCTATGGCATGAACTTCAAGACCAATGACCTGCCGCTCAACGGCGAGCCGCATGCCTTTTGGATTATCATGTTTATCGCCTTTGCTATGAGCGGCTCCCTGACCCTCTACCTTATCCACAAAAAGCTATTTTAACCATTAGAAAGAACGATTATGTCCTCAGTATCATTAGACAAACTCAGCAAAAAAATAAAGAATTTATCCACATCGCGACCCACCAGCTCCTCCTAGACGGCAAGACGGATCAGGAAATCCAGAAAATCCTGGAAGACATCCTGCCCGAAATATTGGAAAACCAGAGCAAGGGAATCACTGCCCGCGGCCTCTACGGGGCGCCGACTGCCTGGGCCGCTTCCTTCGCAGCTAAAGAGCGTTACGATGCCGAGCACCCCAAGGAAAATGACGATCCCAAATGGATGATGCTGGACTCTGTCCTCTTTATCTTTGGCTTCTTCGCCGTCCTGAGTTCCATTGTCAATCTCTCCTCCTCCCAGCCCTCTGTCTATGGCTTGACGACCTTGATCTTGGGCAGCGTAGTCGGAGGCTTCGTTTTCTATGCTAATCACCATTTCATCTACCGCTTCTATGGACCTGACACAGACCGCAGCCAAAGACCGCCGCTTTGGAGATCCGCCCTTATCATGATCGGCGCTGTCCTGCTCTGGCTTATCTCTATCATGGCCACCAGCTTTCTGCCGGAAGTGATGAACCCCCGCCTTTCAAACATCATTATCGTCATTATCGGCGGACTGGCCCTGGCCCTGCGCTTCTATCTCAAAAAGCGCTTCAACATCAAAAGCGCCGCTATGGGACCGACGAGATATTAATCAGCATATTAAAAAGAGGTTGCACAACCTCTTTTATTTATGCCTGAAATATTTCCAGTAAAGAAAATAGGGGATGGGCAAACTGAGAATCAACCAAAAGCGATTGACAATAATGTCCGCCTTTCCTGTGCTGTTAAAATGAATGGGAACCTGATTGGGCAGAAAGAAGATAAGCAGAACCACGAGAGCAGCCATCACCACTAAAACAAATATATCTTTCCTTTTCATCAATCATCAACCTCCTTGAAATAAATTTGTTTGCTTAAATAACTATAGAGAATCAGACTGACAGCTGCAAGCAAACCGGTAGTCAGCCATAGGGAAGCCGTCAGCTGCCATTGACAGAAGAAATGGAGGGCCAGCGGCAGCAGGACCGACAGCATGCCCACCAAGCCAGATAAAACAACGGACAAACTCTGCTTGATGACTACTATTTCATTGTCCCAAATCCATTTTGGATAATGAAAATTAATAAAGATTCCCTGAAGAGCTGTGAAAAATGAATAGGCTAAGGATAGGCAGACAAGAGTCAGCAGCTGCGGAATGGTCGGCGAAAAGCGCCAAAAGAGAATCGGCAGACTGACCGCCAAACCAATCAAATGCAGGGATATTGTCAGCCCCATCTTGGTCCACAGAATCTCTTTCATTGAGACCGGCAGGGTCTGCAAAAGCCAGATCCGGCCTCCCTCCAGTGAAATTGCCGCTGCAGCTGGATTCGAAATACTAAATAGACTGGCCAAGAAGAGAGGGAGAAAATCCTGACTCACTCCCAAGGGCAGATAGGAAATCAGGTCTTGAGGCTTTACAAAACAAAGCAGCAAGGAAAATACCAACAGAAGAATGACACCTAAACCGCTATTCAGCAGATAGAGATAGGAAGACAGAAAATTATCCAGCTCCCTGCAATAAAGAGCCAGAAAAGGCGATTTCCGTCTTCTTTTGCGGATTTTTACCGGAGTCGCTGATTTTTCCAGCAGAAAATGCAATCTTAAATAGCTAGAGGACAGGATTTTCAGAAAAATTCCCGCCACAACTAAAGAAAATCCTGCAAGCTGTAAACTGGATCTCCAGAAGGCCTGTCCGTTCAGGAAAAGATTAGCAGGCGGATAGAGCTGGCTTAGCTGTCCAGTCAGCAGCTGATAAACATCTCGCCCTTGTCCTCCCCTCATAGTCCAGATACTGCCAGCCAGCAAGACCAAAAGCAGAACAAGAGATGCTAGGAAAGAAAAGAGATTCTGGTGAACAAGTCTAGCTGACAAATAGCTGATGAGAAAAGAAAACAGGGAGGCCAGACAAAGAGGCAAGAGGGGGATAAAGAGCAGGAGGCAGCTGTACAGCAAGACATCCACTAGCTGCCCTCCTGAAAGCAGCCAAATCAGACCAGCTGGCAGCATAAAAATCAGAGCCAGCAAAAAATTTAGCAAGTAAAGAAAAGCAAATTTGCCGCAGACTATTTCCCAAGTTCTCACCGGCAAAACCAGGAGCCTATCCAGCTCTTTAGCGTTAAATAGGATGCCATTGACCTGCAGCAGGCTGAAAAAGAAAATAAGCAAACTGACTACAGCAATCATATAGGCCGGAATCAGATTAGCCTGGCCCATCTGAACAAGACTGAGAGCCGTCAAAAAATTATAGGCTGCGGTCAGGAAAACAAGGAGAAGTATCAAGCCAAGCTGATAGATTGTCCTCCTGCCCCTGCGCTGACGCAGACGATTGATTGAGAAAACATTGTATACTTGCAGTTTTAAAAGTAAAAGAATATTAGTCATAATCTTGCAGCTCCATAAATACTTCTTCTAGGCTAGAGGAACCTTTTACCTCAGCAGTCTTGCCATTGGCCACCAAGTGTCCCTTTTGTAAAATAGCAATCTTAGTACAGAGCTCTTCTGCAACCTCCAATACATGCGTTGAAAAGAAAATCGCACATCCCTTCCCTGCCAGCTCTTTCATGATTTGCTTGAAATAAAAAGCCCCCTTGGGATCTAAACCAACAAAGGGTTCATCCAAAATCAAGAGCTTCGGTTCATGCAGGAGGGCTGCAATCAGTGCCAAGCGCTGCTTCATGCCGTGAGAATAAGCCGCAATCAATTTATTCAAAGAATCCTTGAGCTCAAAGATGTCTGCATATTTATCAATATACTGCAGCCGCTTCTCCATGGAAATACGGTAAATATCTGCTATAAAATCTAAAAACTGAAACCCTGTCAAATTTTCATATAAGTCAGGAT
This sequence comes from Streptococcus sp. DD11, assembly GCF_001578865.1. NCBI lineage: Bacteria > Bacillati > Bacillota > Bacilli > Lactobacillales > Streptococcaceae > Streptococcus > Streptococcus sp. DD11. Next base: position 186,817 of record NZ_KQ969392.1, read on the forward strand.
TATCCGGCAAGTAGGCCATGCTCCTCTTACAGGCCAGCGGCTCATCCTTGATAGAGTGACCACAGATATAAATCTCCCCGCTGTTAAAATCGTGGATACCGACAATCGACTTAATTGTAGAAGTCTTCCCCGCGCCATTGGCCCCGATGAAACCATAGATATCCCCTGCTTCAACTCGCAGACTAAGATTATCCACGGCCTTTTTACCACCCTTATAAGTTTTAGTCAAATGCTGAATGTCTAACATAACTCCTCCTTTTACTAACTTTTTGTCAGTCTTGCCGTAAATTTTTTTTGCTACTGAAACTGATAAAGAAAACACCACTGACATTTTGTCAGTTATCTTTCTAAAGAAAAGGCAGAAACTGCCCTGTCTAAAAAATCAATCCGTCCAGCCCCAATGTCTTCTCCAAAATCGCCTGAAAACTGGATAAGTAATCCTGCAAGTTGGCTGATTTTGAAGTCATTTTTGCATCATTGGAGACAAAAACATAGGCTGTCATCAGAAATGACGCTGTCTGCTGCGGATAGTCCAGCTGAAAATCTCTAGCAGCCTGTCCTTCTTCTAAAATATGAGCGAAAAAAACAGTCATCTGCTCGGTTAGCCTATGGTAAAAGCGATCCAATACATAGCGATTCCTTTCCAGATTAACCGTCTCCTGCAGGACCAGATTTTCCTGAGTGATTTGCTCATCCGAAATAAGAGTGGCTTCCATAAAACTCTTAATCTTCTCTTTGACAGGCAAATCCGCTTGATAACTGATCTTTTCCAGCCGCCTCAGCAGGGGCTCAGAGTTTTTTTCGATGAGACAGTAAAGAATGTCTTCCTTATCTTTAAAATGATAATAAAGCAGGCCCCGGGAAATCCCAACCTTATCAATAATATCCTGAGTTCGAGTCTTGAGATAGCCTTTCTGGGCAAATAGCTGCAGGGCTGCATCCATAATCTCCACCCGTCGTACCTCTGGATCCTTGACATCACGCATGGTTTCTGCCTCCTTGTGGTTAGTATAGCACTTAACTGACATTTTGTCAATGACAAAATAAAAAACAGCAAGCCAGAGCCTGCTGTTAATCTAATTAGTCTTCATTTACGAAAGGCATCAGAGCCATTACGCGAGCGCGTTTGATAGCTGTTGTGACTTTGCGTTGGTTTTTAGCTGAAGTTCCGGTTACACGGCGAGGAAGGATTTTCCCGCGCTCTGAAACGAAACGGCTAAGAAGCTCAGTATCTTTGTAATCAACATATTCAATTTTGTTCGCTGCGATGTAATCAACTTTTTTACGGCGTTTGAATCCGCCACGACGTTGTTGAGCCATGTGTTTTCTCCTTTATATTATAGTTATTAGTCCTTAGAATGGCAGGTCGTCATCCGAGATATCCATTGGATTGGTATTGCCAAATGGGCTCTCGTCACGAGAAAAGTTCGGTACTTGGCTGGACGAATCTGCATTGCCATAGCTTGGCGCTGAACTGCCTCCAAAGCTATTGCCGCCATAACCGCCTGAAGACTGACCTTCACGGGCAGAACGGCTTTCCAGCATTTGGAAATTATCCGCCACGACTTCTGTCACGTAAACACGCTGACCTTGCTGGTTTTCGTAGTTACGGGTCTGAATGCGGCCGGTAATGCCAATCAGGGCTCCTTTTTTAGCCCAGTTTGCCAGATTTTCTGCCTGCTGACGCCAGATGACAACATTGATGAAGTCTGCTTCCCGCTCTCCATTGTGATTCTTGAAGTTGCGGTTGACAGCCAGAGTAAATGTTGCGACCGCTTGATTCTGCGGTGTATAGCGCAATTCGGCATCGCGGGTCATGCGACCCACCAGTACAACGTTATTAATCATGATGCTACCTTCTTAAGCGTCAAGTTTGACGATCATGTGACGAAGAATGTCGGCGTTGATTTTTGACAGACGGTCAAACTCTTTCAGAGCTGCATCGTCGTTTGCTTCAACGTTTACGATATGGTAGAGTCCCTCACGGAAATCTTGGATTTCGTAGGCAAGACGGCGTTTTTCCCAGTCTTTTGATTCAACAACAGTTGCACCGTTGTCCGTCAAGATAGAGTCAAAGCGTGCTACCAAAGCGTTTTTAGCTTCTTCTTCAATGTTTGGACGAATAATATAAAGAATTTCGTATTTAGCCATTGATGTTTCCTCCTTTTGGTCTAATGACCCCAAGACGCTGCAAGGGGTAAGTGAGGTTTGCTCACAAATAACTATTATAGCAGAGATGGGCGGGAAAGGCAAGGGAAAAATTTTTGCCATTCTAGCTGTATTTACCTCTAACAGCCGTCATTCTCTGCCCTTATCTCCATCAGGATAAGTCACCGACACTTTGGTCTTAGTTTTTCCTTTTCGATTTTTCAGAAAAGCCCTTCCTTCGTCAGTCTGACTGCCTTGGTCATTTTCTTTCTGACTGCTGCTGTAGCCCAAGTCATAGTCCATTTCCTGATTATCAGAAAATCGAAGATTCACATGGCAAGAAAGGCCGTCTGGAGCATGATAATGAGGACTGGTTAGCTGAATTTCTTCAATATCCTTATAAGTGTTCTTAAGAACCTTAACCAGGCCAGTTTCAAGCTCTCGCCTGTTCACCTGTCTCGGCTTACCATTGAGCACACCATAGAAGAATACTGCCGCCAGAATGACAATCAGCACTGCAAGCAGATAAAACCATTTGTAATATTTGAAAAAAATTGATTTTAGCATGACGCTCTCCTTTACGGCATTTGGCTAATCTCCCTGTAAAACACTCATATATTATAACATAAAATTTTCATTTAAAAAACTCCCTCTGTCGCCAGAGAGAGCTAGAGCCTGTCTTCATAGATAAATTTTTCATCTAAAAGCCTCTTTCCCCGCCACTCGTCGTTCAAAATTTTAGAAATACGCCCAGTATTCCTTCGAATTTTCGCCTAGATGAACGGGAAAATCATCTCTTATCTGAAAGATCTACCTTGTATGAAGACAGGCTCTTGAAAAATACGATTCGTTTTTGATAAATCCTAGACTAGCCGGCCTTGATCGACAACTAGCTTGCCGGCCTTGTAGACCTGATGGGTCAGGTTGGTGGCAAAGAAATAAAGCGGGTAGTCGATGTTTTGGGCATCAAGGATGGTGATATCGGCCTGCTTGCCGCTGTCAAAGCTGCCAATCTTATCTTGACGGTTGACAGAGTAGGCGGCATTGATAGTCACAGCATTGAGGACCTCGACTGGGGTCAGCCGCATCATGAAGCAGCCCAGCTGCATGACAAACTGCAGGTTGGCGGTCGGGCAGGAGCCAGGATTGCTGTCGGTGGTCAGGGTGATGGCCATGCCGGCCTCCAGCATCTTGCGGGCTGGGGCATAGGTGTCCTCCATCAGGCTGAAGGTAGTGGCCGGCAGGAGATTGCCGATAACCTTGGCTGCGGCCATCTTGCGGATGCCTTCATCGGTCGCCATCATCAGGTGCTCGGCACTGGTCGCTCCCAGCTCAGCTGCTACATCGACCCCGCCGATAGACTCGATTTCATCAGCATGGATGCGAAGCTTAAAGCCCAGTTCCTTAGCCTTGGAGAGCAGGTAGCGGGATTCCTCAGCTGTAAAGACACCTTTTTCACAGAAAATATCGCAGAATTCAGCCAGATTTTCCGCCTTGACCCGCGGCAGCATTTCCTCCACGATCAAGTCCAGATAGTCCTGAGAGCGGCCCTTGTATTCAGGCGGAACGGCGTGGGCAGCCATAAAGGTGGAAACCAGATCAATCTCGTGGTCACGGTCCAGCGCCCCAACGACATCCAGCTGGCGCTTTTCTGTCTCCCAGTCCAGACCATAGCCGCTCTTGGCCTCCACCGTGGTCACCCCGTGCAGCAGCATATAGTCCAGCAGTTTCTTGGACTTGTCGTAGAGAGTGTCAAAAGAAGCTGCGCGAGTCGCCCGGACCGTGCTGAGAATACCGCCGCCCTGAGCGAGAATCTCCAGATAAGGAACACCGGCCAACTTCTTGGCAAACTCATGCTCTCGGCTGCCGCCGTAGACCAAGTGTGTGTGGCAGTCGATCAAGCCAGGTGTGGCAATCTTGCCTTCATAGGACTGGATCTGGGTGTCGGGTCCAATCAGGTCAGCCGCAGGATGGCCGCTGCCGACCGCCAAAATTTTCCCGTCCTTGACCGCGATATAGCCGTCTTCCAGCACCTGCGCTTCCTTCATCTCTGCGCCAAAGAGGGGATGTCCTAGGTCCTTGGGGCAGAAGACTTGATTGAAATGAGTTAATAGTAAATCAGCCGTCATACTTCTTCCTCCGTTTCATCTTCCAATATTCTTGCTCCTCATCATAATACACTATCGTCAAATTATAGTCAAAAGCTTGCAAAAGATAGGAGGGCTGCATTTTTTGCAGATTTTTTCTTTTTCTTGACTCTTTGTGGACGGCTTTCTTATAAAATAAGGATGAAATCTATTTATACTCAACGAAAATCAAAAAACCGAGCAGGAAGCCAGCCTCGAAAGGATGGCGCTTTGGCACAAACTTCGTTTGTTTTATCCGCAGGCTCCCTGCCTTGCTTTCAGCTCTCTAGGCTCAGGCCGTTCTAGCTGACGCGGTTTGAAGAGATTTTCAAAGAGGATGATACTGGACTTTTAAGGAGGAGTTTTCATGTCATACTTTACTGAAAATGAAATTGCAGCCGCTATGACTGTTAAGCTGGACGATGTGCTTCCCGAAAAGACTGTCTTTCAGGAAGGCATCCGCCGGGCACCAGACCGGGGCTTCCGCCTGACACAGGCTCAGACAGAGATTGCCCTGAAAAATGCGCTCCGCTATATTCCAAAAAAATTCCACGAGGAAGTCATTCCGGAGTTTTTGGAAGAGCTGAAAACCCGCGGCCGGATTTACGGCTACCGCTGGCGGCCAAAAGAACGCATCTATGGCAAGCCCATTGACCAATACAAGGGCAACTGCACGGCAGCCAAGGCCATGCAGGTCATGATTGACAACAACCTCAGCTTTGAAATCGCCCTCTACCCCTACGAGCTGGTCACTTACGGGGAAACCGGCTCCGTCTGCGCCAACTGGATGCAGTACAATCTGATCAAGAAATATCTGGAAGTGATGACCGATCAGCAAACGCTGGTGGTCGAATCCGGACACCCGGTCGGTCTCTTCAAGTCCAAACCGGAAGCACCTCGGGTCATCATTACCAACGGCCTTTTGGTCGGCGAATACGACAATATGAGAGACTGGGAAATTGCCGAAGAGATGGGCGTGACCAACTACGGTCAAATGACAGCCGGCGGCTGGATGTATATCGGTCCGCAGGGCATCGTTCACGGTACCTTCAACACCCTGCTCAACGCCGGCCGCCTGAAACTGGGCGTGGCTGACGACGGCGACCTGACCGGCAAGCTCTTTATCTCCTCCGGTCTGGGCGGCATGAGCGGGGCTCAGGGCAAGGCTGCAGAAATTGCCAAGGCAGTCGCCATCGTGGCCGAAGTGGACCAATCCCGGATCGAAACCCGCCACTCACAGGGCTGGGTCAGCCAGATTGCCGAAAGTCCGGAGGAAGCGATTGAGCTGGCTCAGAAAGCTCTGGAAGCCGGTGCATCCACCTCTATCGCCTATCATGGCAATATCGTTGACCTCTTGGAATATGTCAATGAGAACAAGATCCATGTCGACCTGCTCTCCGACCAAACCTCCTGCCACAATGTCTATGACGGCGGCTACTGCCCTGCCGGCATCAGCTTTGAAGAGCGGACCCGGCTTTTGGCTGAAGACAAGGAAACCTTCCACAAACTGGTCGATGAAACCCTGGCCCGCCACTTTGCCGCTATCAAGGAACTGACCAACCATGGCACCTACTTCTTTGACTATGGCAATTCCTTTATGAAAGCCATCTATGACTCTGGCATCAAGGAAATTTCCAAGAATGGCTTGGACGACAAGGACGGCTTCATCTGGCCTTCCTATGTGGAAGACATCATGGGACCCATGCTCTTTGACTACGGCTACGGTCCTTTCCGCTGGGTCTGCCTGAGCGGCAGGCATGAAGATCTGGTAGCAACCGACCATGCAGCCATGGAAGTCATCGACCCGAACCGCCGCTACCAAGACCGCGACAACTACAACTGGATCCGCGATGCAGAAAAGAACCAGCTGGTCGTTGGAACTCAGGCTCGGATTCTCTACCAAGACTGCATGGGCCGGGTCAATATCGCCCTCAAGTTCAATGAATTAGTCCGCGAAGGCAAGATTGGCCCTGTCATGATTGGCCGCGACCACCACGACGTGTCCGGTACGGACTCTCCATTCCGTGAAACTTCGAATATCAAGGACGGATCAAACGTAACCTGCGACATGGCCGTGCAATGCTACGCTGGCAACGCAGCCCGCGGCATGAGTCTGGTAGCTCTCCACAACGGCGGCGGCACCGGTATCGGCAAAGCCATCAACGGCGGCTTTGGCCTGGTGCTGGACGGCAGCGAGCGCATCGATGAAATCATCAAGTCTGCTATCGCCTGGGATACCATCGGCGGAGTAGCCCGCCGCAACTGGGCCCGCAATGAGCACGCTATCGAAACAGCTATTGAATACAACCGCCTGCATGCAGGAACGGACCACATCACCATCCCTTATCTGAGCGATGAGGATTTGGTCAAAGAATCTGTCAAGAAATTGTTTGAATAATCACGGAGCGGGGCTGCAGCTGAATGGCTGTCCAGTCCTGCGCTTCCGTCAAAATGTAAGCGCTATCGAATCCACACTCAAAACAGGAGAAAAACTTATGTCAAAAATTGTTGAATGTATTCCCAACTTTTCTGAAGGCCGCAATCAGGCGGTCATTGACGGCTTGGTAGAAACAGCTAAGAGCGTGCCGGGCGTGACTCTTTTGGACCACTCCTCTGATGCCAGCCACAATCGCAGTGTTTTCACTCTGGTCGGCGATGACCAGAACATTCAGGAAGCCGCTTTCCGCTTGGTCAAATATGCAGCCGAAAACATTGACCTGACCAAGCATCAGGGCGAACATCCCCGCATGGGGGCAACCGACGTGCTGCCTTTTGTGCCTATTAAGGACATCAGCAGCGAGGAATGTGTCGAAATCGCCAAAACCGTATCTGAGCGCATCAACCGCGAGCTGGGCATTCCTATCTTCCTCTATGAAGATGCAGCCACCCGGCCGGAGCGCAAGAATCTGGCCAAGGTTCGTAAAGGCCAGTTTGAAGGCATGCCGGAAAAACTCTTGGAACCTGACTGGGCTCCGGACTATGGTGACAGGAAAATTCACCCCACTGCCGGTGTAACAGCTGTCGGTGCCAGAATGCCGCTCATCGCCTACAATATCAATCTGGATACGGACGATTTGGATATTGCCAATAAGATTGCTAAAATCATCCGCGGCTCCAGCGGCGGCTACAAGTACTGCAAGGCCATCGGCGTCATGCTGGAAGACCGCAATATCGCTCAGGTCTCCATCAACATGGTCAATCTGGAAAAATTCCCGCTCTACCGCGTCTTTGAGACGGTCCGCTTTGAAGCCAAACGCTACGGAGTTGGAATCCTCGGCTCAGAAGTCATCGGTCTGGCTCCGGCCAAGGCTTTGATTGACGCAGCCGAATACTATCTGCAAATCGAAGACTTTGACTACGGCAAGCAGGTTCTGGAAAATCATTTGCTGGGCTAGGAGGATGCAGCGGATATGAAATTAGTTGATTTAAGCTTAGAAGAATTTGCCCGGGTGCTGGGCTCCGATGCACCGGCTCCCGGAGGCGGCTCTGCTGCTGCTCTGTCGGCAGCCAATGGCATTTCCCTGACCAAGATGGTCTGTGAGCTGACGCTAGGCAAGAAAAAGTATGCCGACTTTGAGCAGGAAATCGCTCAGGTCCATCAGGAAAGTGCCCGCCTGCAGGACAGGCTGCTGGCTGCCATTGACAAGGACACCGAAGCCTTTAATCTGGTCTCAGCGGTCTTTGATATGCCAAAAGAGACAGAAGATGACAAGGCCGCCCGGCGGGAAGCCATGCAGCAGGCTCTCAAGGAGGCCACCAAGTCTCCTTATGCCATGATGGAAGACATCTGGGCCGCTCTGCAAGTGACCAAGCAGGCTGTCGGTAAGTCCAACACCAACGCTGCCAGCGATCTGGGCGTTGCCGCCCTCAATCTCAAGGCCGGCCTCCAAGGCGCCTGGCTCAATGTCCTCATCAACCTGTCAGGTGTCAGGGACCAGGCTTTTGTGTCCGACTACCGCTCCAAGGGAGAGGAGCTGCTCCGCAAGGGCAGTGCTCTGGCAGATGAGATTTATCAAGAAATTTTGAAAGTTGTCTAATTCAGCAGAAGAGAAGCACAGCCTTTCTCTTCTCCAAGAGGTAACACAATGGTTTTATCAGATATTGAAATTGCAAATGCTGTCCCAATGGAAAAAATCGACCGGGTCGCCCAAAGGCTGGGAGTGGACAAAGACGCTCTCTCCCTCTATGGCAGCTACAAGGCCAAGATTGACGCCGGACAGCTGGAAAAATTAAAAGACCAAACAGACGGCAAGCTCATCTTGGTGACGGCCATCTCACCGACACCCGCTGGGGAAGGCAAGACCACGACTTCGGTCGGTCTGGTCGATGCGCTGGCTGCCATTGGCAAAAAAGCGGTGATTGCCCTGCGGGAGCCTTCGCTGGGACCTGTCTTTGGGATTAAGGGCGGGGCAGCCGGCGGCGGCCATGCTCAGGTGGTGCCGATGGAAGACATCAACCTGCACTTTACCGGTGATTTTCATGCCATCGGGGTAGCCAATAACCTTCTGGCTGCTCTCATTGACAATCATATCCATCATGGCAATGCTCTGGGCATTGACGCCCGCCGCATCACCTGGAAGCGGGTGGTGGACATGAATGACCGGCAGCTGCGCCACATCGTGGACGGCCTGCAGGGCAAGGTCAACGGCGTTCCCAGAGAAGACGGCTTTGACATCACGGTAGCCTCCGAGGTCATGGCCATCCTCTGCCTGTCAGAGAATATGACCGACCTCAAAAACCGGCTCAATCAGATTATTATCGGCTACAACTATGCCGGACAGCCAGTGACGGCTCAGGATCTGAAAGCCGGAGGCGCTATGGCAGCCGTTCTTAAAGACGCTATCCATCCAAACCTGGTACAGACCTTGGAGCATACACCGGCCCTGATCCACGGCGGACCTTTCGCCAATATCGCCCACGGCTGCAACAGTGTGCTGGCTACCAAGCTGGCCCTCAAATACGCCGACTATGCGGTCACTGAAGCCGGATTTGGAGCAGATCTGGGAGCTGAAAAATTCATTGACATCAAGTGCCGGATGTCTGGCCTGCGGCCTGCGGCTGTCGTGCTGGTAGCCACCATTCGGGCCCTTAAGATGCACGGCGGCGTAGCCAAGAGCGACCTGGCCGCAGAGAATGTGCAGGCTGTTGCAGATGGTCTGCCCAATCTGGACAAGCATCTGGAAAATATCCAGGATGTCTACGGTCTGCCCGCAGTCGTGGCAATCAATAAATTCCCGCTGGATACCGAGGCCGAACTGCAGGCTGTCTATGACGCCTGCCAAAAACGCGGCGTTGATGTCGTCATCTCCGACGTCTGGGCCAAGGGCGGGGAAGGCGGCCGAGAGCTGGCGGAAAAGGTGGTCCAGCTGGCCGAGGAAGACAATCATTTCCAATTTGTATATAATGAAGAAGACTCCATTGAGGAAAAACTGAGAAAGATAGCCACTAAGGTTTACGGTGCCAAGGGCATTTCCCTGACACCGGCAGCCAAGAAAGAGCTGAAAGAGCTGGAAGAACTGGGCTTTGCACAGTACCCTATCTGCATGGCCAAAACCCAGTATTCCTTCTCTGATG
>NZ_KQ969392.1:196900-201957 GCF_001578865.1 Streptococcus sp. DD11
GGAGCCCCTAAAGACTTCACTATCAAGATCAGCAAACTCAAGGTATCAGCCGGAGCAGGCTTCATTGTCGCCCTGACCGGAGCTATCATGACCATGCCTGGCCTGCCTAAAGTGCCGGCCAGCGAGAAGATTGATATTGACCAAGACGGCCAGATTACCGGTCTGTTCTGATAAATGTAAAACAGGATGAAAGCAACCCTTTTAAGAGCAAGCGATTTCCAAGTTTCCGATTGGCCGGGGGGAAAGACGAGACAGCTCTTCCTTTCCCCGCCAGACGGCCACTGCGGCAGTCGGAACTTTGACTATCGGCTCTCAACAGCAACTGTAGAAGCAGCAGAAAGTTCATTTTCTGATTTCAGCGGTTTTCACCGCATTCTCATGAGCCTGGACCGCCCTCTCTCCCTCCAGAATGCCAGCCGGCAGGAGGAAACGGTGCTGGCTCCCTTTACCCCCTATGTCTTTGAAGGGAGTGATTCTATCACAAGTCGCGGGACTTGTACTGATTTTAACTTGATATACAGCGACCATTATCAGGGGCAGATGATTGCCCTTTCGGACGGGCAGGAGCTTAGCCGGAATGAGAGCATTCAATGCATCTACGCTTTGGATGATTTGACGGTGACTCTGGGAGAGCAGCAGCCGCGAAACATAGAGGCACAAGAACTCCTGATAGTGGAAAAAGAGACTCAGGAAACTGAGCTGCAAATAATGTTTTCAAGCAAACAGCCTAAGGGCGCCTGCTGCGCTGTTTGGGCTGGTTTGACCCACATCCCAACTAAGTAAAGATACCCTGATGCCTTGTCAGCATTCTATCTTTACTTGGAAAGGATCCCATATCTCTAAAGGAGAAACATTATTATGGATGCAACTAAACTCACTGCACAAGAACAGGAAAAAGCCAAATTCGGCTTTGCCGGTGCAACTCTCTACGGTATCAATGCCGTTATCGGTTCAGGGATTTTCCTCCTGCCTAAATCAATCTACAAAGGCTTAGGACCGGCCTCTCTGGCTATCATGTTCGGCGTGGCTGTTCTGGTCATGCTCCTGTCTGTCTGCCTGGCGGAAACCGCAGGCTACTTTGGCAAAAACGGCGGAGCCATGCAGTATGCCAAGGAAGCCTTCGGAGACTTTATCGGCTTTGATGTCGGTATTTTGGGCTGGGCCGTTACCATTATCGCCTGGGCAGCCATGCTAGCCGGATTTGCCGAAGTGTTTATCCAGACCTTCCCAGCCTTTAAAGGCTATAATCTGGCTATCAGCATCACCTTCGTTGTCCTCTTATGTCTGATGAATATCGCCGGAATCAAAACTTCCAAGATGTTCACCCTGACCGCAACCGTTGCCAAGCTGATTCCTATCGTGCTCTTTTCAGCCTTTGCCATCTTCTATATCAAGGGCGGTGTTGACGCGGGCAACTTTACGCCTTTCCTGCAGCTGGAAGGCGGCTCCAATATTTTCAATGCCATCGGCAGCACAGCCGTTTATATCTTCTACGGCTTTATCGGCTTTGAAACCATGTCTATCGTTGCCGGCGAGATGCGCAACCCTGAAAAGAATGTACCCAAGGCCATCCTGGGCTCTATCAGCATCGTCTCTGTACTCTACATGCTGATTATCGCTGGGACGATTGCCATGCTGGGCGGCCGCATTATGCAGAGCGGCGCACCAGTGCAGGATGCCTTTATGGAAATGATCGGTCCTGTCGGCGGCCCGTTGGTCTCCTATGGTGCTCTTATCTCCATCGCCGGGCTCAATATCGGTGAGTCCATCATGGTGCCGCGCTTTGGTGCTGCCATTGCAGACGAAGGGCTCCTGCCAGAGGGACTGGGCAAGACCAACTCCAAGAACGCTCCGGTAACTGCCATTCTGATTTCCGGTGCTCTTGCTATTTTACTCTTGCTATCTGGCTCCTTTGAGCAGTTAGCGACCTACAGCGTGGTCTTCCGCTTCTTCCAATACATCCCAACGGCCTTGGCTGTATTGAAACTCAGAAAAATGTACCCAGACAAGGAAGTCACTTTCCGTGTACCGTTTGGACCGGTTATCCCTGTCCTGGCCGTTGCAGTCAGTCTGCTGATGATTGCCGGTGACAACATGATGAATTTCGTCTGGGGAGCTGTCGGTGCCGCAGTCGCAAGCCTGCTCTATTATTTCTTGCACGGCAGAAAAGGCACTCTGGCTAAAGAATGAGCCAGTCTGAATTCTATATCCTATAATGGAGGAGTTTATATGTCAACATTGATTCATTTAGATGGAAATAGTCTAACATTAGAAGATGTCATCGCAGTTGCCGTCAGGGAGCAGTCTGCGAAATCGATCAAGAGGCCAAAAAGGCTGTGCAGGCCTCCCGCAAAATCGTGGACGACATCGTTCGGGAAAAGCGGGTAGTCTACGGTGTCACCACCGGCTTTGGCTCCCTCTGCAATGTCAGCATTTCACCAGAAGATACGACCCAGCTGCAGGAAAACCTCATCCGCACCCATGCATCCGGCTATGGCGATCCGCTGCCGGAAGACGCAGTCCGTGCTATCATGCTGATTCGGATCAATTCCTTGGTCAAGGGCTACTCCGGTATCCGCCTGTCCACGGTGGAAAAACTGCTGGAGCTGCTCAATAAAGGCGTCCTGCCTTTCATTCCGGAAAAAGGCTCTCTGGGAGCTTCCGGTGACCTAGCACCGCTGGCCCATATGGTTCTGCCGATGCTGGGACTGGGCCGTGCTTACTACCAAGGCGAGCTGCTGTCTGGACAGGAAGCCCTGGACAAGGCTGGCATTGAGAAAATCTCCTTGGCTGCCAAGGAAGGGCTGGCATTGATCAACGGCACTACTGTCCTGACAGCTATCGGGGCACTGGCGACCTACGATGCTATCCAGCTGCTCAAACTCTCCGATATTGCCGGTGCCCTTTCTCTGGAAGTTCATAACGGCATCACCAGTCCTTTCGAAGAAGACCTGCACACTATCCGGCCTCAGAGCGGCCAGCTGGCGACGGCCCGCAATATCCGCAACCTTCTGGAAGGCAGCCAAAATACCACTGTGGCGACCCAGCAGCGGGTGCAGGACCCTTATACCCTGCGCTGCATTCCGTAGATTCACGGATCCAGCAAGGACTCTATCGCCTATGTAAAAACCAAGGTTGAGATTGAGATTAACTCCGTTACAGACAACCCTATCATCACCAAGGAAGGGCATGTCATCTCAGGCGGTAACTTCCATGGGGAACCCATGGCTCAGCCATTTGACTTCCTCGGTATTGCCATTTCTGAGATCGGAAATGTATCTGAACGCCGGGTGGAGCGGCTGGTCAACAGCCAGCTGAGCAAGCTCCCATCCTTCCTGGTCAAACACCCAGGCCTCAACTCTGGCTTTATGATTACCCAGTATGCCTGCGCTTCGCTGGCTTCTGAAAATAAGATTCTGGCTCACCCAGCCAGTGTGGACTCCATCCCATCCTGTGAAAATCAGGAAGACTTTGTCAGCATGGGAACCACCGCAGCCCGCAAAGCAGGAGAGATTCTCAAAAACTCCCGCCGCATCGTGGCAACGGAAATCATGGCTGCCTGTCAGGCACTGGATCTGAAAGCAGAACATCACGAACTGGGCAAGGGCACCAAACCAGCCTACGACCTCTTCCGCCAGCATGTCCGCTTTATCGAATTTGACAAGGATATCGAAATCTACGAAGAACTCAACAAAGCCTCAGCAGTGATTGAAAGCCCAGAATTCCTGGCTGCTGTTGAAAAGGCTGTGGATTTGAGCATCCAGTTCTAAACCGGATACTCAATGACAAGCAAACTCGAAGTATGAAAGCTAGCAAAAGAAGCCCGCTCTCCTTCAGCTGGGCTTCTTTGACAGTCAAAACTCTATTGACAGGCTTGACGGAAACTCTTATAATAAAGTCGCAAGTACTATGATGGAAAAGGACAAAATCATGTTAGAAGATTATTACCAGCTAGACAACAGCTACTATCATAAGAGACTGGACGATGATTTATATGCTGCCAAATGGGGGATGCTTATTGAGTTTTTGGACTTAAATGACCCCAACTTAAAGCCTTTTGAGGGCGTCAACTTTGCCTTGATTGGCTTTAAGAGCGACAAGGGGGTCTATATCAACCACGGCCGCGTCGGTGCAGTCGAAGGTCCCCAGGCTGTCCGGACCCAGCTGGCTAAGCTGCCTTGGCATCTGGGCAGAAATGTCCGAGTCTTTGATGCCGGCGATATTGACGGACCTAACCGCTCGCTGGACCAGCTGCAGCACAGTCTGGCTCGGGCCGTCAGGCGCCTGCGGGAGCTCAACCTCCGGCCTATCGTCTTGGGCGGCGGCCACGAAACAGCCTATGGCCACTATCTAGGGCTCAAGTCGTCACTAAATCCTGACCAAGATTTGGCCGTCATCAATATGGATGCCCATTTCGACCTGCGGCCTTATGAGCAGACCGGCCCCAACTCCGGCACCGGCTTTCGCCAGATGTTTGACGACAGCCTAGCGGCCAAAGAGACCTTTAACTACCTGATTCTGGGCATTCAGGAGCACAATAACAATCTCTTTCTCTTTGACTTTGTCGCCAAATCCAAGGCCATTCAGTTTCTGACAGGGCTGGATATCTACCAGATGGGCCACAAGGAAGTCTGCAAGGCCGTCGATGCCTTTCTGGCTGATAAGGAGCAGGTTTACCTGACCATTGATATTGACTGCTTTGCAGCTGGTGCCGCACCCGGTGTCAGTGCCATCCAGTCGCTGGGAGTGGACCCTAATCTGGCCGTGCTGGTCTTCCAGCATATCGCTGCCTCCGGCAAGCTGATCGGCTTTGACATCGTCGAAGTCTCCCCGCCCCACGATATTGACAACCATACGGCTAACCTAGCTGCCAGCTTCATTTTTTACCTGACTCAAGTCTGGGCACAGGAGCATGACTGATAGTACCCGTCAGCTAATCTTCTATCTGCAGTCTGAGAAACCGCTGAACAACCGACCATCGTCATGTAGAGTCTTTTCCTTTGCTTTTTGATTTTCATTGAGTGTGACAGTCTATCCAAAAACATGTTAAAAGAGGA
>NZ_KQ969392.1:201977-210578 GCF_001578865.1 Streptococcus sp. DD11
TGAGACAGACTCCCATGATGGCTGCGTCCTCACCCACAGAGGGATGCATCTTTTGGAAGATACTGTATAAAAAGTCCTTCAGTCTCGCTTTGTTTTGGAAAAAAACTCTTGACGCGGTAGCTGATTGCTCAAAGCACTGCTTTGAGGTTGCGGATAGGACTTGCGAAGCAAGTCTCAACTTTGTTCGTCTTTTAGACTCCAAAAAGCTCCTACATTGAGGAAAACTCTGTTTTCCTTATCCCCAACCTCTCACAGTCCCCCGGACTGTGAGAGCCTCGCGGGCTGGGAGTGAAAAGGTCTGGGAGACCTTTTCAGCCTGAGCTTAGAAACAAAAGAGTGAAGGGAACTAAATTTTTTCAAAATTTCTGTCCCACCGCCTTTCTTTTGCTTCTTATTTTTACGGCAATTGCAGACGCAGGTTTTCCAAGTCTTCCAGCTGGTGACGGTCCCGGTAGGGATTGAGATGGGCCTTGGCTATGTCATAGTAGCTGTCAAAATGCTGCGGCAGCAAATCTTCAAAGTCCGCCTGCTCAATACTGCCCATCAGCTGCCGGTGCTTGAGCAGAGCCATCAGATAGTAAATCATGCCCTTGTCCCGCGGATTGGCATAGCGGGCTATCAGCTGCTCTTTCTTATGCAGCAGGTCCAGCACCGGCTGGTAATCCTCCTTGGCGCAGTCGATCAGAGCCAAGTAAACTTCCAGCTGGGCTTCCTTCCAAGGAAAAGACAGGGAGGCCAGCTCTTTTTTGGCCCGGAGGAAAATCTGCTCTGCCTGCTCATAGTCCCCCAAAAAATAATAGCTAATCCCCAGCCCGATGTAAAAGACAATCAGCGAGGGTTCGGCCGTTTTATTTTCCGTCAGCCCAATAGCCTCCTTCTGATGGGCCAGAGCCGCTTGAAAATCCCCTCTGACCTGCTCGATTTCCGCCAGATAGTCCAAGGCTGCCGCAATCTGAATGGAATACTTGGAGCGCAGCGACGGTGTCAGGCTGAAACAGTCAATGGACTGGCAGAGGTGGTGAGCCGCCTTCTCCTCCTCCCCCACCATGAGATGATAGAGTCCCTTCAGCCGAAGATTGACAGCAATCGCCTCATGGTTATTGGCCTGCACGGAAGCATCCAGAGCCAGCTCGGTATAGTAGCGCATCTCCGGGATATTTTCCGTCTGGATACAGTAGTAAATGACCTGCCGGTAGCCCTCCAGGAGAAATTCCAGCTGGTTCAGCTCCTTGGCTGCCGAAATAACCCGCTGGATATTGTCCATTCCCTGCCGGTAGTGGCCCCGCCGGATGGAATAACGGCCCTCCAAATAGAGAAAACGCAGGACCAGCAGCTGAAAATCCCGGTGCTGCTGGTGTTTGCCCTCCAAGTCTCCAATCCTCCGGCGGATGCGGTCAAACTGCTCCAAGACCGCCGACTGATTGGCATCATCCATCTTTTCAATAAAGCCGAATTCCCGTGAATAAATCGGAAAAAGCTCATGATGGAACTGCAGGGTCGCATCCAGATAATGGAGCTCATATTCCAGCGACTTGATAGCCTGCTTGGACATTTTATAATGATAGGCAATTTCACGAAAGAGCTGGGCATGGTAGAGCGAGCCCTCCAGCAGGGCTTCCATGCCCTGAGCGATTTGGTTGTGCAGGATGCGCCTTTTGGCCAGAGACAGCCGATCATAAGCATAGAGCTGCAAGATTTGCTGGCTGAACTGCAGGACCAGCTCCTCCCCGTCATAGTCCTCCCGCAAAAGGTGCTTCTGCTCCAGCTCCTCCGTAATTTCCACCATTTCCTCCAAGGGCAGGGCCATGAGCTTGGTCAGGACTGACAGGGCTGCAGACCCTCTGAAGCAGGCCAGATAATGGAGCAGCTCCTCCTCCCGGCTGCTGATCTGATCCATTTTCAAGGACAGCTTGGCCTTAATCGCTGGGGTCAGAGGGTGAAACTTCTCTCCGTCAAGCAGCTCCTGAGCATACTCGGACAGAAAGAAAGGAATCCCCTGACTAATCTGATAGATCTGGTCTGCCTCCTGCTCAGAAACGGTCAGCGTCCCAAGCTGGGCCTGCAGATACGCTGCACTCTCTGTCTGACTCAGAGGCTGCAGGTCGATAAAGTCCAGCTTGCCGCGAACCAGCAGATGATTGAGAAAATGCTCCAAGTAAGGAGGAGTATTCAAATGCTTGGTCAGGACAAAGGCTACCGGATAGTCACTCAGATGATTGATGACCTGCTCCAAAACCGCCACACTGGCACTGTCCAGCCAATGACAGTCCTCTATCAGCACAACCAGGGCCTTTTTCTTGGAAATCTTCTGCAGAATATCCACCACAAACTGGGCCAGCCGGCTGCTGTCAATAGCCTCACCCGCAAGCTGCTCTTCTAAGATGGGAAAATAGGTTTCCAAAATGACCTGCCACTGGCTGATAGAAAGAATCTGGTGCTGAATGACCAGGTCTCCCAGACCGTCCAAGAGACCGCGCCAGGGCTGCAGCTCTGCCGTCATTTCCTCCCTGAAACACTCTGCCATGACAATCTGAAAATACTTGGTCTGATTGGCCAGCACCTGCCGGGTCACCGTCCGCTTGCCGATACCGGTCCCGCCGACCAGCACCAGAGCACGCGCCTCCTGCCCCTCCAAAATCTTAGAAAAATACGATTCCAGCCGCTTGATCTCATCCACCCGGCCAAAGAAATGGTCGGTATTGCGCAGAAACTGCTTGGTCTTGCGCTCATTGCGGTCCTTGGCCACCACCTCATGGTAAATCTGCTGGATATGCTCATTGGGACTGATGCCCAGCTCCTTGTCCAAGAGATTGACCAGCTTATAGTAAGTCTCGATGACCTTGCCCGGCCGGTTGTTGTCCTGATAGAGCTTCATCAGCAGCTGGTAGTTTTTTTCGTCAAATTCATCGATACGGATGAGGCGGTGCAGATTGCTTTCGGCCTCTTCCAGATCCAGCCGGTCCTTCTCCTCCTCCAGTCTTTGATAGCAGGCCTTGATATAGAGCTGCTCAAACTCCGTCCGCATCTTGGACACCCAGAAATCAAAAGCTTCGCTGTCCTTGAGATAAAAGCCCTGCAGAAAATCTCCTCCATAAAGCGACAGATGCTCCGCCGGCTGCTGAGAAAATAAGGCCGCGTCGCTTTCCAGAGAAAACTTGGGATTAAGGGAGAGCACCGTCCGATTGGGCGCAATAATCCAGTCCCCACCCAGCAGCTTATTGGCCTGATAGATGGTATTGCGCAGGTTCTTTTTCGCCGTCTGGTTGTCCTTATTTTCCCAAAGGATTCCGGCGATTTCCTCCCGATTGACCGTCCCTTTGATATGCAGATAGTAGAGCAGAGCATTGATTTTGGCAAAAGGGAAAAAATTTCTTCCTGATTGAGAAAGACACTGGGACTTCCCAATAATTTTAATGTGAGCAGGTTCTTCGTCATGCAAACGCCTCCAAGAAAGCTTATAAAACTAATATAAACAAAAAAAGACATTTTAGCAAGTAAAATATTTGACTACCCCAACATTCCGGTCCCCAGATTAGCTTCTTTTAGGCTTTTTCTGCTATACTAAGATAAAAATAAATTTTAGAAAGTGATTTATGAAGAAACAGATTATCCTTTTACTCTTTCTCGTTCTGGCCGCTGTCGGCCTAGACTATGAAACGCAGGCCTATACTTACGGCAGCATGTCCGGGACTTCCTACGGCATCGTCGGTCTGGCCGCTCTTTTGGCCCTGCTCTATATCATCCCGGCTCTCTTGACCATCCGCTATCTGGGCAGGAAATGGCAGACACCGCCGCAGAGTCTGGCGATTGCCCTGCTGGGCGGGCTCTTTATCGCTGGCTGGACCTCTGGCTTGGCCAATACCTATATCCATGAGTGGGTCAGCGCAAACTTCCCCAACACTCTGATCAGCGACCTGGAAAATGCACTTGCGGCTCCGCTGGTCGAAGAACCGCTCAAGCTGCTGGCAGTGGGCTTCGCCCTCTATCTGGCGCCGGTCAAGCAGTTCAAATCCATCCTGCTTGTCGGTATCACAGCAGGCATGGGCTTTCAGATCAGCGAGGACTTCTCCTATATCCTCTCCGATCTGCCCCAAGGTTTTTCCTATACCATATCGGGTATTCTGGGCCGCATCACTGGCGGCATCGCCTCTCACTGGCTCTACACCGGCCTGACTGCTCTGGGCCTGGCCCTCATGCTGCGCTATGCCAAGACCCAGAAAACCTACTTCCGAGCTGGTCTCTTCTACTTCCTAGCGGCCTTCGTCCTCCACTTCCTCTGGAACTCTCCGCTGACCGCTATCGAAACGGATATCCCCATCATCACACCTGCCATGACCGCTCT
Source organism: Streptococcus sp. DD11 (assembly GCF_001578865.1). NCBI lineage: Bacteria > Bacillati > Bacillota > Bacilli > Lactobacillales > Streptococcaceae > Streptococcus > Streptococcus sp. DD11. The sequence continues at coordinate 206,320 of NZ_KQ969392.1, forward strand.
GGCTGTCTACCTCTTTTATCAAGCCTGCCGGACAATTCGTAAGATGGAGCGGGACGAATGGGAAGGGGAACACTAAAAAACGACCGCGAGGGTCGTTTTTTAATCTGAATGGCTGTCTGATTAGATATATGGTTATGCTGAGATTTATTTATAATGCTCGCTTTCGTACCATAAAGCATAAAGAGGATTAATTTTTTGCAGCAGTTCCTTTCCCTATCTGCACCTCTTCTCCTGTGTCTCCCCAACTAATCGACTAACTTTATCAAATTCGTTTCTTTCGATTCATCTTTCTATTGCATCCGCATTTTTTCATCAATCGCTTGTGAAGAAACAATCTCAATGATAATTTTTAAAATTTGATAAGCCGCTTCGTCATCAGTTAGATTAGAAATCTCTGATGTCATTTTACCTCTTTCTGTAAAAATAGATTCCAAATTCTTCTAATTATATATTTCCAATTTCGGAAATTAGGTCTTCAATTTTATTTCTTAATACTGTTAACAAAACATCATTCCCTTTTTATTTTACGTAAGTAGCCGCCTTTTTCTAATTCAGCAATTGGTAAATCTGTCATTAATTGAATCCCCATACCAGGTTCATCAAACCAAGGCGCAACCAATCCTTCTTTGACTGGTATTTTCTTTAGTGCAATATAATCTGAAGTCGGTTGTAGTTTCATAAAAGGAGGCAAAGCCTTTTCACCAAATGTTGCTCCTGCAGGAGAGAAATACCTTCCTGTTGGATTAGAACCAATCCTATTTATTCTGGTTCCTGGCAATATAACGGATTCTTTGTATTCACCATTCAAAAATCCATCTTTATGTATACTTCCATCAACCTTGCCCAAAGCACTTTCGGAAGTTCCTGGATAAATGGTGCCGCCTGTTAACTGATTAATGTAATCTGGATTATCGTAAACTTTTTTATTTGATAGATAATGCTCAGCTTCTGGCAGTTGATACCACTGGGTTAACTTGGCTCTATCAGCCGGCTCTATTCCTGCATTTGCTAAACGATGCCATAGATTAACACGATTTATATCAATCCGCTTTTCATTGCCAATATGAGCATAAAATTTGGAAGCTCTTCGGCCTTCTGCGCTAGCTGCAAGATTACTTAAAACATTATTTTCTACCTTATTTAAGACTTGGTCAGATTTAGAGACAGCAGTGCGGGCTGCACTACCTACACCATTTTTTGCAATTTTCCCAGCCAGAGATGCTTTCGACGCTAGTAAGGCAAGCCCAGCCGTTTCCAAGTTGGTTTTATGCTGCTCTTTTTGAGCTGAGCCGTCTCCGGTCATGAAATTTGAAAAAGTGTTATATACTAGGCGACCTAGAGACAATTGTTCTGCAAGCTTCGATACAAATTTATCTGCTCCCAATAACATCTCTGGAACAGAGGTTGAATCCCATTTATTAATAATCCCTTGCCACATAGCAGCATCTCGATTATAAATATCGTTCAATTCATCTTTAGATAGATTAATTAACCCAGTATCATGGGCCATTTCTTTCATACCGTCAAAGATTAAATCAACCAAAGGGGCTAACCCAGTAACAGTATCATTATAATATTCCTTAAAGGCTTCTTTTCCAGTTTCATGATTAATTTTAAATCTTTTTTCAAATGCATCTAGACTAAAATCTGTTGGCGATATCTTTGCTTCGGCTAAATATTTATTGGAAGCGCTAGGATCTGCAAAAAGATATTTATTAACAAACTGACTTACCGCTCCCGGTTTAACTTCATTCTCAGGCTCAGGGACTGAACCTGCTTTTGGAATCGGCCGATTCTTAACAGCTTGCAAAGCATCTTTGATACTTACGTTGCTGTAACGATTTAGTTTAGCAGGTGCGCTCAAGTTTTCCCAGCCTTGAGCAATTTTTTGACTCTTACTTTGATTGACCGGTGACGTATGCTCCCTCATAAAGTTCTTCCAACGAGAGACTTCGTCAGGTGTTTGTGTTTGCTGAGCTACCTGCCTTGCTTGAAAAGCCCTGTTCTGCCTTTCCTGAGCTTGAGCCAAGGCCTTGGCTTCTTCCTGAGCCTGCCGGAAGGTATCGATTTTATTTTCCGCTGACTGGATTTTATTAAACCCTTTGGCCAGAGCGCTGATTTCTTCTGGTGTGTAGTCAGACAAATCTACATTAACCTTATCACCAGGGGTTAGATTGATGCGATTTTGTTTGCTATTGACGTTTAGCTTGTCCTGCCCATATAAATCCTGAAGGGCCAGCATAGAAGCCGCCGCTGCCTTTTCCTTATCATCTGGATAATGGAGATTGCCGATTTTGGCTAAACTATCGCCTTTTTTAATCTGATAGTCGTTGCTTGCAGGTTGGTCGAAAAGAGACTGCTCCTCTCGATAGCTTGCAAGATCCAGTAAATCTTGATAGTCCGAAGTGGGCTGACCTTGGCTATCCGTTAAAGTTGACTGGCCATAAGGCGCGAAATCAAAGTTTTCCTCATCGCTGGATGAAGCGAAGCTCGGGCTGTTCTTTAAAGCTGAATGTGCATCAGTGGAATTTTCAGAAACATCCAAGCCGTAACCATAGTCTTTCAAAGCCTGAACGAACTGCTCTCTCTGCCCTTCTGACAAGGAGTCCAAAGCGGCTTCAACCTCTGGCGAAACAGCTACATCGTAGCGGCGGCTGCCTGTGCTGTCATTCTGACTTTCACCGTTTGCAGAGCCTAATGCGGTTTCAGTAAAATCTACCGCATCCCAAACATCTGCCGCTGACTGCTCTGTTTCGGTATCAGTAGTTTTCAAAGAAGCTGCTGTCCCGTTCGCAGCCAGACCGTCTGAAGCTGCAGCATTGTCTTGAGCAGCAATCGCCTGATAGTCTGCTGCATCTGTCAAACTGTCAGAAACGGATACTGGACTGCTGATTGGCTGGTAATCGCCTGCACTTACACTGTCGGCATTGTCTGTTACTGATGGGGCGCTAATCGGCTGATAGTCACTCGAACTAACATTGCTGACACTCTCGCTCACCGATGGACTGCTGATTGGCTGGTAATCGCCTGCACTTACACTGTCGGCATTGTCTGTTACTGATGGGGCACTGATTGGCTGATAGTCACTCGAACTAACATTGCCGACACTCTCGCTCACCGATGGACTGCTAATCGGCTGGTAATCGCTTGAGCTAAAACTGCTGACACTCTCGCTCACCGATGGACTGCTGATTGGCTGGTAGTCGCCTGCACTTACACTGTCGGCATTGTCTGTTACTGATGGGGCGCTAATCGGCTGATAGTCGCTTGAGCTAAAACTGCTGAAACTGTCACTGACCGATGGGCTGCTAATCGGCTGGTAATCAGCACTGGAGAAGCCACTGTCAAAGCTGGACGAACTCGACCAGCCGTCGCTGGAAAAGCTTGAACCACCGAAATCTCCGCCAAATCCCCAAGCTTTAACGGTATGAGGGTGAAATGTTACAGCACCAAGCGCCAAAGCGGAAATTAAAACCAATTTATGAACAATTTTTTTCATAAGATTTCCTTTCTATAACAATGATGACTATAATATAACATATATTTCCGAAGGTTATAATATATTTGGTACAAAGTTATAGTTTTTTAATAAAAGTTAGACTAATTTCATTTTTATTTTGCTATTTTTTAAGACTATTTTAAGCCGCCTGTGCTTGGCACTCAGTCTGCCCAAAACCTCCTCCATCTCTTCTGTTTCAACCTTTTCAGCCCATCCTGCCGCCGCTCTTTCCTTAAAAAACTATTAACATTTTCTTAAACCTAACTTATATCAGCTAGCTTTAAGCCGAGGTCTGTATACTGTCTACAGAATATCTGAGAAAGAGGTACTGATATGGACTACTTAGTCATTCCTGCTTACGAACCGGATCACAATCTGCTTCGTTTAATCAGAAAAGTTAAAAATAAGCATCATTTTCATGTGATTGTCATCAATGACGGCAGTTCTGCCAAGTGCGATCATATTTTCAAAGAGGCTGAACACTATGCAACGGTGCTGCATCACAAGACCAATCAAGGCAAGGGGCAGGCTTTAAAAACGGCCTTCACCTTCATTGAAGCTCTGAAAGTCTACGGTACGGTCGTGACAGCCGATGCAGACGGCCAGCACAAGGTCTGGGATATTTTCCGCGTAGCAGCCAAGGCCGCTGAAAATCCCAATCAGCTGGTGCTGGGGGCACGCGCCTTTACGGGCAAGGTGCCCCTGCGCAGCCGCTTCGGCAACAGCCTGACCCGCACTCTCTTTAAGCTTCAGACAGGGG
>NZ_KQ969392.1:210871-213331 GCF_001578865.1 Streptococcus sp. DD11
TCTCTTTAAGCTTCAGACAGGGGTCGCCGTTTCAGATACCCAGACTGGGCTGCGGGCCTTTACGACCAATATGATTCCCTTCATGATGCAGGTAGAAGGTCAGCGTTATGAATATGAGATGAACATGCTCCTTGAAGCTTCCAAGGAATACCCGATTTTGGAAGTGCCCATTGAGACGGTTTATATCAATGACAATGAGGGCTCGCACTTTAGACCCGTTCGGGATGGACTCATGATTTACAAAAATATCTTCAAATTCGCGCTGACTTCTCTCAGCAGCTTTGTCGTAGACTACATCGTCTATGCTCTGGCACTGCTCTTCTTGGCAGCCGTGCCCATTAGCCTGAGGATTCTGCTGGCCAACGGCATTGCCCGCGTCACCAGCTCCATTTTCAACTATTCAACTAACAAAAAGCTGGTCTTTAAAAACCAAGACAGCATCCTCAAAACCGGCACCGGCTATTTCAGCCTAGCTCTGGGGCTCTTTATCCTTGACACCCTCCTGATTCGGCTCTTTTACGCCGTCTTCGGCCTCAATCTCCTCCTTGTGAAAATCATCGTGGGGATGCTGCTCTTTGCCCTTTCCTGGCTGGTGCAAAAAAAGTTTATTTTCAAAGAAAGGACACATACCGCATCATGAAATTCCTAAAAAAACGCTATGTCTACGCCTCGATTCTGGGGCTGCTGCTGACCGGCTCTTTCAGCTACTCCATGCTCAAGACCTTTGTCATCGCTGAGACCATTTCAACGGTTTCTACCACGGCATCAGCTTCCAATACAGAAGCAGCCAGCAAGGCCGCCGAGACAGCGACGACGACCGATAGCAGCTATCAGGATGACAATATCTCCGTTTCCATCACAGAGAAAACTGTCAGCAACACGCAGGTCTACATTGCCGACGTAACGGTCAGCTCTTCAGAATATCTGAAAACGGCCTTTGCCCAAAACACCTATGGGACCAATGTCACGGCCAAGACTTCTGAAACAGCAGCCAACAACAACGCCATTCTGGCTGTTAACGGAGACTACTACGGGGCCAACTCCACCGGCTATGTCATCCGCAACGGCGTGGTCTACCGGGATACTGTCCGAGAGGATGCCAGCAATGGAGATCTGGCCATTTACAAAGACGGCTCCTTTAAAATCGTCTATGAAAATGAAACCTCTGCCGACCAGCTGGTCGCAGACGGGGTGGTCAACCTTCTGGCCTTCGGCCCATCTCTGGTAGAAAACGGGGAAATCACCGTCTCTACCAATTCCGAAGTCGGCCAGTCCATGTCTTCGAATCCGCGGACAGCTATCGGCATCATTGATGAAAACCATTATATCATCGTGGTATCCGACGGCCGGACCTCTGAAAGCGAGGGCCTGTCGCTCTATCAGCTGGCCGAAGTCATGAAATCCTACGGCGCAACCACTGCCTATAATCTGGATGGCGGCGGATCTTCTACCCTTTACTTTAATGGTCAGGTCATTAACAAGCCTACGACCAATGGAAATACTATCTCAGAAAGGTCGGTGAGTGACATTGTCTACATCGGTTACTAATCCCAGCAAAAAACGTTTCAGAAAAACAGCCATCGTTTACATCATTCTAAGCATTTTCTTCTTTGCTTTCAGCAGGATTTACGAATCCTTTAGCTTTGGCGAAACTTCTGTCCACATGCACTATCTCTTTGCAGTACCTGTGATTGGCGGCACCGTCCTGCTCCTGCTGCTGAAGCTGATTCCCAATCTGTCCCGTCTCAGCCTCAACCTCTGGAATTCAGCCGTAGCGGTCATTACAGCCGGTGTGCTCTTCCGCGGCATTGTCAACCTGTCCGGCCGCTCCACTACTCTGGACATGCCCTACTGGTATGTCGGTATCGCCTTTGCAGCTCTGGCCCTGCTAAGCATGCTCTTTACGCGCAGCGTGTGGAATGCAGAAGTACCTGCCCAGCCGGCTCCCAGCAAAAAAGAAGGTGAAAGACTAAGCCGGCGTGAAAGCTACAGTCAAGTATAAAGCAAAAAACCTCAGATTTTTCTCTGAGGTTTTTAATGTAATGGTAATCCTTCTGACCATTCATTACTCTGAACAGTTAGGAAGATTTGCTTCTTCATTCACACTCATAGACACTGCCCGTCAGGGGATCGATGACCTGGACCAGCTTGAAATGGCCTTGATCATACTGGTAATGACAGATGGCACAGTTGCCAAAGCGGACCTTGGAATCCAGAGCCTGAGCCGCAACTTTGAGATAGAAGGCCCACATGGCCCCGCCGTGGCTGACGACCAGAGTCGGCTCCTGCCGGTCGGCCTTGTCCATGACCTGAGTCAGAGTAAGCAGCATGCGCTCGCCAACCTGCTCTGCATCTTCTCCGCCGTAGGGGACAAAGAGATCTTCAAAGGACACCGCTCCCGGCCGAAATGTTGGCTGCAGGCGCTCAGGCTGGGCCTCAAAAAGGCCGAAATGCCATTCC
>NZ_KQ969392.1:213361-224546 GCF_001578865.1 Streptococcus sp. DD11
AGCTCCAAAGTATCGCAGGCCCGCTCTTGGGTCGAAGAATAGAGCCGGCCAAAGCGAATACCGGCCTGCTCAAAGTAAGTCCGCGCTTGCTGTGCCTGCTCCGCTCCCAGCTCTGTCAGGGGCGAATCACAGGCCCCCTGCACCAAGCCTTCCTGATTGAAAAAAGTCTGGCCGTGCCGCATTAAATAAAGATCTTTCATTTTTCCTCCCAGCCGCTGAAATCATGGCCAATGGCCTCTACTAGATAAAACTGATTGTTTTCAAAAATAAACTTTAAAATACCGCAGTTGGTCATATGCCCCAGACTGTCCAGCCGCCAGTTTTCCTGCCAGGCCCGGGCAAAATTGGCCATAGCCCCGCCGTGCGAGACCATGAGGACTGACTGACCGGGGGTCTCCTGCATAAGTTTCAAAATGGTGGCAGCCATCCGCTCCCGGACCTGAGTCTGGGACTCTCCGCCGTAAGTCACAAAGAAATCTTCGTAGGGCAGGGGCGGATTAAGGTCTTCGCTCTCGCCTTCAAAGGTACCGAAATTCCATTCTTTCAGCCCCTTGACCCGCTTGTAAGGCAGCTCGCCATCGGTTACCAGCTCCAAAGTATCGCAGGCCCGCTCCGAGGTCGAGCTGTAAGCATCGTCAAAAGTGATGCCAGCATCCTTGAAATACCGGCCAGCTACCTGAGCCTGATAGATGCCAAAAGGCGTCAGCGGCGCATCGCACCAGCCCTGAACCTTGTGCCTCAGATTGAAGAGTGTCTGACCGTGCCGCATCAGATAAAGTGTTTTTGCCATAGCGATTTCCTCTTATAACAGTTGTAGTTTTTCAAAAGCCTTGTACAGTCCGTCCTCAGTCACATCATCGGTCACCATATCGGCCATAGCCAGAATTTCCGGACCGCCATTGCCCATGGCCACACCGATCTGGCAGTAGTCCAGCATGGGAATATCGACCTTGGCATCGCCGAAGGCCAGGGTATCTTCCCGCTCGGCCCCCAAATGCTCCAGCAGCACATCAATGGCATGCGCCTTGTCAATATCCTTGACCCCCAAATCGCCAAAGAGAGCGTGCTCCCCCTTGCCGCCCCAGGTACCGGCCTTGAGATCCGAAAAGGCTTCCTTGGAGTCCAGATGGTCCTGATAGGAAGACAGGATAAAGCTGATTTTATTGAGATCGTCGCGATAGAGTTCTGCTCCGAAGACCAGACCGTGAAAGGCATCCTCCACTTTCAGATGAGCCGCTTCCTCCTGACTGGCTCCCTTGCCCAAGGCATAGGCTCGCATAGCCGGACCTGCCGCTTCACGAAAATTACGGCTGGCAAAGAGCCCGTTATTGCTTTCCAAATAAAATTCCAGCCCACGCGCCTCCAGCCAGTCCACCACCCGCTTTTCTAACTCGAAAGGAATCAGCTGGTGCATAACGATCTGACCGTCATGCTCCACATAGGAGCCGTTGCCGCCTATCATACCGTCAAAGCCAATATTCCAGATTTCCTCAGGCATTTCAGCCTTGCTGCGGCCGGTACAGACATAGACCAGATGGCCCTTTTCCCGCGCTCTGCGGATAGCCCTTACAGCCGATACCGGAATGTGTCCTTCATAGTCCACAATGGTCCCATCCACATCTAAAAAGACTAGTTTCCTGCTCATTCTTGCTCTGCTCCTTTTTCATTCAACACAGATGCGCCATTGCTCTCAATGACTTCCTGATACCAATAGAAAGAATCCTTGCGGGAGCGATCATAGGTGCCGTGCCCCTCATCATCCGCATCCACATAGATGAAGCCATAGCGCTTGCTCATTTCAGAAGTCGATGCGGACACCAGGTCAATACAGCCCCAAGGCGTGTAGCCCATGAGCTCCACTCCGTCCTCAATGGCCTCATACATCTGCTCAATGTGGGCTTTCATATAGTCGATGCGGTAGCTGTCATGGATCGACCCGTCTGCTTCTACCTTGTCCAGCGCACCGAGGCCGTTTTCCACGATAAAGAGCGGTACCTGATAACGGTCATAGAGGTTGTTGAGCGTGATGCGCAGACCCACCGGATCAATCTGCCAGCCCCAGTCAGAGGCTTCTAGGTAAGGATTTTTCTCACCCAAAGAGAAGTTGCCGGCTGCCTTTTCGCCGGAGCCTTCAGAGGCCCTTGCCACTGAGCTCATATAATAGCTGAAGGACATGAAATCAACTGGATATTGAGCCAGCAGCTCCAAGTCGCCGTCCGCAATCTCCAGCTCAATGCCCTTTTCTTTAAAGAAACGCTTGGCATAGGCAGGGTATTTGCCTCTTACCTGCACATCGGAGAAGAAGAGGTTTTCATGGTCTTTTTTGATCTCTTCCATGACATCCAGCGGATTGCAGGTGGCAGGATAAGCCTGCATACGGGCCAGCATCATGCCGACCTGAAACTGAGGATTGATCTCCCGAGCAGCCTTGACTGCGAGGCTTGACGCCACAAACTGATGATGGGCCGCCTGATAGAGGTCTTGGAAATTCTGTTTGCCGTCTTCAAAGAGAAGGCCGCCGCCGACATAGCCCGAAATGCCCATAATATTGATTTCGTTAAAAGTCAGCCAGTATTTGACCTTGTCCTGATAGCGCTCAAAGACTGTCCGGGCGTACTTTTCAAAGAAGGCAATCACTCTCCGGTCTTTCCAGCCGCCGTATTCCAAAGCCAGATGAATCGGCGTTTCATAGTGGGAGAGGGTCACCAAGGGCTCAATGCCGTATTTGCCCAGCTCATCAAAAACCGCATCATAGAAGGCCAGACCTTCTTCATTGGGCTGGGCATCATCGCCATTTGGGAAAATCCGGCTCCAGGCAATCGAGAGGCGGAAGGTCTTAAAGCCCATTTCCGCAAAGAGGGCAATGTCTTCCTTGTAGCGGTGGTAAAAGTCCGTTCCCAAGCGCTTGGGATAGAGCCCCTCCTTGTCATGAAGGGCAAACTCGACTTTTTCCCGGGTCATCGCCGCTGAAAATCCTTCTAAGTTCTGACGTTCTTCAGGCCGGACTGCCTTGGCGGTATCCGATGTTGCCGGACCGCGGCCGCCCAGATCCCAGCCGCCTTCGTACTGGTTGGCTGCCGTAGCCCCGCCCCAGAGAAAGCCTTTTGGAAATTGTTTTTCTGCCATCAGCTTTACCTCACTTCTTTGCATTTTATACTATTATACTACTTTTTGAAAGCCTTTTCGTGTAGGATAATGAGAAATAATGATACTATTCTAACACAGAAAAACCCCCAATTTCTTGAGGATTTTATTTTTCTTATTGATTTACATTTTCCCATTTCCAGTTTTGAACTTCTGGAATGTCATCGCCGTTTTCACGGATATAGGCCGTGTGGTAAGCCACAGTTTCATCCATTTTTGCAGAAAAGTCCGCAGCTGCAGCGCCCAGAACAGCCTGAGCTGCATCCTGGGCCAGATGGAAGCGGTCCAGCTCAGACATGACCCGCATGTCAAATGGCGTGGTAATGTCTCCATTTTCACGGTAGCCGTGAGCCCGGAGCTGGTGATTGTGACGGTTAAAGAAGATGTCACGAATCATCCCTTCATAGCCGTGGAAGGCAAAGATGACTGGCTTGTCAGTCGTAAAGACCCTGTCAAACTCTTCATCGGAAAGGCCGCGCGCATCGACAGACGGATGGCGGAGTTTGAGGATGTCCACTACGTTGACAAAGCGGATTTTCAGCTCTGGAAAGGCCTTATGAAGAATGGATACTGCAGCCAATGCTTCTAAGTTTGGCTCCGTTCCTGCTGCCGCAAAGACAACATCCGGTTCTTCGTCCTTCGATACAGTGGAAGCCCAGTCGATGACCTTGTAGCCCTCACGGACCAGCTCCTCTGCTTCAGCTACAGAGTAGAATTGCGGCCGCGGATGCTTGGAAGCGACAATCAGATTGATCTTATCCTCTGCTTTGAAGGCCTTGTCCATCACAGCCAGCAGGCTGTTGGTATCAGCCGGCAGGTACTCCCGGATATACTCGGGAGTTTTCTCTGCCAAGTGGGTCAGAATCCCCGGATCTTGGTGGGTATAGCCATTATGGTCTTGCTGGAATACGGTCGAAGTCGCCAGCAGGTTCAGGGCCGGATAGTTCTTGCGCCAAGTTGTATGCGTCTTAGACTTGCGCAGCCATTTGAAATGCTGGGTTACCATCGAGTCCACTACCCGCAGGAATGACTCGTAGGAAGCAAAGAAGCCATGGCGGCCGGTCAGAACATAGCCTTCCAAGAGACCTTCTGCCTGATGCTCAGATAATTGTGAGTCAATGACACGGCCTGCAGGACTCAGAGCCTCATCATAGTCGGGCTTCATGCGGCCCAGCCACTGACGGTTGGTACGGGTAAAGACTTCCTGCAGGCGGTTGGACTTGGTTTCATCCGGACCAAAGATACGGAAATTATCCCGGATTGGCCTCTACCAAATCAGCCGCATACTTCCCAAACTCAATCATGTCCTGAGCCATAATGGCACCTGGACTTTCAATGGCAAAAGCATGCTTCTTCCAGTCTGCGGTGTCCATTGGCTTAATGACACCCGCATTGGTGATTGGGTTCATGGCCATCCGACGGTCGCCCTGAGGCGCGATAGCCGCGATTTCCGGCAGAATCCTGCCATTTTCATCAAAGAGTTCCTCTGGACGGTAGGACTGCAGCCAGTCCAGCAGAGCATCGACATGCTCCATGTGATGGGCATCTACCGGAATTGGGACTTGGTGAGCCCGGAAGCCGCCTTCAATCGGCGTCCCTTCCCAAGACTTCGGCCCCGTCCATCCCTTAGGAATGCGGGCAACCAAGACAGGGAAGAAAGCCTGACTGGCTTCTTCAGCCCGGCCCTTGCGCGCCTTAGCCTGCACAGCCTTGATTTCCTCAATGGCTTCATCCAATTTGGCCGCAAAGAGAGCATGGGCTGCTTCATGATTTTCAGACAGGGCCGTCACATCTGCAAAAATCGGCTTCCAGCCCAGCCCCTCAAAGAAGAGGGTTAATTCTTCGTCTGTTTTGCGCTCGAAAATGGTCGGATTATGGATCTTGCCGCCGTTGAGATAGAAAATCGGCAGGACAGCTCCGTCATTGACCGGATTGATAAAGGTATTGGACAGCCAGCCCGCCATCAAAGGACCCGTCTCCCCTTCACCGTCACCGATGACGGTCGCCGCAATGACATTCGGATTGTCCAAGACAGCTCCGGCAGCATGAGACAGCGCATAGCCCAGCTCACCGCCCTCATGGATAGAGCCCGGAGTTTCAGGCGCTGCGTGGGAGGCAATGCCGCCTGGGAAGGAGAAAATCTTACAGAGCTGCTTAAAGCCTTCTTCATTTTGCGGAATGTCTGGATTGAGCTCAGTATAGGAACCGTCAAGGTAAGAGTTGGATACCATGACCTGACCGCCGTGGCCCGGCCCTTCGATGTAAAACATATCCAAATCATACTTGTTTATCGCCCGATTGAGGTGGGCATAGATAAAGTTCTGACCCGGAACGGTCCCCCAGTGGCCAATCGGATGGGCCTTGAGGTCATGCTCTGCTACTGAGCGTCTGAGCAGGGGATTGTCCTTCAGGTACATCTGTGCTGCTGAAATATAGTTAGCTGCCCGCCACCAGGCATCTACCTTGTCCAAATAAGCTTTTGAGCTGTAATCACTTGTCATATCTTCCTCACTTTACTATTGCGAAAGGGCAGACCGCCCTGACGCTGATATCGTCATTTAGTTTATCTTTTATTACTTTGTTAGCTCGCCTTGCCGTACGCCAGTACTGTCTGCGGCTCGCTGCCTCGTACTAAAAGCAAACTAAAAGACTGTATTGCACTTCTATTATAACTTTCCTGTCCAGCCCCCAAAAGAGCAAATTTCACACAAAGGGGTGTTCATGCTTGGGCTGCTTAGGAAAATGGATGCCCTGCCAAAAGCAGAAAATCATCCTCTTTCCCAAAGAAAAATCAAAGGGTAATAAAACAGCTGCGATTTATTACTTTTTATATTTTATCATACTTTTCTGAGAATGCCGGTCTGCCGGCTCAAAAAAGCAAAGAAAATCAGCAAGACAGGCCGCTCCCCTCCTGCTCTGATGAATCTTATACGGTACCTTCCAAAAGATCCATCCCTCTGTGGGTGAGGACACAGCCATCATGGGAGTCTTATACGGTATCTTATCAAAGATACTCCCCTTTGCGGGTGAGGGCGCAGCCATCATGGGCGTCTGTCCCACCGCCCTTCACAATCTTCAGCAGCTTTCCAGCCGATTGGGACTGACCCAGTTTGCAGAGATTTTCCAAGAGCAGAAAGCTATAAGGAGGCACACTAGGCGCAAAAACCCCGAACAGCTACAGCCGTTCGGAGCTTCCCTTATTTGTCAAAAAAGGTATGAGTCGCCTGATAGATATGGCGGGCGGTAGCCGAGTTATTCATGGTATAGAGATGAATGCCGGCCGCATCGTGAGTGACCAGGTCCACGATTTGATCGATGGCATAAGCCAGACCGGCCGCTCTGAGGGATTCTGGATCATGCTCATACTTATCCAGAATGGCCCGAAACTTTCTGGGCAGCTTGATATTCTCACAGGTCTTGAGCAGACGCAGGGCCTGATTGCGGTTGAGAATGGGCATAATCCCAGCATGAATCGGCACCTCAATCCCAGCCAAGGTGCACTTATCCTGAAAATCATAGAAACGCTCATTGTCAAAGAAGAGCTGGGTCACAAGGCTGGAACAGCCGGCATCCACCTTCTTTTTCAGATTCTGAATATCAGAAATCTGATTGGGCGAATCCGGATGGCCTTCCGGATAGCAGGCACCGATAATGTCAAAATGCGGCGCTTCTTCCTTGATATAGGCAATCAAATCCGTCGCATATCGGAAGTCATCCTTAGGCGCCACATCAGGGAAAATATCTCCCCGCAGGGCCAAGACACTGTGAACGCCGACCCGATCCAGAGCCTGCAGCGTATGGGACACCCTGTCCTTGGTCAGATAAACCGCAGGCAGATGGGCAATGGTCGGAATCTTCAAATCATTATAAATAAAGTCGGCCAAACGGACCGTGGTCTCCTCGATATTAAACTTATTATTGCTGGCCGTCACACTGATAAAATGGGGCGCAATATCCTGCATTTCCTTCAATGCCTGAAGAATTTTTTCATTGCCTACTGCCGGATTGGGAGGAAATACTTCAAATGAGAGACTGGGCGTTTGGCGATTCACCATTGCTTACAATTCCTTTCAAGCTCATTATTCAGGGCCGCAACCATCCTGCAAATGCAAATCTGCAGGATGGTTGGCTCTGATTGTTGGTTTTTATTTAGAAGGCGGTGGGACAGCCTCTTTCAAAGCTTAGCGAAGACCCTGTCTTGCTGCCTTAGCCGCTTCTACCAAGCGGCTAAGGCTGGCCTTGGTTTCGCTGATACCGCGGGTCTTGAGTCCGCAGTCAGGGTTGATCCAGACCTTGCTGCTTGGCACCTTGGCCAAGATGGCTTCGATGGTATGGTCGATTTCCCCTTCATTTGGGACGCGCGGTGAGTGGATATCATAGACACCAGGACCGACTTCTGTCTGGAAGTTCTGTGCCTTGAGCTCGTCCAGGATTTCCAAGTTTGAGCGGCTGGCTTCAAAGGAAATCACGTCGGCATCCATGTTGTCGATAGCCGGGATGATATCGGTAAATTCTGAGTAGCACATGTGGGTATGGATCTGGGTATCTGGCGCCACAGTTGAGTGTACCAGACGGAAGGCCGGAATGGCCCAGTCCAGATAGTCTTCATACCAGTCGCTGCGGCGGAGCGGCAGTTTTTCCCGCAGAGCCGCTTCGTCAATCTGAATGATCTTGATTCCAGCTGCTTCCAGATCCAGCACCTCATCCTTGATGGCAAGGGCAATCTGCAGAGTAGAGTCTTTGATAGAGATGTCTTCACGCGGGAAGGACCAGTTGAGAATGGTCACCGGACCCGTCAGCATACCCTTCACCGGCTTGTCGGTGCGGCTTTGGGCATAGCTGGACCATTTGACTGTGATTGGATTGAGACGGGTGACATCACCCCAGATGATCGGCGGTTTTACCCCACGCATACCATAGGACTGCACCCAGCCGTTCTTGCTGAAGAGGTAGCCTGACAAGTTTTGACCAAAGTACTCTACCATGTCATTGCGCTCAAACTCGCCGTGCACCAGCACGTCAAAGCCGACTTCCTCCTGCCACTTGATCCAGTCGTCAATCTGCTCCGCCAAGAACTGGTCATAGTCTTCCTGAGACAGCTCGCCCTTGCGGAAGGCCAAGCGCTTGGCACGGACTTCCTTGGTCTGCGGGAAGGAGCCGATAGTGGTTGTTGGCAACGGCGGCAGATTGAGTGCCTTGTGCTGGATCTCTTCACGCTCTGCAAAGGCTGGCAGGCGGGTGTAGTCTGCATCCGTCAGACCCGCCAGACGGGCTGCCAGCTCTGCATTTTGACCGACACGCTCTGCTGCAAAGAGAGCTTTATTGGCCGCCAAGGCTTCTGCACCGCCGCCCTTGCGGATAGCGTCCAGGTCACGGATTTCGTCCAATTTCTCCACCGCAAAGGCAAAGTGGTTCAAGATTGCTGGCTCAAATTCTTCATTAGCCGTTGTAAATGGCACATGGAGAAGGGAACATGAGCTTGTCAAAACAACATTTTCAGCTGAGACTTGCTCAAGCACTGCCAAGCTCTTTTCGTAGTTGTTGCGCCAGATGTTCTTCCCATTGACAATACCAGCATAAAGAGTCTTGTCAGCTGGGAAGCCGCCTTTGACAAGGTCAAGTGTTTTCTTGCCTTCGACAAAGTCCAAACCAATCGCATCTACTGGCAACTCTACAAGGTCTGCATAGATGTCACGAACGTCACCAAAGTAGGTTTGAACCAAGACCTCAAGGCCTTTCTTGTCCACCAGAAGCTTCTTATAAAGGTCCAAGAAGAGAGCTTTTTCTTCTGCAGACAGGTCCTTGACCAGACTTGGCTCATCCAGCTGGATACGCTCCGCGCCCAACTCGGCCAATTTGGCAAAGACTTCCTGATAGGCCGCAGCCAAGCTGTCAACAAAGTCAGCCGGTGCTACACCATCTTCAAAGTCAGAAACCTGTAAGAGTGTGAATGGGCCGACCACCACTGGGCGGGTTACCAAGCCCAGCTCCTTGGCTTCGGCAAATTCATCAAAAATTTTGCGGCCGGCCAGTTTGACCTCTGTCTCTTTTTCAAATTTGGGAACGATATAGTGGTAGTTGGTGTTGAACCACTTCTTCATCGGAAGCGCACGGACATCGCCTTTTTCGCCCTGATAGCCGCGAGCCAAGGCAAAGTAGCGCTCCAGATCAGTCAGATTCAGCCCCTGCACAGATGATGGCACCACGTTAAAGAGGAAAGCCGCATCCAGCACATTGTCATAGTGGGAAAAGTCATTTGACGGAATCTCAGTGATGCCTTTTTCCTTGACGATATTCCAGTGCTTGGCGCGCAGCTCCTTGGCTGCAGCCAGCAGCTCTTCTGCTGAGATTTCATGTCTAAAATACTTTTCCGTTGTAAATTTCAACTCGCGGAATTCACCCAAACGCGGGAAACCAATGATTGTCGTTGACATAATCGTCCTCCAAAAAAACTTGTTGACACTATCTTATCAGAAAATCTCACCCCTGTATAATTGGAATTTTTCAGAGTTTGTTATAGTCTAAAACTATAACCCATCTCGTCAACCAAGCCAAAATCCCCATTCTAGCAGCACCATTGCCTGAAAATATGGTTTGCTATAGGCGAAAGTTATGACCTTGGAAAGAAAAAAACAGCGAGAGGAAACTCGCTGGCAGCTACGATGATTTTACTTTCTCACTCTGTTTCATGATACAGCTTTCTAGCCTTTTCGACGTCATAGTATCTGTCAAACTCTTCTTTGGTTCCCATGACATGTTCCTGACCATCAACCGAAAGTTCTTTAGGAATATACAATAATTCGTTTAAAGTATAACCTTTAGGGAAAAATAATGAATATACTGAGATAAGACGATCCCCAATATCAATGCTATTTTCATTATTTAAGACAATAATCTGAGCATCTTTTTTTTCAAGAATAGCCATCGATTTTTTGTCACTGCTTATAGGTGCCACTTTTAAGCTTTCTCGATTAATTGTGAATTGGTCGATATCTATCACAGATTGTTTTATGCCCAATTGAGAAAAATCCCTAACATCTAGTTCAGCTTTAGGCAACGGAGTTTTTATCTCCTCAATAGCTTTTACTTCTTCAATTTTTCTTGTTTGGAGATTTAAAAATACTTTCTTCTTTTGCTCATTCTCATAGCCTTCCAAAGGCCTAATGTAAAGCGCCAACAAATCTTTCCCTTTATAAGAATAGACTGGACCAATATCATTTGAAATATAACCCTTTTTATATTCGTCTACGATAGCCAATAAGTCTATTTCAGGTTCTTCTTTCAGTCTATCGCCCTCTACTTTGTAAAGCGATAAAGTCCAATAGGCGTCCTTCCCAACCGATTCATATATTGCTGAAGGAGGCTCGGGCAGTTTCATATTCTCTCTAAGAATATAGTTTTGAGAGGTAGGATTGTTGCGCAATTCTGTAAACAATTGCTTGTTATACTTGCGCAACTCTTTCTCTTCGGAATCAACGGGTTCCCAATGCACAATAATCCCTTTGTCATCCGCAATAAATTGATAAGAGTCTATTTTTGCCTTTCCAGTGTAATACAGGTAGCCTGTATATTTCTTAATCAAATACTCCTGATAAAGATAAAAACCTATACCAACTACTAAACCGATTCCTAAGAGAATAAGCGAAACACGAAAAAATTTCTTTTTGGTCATTTTCATTTCTAACCTCGTTACTGTAAATAGTTCTTTTTATCAAAGTAGGTATCCAGAGCATCAATACCATCCGATTTTAGTTCACCAATCGCACTTGTAAATTCTCCCAATTGCTGTGAGCTCATATCTTCAAGTTTTAATTTGTTTCCTTTATATTTCTCTCCTTTGCCGGGTATAGAGGGCATAGCCCTCCTCTTCCAGCGCATCCTTCTTGCCGCTGCGCTCCTCCTGGCCGTAGGTCAGCTGATAGAAGGTCAGCACCTGCCCCAGACCCAGACGGTAATAGAGAAAGTCAAAGTGCTAAAAGGAAAATGTCCTTGCTCCATTATACCACATGAGAGCTAGGCTGGGGAAGGGGCATGAAGAATG
>NZ_KQ969392.1:225711-246095 GCF_001578865.1 Streptococcus sp. DD11
AAGAATAAGAACGGAGAACAAAAGAAAACCACCTAAAAATCAAATCAGGTGGAATAACATAAAGCCATTTATTATTGACTTTTCTAGTCTATTTCTTATCCGCGCCGGGAAGTGCGCTATCATATTTGCCTGATTGGCTTGACGCTTCATTTCCAGCACTGGCATCCATAGGCGGTTGAGTATACATCTTATCCTTACCAATTGGCTTAACTTGTGTTTTAGTTGCTTGTGCTGGTCCAACCATCCCATCTTCACGGTTCAAACGTTGTGCGATTCCTGCCGCAATAGCATTATCCATCTCCACAAATGTATCTGCTACACTATTGAGGTAAACGTCCAAAGACTGCACTGTTTCTGTCAAAGATTCCATTGAACTTTTAACTTTTTCCGTTGCGGCCTGAAAATTTGCGGTCACTGGTGCTTCAATCAAGCTGTTTTCCGTACTTGTTGGAATTGTATCTGTATAAGCTTTAAAGGAGGCTTCAACACCTTTAATCGTTTGGGCGCTGATTCGTTACCTGCCATCTTCTTCTCCTTTCTCACTCTGTTTCATGATACAGCTTTTTAGCCTTTTCAATACCATAGTATCGGTCAAACTCTTCTTTGGAGTTGACAATGTGTTCCTGGCTGTCAACAGACAGTTCTGGGGGAATCGTTGTATTTTTAAACGGATTAATACTTGGTAAAAATAAACTATAAATTCTTGCTTCTTTACTGTACTTCTCTGCACTATTTTGAGCGGTTAAAATATATATCAATGTCTCTTTTTTGTCTAATAGCCTGTAAGCAGAAGTATTTTCCTCAAATTGAGAATTATCAAGAACCTTTTTATTTATAGAAAATTGATTACTACCAGGTATTGTATTAATACCACTCTCATTACTATACCAGTAGTTAAAGAGACTAACTTTTGGTAAAGGAAACTCGTCAGTCAAGCTTTTTATTTCCTCAATTTTTCTTGTTTTCAAATCAAGAAAAATAGTTTTTCTCCCTTGTCTATCATTTATATGGTGAATGTCTATTCCTAAGTATTCCTTACTATTCCAACGATAAATCCCTCTTAACTCTCTAGGGAGATAATCAGAATCATAGTTCTCTACAGTATCATAAAGATCTAGTTCATCCTCTTTTTGAAGCTTATTGCCATCAATATGATAAACACTGAGAGTCCAATAGGCACCGTCAGATGGTCTTTCCATCAGACGATAGGGAAGCTCTTTCAGTTTAACGTTCTGCCGCAGAATATAGCGAGAACTGTTTTGGTCAATTTTGTAAGAAGCATAACTACTGAACTCTTCCATCTTTTTGTCTTCTTCTGGGGTTGTTGAAACCCAATGAACAATGGCACCCGCACCATCCGCAATGATTTCATAGTCATCAATCTTCGCTTTACCCGTATACTGATGATACTGTCCATAATATTGTTTATTGCAGTAACGATAGAGAGTCCAAGTCAGTAAAGATAAGAGTAATACCACTCCCAAGGTAATAACTGTTTTTTTTACTCCATTTCATAGTCAGTCTCCTATTTCCGATTTGCCCTTTTCAGCTTTGCCTTCTTCCTTCTCCTCTACAAATTCCCGGAGCAGCCTGTATATCACCGCAAAGACAGGGGTGAAAAAGATCATGCCGACCAGGCCAAAGAGGTTGCCGCCAATCAGGGCCGCAGCCAGGGTAAAGAGAGTCGGCAGGCCGACGGACTGGCCGACCACGCGCGGATAGATGACATTGCCCTCAATCAGTTGCACCGCCTGAAAAACGACAATGGACAGCAGGGCCTTCCAGGGGCTGTCGGTAAAGATAAAGATGGCGCCCAACGCACAGGCTGAGAAAGGCCCGATATAGGGGATGAAAGAGAGGACTCCTGTCAGAACGCCGGTCAGTGCTGCATAGGGCAGGCCCGTCAGGGAGTAAGCCGCAAAGACCAACAGGCCGACGATAACCGCCTCAATCAGCTGGCCCATGAGAAATCTGTCATAGGTTTCCACAATGACCGTCCCGACATAGGAAAGCTTGCGAACAGCCTTTTCCGGCAGGAGCACCCGCATCAGTCGGCCCGTAATCCTCTGCAGATGCTCCTTGCTGGCCAAAATAGCAAACATGAGGAAAATAGACATAATGACTGAGAAGAAATTGCCGAAGACGGCGGAGATATTGCCGGTCAGACTGCCTAAAAGGGAAATAGCCCGATTGACAATATCACTGTTCTGCAGCTGCTTGGTCAGGTCTTGCAGCTGGCTGGAAGAAAGGAGACCTGACTGCTGCAGCCACTTGGCGACCTGCGGGGCCACCTTGCCGACCGTGCTGCTGAGCTGATTGACCGCTGTGGTCAGGGTCGGCACCACAATAGAGACAATGCCCGCCAGAATCAGAAGCAAAATCAGCACTTCTAAGAGCAGGGCCAAGGGCCGATGCAGCTTTTGGGGCACCCGGCATTTGGTCAGCAGATTTTCCAGCTTTTTCATCGGGACATTGAAGACAAAGGCCAGAGCACCGCCCAGAATAATGGGAAAAAAGACTGCCGCCAGACTCTGCAGACCGGACCAGATACGCCCGATATAGAGCACCAGAGCCAGAGCAAGCGCCGCAAAGACGATCAGTTTATAGGATTCATTTATTTTTTTCATACAAGTTCCTTTACGCTTTTGTCATTTCCTTATTTTATCATACTTTTCCCGCTCTTTCGAGCAGGGAAAGTCCTCTATCCATTCTATTTGGCTTCCACAGTCTTTCTCTCAAGAGGAGGCTGAGACAGACACCCATGATGGGAGTCTGTCCCACCGCCATACTGCTCGCTTTTAGCCAAAATATACTATTGATTATCCCGCCGCTGCTCCTGAAAATACAGTTTTCCCATCACTGTGCCGACTCCTTTCGCCAAGGTCTGTCATAGCGGTACCAGCGGTTGACACTGGGATTGGCCAGCTTGCTGAAAGGATAGACAGGCCTGCCTTCCCTGATTAGCATATCCTCCAGATAGTCCCGCAGCATCCAGACATGAGCCGGGTCGGGCCCCTGCATGTCAAGGACTGCTGCCAGCTCTTTGGCAGAAAGGCCCAGGTCAGCCCGCACCCGCTCCTCTGGATAGCCCAGCCGGCGGTAATTTTCCTGCAGTTCTGCAGCGGTATGCTGCCGCTCACTTCTATTTAGCATTCGTCTTCCTCACTTTCTGGATTTATTATAACAAAAGCAGCGGAACCTGTCTCCGATATGCTATACTGTTAGTATGCACAAGAAAACGGTTATTGATTTTAAGCAGTTGGGCAGACGCCTGATTTTTACAAATCCTGTCAAGGAGCTGAAAACGCGCCGCTTGGACCAAGTGAGGCCGCTCCTGAAAGAGATAGAGGACTGGCAGGAAAAAGGATACTATGCTGTCGGCTATGTCAGCTATGAGGCGGCGCCAGCCTTTGAGAGCAAATTTCAGGTTCATCCGGCTCCGCTCCTGAGCGAATACCTGCTCTACTTCAGCATTCACGACCGGGCGGAGGAAGCAGACTTTCCGCTGGACTATGAGGAGGCGGAGATGCCGGCAGCTTGGCAGAGCCTGACTTCTGAGAAAGAGTACCAGCAGGCCATCGAGACCATTCACCATCATATCCGCCAGGGCGATACCTATCAGGTCAACTACACGGTGCAGCTGGGCGCCGAGCTCAATCCTCAGGACAGCTGGGCCATTTACAGCCGGCTGGTCGTGGAGCAAAATGCCGCCTACAATGCCTATGTCCAGCATGATGATCTGGCCGTCCTCTCCATCAGCCCCGAGCTCTTTTTTGAGGAGGAGCTGGGACATCTGCGGACCCGGCCTATGAAGGGCACGACCCAGCGGGGACTGACCTTGGAGCAGGATCGAGAGCAGGCCGCATGGCTGGCTCAGGACAGCAAGAATCGGGCGGAAAATATGATGATTGTCGATCTGCTGCGCAATGATATGAACCGCATCTCTCAGACCGGCAGCGAGCGGGTGGAGCGTCTCTGCAGCGTCGAGCAGTATTCGACGGTCTGGCAGATGACCTCGACCATTGAGAGCCGATTGCGGCCAGAGATTGGCCTCTGGGACATCTTTCAAGCCCTCTTTCCCTGCGGCTCCATCACCGGCGCTCCTAAGATCTCGACCATGGCCATCATCAGGCAGACGGAAAAAGCCGCCCGCGGGATCTACTGCGGGACAGTGGGGATCTGCCTGCCGGACCGGAGGCGGATTTTCAATGTTGCCATTCGTACCATTCAGCTGCGGGGCAGCCAGGCCATCTACGGAGTCGGCGGCGGCATCACCTGGGACAGCACTTGGGAGGGCGAATACCGGGAAACCCAGCAAAAATCTGCTGTCCTCTACCGCAAAAATCCCCGATTTGACTTGATTTCGACTGGCAGGGTGACGGATGGCAAACTGACCTTTCACGAGCAGCATCTGCAGAGACTGGCTGAAGCAGCCAGCTACTTTGCCTATCCCTTTGATGAAGAAAAACTGCGCAGACAGCTGACAGAAACACTAGCAGAGCTGGATCCGCAAATCGACTGCCGCCTGCGAATAAGCCTGAGCAGGGGCGGCCAAATTCAGCTGGAAAGGGCCGAGCTGGCCCCGCTGCCAGCCAGCTTCACCCAGGCCCGGCTGACCCTGCAGACGGCCGATTTGAAGCAGCCTTTCACCTACTTCAAGACCAGCTATCGCCCCCACCTGACTGTGGAAGGACAGGAGCAGATTTACTATAACCCCCAAGGTCAGCTGCTGGAAACTTCTATCGGCAATCTGCTGCTGCAGCTGGACGGTCAGCTCTACACTCCGCCGGCAGAACTGGGACTTTTAAACGGCCTTTACAGGCAGGAATTGCTCGCAGCCAAGCAGGTTCAGGAAAAAATCCTGACCTTGGAAGACTTAGAAAAAGCCGAAAAAGTCTACGCCTGCAATGCAGTGAGAGGGATATATGAGCTGCAGCTGGAGGAGAAGAGATAGTCATTTAGTTTCTTTTTGACGTTGGCAGCCGGCCCTGATCAGCTCATCACAGAATCTCTGTTCAGTCTCGGGTTTCCCTATTATATAGGAGCGTTTTCTCAAAAACTTTAGAAATATTTTAGAAATTCTTGAGAAACATTTGAAGATTTTCCGCTATACTTAATAGTGAAAAGAGGATTCCTTGATGAGTCCTTCAGCATGCTGCCTGAAAAAGGCAAAGGAGTATCAACCATGGAAAATGTTTTGATTTTGCAGCAAGTCAGCAAGAAATTCGGCCGCCAGTACGCCCTGAGCGATGTCAGCCTGACCATCAAAAAAGGGGAGATTTACGGCCTGATCGGCCAGAACGGGGCCGGCAAGACGACCCTGATCAAGGTCATCACCCAGCTGCTGGAAGCAAGCAGCGGCAGCATCTCCCTCTTTGGCTCCAGCAGCCATGCGGAGTGGACTCAGGCCCTCAAGCGGGTCGGATCGGTCATCGAAACACCGGTCGCTCACAACCACCTGACGGCCTATGAAAATCTCAGTTACTACTGCAAGCTCCGCCATATCCCCCATGCGGACCAGGTCATCCGAGAAACCTTGGAGTACGTGGATCTGCAGGATACCGGCAAAAAGAAATTCCGAAACTTCTCACTGGGGATGAAACAGCGGATGGGGCTGGCCATTGCCCTCCTGTCCAAGCCCGATCTGATGATTCTGGATGAGCCCATCAATGGATTGGATCCGGTCGGCATCAAAGAATTCCGCCAGCTGATTCTGCGGCTCAATGAAGAGCTGGGCGTGACTTTTATCATCTCCAGCCATATCCTGTCTGAGCTTTATCTGGTAGGCACCAAGTTTGGCATTATCGAGCGCGGACGGCTGATCAAGGAAATTTCCAAGACGGAGTTTGAAGAGCAGAGCGAGGACTATATCGTCCTCAAAACCAGCAGCTTAGAGCAGGCCAGCCAGCTGATCCAAGACCAGCTGGGCTATCGGATCAAGGTGGTCAATGCGGACAATGAGATTCATATCTTTACCCACTCGCACGAGATCAACAGGATCGTGCAGGAAATGGCCATTTCCAAGCTAGGCGTGCAGGAGATTTACTATGCACGGCAAAACCTAGAAAACTTCTTTACAGACTTGGTCAAATGAAAAAGGGAGGCTTATCATGATGGATTTCATTCGAGCCGATTTTTACCGGCTCATGCGCTCAAAAGGCTTTTGGATTACTGAGTTTTTATTATTCTGTGTGATTATCTCAACAACCTTCTTCCATGCAAATATTCATTTTGGAGCAAATATCTCCAGAAATGCGGCTGCTAGTCAATCTCTAGGAAAATTAACCGGCCTTCAAGCTCTGGACTATTTTGCAGGCAATACAGACAGTCTGCTCTTTTTCACCATCATTGGTATCAGTATGGTCCTAGGAGTGGACCTGTCTCGGAAACTTTATAAAAACTGCCTGAGCTACGGCATCTCTAAGCTCAGCTATTATTTCTCTAAATTCTTTGTCTGCGTTAGCATCGCAGCCTTTCACTTCCTGCTGATTTTATCTATCTCCTTTGTGACCGCTAGTCTGTCCAACGGAATTGGCAGCGCCCCCAGCTCTTTTTTGCCTCAGCTGGGAGCTGCTCTCTTCGTTCAATTTCTCAGCACGGTTTCATGGATTGCCATCATTTCTTTTGTACTCTATGCCAGCCACTCGATTGTATCTAGCTTTCTGACCTATTTCCTTTGCGGTACCTTACTGACTATCCCCCTCATCTTTTATCCGGACAATGAATGGCTGATCTATCTGACCCTGCGCTTTAACACAAATATGGCAGCAGATGGCGGAGCTGTTATCAAGGCTATCCTGACAGTTGTAACGGTCACCCTAGTCTTTCTGATTAGCGGGCTGATGGTTTTCAAAAAGAAAAATTTATAAAAAGCAGGAACAATCTTAAACATTCAGAGGAGATTTCATGTTACATACCATTCAGGCGGAGCTCTACCAGCTTGTCCGCTCTAAGCTTTTTTGGCTAATAGAAGGGCTGCTCTTTTTTCTCATTTTCATCAACTCTCTTGGTGAACGCAATTTTAATTTTTATATCTCTACATCTTCTGATCCAGAAGAAATAGTCATCCAAGGTTGGACAGGATTTGAAGCTCTCGGGCAGCTTGCTAAAGAGTTCCTGCCCTTTGTCATGATTACTGTCCTTGTGCTCATCATCTCTCTGTTAGGTCGTGACCTGACTAGAAAACTATACAACAATATATTAGCTGGCGGGATTTCTCGGAAAGAATTTTACCTATCCAAAATAGCTGTTCTTATCACAATTATCATCTTGCAAATGGCGGCAGCCTTTGCTGTAGCCTTTATCTTTGGAAGCCTCTTCCACGGACTTGGGACTATGCCAAAGAACTTTTTATGGAGCTTTTCCTTGTCTTTCTTTCGCTCCTTTCTCTTTATTATGACCTGCAGTTCTGTAGTTACCTGTCTCCTCTACCTGACCCGCTCCACCCTAGCCAGCTATCTCGTCTTTTTCGCCCTGATCATGCTTCAGTCTAGCCTCGTCATCGTTTTCCCTCAGATAAATTCTGAACTATTTTTACTCTTTATCCTAGCTGGTTCTCTCTTAGGTGGTTACCAAGCCTTCCATCGCAAAGACTTATAAATCTAAGCAGTCAGCTCTTTGGCTGCTTTTTTATTGCTTTTGGATTGGTTCTGCATTTCTTTAGAAATATTTTAGAATTTCTTGAGAAATATTTGAAATTTAGTTTGTATACTAAAAGTATAAACAAAGGAATTAAAGGAGAAACAGCATGCAAAATGTTTTAGAAGTGAAAGGACTCACTAAAAAATACAGTGATCAATATGCTCTGAAAGATGTCAGTCTTTCCATCAAGAAAGGAGAGATCTACGGTCTCATTGGTAAAAACGGCGCTGGTAAGACCACGCTGATCAAAATCATCACGCAAGTCATCTATCCTAGCGGAGGGACCGTTTCGGTCCTAGGCTCTCAGAGCCAGCGCGAATGGACAGCTGCCCTCAGCCAGACAGGCTCAGTCATCGAGACACCGGTAGCCCACGCCCACATGTCAGCCTATGAAAACCTGCACTTTTACTGCACGGACCGCGGCATTGCCCATGCGGACAAGGTCATCCCGGAAACCCTGGCCTATGTCGGCCTGTCAGATACCAGCAAGAAGAAATTTCGCGACTTTTCTCTGGGTATGAAGCAGCGGCTGGGCATTGCCATCGCCATTCTGGCCCGGCCGGACCTGCTCATCCTAGACGAGCCCATCAATGGCCTGGACCCGCTGGGTATCCAGGAGTTCCGGACCATGGTCCAGCGGCTCAATCAAGAGCTGGATATGACCATCATCATTTCCAGCCATATCCTGTCTGAGCTCTATCTGGTGGCCACGCGCTTTGGCTTTATCGACCAAGGCCGGCTAATCAAGGAGCTGTCCAAGGAAGAATTTGACCGGGAAAGCGGCGACTACATCATCCTGCGGACAGACGACTTGGACAGGGCTGCCCGCATCCTTGAGGACAAGCTGGGCTGCCAGCTCAGAGAGACCGGCAGCAAGGACGAGCTGCACATTGTGGGTCAGGTCCAGGACATCCCTGAGCTTGCCAAGGGATTAGTCCTAGCCGACATTTCTATCGGAGAGATCTTCTACGCCCACAAAGACTTAGAAAAATACTTCACAGACTTAATCCGTCATCAAGGAGGACATACTCATGCTCAATAGTGTCAAAGCAGATTACTACCGTCTCTTTCGCTCCGCCGGCTTCTGGGGTGCGCAAGTCTTCTGTTTCGTCGGGATCTTTCTGGTTTTCTTCACTTCAAAAATCGCAGCCTCCGACACCTCAGGCCTCTTCTTTGCCATTGATGCCGTCTCCTACAATATCGGCGTTCTCTTTATCGCCTGCAATATCATGACCAGCCTGCTTTTGGGAGTGGACCTCACTAACAAGCTCTACCACAACAACCTGACCACCGGCAAGACGCGGGTCCAGTATTATTTTGCCAAGGCTCTGGTCATCGGAAGCGTCATCCCCCTGCAGTTTTTCCTGCTCTATGCCTTTGGCTTCATCATTGAAATCTTTGGCTATGGCAGCTCTCTAGGCAGTCTGCCAGCCAACTTCTGGGGACAGTTTGCCATTACCTTTATCATCCAGTGCCTCTGCACCTACGCTTGGTTCTCTATTACCAGCTTCGTCCTCTACCTGACCCGCAATTACAGCGTCGTCTTTATCACCTATATTGCCACCTATATCCTGCTCAGGCTCCCCAAGGATATGTTTGGTTCTAAAAATGAATGGCTGCAGGCCATAAGCATGGAATTCTTTTACAAGCAAGCCGGCATGCCCGGGGTCCTAAGCAAAACAGCCATTTTCGCCCTCAGCCTCATCACAGTCTTTACAATAGCAGGCCTCTACACACTGAAGAAGCGGGATTTGTAAATAATACTCTTTGAAAATCAAATGTTGACTGTGTTGTTAAACCTCTTTGATGAACTCCAGTTCTGTCGGCCGGTTTGCCTTGTCAAAATTAGATTTTCTTTGAGTATAAAAAAATGACTGGCTTGGTTGGGAAATTTCTTCCTAAGCCAATACGCCTTAGGCGGTCGGCACACAGGCAAGAGAGCGGGACTGCCTCCTCTTGCTCTGACCACACGGCGTCTGGCTCTGTATCATCGCTTTCGAGAGGATAGAAAATCACATATTCTAGACACTCAAGCCGCTCTTCACTCCCAATGAAAGCAAAAAAAGATGGGAAACATTGATTTCTGCACCAATCTGCTATTACAATGTAACAAAGGAGTTTTTATGAATACAACATCATTTTTAAAAATTTTGGCAAGTATGCTCTGACTTTTCTTTCTTATGGCATATTTTTCGCTTTGATTATCAGTCCCATGCTTACGTTTCTAAAAGCTGGCAGTTCAGAGCTGATAATGGTCCCGATTTTAATCCTTCTATCTATCCTCTATGCTTTTTGTCTATGGAAATGGTACAAGCTGGATGATTGGAGTCTGGAAGTGGAAGAGAGTAGGCTAAAGGTTTGGGCCTGGCTGCCAGCACTTTTATTGGCTGCCTTTATCCTCATCCAAACATTCATCAGCTTTGAAACATCAAACAACCAATCACAGCTTGAGGAAATGATCCGGACTGCACCGATTTTTACCTTTGTCTATAGCGTAGTGGTTGCTCCTGTTTTGGAAGAGTTTTTATTCCGAGGCTTCCTTGCCAAATATTTCTTCCCCAAGCAGAAAAAAGCTTGGCAGACACTGCTTTACCTAGCCGTCTCATCCATCCTTTTTTCTCGGCTGCATGGACCGACCACAACGGCACAGTTCCTAGTCTATTTTTACATGGGAATAACCCTTGGACTAGCCTATGTGACCAAGAAGGACCTCCGCTATCCTATCCTCCTCCATATGATTAATAATCTTTCTGTCTTTTTACTGCCCTAAGGCATTAGCCGACAAACTTTCCTAATAAAAAACTCAGCCGAGACAAAATCGGCTGAGTTTTTGAATGGATTCTGATTCGGTTTCAGGCTTCCCGCTGCGGAAGGACTGGTTTCCTCCTGCAGGTCTGTGACATTTAACCCTGCTTTTTGAAAAAGAGACCGCTGCAGCTCCCCAGAATGAGGCAGAGGGTGATAAAGAAGATACCGGCTGTCAGATTGGCCGGATAGGGAATGACCTGAGCTGGGACAAAAAGAAGATTGCTGAAAAATCCCAAGGGAATGAAAAACAAGAGCGTAACCAGGGCTGTCTTGAGCTGCCAAGAGGGTCTGACATCTGACAGGCTGAGGCCCAGTCCCCATATCAGAAACCCGACCAGCTGAACGATGAGGGCAGGTGCCAAGAGGAGATTAACTGGCAGGAGCCCCGTCAGGACAAAGCTGAGGATAATCCCCAGACTGACCAGACCGAGAGACACATAGTAGCAAATCTGGCTGGCTATCCTCCTTTGCTCCATTGGCAGCTTCCCCTCCTCCTGATCTGGAGTCACAGGCTCAATGCCCTTGAGCAGATAATCAGTCGTCACCTCAAAGTAGTCACTCATGGAAATGATCTTATCCAAATCCGGCATGCTCTGCTCACTTTCCCACTTGGAAACAGCCTGTCTGGACACACCGAGTTGGTCGGCTAGCCCCTCCTGCGAAATGCCCCGCGCTTTTCGCAGGTACTGGATTCTGTCTGATAGATTCATGGATTGTTTTACCTACTCTTTCTTATTTTTTATACTTTCTTTTATTGACACTTATTATAGCACAAGGCGGAGAGACTGCAAAGTCTGCCTGTCACCTTTTCATAAAATGCTAGATTTCTTCTTTAGACAGAAGTGCTTTTTCCTCCCTATCCGTCCGATACCAGAGATAGATACTATAAAGTGTCAGAAGAATCACACCGCCAAAGTAAAAGAAGGGATGGACTTGAGAGAAATCCAATTGATTGTTAGCTTGAGCTATGCCAACAAAAGTCGGGATGAGGGTGTTGGAGAGCGCATGAAAGATGTTACAAGCAAGGGCAGACTGGGTCTTCTTATACAGAGCTGCAAGCCAGAAGGAGAGAAGGATACTGAAAATGATAAAAACTGAGAAAAGATCATGGCTTCGATCATAAAAGCGATCGTAGAACCAGAGGGGAATATGCCAGATGGCCCAAATGATACCGGTCATCAAAGTAGAGACAAAGAAAGAAAACTTTTTCTCTAAGGCCGGCTGTAGAAAGCCACGCCAGCCGAATTCTTCAATCCCGCCCGATAGGACAATACAATAGATAAAAAACCAAGGAAAGCTTACCAAAGCGCCGTCTACCAGCTTGCCGCCAGAAGCTAGGGCATAGAAGGCAGTCAGACCGCCACCATAAATTAGCAAGTAGAGCCAGGTCTCTTTCTTGCCTGAAAAGAGATAGGAGCAAATAGCCTTGAAATCTTTCTTTTTTAGTACAATCAGACTGGCCAGCAACGGCCCGAAGAAACCAAGGGTGTTCAGAGAGACTTCAAGGACCAAATAGGCTGTAGGCGGATTTCCTGGCCAGATGTTTTTGAGGACAATGGCCAGCAGCCAAAAGCCCCAGGTCCAGCCAAAGTTCCAGGCCAGAAAAGGCCAGATGAGTTTTGGTTCTGGTTTAAGAGTTGTTTCTTGTGTCATAAGAGATTTTTCCTCCTTTAAATTTAACTTAAGTCTTTTGACAGTGACTCAATCTTTCAAAAATCAAAGGCTTAAGTTCTGCTCCCAGAGTAACAAAAAATCCAGTTGCCTTTCTAGCGACTGGACTTGGAATAAAGAAAAAATCTAGTTGCTTTTTGAGTGATTGAACTTGGAATCATTGTCAACTGTCAGTTGCAAGTCAGTTATATCAAGGGTTTAGAGCAGTTGACTGATTTTTCACTTTGACTGGTAAAATGACCTCGCTGAGATGACTTGCTTTTCAGATCACAAAACAAAAAGGCATATTTATCATAGCTTTCTTTGATTTAATCTAAAAATAAACCTCAGCCAATTCGAAAATTGGCTGAGGTTTATGAGCGGATTTTGAGCGGATTTTGAGCGGATTTTTAAGCTAACTGATAGACCCTATCCCGCGTTGTTCCACTTGTTTTCAGAAGACCGAATTCTACAAATATATTCAAATATCTACGGGTTGTAGCCTCGCTTAATCCTGTAATCTCTTGTACTTTTGCATTAGCTATTTGTGAATGTTCCTCCAAGTAAGCTTTTATCAGCTGATAAATTTCTAACTCTCTTGGCTTTAATGTCTTGTGAAGTATCCTGTCTGCATCTTCATCTGCTTTTTCTTGGTATTCTTCTAGTGTTTCTAGTATGGCCTGCAACATAAACTCGGTAAATACTGTAGAGTCATTGGTATCATTGCTGATGGTCAAGGCATCATAATACCCCTGCTGATGAGCATAAATAACTGATTCTACTGGTAGCCATTCAAAAATTGGATTCCATTGACTGAGAATCAGACTCTGCAATAGACGTCCCATTCGCCCATTACCATCTTCAAAAGGGTGAATAATCTCTAACTCAAAGTGAACGATACAGGACTTAACAATGGCCGAGACCTCGCTTTGCTCTGCCCATTTGAATAAATCCTTGGCCAAATTGGGGACAAACTGTGGTCTAGCCCCAACATGAACTACTCTCCCCTCGCCATCATAGACTCCAACATCCCCTAGCCGAAACTGTCCCGACCGCTTGACTAAATCCTTAGTCAGCAAGCCATGTGCTAGGAGAAAATCATCCAGACTATAAGGGTTGAGCCTGAACACTCGCTCATAGGCTTCATAGGCATTTTGCACCTCATGAATATCTTTTAACGGACCAAGTACACGCCTGCCTTCAATGATGTCCGTTACCTGTTCTAGTGATAAGCTATTATTCTCAATAGCAAGTGATGATTGAATAGATCGGATTCGGTTTTCCTTCCGCAAATACAGCTTACGTTTTTCAATCGAAAGTTGAGTCGTCAGTTCAGATATTTTCTGAACTAGGTTTAATATCTTCTCTGTAATACGATAATTCGGTTGCATTTCACTCCTTTAAAAAAGTATTTTCACTCATCATACACTATCCTCTACAAAGTCACAACCAGTTCAAACCAGTCGTCCTCGGCTTTCATTGTCAAGTCCCCGCCTAGGATTTCGACTAACTGCTGGGTGATGTAAAGCCCCAGACCAGAAGACTCCTCGCTGCTGGATAGGTTTTCTGAGTAAAAGCGATTGGTCAGCTTATCCAGATATTGGATAGGCTGTTGGACGATATTTTTGACGGTAAAGATACAATGCTCGCCCTCTTTTTTCAGAGAAATGCTGGCAGCCTTACGGCCATGCTTGAGGACATTGCTTATCATATTTTGGACAATGCGCTCTAGAATTTCTGGGTCTGTCTCTAACTCTAGACCTTCAGCCAGCTCTACCTGCAGGTCAATCTGGGCTTTCTGAAAGGCGTCATAATAAGTAAAAAGCTGCTGGGTTACCAGCTGGGATATGTCTGTCGGCTGGACATTGGCCCGTATGGCTCCCTCCATCAGCCGGCGATACTCCATCAAGGCTTCCAGCCGTTTGGACACCATTCCCAGACTATCTGCAATTTTGACTAATTGCTGACTTTCCTGACTATCATCCTTCAGCAGCTGCTGGGTGTAGCCGCTGGCAATGGTCAGAGGAGTGCGGATATCATGGGCGATATTACTGATAGCCATATCCAGCGTCTTCTTTTCCTGCTGGACGACAAAGGTCGTCTTATCTAGCTCCCGAAAGAGCAACTCTGCTTCCTCTGTCAGCTCCAAAATACTGGGGGCATGAGCAGCAGGAGTCAGACGATTCTGGCTCCCTGTCTGCCGCTTCCGACGAATCTGCTGTGCCACATCCTTGACCGCCAGATGATAGCGTATGAAACCAATAGCCAGAAACAGACTGATAAGGGCAAATAAAATGACTAACACCAACATATCAGTCCTCCTTGAGCCGCACGCCCAGCCCCCAGATGGTTTCGATATAGTCTGTCTCAGGATCAAGCTGGGCCAGCTTCTTGCGGAGGTTGCTGAGGTGGGTGTTCAGGGTATTATCCCCAGGCAGATAGCTCTCTTCCCAGACCTGCTCAAAGAGCTCTTCCTTGGTGTAGATCTTCTTGGGATGACGGAGCAAGAGCTGGAGGATATGATATTCTTTCTTGCTCAGACGGACGCTTTTCTCTCCACAGACCGCCTCAAAGGTAGCCTTGAGCAGACAGATATTTTTAAAGGACTGGCCTTCTTCCTCGACGGTCAAAGCCTGCTGGCTGCGCAGCTGCACGGTGATACGGGCAAAAACCTCATCCAGATTGAAGGGTTTGACGATATAGTCATTGGCCCCGTCCAGCAGGTACTGGCTGACCAGAGCCTTTTCCCCCAGCGCCGTCAGCATGACCACCGGCACCTGACTGTCCTTGCGGATCTCCCGCAGAACTTCATCGCCGTTCTTGCCCGGCAGCATGATGTCCAAAAGCACCAAATCAATCTCCTCCCGCTCAAACAGCGAAATGCCCTCCGTCCCCGAATAGGCGGAATAAACCGTGTGTTCCTTCTGAAAAAGATCTTTTAGAATTTCATGAATATCACTATTGTCTTCGATTAATAAAATATTGGCCATAGCTAGTCCCATCCTGACAAAT
Organism: Streptococcus sp. DD11; assembly: GCF_001578865.1. Lineage (NCBI taxonomy): Bacteria > Bacillati > Bacillota > Bacilli > Lactobacillales > Streptococcaceae > Streptococcus > Streptococcus sp. DD11. Next base: position 240,823 of record NZ_KQ969392.1, read on the forward strand.
TTCCTACCACTAGTGTAGCAAGGATGGCAGGTTAAGTCAATGAAAGACCGAGCCTATTTCCAATCGAAAGACGTAGATTTCAAAAACTTTAGAAATATTTGAGAATTGCTTGATAAATATTTGAAATTTGCCCGGTATACTAAAGTTAAGAAAAATCTCCGACAGGCCATAAAATCGCCTGCCTCGCTCAGAAAGGAGCCCCGCATGTTCAGCCTCATCTTTAGAATCCTCTTCCGAACCATCAGCTATGCTATTTTCGGATAAGTTGCCTTTATAAAACACTCAAAAAGCGGCCGACTGGCCGCTTTTGCTGTTTTATTTTACTGAAGCCCCGTTAGTCGCGATGACTTCCTTGTACCAGTCAAAGGATTTCTTCTTGGAGCGTTTGAGCGTTCCCTTGCCTTCATTGTCCCGATCCACATAGATAAAGCCATAGCGTTTCTTCATCTCGCCAGTACCGGCCGACACGAGGTCGATACAGCCCCAAGTGGTGTAGCCCAGCAGCTCAACACCGTCTTCATTGATAGCCTCCCGCATGGCCTTGACATGGGCCGCCAGGTAGTCAATCCTGTAATCATCAGCTACATAGCCATTTTCGTCCGGTGTATCCACCGCTCCCAGACCGTTTTCTACGATAAACATCGGCTTCTGATAGCGGTCCCAGATACTATTCAGGGTGATGCGCAGACCCAGAGGATCAATCTGCCAGCCCCACTCAGAAGCTTCCAGATAAGGATTTTTCAGAGAAGCAAAGATATTGCCCTCGGTCAGCTCATTGACCTTCGGATCGCCCGAAGCCACCCGGCTGGAGTAGTAAGAGAAGGAAACAAAGTCTACCGTGTAGGTTTTCAGCAGTTCCAAGTCTTCCTCGGTCATGTCCAGCTCGATGCCTTCACGCTCCCATTTTTTCTTGGCATAGTTAGGGTACTCGCCGCGCGCCTGTACGTCGATAAAGAAGTAGCTCTCCCGGTCCTCCTGCATGGCAGCCCAGTAGTCAGCCGGGTGAGCGGTATTAGGATAATACTGACCTGCCGCCAGCATACAGCCGACCTTGTTTTCGGGGTCAATCTCATGGGCCAGCTTGGTAGCAATAGCTGATGCGACCAGCTCATGATGGGCTGCCTGATACTTGACCTGTTCCTCATTTTCCCCCTCTTCAAAGCAGAGACCCGCTCCCATGAAGGGCGCATGGAGGATCATGTTGATCTCATTGAAGGTCAGCCAGTACTTGACCAAGCCCTTGTAGCGGGTGAAAAGCGTCCGGCAGAGCCGCTCGTAAAATTCCAGCATCTTACGGCTGCGCCAGCCGCCGTATTCTTCAATCAAGTGCATGGGACAGTCAAAGTGGGTGATGGTCACCAGAGGCTCAATGCCGTACTTGTGGCATTCCTTGAAAAGATCTTCATAGAACTGCAGCCCCGCTTCATTGGGTTCCAGCTCATCCCCCTTAGGGAAAATCCGGCTCCAGGCAATGGACAGCCGATAGGTCTTGAAACCCATTTCACCAAAGAGAGCAATATCTTCTTTGAAACGATGGTACATGTCGATAGACTCCTTAGCCGGATAGAAATAGCCGTCCTCGAAGTCAACCATTTTTTTCTTTCCGGTAATGATTGCCAAACGATCCTCGCCAGTCGGCACTACATCCACATTGGCCAGACCGCGGCCGTCCGCATCATAAGCCCCTTCGCACTGGTTGGCAGCGGTCGCGCCGCCCCAGAGAAATCCATCTGGAAAAGTCAGTTTTTCAGTCATCTTTTTGCCTCCTTATAAATCAAACGCTTTCTTATATTATAACAAACAGTCAGCAGATAAACTTCTAATATCCTGCGAAAAAACGATACTATTCTTTTACTATCCAGCCACTCAGGTGAGAAAATCATGTTTCCGGCCTGCCATTCTTTTGTAAAGCTGCGATAGCTTTTCCTTATCACCGCGATAAAAAATAGATATTACTAAAGGCCTGCTATCTGTGCTACACTAGGAACATCAAGTGTTGAAGGAGTGAGCGCCGTGAATTGGGACGTCGTCAGTGATTACTATCCCCTCTATCAAGAAGCCTTTATCCTGACCATGGTCATCGCCTTTTGGGGGATTTTGGGCTCGATTGCTGTCGGATTTCTGGTCAGTCTGATTCGCTTTTACAAGATTCCGGTCTTGAGGCAGCTGGCCACGGCCTATATCGAGTTTTCCCGCAATACACCGCTGCTGCTGCAGCTGTTCTTCCTCTACTTTGGGCTGCCGCGCATCGGCATCGTCCTGTCCTCTGAGGTCTGCGCAACGGTCGGCCTGATCTTTCTGGGCGGCTCTTACATGGCGGAGTCTTTCCGAAGCGGGCTTGAGGCCGTCAGCCAGACACAGAGAGAAGTGGGCCTCTCTATCGGCCTGCGGCCGGCACAGGTCTTCTGCTATGTCATCCTGCCCCAGGCTGCAGCCATTGCCCTGCCCTCTTTCAGCGCCAATGTCATCTTTCTGATCAAGGAAACCTCGGTCTTTTCAGCCGTTGCCTTGGCAGACCTCATGTTTGTGGCCAAGGACCTGATCGGCCTCTACTACGAGACCGATACAGCCCTGCTCATGCTGGTTATTGCTTATCTCTTGATTTTGCTGCCAATCTCACTTGGCTTCAGCTGGATAGAAAGGAGGCTGCGCCGTGCAGGATTCGGGCATTCAGGTTCTCTTTCAGGGGAATAACTTCTTACGTATCTTACAGGGACTGGGTGTCACCATGGGCATTTCCATCCTCTCTGTCATCATTTCTCTTATCCTAGGGACCCTTTTTGGCATCATCATGACCTCCCGCTCAAAGGCCGTGCGCTTCCTGTCCAGAGCCTATCTGGAGTTTATCCGCGTCATGCCTCAGCTGGTCCTGCTCTTTCTGGTCTACTTCGGCCTCGCCAGAAATTTTGACATCAATATCTCTGGTGAGCTGTCAGCCATCATCGTCTTCTCCCTTTGGGGAACGGCGGAGATGGGAGACTTGGTGCGGGGAGCTATCACTTCTCTGCCCAAGCATCAGTTTGAGAGTGGTCAGGCACTGGGACTGTCCCAGCGGCAGCTCTATCTCTACATCATCATCCCGCAGGTGCTGCGGCGGCTCCTGCCCCAAGCGATAAACTTGATTACACGGATGATTAAGACCACTTCGCTGATTGTCCTCATCGGAGTCATCGAGGTCGTCAAGGTCGGCCAGCAGATTATTGACAGCAATCGCCTGTCCATCCCTTCTGCTGCTTTTTGGATCTATGGCTGCATTCTGCTGCTTTACTTCGCAGTCTGCTTTCCCATTTCCAAGCTGTCCTCTTATTTGGAAACCATCTGGAAGGAGTAACGGACACCATGTCGGACATCATTTTAGAATTACAGGACATTCACAAGTCTTTCGGCAGCCATGCCATTCTCAAAGGGCTGTCTCTCTCTGTCCAAAAAGGTGAGGTGGTGGTCATTCTGGGCTCATCCGGCTGCGGAAAATCAACCCTGCTGCGCTGTATCAACGGTCTGGAAAGCATCCAGTCCGGCGATATTTTGCTGGACGGCCAGTCCATCCTCAGCCCGCAAAAGGATTTTCATCTGGTTCGGCAAAAGATTGGCATGGTCTTTCAGAGTTACGAACTATTTCCCCATCTGGATGTCCTGCAAAACCTGACCCTTGGACCCGTCAAGGCGCAGGGTCGCAAAAAGGACGAGGTCATCAGGGAAGCCGAAAGCCTGCTGGAGCGGGTTGGCCTGGCTGATAAGAAGCACAGCTTTGCCCGTCAGCTGTCCGGCGGCCAGAAGCAGCGGGTGGCCATCATCCGCTCCCTCCTCATGCATCCGGAAATCATCCTTTTTGATGAAGTGACTGCTTCGCTCGACCCCGAAATGGTCCGCGAAGTGCTGGAACTCATCCATGATCTGGCAGAGGAAGGACGGACCATGCTGATCGTGACCCACGAAATGCAGTTTGCCCATGCCATTGCTGACCGGATCATCTTCATGGACCAAGGCAGGATCCTTGAGGAAAATACCGCCCAGCAATTTTTCAGCCAGCCCAAGACCCAGCGGGCTCAGGAATTTCTCAATGTCTTTGACTTCAGCCATCTGGGCTGACAGGCATTCGCCCCTCGTCACCGATGCTGCTGCCTCTGGATCTTTCTGCCTTTCCTTCACGCTCATATCTTATCAACTGCATTCGGGCTGAAAACTTTGAAAAAAAAGACGATGCTGCTTTGAAGCAGCCGCTTCGGCGGCCGATTTCCTACTTTTTCCGCCTTTTCTTCACGCCCTCATATCTTATCAAGGAGTCTCTTATGAAATTATCTAAAACAATCTTTGCTTTGACAACCCTTACTCTGGCCTTCTTCTTAGTGGCCTGCGGCAGCTCCGGCAAAAAGGATGCTGCTAATAAAGACGCAACTTCCAGCAAAACAGTCAAGGCCCGCAGCCTGGAGGAGATCAAAAAAAGCGGCAAGCTCCGTATCGCAGTTTTCAGCGACAAGAAGCCTTTTGGCTATGTGGACAACGACGGCCACTACCAAGGCTATGACATTTATCTGGGCGACCAGCTGGCCAAGGACCTAGGCGTTAAGCCGGAGTATGTGCCGGTAGATGCCGCCAACCGGGCTGAATACCTGATTGCCAACAAGGTCGACATCACTCTGGCCAACTTCACCGTCACTGACGAGCGGAAAAAACAAGTCGACTTTGCCCTGCCTTATATGAAGGTCTCTCTCGGAGTCGTGTCGCCAAAGAATGCTGTCATCACCAAGCCTGAGCAGCTGGAGGGCAAGACCCTGATCATCACCAAGGGAACTACAGCTGAGACCTACTTTGAAAAGAACTATCCAAAGATCAAGCTGCAGAAGTACGACCAGTACAGCGATGCTTACCAAGCCCTGCTGGACGGCCGCGGCGATGCTTTTTCTACGGACAATACCGAGGTCCTAGCCTGGGCGCTGGAAAACAAGGGCTTTGAAGTCGGCATTACCTCTCTGGGGGATCCCGACACCATCGCCCCAGCTGTGCAGAAAGGCAATACCGAGCTGCTCAACTACATCAACGATGAAATCAAGAAACTCGGCCAGGAAAACTTCTTCCACAAGGCCTACGAAAAAACCCTCCACCCAACTTACGGCGACGCTGCCAAGGCAGATGATTTAGTCGTTGAAGGCGGAGAAGTGAACTAGTCCCAGCTCTAACATCAAAAGCCTCGGAACAGCTAATCCGAGGCTTTTGATGTTAGAGTTCTTCTTTATTGCCGGAACAGGATGACGCAAAGGCCAACAAACTGCTCT
>NZ_KQ969392.1:246115-269772 GCF_001578865.1 Streptococcus sp. DD11
TCTTTATTGCCGGAACAGGATGACGCAAAGGCCAACAAACTGCTCTAAAAGCGCAATCCCCTGTCTTCTCCGGCCCCGAATTGTTACTCTTCGAAATCTCTTCAAACCATATCAGCGCCGCCTTGCTCCAACAATCCGGAAGGACTGTGAGAGCAGCCTGACACTTCCTAGCGGAAGCTCCATCCACCGACTCAAAGAGGCTGGCATTTTGCTGCCGCTGGCAGGGATTCTTTATTGTGGCTGACGGGTAGTCGGCGTCAGACCGCGTTCACCGGCTGATGAAGCCCCCTGCACATCCCCGACAAAGAGGCGGATCTGAGCTTTGAAGCGTTCTACTTCAGCCCGGTCTTCCATGAAGTCTACAAATTCTTTCATGTTGGCATTTTTATATTCCCAGATAGGCTTGACACCGGCAGGCGTCACATCCGTCCGGACACTCCACTGGAAGATATTATTTTCCTGAGTTTCCTTGTCTAATAGCCAGTTTTCAAATAATTTTGCACCCGCTGGATGTTTGGCATCTTTCAGGATAGCCATCCGCTGTGCCCAGGCCACAAAACCGTCTTTTTCCGGGATGACCAGATGAGACTCAGCAGAGGCATCCAGCAGACCGGCTGTTCCCAAAGTAACCGCATAATCTCCTGCAGCAACCTTGTCACCCGGCTCTTGTGTACCGCGGACAAACTTAGGATCTTGCTTCATGAGATTTTCCATCCAGCCCCATCCATGCTTGTCAATCATCTGCTTGTACCAGAAGAGTACGGCATCATCATCATTCGGATAAGTGGAAATCATCTTGCCTTTGAGCTCTGGATTGAGCAGGTCCTGCCCTGTCTTAGGCTCAGGAATGCTGCCCAAAGCCTTGCTATTGACTACATTTCCAAAGGCCAAGACATAGCCGCCAACCCAAGCACCGTCTGGATCCTTGAAATCTTTATAGATTTTATCCCAGGCTGCAGGCTTGTATTCCAGCAGTTTGCCCTGCTTCTTCCAGTAGGTAAAATCATTCAGGGTTTGAAGCTGAACAACATCGGCCACGACATTATCGGTGGCCATTTGGTATTCCAGACGGCCGTCATGGACCTTGCTGTAGTCTGTGACTACTTCCAGCTTCATACCGGGGAATTTCTTTTCAAAAGCGGCTTTTGTATCGTCATTTTGCTCTGCAGTATCTCCGCCGGCATAGTAGACGACCGTTCCGCCTTCTTTCAGCGCCTCCTGGTACAGGGTATCCAGACTCTTGGTCTCGACAGCCACTCCCTTATCAGAAGCGGCTTTGTCATCTTTTTTAGCAGTGCTGCAGGCAGCAAGGACCGTTACAGCAGTGAGGGCCAGCAGCGAAGCGGCCATTGTTTTTTTAGTGAATTTCATCTATTCTCTTTTCTAATCTTTTCTTTTTGCAGAGGCCGGAGCGGGTTTGCAGCCGGCAGAGTGATGGACGACAGACTGAAGAGCCGGGCAATGCTTTTCAAAAATCAAAACCTCCGCCGGAGCTTGTTGATACTTCCCAGCGGAAGCCTCATCTGCAGGTTCTGATTTCGATCTTCATTGAGCAGTGCCTTGTAGCTAAACGCTAAGAAATGCAGCTCTTCTTTTTGTTTAAAATTCTTATTAGAATTTATAAGAGAATTATAAACCAAGTGTGAAAGATTGTCAACGATTTGAACTCACTTTTTTTCTTCCTTACTTTTGGCCTTCAATTGCCCTTTTCTTCTGCTGAAAATTAGGAAAAGAAAAAGGCGGTATTAAAAATCCCGCTCCTGCTCCATGATGCCCTGAATAATCTTTTGCTCCAAATTTTTTGAAAAATAGTCAAACACCTCCACAAAATGATGAGAGTATTTCTCAGCCGTCTCAGCCAGGGCCTGATCCTCAAGCTCTATATAGGGCTGCAGGAGTTCATCTGCCGCTGCCTTGCCCTTCTCTGTGAGAAGGATTTCCAGCTCCCGCCGCGTCTTAGGAACTGGCCGCAGTTCGACAAAGCCCTCCTCTTCTGCCTTCTTTACAATGGCATTCAATGTAGAGCGGGGAATCATCCAATCCTTTGACAGCTGCTTTTGGCTGTGGGCTTGCCCATCGTCCAGCACATAAAAGAGCCAGCCCAGCTTTCCTTTTTCTCCCAAAGACTTTTGAATGGCCTCAAAGACAAATTCTACACGATTGACCGACTTCATTAAACTTCTAAATTCCTGACGCATGGCATTCTCCTTTGTTATAAATCCGATTTGGAACTTTAAACCATTGTAATGCCATTTAGAATGTTTGTCAAGAGCAAATGCCCCCTTTTTATGCGGTATTTTCCAAAAGCTGCCTCCTTCTGCGGGTGAGGATGCAGCCATCATGGGAGTCTGTCCCACCGGACATCCAAAAGAGCAGCTGACGGCCGGGCCGCTGCTCTTTCTCATATAAGAGAATTATTGTCGACTATTTTCTTATTTGAGAAAACAGCGTTTTCCCATTTTTCAATGTTACAATAAGGGAGGAAAACATGTTGGAGGTAATCTTTATGTTGACATTCGTCTCTTCTGTCGCAGTTTTTCCTTTGGCTTTTATCTTTATTCGGCCCTTTTTATTCGGTCATTTTTAAGCTAAACATTACACTGATTGTCAGGAGGTGAAATCCATGTTCTTATTGTCTATTTTCAATCCCAATCAAGGCTTTGTCTTTATTCGGCCATTTGGCTAAAATGAGCTGATTCTAAAAAACCGTCCGGCAAAGGGCGGTTTTCTCTTGTTCAGACAATCATACGCAAAGAAAATCCAAGCATTTCAATTAGAGCGAGGGCAAGCAGATACCTGTATAAAGGGCTCCAAGTTGGCTTCCAGATGCTGGGCTAATTGGCTATTTCCCAGCTTTCTGACCATGGCGATATACTCTTTTATCTGCAGCAGCTCCTCAAACTGACCGGATTTGATATAGGTCAGCAGCAATTTAAAGAAATTCAAAAAAGTAATAATCAGCATGTCCTCATAATCCACAGAATCCTCTAAAATATCCAAAAAATAGGTGACATAGTCGAATTCTCTGCGCTCAATTAGCACAAAAATCAGGTTGGATAAGGTTAGCTTAGCAGCAGTTTGGTGGGTCGGAATAGAGCGGTAAAACTTGTCCCGTTTGACAAACTCCTTGCCCAAGAACACTAAGTCACTGTTGGACAGCAGGGACAGGGTATTGCCAAAAAGAAAAATCTCATACTCTGTCCACTCATCAATCCCATAAAGATAGCTGGTCAGAAACTCCACTTCCTCTTTTTTTATCTCAAAACTCCTGTCTAAAAAGTGGATGTTTTCCTTGACAATCAGCAGGTTCAGATTATCATAGACCTTTTTGTCTTCCTTGCTTTCAAGCACCTTTAAAAGCCTTTTCAGGCCCTCAATATCCTGCCTTGCATGCAGCTGCGCAATCTGATCTCCCAGCTTGAAAAAAGCCCTGTCTTCATAGTTATTAAAGGCATGTCCAAACTCCATCAGGGTCATATTAATGCCTTCAATAGCTACAAAAAGCTTATCAGCCGACAGCATGGACTGGCCGTTTTCAAACTTGGAGAGCTGAGAAATAGAAAGATTGTCACTGGCTACATCCTTTAATTTCAGCCCTCTGGCCATTCTCAGCTCTTTATAAAGCTCCCCTAACTCCATCAAATTTTGCATGGTCTTCCCCTTACTGTTTCTGTTTTTTCCAGAATAGCATAAGACCATGACCAAAATAATAGCATTCGATGACTTATTTTAAATTTGCATTTTATTTATATTACATTTTTCCTTGCAGAATCTATAAATACCCCTGCAAAACTTTTGACAGGGCGGCGTAGCCGGCTATGGTCAGATGCACTCCATCGCTGGTGAAATCCTGACGCAGCTGGCCCTGACTGTCCAGAAAGACATCGTAGACATTGAGATACTGGACATTCATATAGGCTGCGGCCAAGTCGCGGTAGCCTTGATTGAGGGCCTGAATCTTGGCATTGGTGCGGACATAGACCGTCCCCTTGTAGCTGTCGGACTCATTGACCGGCAGGACGGACAGCAGCTGGAGCTGAGCCAGCGGGTAGCTCCTCGATATTTCCTGAATAATAGCCTCCACATTGGCCAGCGTATCTGCCTGCGGCATTTCCTTGCCAATATCATTGGTGCCGATAAGAAGAAAAATCTTGTCCAGCGCAGAGCCAAAGAGATGAGCATCCAGATGCTGCAGGAGCAGGTCGGACTTGTAGCCGCGAATACCGCGGTTGACCAGTGCTTTGGAGGTCTGCAGCAGCTCCTGCAGAGGGTAATACTCGACAATCGAATCTCCTATAAAAATGATGTCCGGTTCCCTGACCGAGATGGCATTGAGCTCCCGATAGTTGGTCCGGATTTTGGCCTGCTCCTTGAGCAGCCACTCTTCCAATAACTGAACTGCCATTATCTTTCTCCTTCTTCTAAAAAGCTTTCCAGCACCTGCAGCACGCCAGCCTGACTATTGGCCGGCGCCATATGCTGGGCCGCCTGCTTGACCTTGTCCTCGCCATTGGCCATGGCATAGGAAATCCCTGCCAGCTCCAGCATTTCCAAGTCATTTTCACTGTCGCCAAAGGCCATGATCTCCTCTGCCTGAATGCCCCAGCGCTGCATCAGCTGCCTGAGCCCCCAAGCCTTGTGGACACCGCTCTGGAGGATATCAATAGCGCCATAGCCGCTGGTGACAGCAGACAGACGGCCGGCAAAGTGCCGGTTGATCCGCCGGGTCTGCTCAGCTGCCGCTGTTTCCTCTACCATCATACTCATTTTGAGAACATCTGTAAAAGCGTGCTCCTGCAGACGGGGCAGAAAGTGCATCCGCCGGTAAAAAAGCTGGGCCATGTCCTTGGTCATGACCTTTTCGATCAGGGGAAACTGGGTTCCCTCCTGCACAAAGCCGCCCTGGGAGGTCGTCACCACCAGATGAAGCTCCTGCTCCCGGCCGGCAAAGTATGCCAGACTCTCGTCGACCAGCTCAGGCGCCCAAAAACTGCCTGCAATCAGTTGATTTTTATGGAAAATCCGGGCGCCATTGGCTACGACCAGCGTCAGCCGCTCGGTCAGATCTCCCAAGAGCAGGCGCATACGGGGCATTTCATTGCCGGTCGCAATCACAAAGCGAATCTGGCGCTCCTCCAGCCGGTCTACCGCCGCAGTCAGGCGCGGCAGGTCCAGCTGACCGTTTTGATCCAGCAGGGTCCCGTCCATATCTGTCGCAATCAGTTTTACTGCCATGCTTGCTTCATTTCCTTTCTCCTTCTGCAGCCTGCAAGGTCCACTGGCCGCTCTGTTCGTAATGGTGGATGACCCTTCTGGCAGCCTCAGTAAGCTCCGCTGGATAATCCAGACTTTCCAGCGTATTGACCGCATTCTTGGTCAGGGCGCTGCCTGGCTTGATCTGATAGTCAAAGACAATCTCACCCTTGATGTACTGGCTGTCAAAATGGTACTGCTCATTGAGTCCGCCGGAGGCTCCTACCAGCTCCACATCATGGCTGGAGACCATATAGAGACAGGGACGCTGAGCCAGCCAGCGGATAATGCCCAGACCAGCCCCAATCCGCTCAACCGTATTGGTCCCCTTAAACAGCTCGTCAATGAAAAAGTAATGCAGGCCCCCCTCCTCCAAGGAGTCCAGCATACGCAGGATTGCCCTGCTCTCTGCGATAAAGTAGCTGTCGCCGCTTCCTATGTCATCACTGACATCCATAGCTGTCAGGACGTGACCGTACTGCAGCCGCAGCTGACGGCCGCAGGTAAAGCCCAGAGCCTGCGCCAAGACAGCATTGATTGCTACTGTCCGCAGATAGGTGGACTTGCCCGAAGCATTGTCACCGCTAATCATCACATTGCCGGAGAACTGAACATCGTTGCTGACAGGCTGGCTCAGCAGGGGATGATAGAGCTCCCTGCCCACCAGACCGCCTTCTTCTGAAAATTCCGGCCGGGCATAAAAAGGCAGGCTTTCCTTGTAATTGAGGATAGCAATGGCTGCCTCTAAGCGGCCCAGCAAATCCAGCACGGTCCGCGCTTCCTGATTGTAGCGGACCAGCCGCTTGGAGATATAGGCCTGAGCCAGATGGGGAAGGAGCAGGACAGAGTTAATATAGAGGAAAAATATCTCTAATTCGGACACACCGGACTGAGGCCGAAAGACCGGACCGAAAAGCTTGGTCCGGCTGAAAGCTTTGCTCGCTTTTTTCAGGGAATCCTGCCCAGGCAGATCCATGCGGGCAATCTTGCCCCCTACATAAAAGACCCTTACCAGATAGCCCAGACTGTCCAGGCGCATATCCAGCGACCAGCGCGTCAGCAGATAGTAAAAAATATTAAAGGTCATGCTCAGCAGGGGCAGCAGATAGCCCAAAGGAGGGCTGACAAAGAAGAACAGAGGGGACAGCAGCGGCAGCAGAGCCAGCAGCAGATAGAGGCCCCCTCGGTGATTGGCCGGCGCCGGCCGGCAGACGATTTTCTTGGCCTGATTGTGATTTTTCCTGCCGATTTGGCCAAAGAGCAGCTGCAGCTGGAAACGCTCCTGCGGATGCTGGCTCAGATAGCACTGCAGGGCCTCCAAGTCCTGATCAGGCTCAAACCGCAGCAGACGCAGGCGGCTGTAAAGATACTCTGAGCCCAGACTGGACTGGGACGCGGTATCAATCTCTTCAAAAATCTGATGAAAATCCAAATCCTCCCAAGTCTGGTCATCCACCAAGCTGTCGTAGGACTGCTCCTCCCTGTCCAGCAGAAAGGACTCATACAGACTGGCCTGACTGTCAGGCCGCTGACCGACCCGCTCGCGGCTGCCCCAAACAGCAGCCAGCCGCTTTTTCAAGCGAAGCTTGCTCCGAATGCCAGAGACAATGACAAGCAGCAGCACTGCCAGAATCCCCAGAAACACCACCATAAACTGTGACATGACTATGCTCATCCTTTCCAGAAAAACCCGACTTTTAGACATATTATACTACTTAAAATAGCAAAAAGAAAGACCGGAGCAGGCGGATAAGGCTGAGAAAAATTTCCGCAGCTTTTACAAGCCTCATTTTTAATTCTGCTCTCTCCCCCTCTTTTCAATCTCTCATTTTTATATTATAATCATAGCTATACTCTCTTAGGAATTGGAGGCAGCCATGGCTCATCTCAGTAAAAAAGAAGTTTCTTTCCCGCGCTACCAGCAGATTGCTGTGGCAATCGCCGAGCGAATCGTTGACGGCAAGTACCCTGTCGGCAGTAAAATTTATGCCCGCTCTACTCTGGCCAGCAATTTCAATGTTTCGCCGGAGACAGCCCGCAAGGCTATCAATGTGCTGGTTGATCTGGAGATTATGGAAGTCCGGCATGGCAGCGGAGCTTTCATTTCTTCCAAGGAAAAGGCCCAGCAGTTTCTGGAAACTTATAAGGATGTCAACTCTCTGCAGGATTTGAAAAGCAAGCTCCAGCAGAGCATTCAGCGCCAGGAGGAAGAATTTGCCAACTTTTCCCAGCTGCTCAGCCAGCTGTTGGGACGGACCAAGGATATCCAGCAGCGCTTCCCCTTCAATCCTTATGAACTGCAGCTGACAGCAGAAGCCATCAATCTGGAAAAATCCATCAATGAACTGAATGTCTGGCACTCAACCGGTGCCACCATTGTAGCTGTCCAGCAGGGAGACCAGCTCCTCATCTCGCCCGGCCCCTATACCAAGCTTCAGGCCGGCGATATGATCTACTTTGTCGGCAATGAGCTCTCGGTCGGACTCATGCATAATTTATTTTTTAATGAAAATGAAACAAACAAGTGACAATGCGCTTGTTTTTTCTTCTGCTCCCATGCGCTTTTCCACTGCTTAGGCGGATTGTTATGGGCCTGCGGGGAATAGCTGCTTTTCAGAAAAAGGCGGAAAACTGCTCCATTTTCATTTCAAAAGTCCCCGCGGCCGCCTTCTCCGGTTTGACAAAGTGACCACACAATGGTATACTTAGGTGGTCTTTTAAGTGACAACTCTATAAAATTTATATGTAGTCACTTTTGCAAAAGGAGAAATAAAGTGAATAAACTTGAAGTACAGCATTTGACCAAGATATTTGGGAAAAAGCAAAAACAGGCACTGGACATGGTCCGGCAGGCCAAAAGCAAGACAGAAATTTTGGAGAAAACCGGGGCAACTGTCGGGGTTTACGATGTGAACTTTGAGGTCCAGGCCGGCGAAATCTTTGTCATCATGGGGCTGTCCGGCAGCGGTAAGTCCACCCTGATCCGCCTGCTCAATCGGCTGATTGACCCGACCTCGGGCGATATTTATATCGACGGTCAGGACGTGGCCAAGATGAATGAGGAAGAACTGCGCGAAGTGCGCCGCCACAAGCTCAATATGGTCTTCCAAAACTTCGGACTCTTTCCCCATCGGACCATTCTCGAAAATACCGAATTCGGACTGGAAGTCCGGGGAGTTGAAAAGGAAGAGCGGACCCGGCTGGCCGAGCAGGCTTTGAACAATGCCGGCCTGCTCAGCTTTAAGGACCAATATCCGGAACAGCTGTCCGGCGGTATGCAGCAGCGGGTCGGTCTGGCCCGTGCTTTGGCCAACAATCCGGACATTCTGCTCATGGACGAGGCTTTCTCAGCTCTCGACCCCCTCATCCGCCGGGAAATGCAGGATGAACTGCTGGATTTGCAGGCGGAGCAGGAAAGGACCATTATCTTTATCACCCACGACCTCAATGAAGCCCTGCGGATCGGCGATCGCATTGCCATTATGGCTGACGGTCAGATTATGCAGATTGGCACCGGTGAGGACATTCTGACCAATCCAGCCAATGATTTTGTGCGGGAATTCGTCGAAGATGTGGACCGCTCCAAGGTCCTGACAGCGCAGAACATTATGACAACGCCGCTGACGACCAATATTGACATTGACGGGCCGACTGTGGCGCTCAACCGCATGAAAAAAGAAGAGGTCAGCATGCTTCTGGCTGTGGACAGAAAGCGCCGCCTCAAGGGCAGCCTGACAGCCGAAGCTGCCCGCGATGCCCGCAAGCAGCACCAGCCGCTGGCTGAAGTGATTGATAAAAACGTCCGCAAGGTGACGCAGGAAACCCTGATTACAGATATTTTTCCGCTGATTTATGATTCACCGGCGCCCCTGGCTGTGGTCAACGATCAGGACAAACTAGTCGGCGTTATTATCAAGGGCCGGGTTATCGAGGCCCTGGCCAATACCAACGAATCTGAAGAATAAGGGAGGTTCTTGTTTTGAATATTTTACAGCAGCCAATCCCCGTTTCCCAATGGGTGGAGGCTTTCACCAACTGGGTGACCGATACCTTCTCCGGCCTCTTTTCTGTCCTGCAGGCTATCGGAAGCGCTCTGATGAACGGGATGACAGACACCCTGCTCTTTATCCCGCCCCTGCTCTTTATTGCAGTCATCACTGTCTTTACCTATTTGATTTCCAACCGCAAGCTGGGCCTGCCCCTGCTGACTTTCCTAGGCCTGCTCTTTGTCTACAATCAAGGACTCTGGGAAAATCTCATGAATACGGTGACGCTGGTCATTGTGTCCAGTCTGATTTCCATCATTATCGGGATTCCGCTGGGGATTTGGATGGCCAAGAGCAATCGGGTCGAAGCCATTGTCAAGCCCCTGCTGGACTTCATGCAGACCATGCCGGCCTTTGTCTATCTGATACCGGCCGTTGCCTTCTTCGGTATCGGCATGGTGCCAGGGGTCTTTGCCTCTGTCATCTTTGCCCTGCCGCCCACTGTCCGCTTTACCAATCTGGCTATCCGGCAGATCCCGACCGAGCTGATAGAAGCTTCGGATTCCTTTGGAGGAACCGCCAAGCAGAAGCTCTTTAAGGTGGAGCTGCCGCTGGCCAAGAATACCATTTTGGCCGGGGTCAATCAGACCATCATGCTGGCCCTGTCCATGGTCGTGACGGCTTCCATGATTGGGGCGCCCGGCTTGGGACGCGGTGTCCTCTCTGCCCTGCAGCACGCAGACATCGGTTCTGGCTTTGTCAACGGGGTATCTCTGGTCATTCTGGCTATCGTCATCGACCGGCTGACCCAAAAGCTCAATCAGCCGCTGGCTAAAAAAGCGCCGGTTACAGCCAAGGAAAAACGCAAAAAAGTCATGCTCTGGTCTGCTCTGGCCGCTGTTCTCCTCACCGCCTTTGTCGGCAATCAGGTGACCAAGCTGCAGGGAGGCAAGAAGGAAGCTGTCAATCTGGCTTATGTCGAGTGGGATTCAGAAGTGGCTTCCACCAATGTCGTGGCTGAGTTGCTCAAGGAAATGGGCTATGATGTCACCATCACTCCGCTGGACAATGCCGTCATGTGGAAATCCGTTGCCAATAGTGAAGCTGATGCTATGGTCTCAGCTTGGCTGCCGACCACTCATGCCTCTCTCTATGAGGAATACAAGGACAAGATTGTGGACTTGGGACCCAACCTAGAGGGCGTCAAAGTCGGTCTGGTCGTGCCAGCCTACACCGATGCCAATTCTATCGAGGATCTGACCAATCAGGCCAAACAAACGATTACAGGAATTGAGCCCGGTGCCGGCGTCATGGCCGCAGCCGAAAAAACCATGAAAGAATACAGCAATCTCAGCGGCTGGAATCTTTCTTCTTCCTCAACAGGAGCCATGACCACAGCGCTGGATCAAGCGATTAAAAATAAGGAAGATATTATCATTACCGGCTGGTCGCCTCACTGGATGTTCTCCAAGTATGATCTTAAATATCTGGAGGATCCGAAAGGGACCATGGGCGGCAAAGAAGCCATTCACACCATTACCCGCCAAAATCTGGACAAAGATCTGCCAGAAGTCAATAAGGTCCTGGACAACTTCAACTGGACCCAGAAAGACATGGAAGAGGTCATGCTCAAGATCAACGAAGGTACTTCGCCAGAAGCCGCTGCCAAGGAATGGATCAAAAACCACCAAAAAGAAGTGGACAGTTGGAAGAAGTAAGCTCCCGCAAAGAGCTGCCCATCAAAACAATCAAGACCGAGACAGTATCGCCTCGGTCTTTTGCTATATTTATAGAGCTGCAAGCTTTACTCTCCATCATTTTGAACAGCTCTGTCATATTCAAGATCAGAAATGTGACCTTCTGTATAGGTCGGATCATCCAGAGCTAGCAGGAAGTACTTGTTCTCCTCTTTGTTGCTATCCCCATCGGTATCATTCCAGGTGACATCCAAGGCCCGCCACTGGCCATCTACCTTGGCAAAGTTCCAGGCGTGTCCCTCATAGCTTTCTCTAGTATTCCCTCTCACATACATGGTTTCCAGGCCGGCTTCCTGGGCCAGCGCCTGGAAGGTCATAGCATAGGCCTGACAGACTCCCTTGCCCGCGAAGAGCGGACCTGTGATGTCGTAGCTAGAAGCATCCTGACGTGAGATATCATCTAATTTTTTACGCGCTTTTGAAATTTCCTCTTCAGAGGAGTTCGGATTATCACGAACATCTTCGTAAGCCACGATGCTTTCATAGGCAGGGTGATCATAGCTGGTGTGATCAATCAGATATCGATTGATGGCCTCGATTTTTTCCCGATCGCTCATCTGGTCTTTGATAATCTCTTTGACGACTTCCTTGATCTTCGTGCGGGCTTTCTTATATTTGGCAGCTTCTTTCGCATCATATTTGAACTGTACCACACGCTGGTCTTCATCAATGGAAGGTTCTACATTTTGCTGAATTACTGGATTTTGCTTCACAACCTTCTTAATCAAATCACTGATATCTTTTCCTTTGAGCTCCGGAAATTCACTGTAGTCGACATATTCGGCATCGGACAGAAGGGCCTTGGCAAAATATTCTTCCGCCGCACTTTGGGCTGCTACTTTAGCCTCAATTTCACTCACATCGCGAACGACTGTCTTGCCATTGAGATCCAAGTCAGCCTGCTCGACGCTGATATATTTGTCATAGGCACCAGACCTGCTCTCTGCTTTATTGACCGCTTCATTGTGCTGATCTGCCGCAGACTGGACCTCTTCTACACTGGCTTGCTGGACGATAAAGTCCGTTTTGACAGTCGGCATGCCCTTGATAGAGACCAGACATCTGACATCTCGGCCGGATTTTTCAAGCTTTTCATAGACAATCGGAAAGTTCTGGGTCTGACCATCCATCATCTGCAGCGGAGCTTCTGCAGGGATATTGCCCTGCTGCCTCAGGGCTGAAATCTGATCAGAGAAGGTCCGAAAATCAATCTGACTAGGCATGAGCTTGGCAAAGCTGTCAGAAGAAATAGGATTGCTGATGGAGCCAAGAGCTTCCTGGCCTTTGAGAGGGACGACAAACAGATCATAGGGCTTCTGCTCTGCCTTTCTGCTGCTGTAATCCTGGTCAAAAGCCTGCAGCAGCCTTTGCCGCTCCTTCACAGGATCATCGCCCGAACGGCCGCCGTTGCGGGTGTCGTAAGTCGTCGGCAGGTCTGTCCGGTAGACGGTCGAAGTAACCCGATCTACCTCTTTATAGTTATAAAGACCCGTATTGCTGTCACTTCCAGGAAGGGTGACATACTCTCTTTTGACAATGGAATAGGAGTCTGCGCCCGGCACATCCGTCCATTCCAGCTGCAGACGGCCATCGCTGAGCAGGCTGCTGTTGGCTCTCAGAGCCAGCTTGTCGCGGCCTTTTTTATCAATCTTGACCACCCACAGTTTGGGCTTTTTGAGCTTTTTGCCTGTATGCTCATCATCTCTTTGCAGCAGATAGAGGGTATCAAAGACGCCCCAGCTCTCGCCCTGCTTGGCCAGACCGTATTCCGTACGGTCTTGATTGGCTTCCACCCGGGTAGCGGAGAAATGATAGGCCGGTTCAATTTCTACCTCCCTATCCTCATTCAACTTAAAATCCGCTCCTAAAAGACCTTGCAAATTGCTGTCCCCGTAGAGCTCAAAGGAAGAAAGCAGCTCGGTCTGTCCTTCGTGAGGCAGGGTCTCAAAGTCATTCATCTTCCCCACTTCTGTCGGAAAGGCAATAGACTCATTTTCCTTGATATGGATGACCTTATCCTGCACATCATAGGGAGTGTTTTTGCTGTATTTTTCCCTCAGTTTGCGCACACTTTCCGAAAACTGCTCTCCCTGACCTGCACCATTTCTCTGAAAAAGGCTGCAGCCCGACAGAAAAGAAAGCAGCAGAACAGACAGTAAAATGACACGAATCCTTCTATTCATAGTATGTTCCTCCTGAAAATACATTCCTTAGAATATTATACCATATTTTATTTTAGCTCTCGCTTTATTATAAATTCTTTTATACTAAATTCCTTATCCTAAAACAGGCGGCCTACATATATTATATCACTGTTTGTTTTAGGGATCTTATTTTTTGTAATTTTTTAATTTTGAAGAAGGAGTGTTTGCTTATAGCCAAAGAAAATCAAAAGTACTGCCTTGGGCCTACGGATAAAGCTACCGTAAAGAAGGGCTATTTCTGATCTTGTTTTAGTATCCTTTGACCCTAGAATGGAAACGTCTTACCCAAAATCAACAAAGGCGCGACTCCGAAAAATGAATCAAAAATCACCAAAAAAGCAGACAGTTGGAAGAGGTAACAGACTCCCCAGCAAATTATACTTAAAGAGGCTCTGAGAACATGGTCATTCACAGAACCTTTTGGAAAAAGTCTTATTTTAACTTTTCACGGTATTGGTAATCCATATAGTGGCTTTCCAGGTATTTGGCATCGTCCATTGACAGGAGCAGGAACTGATTCGGATCCTTGTCATCATCATTCCAGGTCACGTCCACGACCAGCCACTGGCCGTCAATCTTGACCAGGTTCCAGGCGTGTTTATCACCGGTATTGACATCGCCAGAGACATAGAGCGAATTCAGACCGGCTTCCTGAGCCAGGGCATTGAAGGCCACCGCATAGGACTGGCAGACTCCTGTCCCCTCCAGCAGGACACCAGAAGCATCCCAGGCAGAGGCATATTTGCCGTTGAGATCATTTTGGACGATATCTCCCATCTGCTTGGTTTCCTCGTCACTGCGAGGATTTTTACTCCTCAGTCTGTCCACTTCCTTGGACTTGGCATAGGCCGCATCATTATAAGTCGCATGGTCGACCAGATACTGGTTGATAGCTTGGACCTTTTCCCGATTGCTCATGCCATCCTTGATAATCTCCTTGGCCACTTCTTTGACCTTGGCTTCCACCTTCTTGGATGAAGCCAAATCCTTGTCATTATAGATGAATTTGACCACATTCTGGGACTCATCCACCTGGTAGTCAAAGTGCTGAGGCAGGGTTGGGTTATCTTCCTTGACCTCCTGGATGACCTTGGCAAGAGAGCTGTAGTCCAGCTCAGGAAAGGCACTGTAATCCACATACTCTGAGCCGTTAGCCAGGGCCTTGGCAAAGTATTCGGTCATGGCGCTTCTGCCCTTGACCCGAGCCTCAATATCAGAGACATCCTTGACGACCTTTTGTCCCTTGAGATCCAAATCGGCCTTTTCCACACTGACATAAGGCTGGTAGACTCCTGATTTAGAGCGGCTTTCCAGATTCTTATTGTTTTCATTGGCTAGGGTCTGCACTTCTTCTGCTGACTTGCCTTGTGTGTAGACTTCATCCTTGATACTTGGCATTCCCTTGATGGAAACGGCGCAGCGGACACTGTTGCCAGCAGCCGGAGCCACCTGTTCATAGACGATTGGGAAATAGTGGATACTGCCGTCCATCATCAGGAGCGGCGCCTCAGTCGGCAGCTGGCCTTGGGCCCGTAATTCCTTGCTTTTAGCAAGGAAGGTGGTAGAGTCAATCTGATCCGGCATGCTGGAAGCAAAGCCGTCAGATGACAGGGGATTGCTCAGCGAACCCATGGGGCTGTGATCCTTGAGCGGAATCACGACCAAATCATACGGAGCTGCCTCAAGCTCATCCTTACTGTCGGTGTAATGGCTCTCATAGGCCCGGAACTTACGCTGGGACTGAGAAGCTTCTTTGCTGGCTGACAAGGTATCCATAGGCGGATCAGACCGGTAAACGGTAGACTCCAGCCGATCGATTTCCACAAAGTCATAGTAGCCTGGGTCACCTTCAGACAAGCCCTTCTTCAGCTGACGCTTGACGATGGAATAGCTGTCCGCTCCAGGAACTGCCGTCCATTCCAGCTGCAGGCGGCCGTCCTCCAGCAGGCTGGCCTTGGCCTTGAGCGAGATTTTATCCCGATCCTCCTTATCAATCTTGACCACCCAGAGCTTGGGCTTGGCCAGAGCCTTGCCGGTCTCAGCATCATCCCGCTGGAGCAGAAAGAGGGTGTCGTAAACGCCCCAGGATTCATTGTTTCTGACCAGCTCATAGGACTGCCGGTCCCCGGCCGGTGCGACCTGGTAGCCTGAAAAGTTATGGCCTGGCTTGAGCTGCAGTTTTCCATCTTCCAGGACAAAATCCGAGGTCAGCATAATCTTAAGGTCGCTGTCTGCATAGATTTCAAAAGAAGAGTTAAGCTCCTGGTCCTTCTTAAGACTTTCCATCTCTCCCAACTTACTAATCTTAGTCGGGAAGGCCAAGGCTTCATTCTCCTTGACATGGACGACCTGGTCCTGCATCTCATAGGGAGCATCCTTATTGTACTTTTCCTTGAGCTTTTTCATGCTTTCTGATAGTTCTGTCTTGGCACCGTCTGGTCCCGAAGTATGTGGCAACAAAGCACATCCCGGCAGAAAACAAACCAAAAGAATAAGCAGTATAGAGAAACGAATTTTCCTGCTCATAATTTTTCCCTCCTGAAAAATATATTATTTAAATATTATATCATAGTTTATTTTAGCTCTCGCTTTATTATAAATTCTTTTATTGCTAGTTTCTATTCTAAAAAATAGATATTCTACACATATTATACCACAGTTTGTTTTAGTAGTCGCATATTTTTGTAAATTTTTTCACAATTTTATAAACAGCAAAGCCAGGGCATCTTTGTCCTGACTTGCTTGTCTTATAAGGAGCTGGTTTAAATGGTCAGTTCGATTTGGTTTCCTTCAAAAGCCTGGATACAGCTCTCGTAGTAGCCGTCTCCGGTCACTCTGGGGCCGCTCAGGACAGGATAGCCATCTCTTTCCAGACGGGCCGTCAGTCGGTCCACCTCTTCCTGACTGCCTAGGGCGAAAGCCAAGTGATGATAGCCTGTTTGGTACAAATCCTCTTTGGCATCTGCCAAATCATGCTCTCGTGTCATGATTTCCAGACGCGCTCCAGATGCAAAGGTCAGAAAGTAAGAGGAAAAACCAGTTTTAGGATTATGATAAAGGGAGTTGCTTGCCGCCTGAAAATAATCCTGAAAGAACTGTCTAGCGCCTTCTAAATCAAGGACATACAGCCCTACATGCTCAATCTTCATCTAAACTCCCTCCATTCGTCGCAATGACTTCCTTGTACCAGTCGAAGGATTTCTTCTTGTAGCGAGCCAGACTGCCCGTACCGTCATCGTTGCGGTCCACATAGATAAATCCGTAACGCTTGCTCAGTTCTGCCGTTCCCGCAGAAACCAAATCAATACAGCCCCAAGTCGTGTAGCCCAGAAGGTCTACGCCGTCTTCAACAGCCTCTCCTACCTGCCGCAAATGCTGCTTGAGATAGTCGATGCGGTAGTCATCTTCTACGGTCGGGCCATTAGGGCCGTCTACCAAGACATCCTTGGCCCCCAGACCATTTTCCACGATAAAGAGCGGCAGCTGATAGCGGTCATAAAAGGCATTCAGCACCAGACGCAGGCCGACTGGGTCAATCTGCCAGCCCCACTCAGAGCTAGCCAGATGCGGATTCTGCAGCCCGCCCAGCACATTGCCGCGGCCGGAAGAATAGTTTTCTGGATCGTGAGCCGCTACCACACTCATGTAGTAAGAGAAGGAGATAAAGTCTACTGTATTTTCAGCCAGCAATTCCTTATCACCCGGTGCAAACTGAATCTCGATACCTTTCTCCTTAAAGAAACGGTTGATATAGGCAGGGTATTTGCCGCGTGCATGGATATCAGAGAAGAGATAGTTTTGATTTTCAAACTCACGCGCAGCCAGAACATCTTCGGGCTTCGGTGTCATTGGATAGGCCGGCATAGCCAGGACCATACAGCCAATCTTAAATTCAGGATTGATTTCATGACCGATTTTGGTCGCCAGAGCTGACGCGACCAGCTCATGATGGACAGCCTGATAGAGGTCCTGCTTGGGCAGCTCCTCAACAGGTGTCGCAATGCCGCCGCTCATAAAAGGCGCATGAAGGACCGAATTGATTTCATTGAAAGTCAGCCAATACTTGACCTTGTCCTTGTAGCGGGTAAAAACCGTGCGGACATAGCGCTCATAAAAGCCAATCAAATCACGGTTGGCCCAGCCATTGTACTGACGTGCCAAGTGCAGGGGCGTTTCATAGTGGGATAGGGTAATCAAAGGCTCAATGCCGTACTTCGCCAGCTCATCAAACAGATTATCATAAAACTGAAGGCCGGCTTCATTAGGCTCCGTTTCATCCCCATTCGGGAAAATCCGTGACCAAGCGATAGAGGTGCGGTAAACCTTGAAGCCCATTTCTGCAAAGAGCGCAATATCCTCTTTGTAGCGATGGTAGAAGTCAATCCCCCCCAGCTTGAGATTGTCAGGAGTCGGAGCTTCGGTAATCACAGGATTGTGATCAGTCGGACTGGCAGGAACTCCGCCCTTGGGCGTCACATCCTGAACAGACAAGCCTTTTCCATCAACATTGTAGGCACCTTCATACTGATTGGCCGCAGTGGCGCCCC
Organism: Streptococcus sp. DD11; assembly: GCF_001578865.1. Taxonomy (NCBI): domain Bacteria; kingdom Bacillati; phylum Bacillota; class Bacilli; order Lactobacillales; family Streptococcaceae; genus Streptococcus; species Streptococcus sp. DD11. The sequence goes on from NZ_KQ969392.1 coordinate 263,863, forward strand.
CCCAAAGAAAACCTTTTGGAAATTTACTCATTTGCATTTTTCCTCTTTCGTTTTTTTTATAATTATATTATAATAGTTGTCAAACAAGATTTCCAACACAATTATCTTAAGAACTGATATTATTCTACGAAAGGACATGGACATGATTGATTTAGGGCAACTTCACAAAAATACCATTTACAAAAACCAAGGCACTCCCTACTCACTGACCCGGACGATTACGGAAAATGGACATCCCGATATTCTTTTCCACTGGCATACCGATGTCGAGATTATCTATGTCCATGAAGGAACAGCTCAGTTTCATATTGATGACGACTATTTCAACAGCGAGCAGGGTGATATTATCCTTATCCGGCCCAATGCCCTCCACTCCATTCACCCTATTGAGGACAAGCGCCACTATATGGATGCCATCAACTTTCATCTGGATTTGATGGGCTATTCTGCCATGGACCAGGCCAGTATCAACTACCTGCAGCCGCTCTATAACGGCCAGCTGGACTTTTCCCATGTCATCAAGTCCAAGGATGCCGCCTACCCTCAAATCCGCAAGTGCCTGCTGGAGGCTATGGAGACCGGCTACTATCGAAAGCCTTATTTTGAGTTTCAGCTCAAGGCTCAGCTTAATCAGCTGTTCTTCCTGCTCTTTGAAAATGACTACATCGTCTCCAAAGACCTGTCACCCGAGGGCTACCGCAAGGAGGAGAAAATCCGCTCCATCATTGATTATATCAATGCTCACTATCAGGAAGACCTCAACATTGACCAGCTGGCCAAGATTTGCGGCTACAGCTCGACTCATTTTATGAATTTCTTCAAAAAACATCTGGGCGTTTCCTGCATTGAATACCTGATTCAATTCCGCCTGCGCAAGGCGGCTGAGCTCCTGCAGCATTCCACTCTGTCAGTCCTTGAAATCTCCAGCCAGTCCGGCTTCAACAACCTTTCCAACTTCAACCGCCAGTTCAAAAAATACTACCAGATGACCCCCAGCCAGTATCGGAAGAAATGAAAAAGACCCGTCCACACTATAGGACGGGTCTTTTATCCGTTCTTAGTCTATCTCCCTAGCCGACAAGCTTTTTAAAGGCTCTGTCCCAAGCTTCTGCTTCCTCTGCAGAAAAAAGCAAGGCTACTGCTGTCAGAACGCGCTGATGACGTTCCTGGCCCATATTTTGATCGCCCCAGATGGATTCATAGACAGCCTTCAATTCCTGTAGATTCAGTTTTTCAAATGAAAAGTGACTGGCATAGCTTAAATGATTCAATTTTAGGAGCATGGCATCAGCCAAATCCTTTTCTCTTCTTTCAATTATAACGGATGCGCAATTCAATAAAGTATCTATTTTAATTCGATCTATATTATTTTGAGGAGGTCTTTGGACAATCCGAAATATTGTTTGAAAAAAAACTTGCAGGGCCGGACTAGTAAAATAACGGACAGTATTACCAAAAAGTCCCACATCAAGATTGGTCCAGTAATCAATTGAAAAATAATAATCAGTCAGTTCTGAAATAGCTTTTGAATCCGCTTTTTCATTTTGTAAATTCGATATTACAACTGCTATGGTCAGACTAATGATATGGTAAAGATAATAATTCTTTACTAAATAAAGCCTTTCAAAGGTCTTTTTACTGACTTCAAGTCCTTCTATATCCTCATTTAAAACAGCAATTTGCAATTTTTTTACTTCTTTTAAGAAAGTCGATGGATAGAAGTCCTCTATCGAAAAAAATTCATTATATTCAATCTGCATAAAACCCAATAATTGAAAAAGTGTATCGTAAGATAAATTTGTTTTGCCATTTTCATAATCAGATATACTTGTTGCAGAACCTGCAACAGACTCTAAATCTTTTAAGGATAAGCGACGCTGCTTACGGATGACTTTAAATTTTTCTCTTGCTTCCATACTTCCCCTTTCGGATTTCCGAAAAAATTCACTGTCAATTGTGTATTATTATACAATACTCGTATAAAAAATGAAAGGAGGAGAAGAAGGATGATTGTCGAAGAAATTCAAAAACGGGACTTCGATAATGAAATCGAAGTAAAAAATGCAGCCATTCAATGAAAGATGCCAAAATTTAAAAAAAGCTATCCTCAACAGCTTTGATTTAGCGATTTTATCAGGTAACCTCACTTACGAATTGAGAGGGGATGAAAGCAATGATTAAAATTATAAAACATCTTAGCAAGTGGAAACTGATACTCTATCTATTTTTTGCCCTGCTCTACTCTTTTCAGGGTATCAGTCTATCTTTGATTATCCAATTTGCTGGGCGCCTAAACCGAACCTCTGTTTTAGACATAGTCGTCTTCGGATCCATCAGTCTTGTATTATTTACGCTCATCTATCTCTGCATGCTCATCAACAATCTTCTTTTGCGGTCCATTATCAAGGATTTTAACATAAAACTAACGCAAACTGCTGTTGAAAATTACTACAGTCAAGCTCTAAATTATTCAGCTTCCGAATTGAATTCTTTTTTAAGTCAGGACCTGCCTCTCTTCTGGCAGGAATACCTCATCCCCCTGCTGATCTATCCAGTCTGGGGACTATCCATCCTTGTTTCTGCCACTTATTTAGTCAGCCAAAATCTTCTGTTAGGACTGCTCTTTTCAGTCGGAGGGGGGTTAATGGTTATCCCTCAGTTTGTCTTTAACAAACAGCTTCAAACTGCCGGAGAAAACTTTAGCAAGGCAAGAGAAACCAGCTTAAAACGAATGACAGATTTTAGCAAAGGTGTCCTCACCATTCGCAGCAACCAGGCCGGGGAAGACTTTTCCAAAAAATTAATTGACGACGTTGAAGCTGCTGAAACAGCTCAATATAAATTTTATACTTCTCATAATATTGTTATGTTTTGGACCGGTCCTTTGAAAGGCCTGGGCATGATTGTGCCTTTTGTTATCGGCCTCTTATTGCTCAATTCCTCAGGCATGTCCCTTACTACCTTGATTGCTATGATGACTGCCTCCACTAACTTTATCAGCCCCCTGCAGCAGCTTCTAGAAGCTAGTGCAAGTCTCCAATCAACCAGTCCTCTTAGAAAGAAAATATTATCTGTTCTCTCCTTAAGAAATTTAAAAACAAATGAATGCCAGGCTAGACCCATGAATGAAATTCCTACGATTCAGGTTGAACAGCTAACTAAAAAATTTTCAGATAAGCTTCTCTTTAATAATCTAACCTTCCAAGCAAAACCGGGGCAGCATCTTTTATTGACCGGCAGCAGCGGAAGCGGAAAGTCAAGTTTCTTTAAAATTTTAACCGGGGAAGATTCTGATTTCAGCGGAGAAGCTAAGCTTATCGATTCTTCTAAACAGGTTTATCAGCCCTCCTATAGCACTATCTCACTCATTCACCAGAATCCTTATCTATTCAATGATACGCTGCGAAACAATTTAACTTTATTTCAAGATTATTCTGATTCGGAATTAGAAAAAGTTCTAAAAAAAGTTCACCTATGGGATGAAATTCCTGAAAAGCTGGACTATAGGCTAAATGGCAATAATTTATCAGGCGGACAAGCAATGAAATTAGAGATTGCCCGCAGCCTCCTAAGACAAAAACCTATCCTGCTAGCCGATGAAATAACTTCCTCGCTGGATTCGGAAAATGCCAAAGAAATACACCAGCTGCTAAAAAAATTACCTGCAACCATTATCGAAATAGCTCATAAATACCAGATTGAAGATTATGATGTTCACTATCACTTGCAAAATCACCAGCTGGTTGAGCAATAGGTAGTCACCAATAGCGAAGCACTTCTTTTAGGGAGCGGATAAGGAAAAAGCATCTTTTGGAAGATACCGTATAAGAATTAAATTTTTAAAAATTTAGTTCCCTTCACTCTTTTGTTTCTAAACTCAGGCTGAAAAGGTTCCCCAGCCCGCGAGGCTCTCACAGTCCGGGGGACTGGGAGAGGTTGGGGATAAGTCTAAAAGACGAACAAAGTTGAGACTTGCTTCGCAAGTCCCATCCGCAACCTCAAAGCAGTGCTTTGAGCAATCAGCTACCGCGTCAAGAGTTTTTTACCAAAACAAAGCGAGACTAAAGGACTTTTATACAGTATCTTCCCAAAGATACATCCCTCTGTGGGTGAGGACGCAGCCATCATGGGAGTCTGTCTCAGCCTCTTTTATCCGTAATTCCTACTTTGTAAAATAGCCATCCTGTCTATCTGCATGACGAACAGTGGGAATCACCAGCTGCTCTAGCCAAAAAACGGCAAAAAAGTCAGCATTACCGCCAAGATCAGAGCCGGCAGCATATTGGCCACCTTGAGGAGTTTGCCCCAGATGAGATTGATGCCAACGCAAAAAATCAAGATAGAGCCAATCATGGAGAGATTATCCAAGGCAGCTGCTGTCATAATGGGAGCCAGAAAATGCGCCAAGAGCGTGAGACTGCCCTGAATCAGCAGGATGGGCACAGCCGCAAACAGGGCACCCTTCCCCTTTGAAACTGTCAAGATTAGGACAATGATAGCATCCAGCACAGCCTTAGCCAAAAGGATTGAATAGTCGCCCCTCAGGCCATCCTGAATGGAGCCTACCACAGCCATAGCTCCGATACAAATCGTCAGAGAAGCGGTCACAAAGGCATCTACAAAAGTCGTATCCCTCTCATTTTTGGTCACTCTTTTCAGCCATTTGCCAAAGTCCTCAAAGGCCTGCTCAATATTGAGCGCTTCACCTATCAGGGTCCCCACAGTCAGACTGATAATGACCAGCATAGAGCCCCGACTGACGAGCTGTCCCTGACTGACCTGCAGCATTTGCTCTAGCGCCCCCGCCAAACCCAGAAACAGCACCGCCAGCCCTGTCGCTTTCATCAAAGAATCCTGCAGCCCATGCGGCAGCCGGCTGCCAATCAGCAGCCCCAAGAAACCACCCGCTACCACACCAGCAGCATTCACCAAGGTCCCTAAACCAAACATAATACTCTCTTTTCTATTTCATCTATTTTATATCAATCCCCCCTATTATACCATATGGGAGAGTCCGACCTGATACAATGTTAAACTTCTTTATCTAACTATTGATTCTCCAATCTAGCATCTAATAAAACAAATCCTTTTTATTATAGCAAGGTTTCAGATTTTAAAATAGCAAGAACCGGACGAACAGAAATAATCCGGTTCAAAATTCTGCCGAAAGATGAGTTTATCATTCCCAATCCAAATGCACATGCTCTTTCATCTCCTGATAGGCGGTGTCAATCCGTGCTCTGGTCTCCTGATCCAGCCTGTCTCGGTACTTCCCGCCTTCGATAAAGTCATCCAAAATCAAGGTTTGGTAGGTATAGAGGGGATAGCCTTCGGGGGAAATCCCTTCCTTTTCGGCTCGGCTGACCCAGCTAGGATGAGCCTGGGCGCTTTTTATCTGCGTGCCCGAGGCCGTCTTTTCAATCGTGACATCCATCAGCACCCCGCGCTCGGTCCATTGAGCATTGTCAATGCCCTCCATAGTCTCGAGGCGCTGATTGGAGATAAAGTTCCCCATCGAATACATGATCAGCTTCTTCTGACCGCCTTTATCTAAAACCTCCGACGGCTGCACCACATGCGGATGGCCGCCAAAGATGATATCTGCTCCCCAGTCGACCATCTTATGATAGAGAGCCACTTGCTCCTCTGTCGGCTGCAGCTGGTACTCTACCCCCATCTGGGGCATAACGACGGTGATGTCCGCTTCCTTTTCCGCTCGCTCTATCTCAGATCGCATCTTTTCCTCATTCAAATCAGACAGGCGCTTGTCATAATCTTCCTGACTGAGCAGGCCCTCCATGCCATTGTAGCCATAGGAGTAAGCCAGCAGCGCGATCTTAATGCCCTTGACTTCCTTGATCAAAATAGGTGCCTGACTGCGGCTTTCGCGTGGATAGACACCGATAGGCT
>NZ_KQ969392.1:269792-272789 GCF_001578865.1 Streptococcus sp. DD11
GTAAAAATCCCCTCCAAACCCGAATCCAAAATGTGATTGTGGGCCAAATCCATCACCTGATAGCCAGCATCCTTGATAGCCGGAGCCACTGCTTCTGGAGCATTGAAGAGCGGATAGCCATTCAGGGGGTAATCCGGCCGAATCGTACCCTCAAAGTCTCCCAAGACTAAATCGCCCTGATGGAGCCATTCCTTGGCATAGCGGAAATTCTCGGAAAAATCATAAGAGCCATCCTCTTTCAGAGCACTCATATAAAGCCCATCGTGATAAAGCAGGTCACCGCTCGCCAGGATGCGGACTGTCTGGTACGCTTTAGCCCCCGTCTGCTGCTCAAGATTGGATTTTCCATCCGACAGAAAGGACAGACCCTGCAGATGCTCCGCCAGCAAAATCATGCCAGCTGACAGTCCGACCGCAGTCAGAAGAACCCCGACAAACTGCCGATTGGTAAGCTGCTTTTGAAAGACCTTGGCTCGAGCGATTGGAAACTCCCGAAGCCAGTCCCGCCAAGCATAGTATATATCTGCCAGCAGATGGTGCTCCTCCGTAAAAGCAGTCAGCTTCTTCCAAAACTTCTGAAAACATTTTCGGATCTTCTCCCACAGAAATTGTTTATCCATAGCCTCTCTCCGCTCTTTCCTGTCCCATGACAGCAGACTGATATTTACTATATTATACTATTTTTATGGACAAAAGAAAATGAAAAACAGGAGTTGGGAAAAGAATTTGGCTCTCTCCCAATCTCCTGATTCGGTTTCTATCGCCTTAATTCCAGCAGTTGGTCGCCAAGCTGAACATTTCCTTCAGCCAGGATCTCAATCTGGTCATAGTTGGCTGTATTCGTCACGATAACTGGTGTCGTCACTGGATAGCCTGCCTCCTTTATCGCTTGGATATCAAAGGTCAATAGGAGCTGGCCTTTCTTGACCTTGGATCCTTGAACGACATGCGCTGTAAAACCTTGGCCTTCCAGGGCTACAGTATCCATGCCGACATGGATAAGCAGCTCTGCTCCATCATCTGTCGCAAGCCCAATGGCATGGTTGGTCGGAAAGAGCAGACGAATGACCCCGTCCGCAGGTGCTACCACTTCACCGACACTGGGCTCAATGGCTACTCCCTGCCCCATAGCACCGCTGGCAAAGACAGCATCCGGAGTGTCTTCCAGAGCGACGATTGTCCCCTCAAGCGGGCTGGTCACGGTTTGGTCTGCCACTTTGACAGAGGCTGCTTCTTTTGCTGTATCCAAAGGTTGCTCTGCAGCCATTTCAGATGAATCGCCAAAAAGATTTGGAATTTTGACGAGCTGGGTCAAGCCAAAGCCCAGTACGAAGTTGAGCACAATTGCAATGAGGAAGTGAATCAAAGTCATGCTGTTGCCAGCTTCGATAAAGGATGGAATGGCAAAGAGTCCCATCCCTCCCATCACCTGCATTTTTACATCAAAGAAGGCCAGATAAGCACCGGTCAGCGCACCGGAAATACAGGTCATGATGAAAGGCATCCGCATCGGCAGAGTGATACCGTAAATAGCCGGCTCTGTCACACCAAAAAGAGCTGAGATGAAAGCTGGAATAGAAAGCTGACGAACCTTATCTTCCTTGCTGCGCATCATGATATTGAGCAAGGATCCTGCCTGAGCAAAACAGATAGCGATAGAGGCAACAAGGATGACCCCTGGACCCTTCTGCAGTTCTAAAATAGCCAGCGGCACCAAGCCCCAGTGAAGACCAAACATGACCAAGACCTGCCAGAGAGCTCCCAAGACAAGACCGTAAAGAATCGGACTGAAACCATAGATGCCTGTAAAGAGTGCCCCAACCAAATCTGAAGCCCAGGTCATGACCGGACCAATAATAAGGAAAGCCAATGGCACTGTAATCAACAGAGTAAAGAATGGTACGATAAAGACTTTTACAACATCTGGAATAATTTGCTTAAAGCCTTTTTCAATCTTGGCCCCGGCCCAGACAGCTGCAATCACCGGAAGGACCGTTGAAAGATAGCTGGATGCAGGGAAAATAATCGGAATGCCAAAGAAGGTTGCATTAATCGGTGATTCAATCGGCGTCCCAGCAAAGAGAGTGTACAGAGGCTTATCTGCTGCAAAGCTGGCTGCGATATTGGGATAAACCAGGGCAAAGCCGATAGCCAAAGCTGTAAACTGATTCATCTTGAAACGCTTAGCAGCTGTAATAGCCAAAATCAAAGGAAGAAATTGGAAAAGACCATCCCCAGCTGCATTGAGAACGACATAAGCGCCATCTGTTTTTGCTACTCCTGCAGCTGCCAGAATAGCCACTACACCCTTAATCATACCAGCCGCTGACAAGGTCCCCAGCATAGGCTGGAAGAGACCTGACACCAGAGCGATAAAGCGATCAAAAAGATTGCCCTCAATAACATCGCCCTCATTAGCATCAATGCTGCCTTCGCCTGAAATACCAGTCACTTTGAGCACAGTTTCATAAACATCCGGCACATGGTTGCCAATCACGACCTGATACTGGCCGCCAGCCTTGACCACCGTCACAACACCGTCGCGCTTCATCAGATAATCCGTGTCCGCCTTGGATTCGTCCTTCAAAGAAAAACGCAAGCGTGTCACACAGTGTACCAATTTGCTAATATTGTCCTTGCCGCCGACATGGGCTACAATATCCTGAGCTAATTCTGTATAGTCTTTAGCCATCATGGACCTCCTTATATTTTTATCCGGTCAGGCAGGATCTTGATGTCTTAAGAGACATAGCAGCTCGCTGCGCTGGCATCAATAGCTCTGAGCCTCAACGACACTTCCTAACGGAAGTTTTATCCGCAACCTTGAGGCTGAGACAAAAGTCTTTCAGTCTCGCTTTGTTTTGGTAAAAAACTTTTGGCGCGGTAGCTGATTGCTCAAAGCACTGCTTTGAGGTTATGGATGAAACATCCGTTAGGATGTGTCAAGACTGTTCGTCTTTTAGACTCCAAAAAGCTCCTAATCATCCTCGCGGGGCT
>NZ_KQ969392.1:273131-276912 GCF_001578865.1 Streptococcus sp. DD11
AAAATTTAGTTCTGTCCCACCGCCAGACATCCTCCGGACTTGTTTCGTTAAGAGCAAGAGTACCCACGCCGCTCTGCGGCTAGGCATCAATGCCTCTAAGCTCAGCCTCATCCTAAGGATTCGCCTCGCTAAGAGGCATAGAAAAAACCTAAGCATACACCAAATAGAAAAGCACAAAAACCGCTTTTTATTTCGTATTTGCTTAGGTTTTGCCTGCCTGACCAGTAACAATCCATAAACTAAGTATAGCACAATTTCCAAAAGATGCAAGCGGTTTCTAAAATTATTTTTAAAAAGGCTGAGATTTCTCTCAACCTTCACATACTATCTCTTATCAAAGTCCGACAGGTTGCCGTATTTTTCATCCAGTCCGTAGCTGAACCAGCGGCCATTGAGGACTTGGGTCAGCAGCTGCTCCTTACGCTCTTGACTGATGCTCGTATCAGCCGCTATTTGCTCCAGCACATCTGTATAGTTGTAGTCCTTTTTGCCCATCTGGGCACTGGCCTGCTCCTTGGTCGCATCCAGATAAAGGGTCGGCGCCTCTCCGGCTGCCGTCCATTCCTGCCAGCGGGGCAGATTTTTGCCGTTAGGATTGCCTGTTGAGATAAACTGATAGAGATAATCTTGGAAGAGCTGGGACAGTTCCTGAGCTCCTTTAGACGCATAAGCCTGACCAACCAGCTGCTGGTAGTTTTGATTATCCCGGTCCAAGAGCGGCACAAAGACACCATGGTAGGAACCGAAGGTCGACATAGGCGAACCGACCACTGCAGCATCTTCCCCAAATCGAATCTCCGCCGAATAGATGGGGGCTTTATAAGATGGAGCCATTTTCTCAGCCGACTCCTGAACATTGAAAAGACTGTAGAACTGGCCGCCATAGGTATTGACAAAAGCATAGTCACTGGCTGCCGGTTCCTGGTCCATGGTCTTGGCTGCCTGGGCCTGGGCAAAGTATTTGTCATAGTAGGCAAAGAGAGAAAATTCAGTTTCCCCCGTCAGCATGAGCAGAGGGACCTGATTGTAATTTTTCGTGTCGAAGCCCTCCTTGGGCAGGACGGCACCGTCCGTATAGAGATGGGGAAAAACGCTCATACGGATACCGGCATTGCCCATGAGAGGCGCCAAGCGCTTTGCGTCCAAGTCCTGCAGATAATCCCTGACAGCACTGTCCCTGCTTAGGAGCCAGGCCTTGGCCTCCTCCAAATCACCCTTCTTGCCATCTTCCACAGCCAGCGGTGCCAGAGCCTCCGCAAAAACCTGCTGGCTCTTTGCTTCGTCTGCCACAGTCATCCCGCCGCTGAAGGAGACAGCCTTATCAAATTTCCCTTTAAAAATGGGAGAAATCAGCATAGCCATGACATCCCGGCCGCCAGCTGAAAATCCTGATACGGTCACATTTTGGCTGTCGCCGCCAAAGGCTTCGATATTTCCCCGGATCCAGTCCAGAGACTTGGCAATGTCCAAAAGACTGTAGTTGCCGGAATTTTCCTCATCACTGCCAGTCTTGAGAGCCGGCAGCGGATTGAAGCCTAGAACTCCCAGACGGTAGTTGACTGATACAAAAATGGCATCATGCGTTTTGACAAAGGAAGCACCTGAGATTTCCTCAGACTTGCCGGTCTGATTGTTGCCGCCATGGATGTAGACCAGGACTGGCAGCTTTTCCTTGTCAGAATCAGGCCGGTAAATGTCCAGATTGAGGGCATCCTCACTGCCGATAACCCCATCCGCAGAGGACTGCAGGGCTACTTGGCCGGACTTGGTCGCATCCCGCTCGCCGCTCCATTTTTCAGGATCCGCGGGCGCCTTGAAACGATTTTCCCCTGAGGTCTCCCCGCCATAGGGAACCCCCTTCCAGATCAGGACACCGTCTTTCTCTGCCCCCTTCACTGCTCCGTAAGCTGTTTGGCGGACTGTCCGATTCGCGCTTTCCTTGGACTGGATCCGACCGCAGGATACCAAGATTACGGGCAGGATTGCCAGCAGCAGGAGACTGCCGATTTTCTTGACTTTCATGATTTGCTCCTTTTCTTTAAAAATTCAAACTTCCTAGTCCACCGTAATCACTACCCGCTGGTAGCCTTTCAGCTGATGGGCACCGTCATCCTGCACTTCCAGAATCATATGGAAGGTATCACCCTTCTTGGCGTCCTTGGGAATGGTAAAGGAGACCGTCTCGGTATCAGCTCCGGTCAGCTTGACAGGATCGACTGCTTCACCCTTGTCCAGTTCCCGATAGAGGCTGAGCTGGAGGCCGCCTTCATTCCTGTCCTTATCGGAGACCGGTTTGGAGGAACCGTGGTATTCTGGATAGCTGTCGGCTTCAAAATAGCGCCACCACTTGTAGGTCAGTTTATTCTTATCCGGATCGCTGCCCTGGCCGGTCAGGGTAATCTTGTCGCCAGCCTTGGCAGTCAGCTGGCTGCCTTCCTTGACACTGGCGGTCGGCGCATGATTGGCATCCTCATACCTGTCCGCAATGCCCCAGTCGGCACGCGCCGCAAAATCCCGCTGAATATCATCAAACCAGCGCGTCAGGGTGTATTCCGCCTCAAAGCGCTTGGAGTAGGGATTGTAGTCTAAAACGGTGTTTTGATAAAGCTTGTCATTGACCAGACCGAAACGGCCGCCCCAGCCGCCGTAAGTCGGCTGCTTGATGTCCTGAAGGCCGTTGTTAAAGAGATAGAAATAAGACGGTGAATCTCCTTCAGAGATAAAGTCATATTTCTGATACTGAGGATTTTTAGCCAGATAGGCCTCACTGCCCCGCTGCTCCTCATCCAGCTCACCGGGCACCACCTTGCCGTCACCCATGAGAGCATACCTAGCCAGCAGGGGACCGTGGTCTTTCTGGATATTTTCCCGGTTCCAGTCCCCCTGCAGATAGGTATTGAGTTCGACACTGTGCATCTTCCAGGCATAGGCAAAATGCCAGAAATTGGACTGGTCGTTGATGACCTGCAGGTTCGGCCAGGATTTTTGGATATAGTCCTTACAGCTGTTATCCTGATCCAAGATGATATAGAGAATCAGCTTTTTATAAATTTTAGCCTGAATATCCTTCCAGTTGGACTTGTCCTTGTACGCTTCTTCGATGGACTTGAGGGCCCGGGCAGTCGTATTGGTCCCGCCCCAGGTCTGGACATAGAGAGGTCTGTCATCATCATTGAGAAAAAGGTCTTTGAGAAATTCCGATCCCTCTGTCACCTCATCCATTTCACCGACATTTTTGATATTGCCGATTTTGGTATTTTTGCGGATGCTGTCGGCTGTTGGGAAGCCTTCGGCATGCTTGGCCAGGTTGGGCTGGATTTTCTCATAGGCATCCAGCATCTGGTAGATCCAGTCCGTGCCCGTCCAGCGATAGGGCTCGATGCCCTTGCTGCTGTCACCGGCATAGTGGTAGGTCGAGCTGGTAAGGACAATCCCCTCCAGCTGCATTTCATTGGCATAGTAAAAATAGCGAATCATGGAGTCCATATCATCCACTTCACCGTCTGTCGTGATGACTGTTCGAGCTTTGTCTGGCTTTGCTGCTGACTGGGGCTTCTCCTGCCGCTGGCTGGTCTGACTGCAGCTCAAGAGCAGAATTGCTGACAAAGCCGCAAGCCCCATCCAGATCATAGCGTACTTTCTGTTCATTTTATTCCTCCTGCTTATTTATGCTGGCTATTTAACCAGTCAAAGACATTTGTGTAGGACTGACCGCCCACTGTCGCTGCAGCTGGACCGCCCTTTTCCGCATTGCTGGCTGCAAACCCCGTCAGGGCAGGGC
>NZ_KQ969392.1:277153-295783 GCF_001578865.1 Streptococcus sp. DD11
TCATTAAAGAAATAAATCCAAGACCAGTGCCCTAGATAGTCAACACCGTCAACATCTGCACTTGGGACGCTCTCATAGTAGGAAAACCATTTGTTGTCTGCGCCGCTGTCCACTAAGGCTTTGTAAACCGGCAGGGCGTAGTCAGACGGTTGGACAATCTGGTCATTGGCTGCATGGACAAACCAGATGGGCAGGGCAGACAGGGTCTTGATTTTTTCTTCATCAAAATACAGGCCGCCGTCCTTGACAAAGCCAGCAGATCCGGCCGTCTGGTCTGCCGTCTTTTTATAGGTCCCATCCGGATTGCGCTCAAAACTGTAGTAAGAGTAGGCCGTCGCCTGAGGCACCAGCGCTGCAAAGTAGTCCGGATAATGCAGAGCCAGATTGAGGGTCATATAGCCGCCGTTGGAGCAGCCAGCCAGATAAATGCGGCTGCTGTCTATGTCCGGATTGGACTGGACATAGGCCTTGATGGTATCCATGAGGATTTCAGTATAGCGGGACACTCCAGCCCCCGCTCCATTCGTCCCGTCGCCTTCGTCCATCCAGTAGGTCGGGGTTTGGACCGCCAGCACATAAGCGCCGCTCTCCTTTCGGTCGTCAGCCGCTGTGAAATGCTGCTGAATGTCATCGCGAACCAGAGCCGTTACTTCATTGCCTAAGAGGGTAATGTCCGTATCCGTACCGCCCTCACCTTGGCCGTGCAGCCAGATGAGGAGCGGATTCTTGGCTCCCTTTTTCAGCTGTTTAGGCTCATAGGCCGCATAGTTCAGGGTCAATTTTTCCTTCTGCTGAGTCAGGGGATTGGTGTAGCTGCCGGAATAGCTGTCACGTTTAGTAAAGGCCGCCAGCTCAGCAGAGACCCGATGGTTGATAGCATCAGCTTCTTTGGACAGGGCCTGCTGATGATCGACTACTAGATTGTTCACTGAAACCGGATAGCTTGGGGCCCATTCATTCATAAGAGTGCTCAGATTGTAGTGGAAGGGCGACGCATTGCCAGACGGATCCTCAAAGCTGTAGTTCACCTGCAGCTCAAGAGTCGCATAGTCGCTGCTCTGTCCTTCCTTGACGGCCTTCCCCTCTGCATCGGATAGATAGCTCTTGCTGATAGCGCGCTCAACTCCCGCTGTCAACAGCTTGGCCTTAGAGGTATCCAGAGAGCTGACCGGTTCTTTCAAATTCAAAATCACCTTGGACACCGCAGGACCAAACTCATAGCCCTGAATGCCGATGCTGATATTGTCAATAGCATTTGAAGTACGCGGCCGGCTGCCACAGGCCGCTGCCAAAGCAGCAACAGCAGCAACCGCCGACAGCTTTAAGTATCTTGAGTTCATAAGAAACCCTCCTTTAAAATGTGACAAACCTTAAAAGCGATTATTTTTTCCATAGAAAAAACCTAAACACATACTAAATAGAAAGCAGACTGCCGCTTTTTATCTCGTATTTGTTTAGGTTTTGCCTGCCCAACCAGTAACAATCCATAAAACCAGTATAGCAGATTAAAATATTTTTGCAAGCGCTTTCGCAACAAAAACTAAAAAATAATCCTAAAAATTTCATAGGAAAAACTCAGCCCAACGGTTCCTAGTCATACTCAATGAAAATCAAGCAGCAAGCGGGCAGAAACTCGCTGCAGACTGCTCACAGAGGCTGAGACAGACTCCCATGATGGGAGTCTTATACAGTATCTTCCAAAAGATCCATCCCTCTGTAGGTGAGGGCGCAGCCATCATGGGAGTCTGTCCCACCGCCTTATAAGCGGCTCGTTGCTCATCCTTTTCTTATTGGCTAAAACTGTCCCCCGGGCAATTTCACTGCTAAAAGCAAAGGCGGCGGGACAGCCACTTTCGCAATGAACCGACGGAGTAGGTTGCTGGTGTGCCGACCGCTTAAAGCAAACTGGCTCAGCACACGGTTTCCGAACAAGTCTAAAAGAAAAAGGCCTGGAGCTTCATCAGAACCAATCCTTCTTCTAACTGAAACTTTTTTGTCTCCGCCTCCTGATGTTGTGCGGGCTTTCATCAGAAGGAACACTGATTATAGCAAATGTTCCACATCCACTGTCAGAACCTGGCCGTCTTTGACAACCTGCCGGCCGGCAATGTAGACATCTTTCACATCGCTGCCTTTGGCCGCATACAGAAGATGCGACAGCATATTTTCCAGCGGATAGAGGTGCAGCCTGCCTCGGGGCTGAATGACCAGAAAGTCAGCCTGCTTGCCCTGTTCCAGACTGCCAATCTGATCCGCCATATCAAGAGCCTTGGCCCCCTCGATCGTCATCGCCTTAAGAGCCTGCTCAAGCGTGAAAGAAGTCGCGTCCCTGCTCCGCATCTTTTGCAGCAGAGCTGCCGTCCGTCCCTCCTCAAACATATCCAGATTGTTGTTGGATGCTACCGAGTCCGTAGCCAGTCCGACAGAAATGCCGGCTGCGATCAGATCAACAACCGGTGCCACACCGGAGGCCAGCTTGAGATTGCTGATAGGATTGTGGGCGATGCTGACCTGCGAATCAGCCAAGACAGCAATATCCCGCTCTGTAAATTCCACCCCATGAGCGAAAATCGCCGGCTGATCCAGATAGCCCAAGTCTTTGAGAAAAGCCAGAGGCCGCTTGCCCTGCGTTTCCAAAACAATCCGGTTTTCTTCCTCCGTTTCAGCTACATGGATATGCAGCTTCAGCCCCAGCTCACGAGCCAAATCCCCACTTCCTTTAAGCAAGTCCCGGTCACAGGTATAAGGTGAATGCGGCGCCACCATAACCCGAAAGCGGTCATCCTGATAGGAAAGGATGGCTTCGATAATGGATCGTGTCCGAGCCAGCGTTTCCTGAGCGGTCTCCTTCTCTGAGCTAAAGAGGGTCGGCGAAAAATAGCAGCGCATGCCGGATTCCTTAACCGCCTGATAAATCTGACTAATCTCGACTCCATTGGGATTGTACATATCATTAAAGGTCGTCGTGCCTGACTGCAGCATTTCTGCCAAGGCAAACTTGACAGCCTTGGTCGTCATTTCAGGAGTGAACTGGCTTTCGGCCGGCCAGATATAGTCTTCCAGCCATTCGTGCAGATTGCTGTCATCCCGAATACCGCGCAAACCCGTCATAGCTGAGTGCGTATGACAATTAACCAGCCCCGGCATGAGCCAGGCCCCCTCATAGTCCACCACATCTTGACATTTCGCTTCCCAGTCAGGCTTGTAGCCGCCGCAGTAAACAATGCGGCTGCCCTCTATTACTAAAAGCCCTTCCCGATAGACATGAAAATCACTGTCGCAGGTCACCAGATTGACATTTTTAAAAGCTTTCATTGCATTTCCCCTACTTTCCCAACTCTTACTTTCAAGAGATTTTAGCTATTATAACAAGCCTGCGGCAATAGTGCAAGACTTTTTGCTCTTGATTGCCTGACAAAACATTTGTTTGAGGATTTCCAAAAAAAGATTGAAGAAATCTCAAAAAGAGAGCTTTCTTCAATCTCCGTTCATATAGCGGAGCAAATAGCCATAGCCTTCATTTTCCATTTCTTCCTTGGGAACAAAGCGCAGAGCGGCTGAGTTGATGCAGTAGCGCAGGCCGCCTTGGTCGGCCGGACCGTCGGTAAAGACATGACCCAGATGGGCATGGCCAGACCGGCTGCGCACTTCGATACGCTCCATGCCATGGCTCCTGTCCTCATAATAACGGATGACTTCTCTGGCAATGGGCCGAGTAAAACTCGGCCAGCCGCAGCCGGATTCAAACTTGTCAGCGGCGAAAAAGAGCGGCTCGCCAGTCGTGATGTCCACATAAATCCCTTGCTCAAACGAATCAAAATAGGCATTTTGGAAAGGCCGTTCTGTCGCACTATTCTGAGTCACCTGATACTGCTCTTGCGTCAGCTGATCTTTTAGTTCCGCATCTGTAGGCTTCTCGTATTGACCTGGATCGACCAACGGCTGGTAAGCATCATTGACATTGATATGACAGTAACCGCCAGGGTTTTTCTTGAGATAGTCCTGATGGTAGCCCTCGGCCAGAATATAGTGGCGCAGAGGCTCCAGCTCAACAGCAATCTTTTGCCCCAGCTGCTTTTCCTGCTCCGCACAGACCTGCTCTAGGACAGGCCGATCCGCTTCATCTGTATAGTAAAGGCCGGTCCGGTACTGGCGGCCGACATCATGGCCTTGCTTGTTGACAGACAGCGGATCAATGACCCGGAAATAATAGAGCAGGATTTCCCGCAGGCTGACCCGCTTTTCGTCATAGACTAGATGAACTGCCTCTGCATGATCCGTCTGATGAATCAGCTGGTAATTGGTCGACTCCACCTGCCCATTGGCATAGCCCACCGTCGTCTCCTCCACACCCTCAATGCGGGAAAAATACTCTTCCAAGCCCCAGAAGCAGCCGCCAGCCAAGTAGATTTCTGCCATAAAAACACCTCATTTCTTTGCGTCTATTTTCTCATGAAAGGAGTAAATTTTATAGTGGTTCAACTCAAAAATGATTTCTGCCGTTGACTATAAATACTATCACTTAGGCAGAATCTCATCATATTTATTTTTTTGCTCACCGACAACTTGCTTCACTTTTTTAGCCATAGCACCCATCATACTTTCTGAAGTATCTAATTTATTATATAGATTTTCAATCGTTTCTTTTGTTGATTTAGCAGCCTTTCTTATTTCGTCTTCACCTGCTTTCTTAATCTTTTCTTTCTCTGCCTTCATCATCGGCACCCAAAAGAGCTTAATGCGATTTGTTTCAAGCTTCTTCATGAAATCCTTGGTATCGCCAAAGGCATTCAGTTCACTCAAAGGTTTTTGCATATTCTCTCCTCAATTCTTCAATATCTTCTTCATATAAGGCTCGTTTTTTATAAAAAGCTTCTCGCAAATCTTCCTCTTCTACTTCTAACTTTCCTTGTTCTATTTTATGAGCAAGTTCAGTCTCATCTAAAAATTCAGTCAGTTTATTGTAATAACCATTTAGAAATGAAGAATCTGATACTTTCATGGTTCTCACAAATTGACGAGCTTGTTCAGCTTCTTGATTAATCAAAGTCGTTCTGAAACGAAAGATTTCATCAATATCATTCCATTTATTAGCAAGCTCTCGCTTATCTCTCCGATAGAAGATTTCTAGCTCCTCTAACTCACTCTCTTTCGCTCTTAACGAACGATAAATCAAATCTTGCTCCATTGATTAAAATCTCCTGCTAATTGGGCATCCTCTTCTGTCATTTTTTTGATCGCACTTTCGATGTCTGATCGGACATTTGAAAAAGCAGTGGCAATAGCTGTTGCTTTTGTAACCTCAGCATCAAAATGACTACGTAAAGGTTCCACGATATCCGTCTTACTGACACCCTCACTAATTAAAATTGTCTCAATCTCGCCAGCACTCAAGGCAGTACAGGTTGTTTCTAAAGCTGTTTTAGATAAATCATAAAAATTTTTCCATCTGCATTATAGCCTCATTCCTTGCTAGACTAATTCTTGTCAAACCTGCTTGAGCAGCACTATCCAGACCAGAAGCAATAATTGAAGATTGTTCACTATCTAAAAAAATTTTCTCATTACTAGAGTAACCATCTGAAGCAAGGGTGTTTTTATGCCTTTCAAATGCAGATAGTTGTATAGCAACAAGTTCTTTTATTGGTTGCATTTCTGTGCTTGTTTTGAGTATAATATTTCCCTTTTCATCCAATTGATAACCGTTAGTCATGTGTTGACCAACAAAGCCTACCTCTCTACTCTCTACAAAGTGAACAATTCCAACTGATCCATCACTTCCTTTCTCAATCTTTCTGCCTACCATGCTAATCATATCTTTTGGATCAGCATAGTTCTTTATCCTATCTTTAATCAAATCAACAGTTTCTCGTTGCTTATCACTTAAAATCCCATAGACATTGGGGCCATTATAGATATAAGCTTTCTGGATTCTCTTAATATTCTCAGGTGATAAATCAGCCATTGAATATTGGGCATCCATAGAGCCTAGTGAGTGGCCATAAATATTAATCTTAGCATTTGGATATTTTTCCATAATATCCTTTAAGGCTCTCGAGGAGGCTTTCAATTGTCCCGTTGAACGGTCGTTACTAAGAAAAGAAGGTTTACTTTCTTGATACCATACACGAAGAGCAAGGAGAGCATCATTTTCTATCCAATCATTCCATACATCTTCAGGATTGGTCCCTATTTTATCTGGAGCGGTTGAGCCACGAAAAAGAACGGTTACTTCCTGAACTTGCTCAGCTGGAACTTCTGGATTATCAACTACAGCATAGACTTGCTCACCAGCACCAGAAGTCGTTGTCACAACTGGATTGATGATTGATGATTCTGGAGTTCCATAATAAGAAGG
This sequence comes from Streptococcus sp. DD11, assembly GCF_001578865.1. Taxonomy (NCBI): domain Bacteria; kingdom Bacillati; phylum Bacillota; class Bacilli; order Lactobacillales; family Streptococcaceae; genus Streptococcus; species Streptococcus sp. DD11. The sequence continues at coordinate 283,512 of NZ_KQ969392.1, forward strand.
AAGAGCAACGTGACCAGTATTATCGTAAACTTGAGAGACTGTGCCAACACTTCTATCATACTGATCTTTTACTTCACGATTAAGAGAATTATCGTTATATTCAGTCATAGCCGTCTGAAGATTTTGTTCATTCACATATTTTTTGCTCATTTAACATTTTCCTTTAACAAAGCTGATAATTTAGGTGATACGGTATATCCATATGTTTCATACTCTCCATTGTCATTTTTTATCAATCCAAAATGAAAGTCCAACTCTTTATTGTTATTAAAATACAATCGAACCATCAGTCCCCCCATCGGATTATATTCTAATGTCTCAGTATCAATTTCATAAGATTGAATAACTCCTTCTCTGGTTAGAGCATTAGGATCATTCGCTCTCATATGTTCTTCATAAACCTTTCTTGCTTCTTTACTAGTTGCAATGCGTATCATTTCCTGTTTCTTCTGATGTTGGTACATACCAAATCCTCCTACTACTATCCCAATAACTGCTAGAATGCTAAACAAAACTATCAACCATCTTCTTGTGCTTTTCATAATTCCTCCTTCATGATATTAAATATTTAGTTTAATTTGTAACTTGCTACCTTACTTCTATCTATACTATAAATAGATTACATAGAAAATATTGCCGCAACAGTTATTTACCTCTCTGTAATATTTTTCTTAAATTTTCCAAAATTTAGAGGAACTTTTATAATGAACTGAATGATATGATTCATCTTCATTATTTATTTTACTCGTAGTGTAATACAATTTTAAAATATCTTTAAAAAGCGGAGGTTAGTAGTTCTCAGATATTACCGTTGCCTTAAAAAAGATTGAAGAAAGTCTTCAAATATGGAGCTTTCTTCAATCTTAAACAGTCGTATTTTAATTACTCCTCAATATACTTCAATTTTCCTCGGAAATCTTCCAGGCTTTCATAGCCTTTTTCTTCCATAATAGCCTTGAGTTCTGCGGTGATCCGCTCAAAGGCTGCCACGCCTTCTTTATGAAGGGTAGTCCCCACCTGCACCATGCTGGCTCCGCAGAGGATATGCTCAAAGGCATCGCGGCCGGTCAGGACACCGCCGGTTCCGATGATTTGGATTTCCGGATTCAGGCGTTGGTAAAAGGCATGGACATTGGCCAGAGCGGTCGGCTTGATGTACTGGCCCCCAATGCCGCCGAAGCCATTTTTCGGCCGAATCACCACTGACTCATCCTCAATATAAAGGCCGTTTCCAATGGAGTTGACACAGTTGACAAAGGCCAGCGGGAATTGATTGAAAACAGCAGCTGCCTGATCAAAGTGCACGATGTCAAAGTAAGGCGGCAGCTTGATGCCCAGCGGCTTGGTGAAATAGGCAAAGACTTCCTTTAAAATCCTTTCTGTCGTCTCAAAATCATAGGCAATCTGCGGTTTGCCGGGGACATTGGGACAGGAGAGATTGAGCTCGGTGATGCCTTGAAAATCACTGGCCTCAACTTTCTTCAGAATAGCATGGGTTTCCTCGGGCGACATGCCGACCAGCGAGAGAAAGAAGGTGCGGCTTGGCTCTCTTTCCTGCAGTTCCAGCAAGTAATCCAGATAATAATCCAATCCTTGATTGGGCAAGCCCATAGAGTTGATGGAGCCCAGCGGCACATCCTGATAGCGGGGCTCCGGATTGCCAGCACGGAAGTCCAAAGTCGCCGTCTTGGTCACAAAAGTTCCGGCCGCAGAGTCTTTGACGGCTTCCAGCTCTGCGATTGTCATACAGGCTACTCCAGCCGCATTCATGAGGCAGTTGTCAAAGTCAAATCCGGCAATACGGGTCTTCGTTGATGTCATGATAGTCAAACTCCTTTTTTCTGTAAGAAGGCTTTCAGCCTAGGCTATGAATACAGTTATCATCTTGTATCATCTATATTATATCACTGAATCGCTTTTTTTAACAGCCTCATTCTCTTTCTATTGTAAATTCAAGCAGCATGAACTCCAACAGTCTGCCCCCCTTTCAGCCCGAATCCAGAAAGAACAGAGCGCAGAAGGAAGGTTACGGGCACAGAGGCTGGTGCAGCCTCCCCTGCTGGCTGCGCCGCCGGCACTTCCAGTCAGACTTTCCATTCGCCGCTTGATGTGAATGCTCATCGTTCGGCCAGCAGGCAGCTCCTGTCCAATAAATTTGGAATCTGCCAAAGCCCGTGCTTATCCTTTTTCTGAAACTTTTCAGAAAGCCGAATTGTGGAAATTTTTAGAAAATTCAACTTTTTTCTTTACAAGAAAGAAAAAGTCTGCTATAATGGTCCATGTAATAAAATATGACATGGATTTTTTTAGAATCTTCCTATCTATTTTACCATTGCAAACCCGCCCTGAGCCTTGCTTTTGGGCTGACTATTCACTAAAAGGAGAACCCTATGACAACTGCTAAAGAATATATCCAAAGCACTTTTGAAACTGTTAAGGCCCGCAACGGACATGAGGCAGAATTCCTCCAAGCTGTTGAAGAGTTTCTCAATACTCTGGAGCCCGTTTTCGAAAAACACCCAGAATACATCGAAGAAAACATCCTAGCGCGTATTACTGAGCCTGAGCGCGTTATCAGCTTCCGTGTTCCTTGGGTAGACCGCGACGGCAAGGTACAGGTCAACCGCGGCTACCGCGTACAGTTCAACTCAGCAGTTGGTCCTTATAAAGGCGGACTTCGTTTCCACCCAACTGTCAACCAAGGGATTTTGAAATTCTTGGGATTTGAGCAAATCTTCAAAAACGTCCTGACCGGACTTCCTATCGGCGGCGGCAAGGGCGGTTCCGACTTCGATCCGAAAGGCAAGACGGATGCTGAAGTGATGCGCTTCTGCCAAAGCTTTATGACAGAATTGCAAAAACACATCGGTCCATCTCTGGATGTACCGGCCGGTGATATCGGTGTTGGCGGACGCGAAATCGGCTACCTCTACGGCCAATACAAGCGTTTGAAACAGTTCGATGCCGGCGTCCTGACCGGTAAACCGCTTGGCTTCGGCGGCAGCCTGATCCGTCCGGAAGCAACTGGCTACGGTCTGGTCTACTATGCTGAGGAAATGCTCAAAGCCAACGGCCAAAGCTTTGCCGGCAAGAAAGTGGTCATTTCCGGCTCTGGTAATGTTGCCCAATACGCCCTGCAAAAAGCAACCGAGCTTGGAGCAACCGTTATCTCCGTCTCTGACTCAAACGGCTACATCATTGATGAAAACGGAATCGACTTTGATCTCCTTGTGGATGTTAAAGAAAAACGCCGTGCCCGCTTGACTGAATACGCTGCTGAAAAAGCAACGGCTGCTTACCACGAAGGGTCTGTCTGGACTTATGCAGAGAAATACGACATTGCTCTGCCATGTGCGACTCAAAACGAAATCAACGGTGACGCTGCAAAACGCCTGGTCACTCAAGGTGTCTTCTGTGTGGCAGAAGGGGCTAACATGCCGAGCGACCTGGATGCTATCGCTGTCTACAAGGAAAACGGTGTCTACTACGGTCCTGCCAAAGCTGCCAATGCTGGTGGTGTAGCTGTATCTGCTCTGGAGATGAGCCAAAACAGCCTTCGTCTGTCATGGACTCGCGAAGAAGTTGACGGTCGCCTCAAAGACATCATGACAAATATCTTCAACACAGCTAAGACTACCGCTGAAACTTACGGACTTGGCAAAGACTACCTGGCCGGTGCTAACATCGCTGCCTTCGAAAACGTAGCAAATGCTATGATTGCGCAAGGTATTGTTTAACTAATTGATACATCCTATCGGAGGACAAATCATGAACTTGCGGCCAATGGAAGTGAGAGACAATCCAGCTGTAGCGCAGCTCATTCGAGCCAGCCTAGAAGAATTCGGGCTTGACAAACCAGGAACTGTCTACTTTGATTCTCATCTAGATCATTTGGCCGACTATTATCAACATCAAGAGAGAGCAGCTTACTTTGTTCTGGAAGATGAAGATCAGCTGGTTGGCTGCGGTGGCTTTGCACCTGTGTCCGATAAGATTGCTGAATTACAAAAACTGTATGTCACTAAAAATAGCCGTGGCAAAGGTTATTCCAGCAGGTTGATAAAGCGGATATTTCAGGAAGCCCGCCTAGCTGGTTATGAACAGCTTTATCTAGAAACCTCTACTGAACTGGCTACGGCCGTGGCCATCTATCAGCACTATGGTTTTACAGCACTGCAAGAACCACTTTCTAAGGCTGCTGGACACCCTGCTATGAATATCTGGATGATAAAATCCCTCTTATCAGATGAATAGATGGCAGTATACTCTGGCTGTCTCAAGAACATCATGACCAAGATCCTCAAGACAGCTAAAACAACTTTTAAAAATGTAGCCAAGGCCATGATAGTTAAGGTATTGTTTCAATTTATTTTTCAATCCTCGATCGCTCTGATTGGGGATTTTTATATTGGTTTTAAAAAAGCCCACTATTTCTAATAGTAAGCTTAAAAATCAAGATTTATTTTACTTCTACTAAGGCAAAAGACAGGCATTCAACAATTTCGTTTACTGCTTCATCTATGTTCACATCTTCCTTATCATTTAACATCATTGGAATAACATAAGAAAGACTCAAGGCTAGAATATAACGAACAATTCTTTCATTTGACCAATCTCGGATAACACCATTTTCTTTAAACTGATTCAGAACTGGACTAATTGGCTTAATGATAGAGTGAACAATAACATTCCCTAACTGGTCAGAAATAGTTTTATCAATAAAAGAACGACTCAAGAGAATTTTAACTTGCATGTGATTCTCCTGAATGAAAACTAGTCTATCTCGAACAATGCTTCTCAAAAACACTGGAAAACTCTCTTGGTTTGCTGTAAATTTCTTCTCAGAAAAATCAGCAATCACATCTGGAATAACCTGTTCGAGAAAAGTCGACAGAATAGCTTCTAAGATGCCTTCCTTGGTTTTAAAGTAACTAAAAACGGTCCCTTCTGAAACTCCAGCCTCCTTGGCAATAAGGCTTGCTGTTGTATTTTCAAAACCAATTTCTGAAAATAACTTTAAACTTGATAACAGTACTTGACGTTGTTTTAAACTCAAATTGCTATTTTCTAATGTCTGGGCATACTTTTGTTCTAAACTTTCCATTGCTGGCACCTCCCTGCTACCCTCTTACTTTTACGACTTTCTTACCTCGAGCGTGTCCCAACTTCAGACTACGATATGCCTCTCTAACTGACTTTAGAGAAAAATCATAAACCTGATCAATATTCAGCCGAACCTTCCCATCTGAGACCATTTCCGCTAGAACTTTAAAATCATCATATGTGGAATGTCTCGGACCCGTGAACTGAGCTCCTCTTATCATAACATATGGTGAAGGTACTAGCGTTCCGATCTCACTCCCCTTCAAACCTAGACTAAAAGCTAACTTAACGTAATCACTTCCATAGCAATCCAAGAATTTTGTAATTGGCTTTGGACTTGCTGATAGAAGAGCATTCTGGATGTTCTCTTCGTAAGCTACTGGTATAGCACCTAAAGACTTCAGATATTCTGAATTTTTCTTACTTGCAATTCCGATAACTGTTGCACCCTTAGCAACTGCATACTGTACTGCAATACTTCCAATACCACCTGCCGCTGCTGAAATAACTACAACATCTTTAGAACTTAACTCAATTTTTCTAAAAGCACCTCCCACTGTTAGAGAGGCTACCCCCATAGTAGCAGCATGATTCATATTAATCATCTCTGGTTTCAACACAATTTCCGATTCATTGACACAAACTTCTGTTGCCAAAGCTCCCCTCTTGGTTCCCAATCCAGGGTCACTGATCATTGTTCCAAAAACCTTATCCCCTACTGCAAACCGACTTACTCCTTCACCGATTTCTGTGATAACTCCAGCAAAATCCCGACCAACACCTCTTGGAAAAAGAGATGATTTTGACTCAAACCAACGACTTGGCTGCTTTAGTTTCGTCATAAAAGATAGAAAACGGAGAGGCTTTGCCCCCTCAAAAGTCTTATAATCAATAGGATTTAAACCAACTGCATAAACTTCTACCCTAACTTGATTCACTTCCAAAACATCAGATTTAATGTTCACCAAATCTAGCACTTCTTCATCACCGAAACGACTATACTGTATTGCTTGAACAACCATTTCATGAGCTCCTTTGTTTATTCACGAATTGAGTGAGCACTCAATCATTTTTCTTGATTATACGCTCATTTTTCAAAGATGTCAACATAGACGACGTGGCACAGTTATCTATATTTTTGTTTAACGACTATCTTTTGATGAAAACTGTCTTGTTTTTATCGACTTCAAAGAAACTTAAAAAAGAGAAGATTCAATTACCATTTAACACGAATCTAAAGAAATCCGACTGCTTATCAAAGCAGCCGGATTTTTATATATCTAATTTTTCAAAAAATTTGCCTGCTGCCTGCTTTTCTTTTAGCTTCTCAAGCAGCTCATTCTCCAGAAAAGGGCTTAGTTCGTCAAAATCTTGACAAACCTTAAAGACAGTTTCTCTGTCCAACTGGCCATAAGTTAGTTCATAATAATCCTTCTTATGATGCCAGTTCTGCTCATAGTTGACATCTGTGCGTTGATAGTAAACAATGTTTTGTTTCGGTGTCAGGTAAACCTTCTGCGTTAGAATACTTTTCTGATCTTTGGACAGCTTGCTGCGGCTGAAAATTTTCACGCCTTGAAACATTTTACACGCATGAATGCCCTCTTCTACCACTTTTAGCTCAATTTTTTTGTATTTCATACCGCCGTCTCCTGAAATCACCTACATAATATCAGTATATCAGTTTCTGGTAGATTTTCAAGCAAAAATGTGTCATTTCCAAAAGTCTTTAGTCGCCTCTAAAATTTCTTCTGTCGGTGTTACTGTGGCCTCAATAATGCTCTTGCCAGTCTTTTTCAGATAGGCTTGTATCAGATGATAGCCATAAGCATAGCCCGCAGCATAAGGCAGGCCGACTGGCAGCTGGCCTTGCAGCTCTGCAATTTCATCACCATAAAGATAGGGCGACATCTCCATCATGCCCGTCAGCTGAAGCTGGCTGGAGATGATGGGCTTGATTTCCTCTAGCTGCTCTGGACTCGTCGAAGTGACCCAAGGTCCGATGAGCTCCTCGCCATAGAGCTCCGCAGCAAAAGATTCGGCCAAACCTTCACTGACGATCCAATCCGCCAAGGTCGTCTGCTGGTTCCATTTGATAAACTGGAAGCGGACATTGTGGTTGCACTCATGCGCCAGCGCTGCCTGCATACGCGGCAAAGTATAGTCATTGGGCAGCAGACTGAGCATGAGATAGCCCGGAATCCCACCGTCGCCGCTGTAGCCTTGATTGAGCTGCAGCATCCGGCTCTCTGGATTGCCCAATAAGATAGTGAAATGATAATCCTGAACTTCTAAATTATAGCCAGCCTGTTCAAAGAGGCCGATAGCCCTCTGGATAGTCTCCTGACAATCTTGCCAAAGCCGGTCTGAGCTGATAGCCTCCACAGCCGGCCTGTCTTTTTCCGTCAAATTTCCCGGCATTTGGTTCATAAAACCAAGCAAGGTCATGGCATCAAAGCCGCCGGCTTGCTTCGCTTTCAAGGGGATGTGCTGCCTTTGATATTTAGGGGCAAAGGGTGCTAGCAGTCTGGCCCGAAAACAGCCTTCTCTTTTTTCCAAGGATAGATTGAGCAGATCCTGATAAACCTGATCCGAGCGAATGAGATTGATGTGCATTATGATCTCCATTTCTGTTTTTCACTAGTATATACCCTCCCCTAAGGTCAGTGTCAAGAAAAAAACAAGACCCGAAGTTTTTCTTCAAGCCTTGTCCTGTTTTTTTCAGTTAAGCGTCAGCCGTTTCCACTTGCGGATTTGGGTCCGGAAGTTGGTGAAAGGGGCTACGGTATTGATATGAACCCATTTCCAGAGGGGCCAGCGGGCCTTGGTGGTGGCCCAGGCTCGCTGCTCTGGCTCGAAAAATTCCTGGTCAGACAGGGTCGCAAGCCAAGTACAGACCTGCCCTGCTGCAGCCTTTAGCTGCTCGGCCTGCTCGGCCAAAGACAAGCCGCCGTATGTCTCATAAAAAGACTGATAGAGGCCGCCTAGATTGTTCCACTTGTAGCCGGGGGCCGGTGTTTCCACCTGCTGGCCGGCCAGTTCCTGCTGCTCCCAGTCTAGGAGAAGGTTGACCCATCCCAGCTGATAGGAGAGATTTTCCGAGGGGGTCTTGTCTACCCTTCTGCCCGGACATGCTTCAAATCCTCAGGAATGTCCTCAAACTCGGCCAAATACTTACCCAGCTTCTCCTCAATGCTGTCTATCAGCTCCTGCCTGCTGCTATATTCTTTCATGCCTGGCTCCTTTCATCAGATACGAAAGCGTTTCAATGATTTGGAAATGTGAAACGCCGGCTGTTTTGATTTGCAGAATCGTTAGTCTTTATTCTTTTTATTGGATGGTTCCTTGACCCATTTGGCATTCTCATAGACCACGGTGTAGGCAGCTTCATCGCCGTCCTCGCCATCAAAGATCAAGTCGAAACTGGTGGATTTTCCTGGTGCCAGATTCATGCCAATCTGGGCATTGTCAAAGGTGGAACCGTCCAGTACATAGACATTCTCTTTCCTGTCATACAGGCTGAAATCATAAGGACTGACCAGTATCGGCTTTTGGGAAGTATTTTCAAGGGTCAGCGATACGACAACAGCCACTCCAGTTGACTCATCGCTCATAACGCGCCTGCTGTCGGCTTCTGCCGCATGGACCGTTACTCTGAGGCCGTCAGAAAATTCAACCTTCTTTTCAAAAGGGTAAGCCGAGTAGCTGTCCAAGGAAGAATGGTGATAGCCCGTCAGCTCCTTGAGGTGGTCATTTTCCTCCACCAGACCAATGGCGGTCACGACCAAGAGAAGGCTGAGCAGGGACAAAAGAAAGATAACAATGCCCGATACGAGAGTCGTCCAAAACAGGGTTTGCTTGTGGAGCGGACGTTTTAGGCGATAGACAAGACCGTCATCAGTGACAATTTCTTGCTGGGTTTGCTGATTCATAATTACCTCTTCTAATCTGTTCGTTATTTGCTTTTGCTTACCGGCCCCAGTGTAGGCAGTTCAATCCCCTCTTTTAAAAGCGCCTCATGATAAAGACGGTAAAAAATATGGTAGATAGACGTCTGCATACCGCTTTGGACCGTCATGCTGATGCGAAAGTTGAATTGCCCGTTCGAGGCCATCTGCGGCCCGAGAATATTAGGGCTTTTGAGAATTTCCGGATGTTCCGGAACTGCTTCATCATTAACCTTAGAAATAATGCGGTAAATCTCATCCAAATCTGTCTGGGCATAAATCGGAATATCAATCAAGACCCGCATGTCGCCGCGGGAAAGATTGCTGACGACTGTGATATTGCGGTTAGGCACATAGTGGAGCGCCCCATCAGCATCCCGCACCTGCGTTGTCCGAATCCCCACGCTGACGACTGTGCCGGCAATATTGATAGAACCATTGGTCAGACGGACATTGTCTCCCACATCCAGCTGGCGCTCCAAGAGGATAAAGAAACCATTGACCAAGTCCGACAGAAAGCCCTGAGCCCCCATGCCGATTGCGACCCCGGCAATCCCAGCTCCAGCCAGAAGACTGGAGACCGGCAGTCCCAAAATAGACAGAATCCAATAAATCAACAGAAAATAAAGAGCGTAGTTGAGCAGATTTTCAATCAGACGGGTGATGGTCTTCTGCCGGGCAATATCCTGCTTGGACAGTTTCAGTGACGGAGCGATAACCTTGGCAACCAAAACATGCAGCAGCTTCTTAGCGATATAAAAGAGCAGCAGCAGTAAAAGCAGCGACACCAGTTTGGAGAAAAGCTGATCTGCCAGACCGGACCAGTCAAACTGCTGCCAATAGCGGTTCAGTACATTATTCAATAGAAAAATCCCTTTCCTTCAAGTGCTAGCTCTATTATACCACAAAGAGAGTTAGAATCTAATACTCTTTGAAAATCAAAACCAAGCTTCGCGCTGATTCTAACTGTCTGAGGGATGATTAGAGCGGACCTAGTTTGAAGAGATGGCCGAAGAGTATACCGTCATCTTTGTTTTTTAAAGCGGACAAGATAGCTTTTGCAAGTTTTTAGACCCTAATTTGGATCAGAAATGGCGGCAGACCGCATCCAGCACATCAGCAATGCAGACAGAAAAAGAAGAGAGCTCCAAGCCCTCTTCATCAGCTTAATCCTGCAACAATGGCTTTGATCTGGTCCTTGGTATGAACACCAGCCACCTGCTTGACTACTTGGCCGTCCTTCTTAAAAAGAAGGGTCGGAATAGACATAATGCCAAATTCGCGAGCTGTGTTTGGATTTTCATCCACATCCATTTTGAGGATTTTCAGCTCATCTTGGCTGACTTCTTCAGCCAGCTGTTCCAAAATCGGTGCCTGCATGCGGCAGGGACCGCACCAGGTTGCCCAAAAGTCAATCAGAACAAGACCATCCTTTGTTTCTTCTGCAAAATTCGCGTCTGTAACTGCTGCTACCATGTTTTTCTCCTTTAACAGTGGAACACTGCTCTATTTCATTTATTGACAATATTCTACACTAAAAAAGAAATTTTTTAAACTATTTGCTACGCCATGGCTGTTTTCAGAAGGTCCAGCCGCTGCATTTGCAAATACTGGCATGGCCTGTCTACTGCCATCAGTCACTCAGTGAAAAATGGTTGGTCATGAGATTGCTGGCATCTAACAGCACCTTGTCCAGCAAGCTGTCTGTCGCTTCCTGAACCTTATCGCTCAGAGCTTGATTTTCAGCTTCAAAATCAACTGCCTGTCCACTCGCCAGTGCCCGATCTGCCCGGCCAATCATCTCATGGCCCCAAGCCAGAGTTTCTTCTTGGTAGTCATCCAAATCGCCCACATGGCTGCTGAAGTGAGCATCGGCCAAAGCAGCAATAAGACGGTTGCTCCAGTAGAAGGAGTCCGTAGAGACCTTGTCTGTGGCATTGGCAAAGTAATCCGGCGTCTTGGAAACCTGAGTAAAGAAAGGCACAGCCGTATTGAAGGGCATGGAGCCATACGCTATCCATTGAATGCCGGTCGTCTCCTGCGGACGGTCAGGCCGCAGCTGCAGGATAGCAGTCTGGCTGGTACGATTGATCCCAACGGTCCGGAAAGTCCGTCTGCTTTGCGGATTTCCTTCTGTCCCGTAAGGGTCAAAATCCGTGTCCTGATAATGGCTGCTGAGGACATAGTTAACATCTTCAATGCTAATCTTGCGGTAAGGCTTGCGGCACCATGGGAGGAAGAAAGAGCGAGGATCCTGTTCCGCTTCCGGATTGAGGAATTTCTGCATAAACCAGGCCCGCGGCGTATTGTAGTGGCGGTCCTTGTCTTTCTGACTGCCAAAAGCATAGCGCGGATTGAAGGCTTCATCAGAATAATTGAGATTGAGGTGATTTTCCCTGACAAACTCCTTCAGATGAGGATGGCAGAGAAAATGCTCTGGATTGTCAAACTCAAACCGATCGCTGCCCAGTTGATTGGGATTGGTCACATAGGCATCGTCTGGCACTCTGCGAGCCATCCAGTGATGGCCGCCAACCGTTTCCAGCCACCAGATTTCATCCACATCTGAGATGGCAATACCGTTGGACTCATAAGTACCATGTTGTTCCAAAAGACTGCCCAGACGCAGAACCCCTTCCCGAGCTGTCTTGATATAAGGCAAAACCAAGGTTACAATATCTTCTTCGCCAATACCTTCCGGTACCAGAGGATCCGCCCCCAGCACCCGGCTGTTGGTGGTGATGGTCTCTGTCGCACTGACAGCGACATTATAGGCGTTGATGCCCGCTGCTCCCCAGACACCTTCCTTAGGCACGGCATCCGGCACTGCTGTATAGCGGACAGGCTCTTCCGGCAAGTCCAGCTCAAAAGCCGACAGCACAGACTGGTAATGGCGCGGCTGGTCTTCCGGATTGACCACGATAAATTTCTTAGGAGTAAATACTCCGTTTTGTGAATCTTCTGTACGAGCAACAATCGTTGAGCCATCATAGCTGGCTTTTTTGCCAACCAAAATGGTCGTACAGGAATCAGATGAATGTGTTAGCCTCATATATTTGAACCTCCATTCTTCAAGCCTGCATCCAGAAAGGACCTGCCGCCTAACACTTTTCAGCGTCTGAACCTTTACAGCTCTTTGCTGAACGCCAGTTCTGCCTGCATCGCTCTGCCTTGTCAAAACCAGATTTTCTTTGAATATCAGGCTCACAGGGCGCAGCCATT
>NZ_KQ969392.1:296046-298231 GCF_001578865.1 Streptococcus sp. DD11
GCCCTGTCCCCTGTCTGGACTGACAGGAGCAGGCAAGGCTCAGCCGGCAAAATCCGCATCCAAATGCAGCTGTTTCATACGCTTACATTATAACAAAAAATGGCCAGACTGGCCATTTTTTATCGGTTCTTCTTGAGCGAATCAGCTGTGCAGGGGCGCAGGGGGGTGAGAAGACAAACCCTTTTGATTTATCCGGAGTTCTTTCCCGCTCTCAGGCTGATTTCGGTTTTGATTGAATATGAGCAATGAAGCGGCGAAGTCAATTGCTGACGTGCCGGCCGTCTCAGACGAACTGGCTCAAGACGGCGTTTCCAAACAACAAACAAGTCTATTTAAACACCACAATGGTCGCACCGCTGCCGCCAGCATTCTGAGGAGCATAGCCAAAGGACTTGACGTGCTTGTTGCGGCGGAGGTATTTGGTCACGCCTTCGCGGATGACGCCGGTCCCGATACCGTGGATAATATCGACTTGGGCCATGTTATTGAGCAGGGCCTGATCGATAAAGGCATCCAGCTCCTCCATCGCCTCCTCATAGCGCTTGCCGCGCAGATCCAGTCTGGCGCTGGGGCCGGCTCCCGAAGTCCGCTTAATCACATTGACCTGTCTGGACTTGGCCTGCGCTTCCTTTTCAGCCTTCAGCAGGTCAAATTCGTCCGCCCGCAAGGTCATCTTAATCAAGCCGACCTGAGCTTCCCAACGGCCGTCCTTGAGCTGGGCTGTCAGTGTCCCTCTCTGTCCGTAAGCTGTCACAATAATATCATCTCCGACTTTGGGCGCCCGGTCTTTCTTGGCCTTTTTCAAAACCTTATTTTTGGACAGGTCCACCGTTTCTGGTGCCAGCTTCTTGAGCTGCCCCTTGGCTTCAATGATTTCATGCGGCTTCAGGCTGGATTTGGCATGGAGATTCTTGAGAATGCTGTCGCTCTCAGCAAGAGCCACATCCACGATTTCCTGGGCTTCCAGCCGAGCCTTATTGAGCTCGGTTTCCTTTTCTCGGTTCAATTCGTTGTAAAGTTTTTTCAGCGCCCGGTTGAACTTGAGATTTTCCTGCTCCACCTCACGGATGTTATCCAATCGCTTGCGGCTTTCCAGAGCCTGAGCTTCCAGCCGCTCGATAATCTGGTTGACATCCCTGTCTGTATCCGTCAGTTCCTGAGCATGGCGGACAATCAGGTCCGCCAGTCCCAGTCTTCTGGCAATCTCAAAGGCATTGGAGCGCCCGGGAACCCCTTGCATAAAGCGATAAGTCGGCCGCAGGCTCTCCGTATCAAACTCCATACTGGCATTCTGCACCCAGTCGGTCTCGATGCCATAGGCCTTGAGCTCCGGATAGTGAGTCGTGGCCATAGTCTTAATGCTGCGCAGGCGCAGATCTTCCAATACAGCAATGGCCAAAGCTGCTCCCTCCTGCGGGTCAGTCCCTGCTCCCAGCTCGTCCAGGAGCACCAGAGAGTCTGTATCCACCCGCTCCAGAATCGCCACAATATTGGTCATATGACTGGAAAAAGTAGACAGGCTCTGCTCAATAGACTGCTCGTCGCCGATGTCTGCAAAGATTTGGCTGAAAATCCCCACCCGGCTGCCCTTGTCGGCCAGTATCGGCAGGCCTGACTGGGCCATGAGCTGAGTCAGGCCCAGTGTCTTCAGCATAATGGTCTTGCCGCCTGTATTGGGACCTGTGATTACAATCTCAGTCAGATCAGGACCGAAATGCAGGTCATTGGCCACCGGCTTTTCAATAAGCGGATGGCGAACACTGAGCAGCTGGATGTCCTGCCTGTCTGACAGCTCTGCTATCACCGCACCCGTCTCCTGCATAAAGCGAATCTTGCTTCTGATCAGATCCAAATGCCCGATAATCCAAGCGTTATTGGCAATAGCAGCGGCATGGGGCCGCACCCTGTCCGAGAGCTCCTGCAGAATCCGCAGCATTTCATAGCGCTCATCTGCCCTGCCATTGCTAATCTCCTCATTAAGATTGACCACTGCCCGAGGCTCGATATAGACGGTACCGCCGCTGGCAGAAATATCATGAACTACGCCGGCAATCCGGTTGCGGTAGGTATTTTTTACCGGCAGCACGTTGCGGCCGTTACGGCTGGCCACTACTTGGTCCGCCAGCATATGGCCTTTGGTCTTGAGAAGCTCCTGCAGAAGATCCCGTACCTGTGCTTCATTTTC
>NZ_KQ969392.1:298251-319795 GCF_001578865.1 Streptococcus sp. DD11
TGTGCTTCATTTTCCTGAATCTTGCGCCGGATGCGGGCCAGATTGTCACTGGCAAAGCTCTCGATAAAGCCGCCGTCATTGATGGCCTGAAGGCTGCCCTGCAGGCTGGGAAAGGCTGCCAGATTGTCAAAGAGGCGGTCCAGCTTTACCAGCTGGACATTTTCCAACTCTTCATAAAAAGATTTCAGCTCCTGTGTCACAGCCAGCACGCGCTTGAGGGCCAGAAATTCCTCAATATTGAGGTCGCCGTCCAGCTCCAGACGTTTGGTCAGAGCTGTGATATCCTGAGTGGCTGCTAGGCTAAAATGCGGATAGTGGACAAAAAGCCGGCTCATATCGTCCATTTCCAAAAAAGCAGCAGCGATGGTCTCTTTCTTGCCGGTCGGCAGCAGCAGGTCCAGCTCCAGCCGCCCCTGCTCAGTCAGCAGATAGGGAGCGAAAAGCTCCTTGATTTTGCTAAATTCTAAAATATCTAAAATTTTTCTGTTCATATTCTTTCTGTCATTTCCAGTGAAAAAGAACCCAGTTAGCAAAGCAACTGAGTTTTTACCCGATAATACTTGTCACCCACAGATGTTTCAATAGGTCGGTTGTCACAGGCGCATAGCTGACAATCAAGCGGACCATGAAACTGCCGTTGAGCCGGTCCTGAATCACAGCCAAAGGCACTGTCGCCAAAATTGTCAGGCACATCTGCAGAACAAAAACCGTGATGCAGACAGCTATCACACCGCTGCCCACATTGTACCAATGTGTGTCCAGCTTGTTAGGATAGGGAATCAGATTCGCAAAAATCCCAAAAAAACGCGCCAAAACATAGACTGCTGTAAAGACAAAGAGATAGGCCAGACCGGCATAAAAAACCTTGTCCAGATGGAAGAGCTGTGAGCTGGGGAAAAAGTAGGTTGAAGAACCCTCGGTCGCACTGGCATACGGAATCCACAGGCTGATTTTTCCAGCCAGCTCCTTATAAACCTGACTGGCCGCCAGCATCGCAACGACCGTCGCCAGAGCATAGTAGCCCTGCAGCACAATCCCCCGCGAATAGCCAATGTAAAAGCTCCAGGCTAAAATTAGTAAAATAACAAACGAAAGCATTATTTCTCCTTATTTAGCCGATTTTTCTCTTAACTCATTGAGCGTTTTACGACGAAAATCTTCCAGTTCCTTTTCCTTGTCATCAAATTCAATCTCGCGGCTCAGCTGAGTAGACAGACTGTTGACGGCCAGAAGAATGGCTAAGACCTCATCATCCGCTGCCGGCATCTGCTCTTTTATAATATTGTATTTCTCTTTTGCAACCCGCTCAACTTCTTCCATGAATAAATTGTCATGCTCCGTCGTTAAGGTCAGTGTTTTGTTACCAAAGGTAAACTTATATCGATTTAAATTTGCCATAGAATCACCTCATTGTATTATAACAAAAAAGACGGATTTTGTCAGTGATAAAATACCCTGCTGGCACAGGATGAGAAAAGGCAGGCGATAAAAACCGCCTGAACAGGAGGCTGCGCCATTTTTCTTCAATATTGCACCCTTATCCCTTTCTCCTGTTTCTTTTTATGGTACAATAGGGAGTATGGAAAGTATGACCCTCAGTCCCAAAGAGCAGGATATTCAGGCTTTTGTCAGGAAATATCAGGCTTCCTTGGCTCCCAGCAATAACCCTTATATTCAATACCTGTTCAAACTGAACCAGGCGACAGTCAGTGTTTACACTTCCGGCAAAGTCCTGTTTCAGGGCCAAAAAGCCAGTCACTATGCGGCTTTTTTTGGCTATAAGACTGAAAAAACAAATGATTCTTCTCAGCAGATGCCCCTTATCGGCAGCGATGAGGTCGGCAATGGTTCCTACTTCGGCGGCTTAGCAGTCACTGCTTCCTTTGTCAGTCCAGATCAGCATGGCTTTCTGCGCAGTCTGGGAGTCGGGGATTCCAAAACCCTGACCGATACGAAAATCCGCCAGCTGGCACCGATCTTAAAAGACCGGATTGCCCATCAGGCCCTTCTGCTATCGCCAGAGAAGTACAATCAGGTCATCGCTTCCGGCTATAACGCTGTCTCTGTCAAGGTGGCCCTGCACAATCAGGCTATCTATCTGCTCCTGCAAAAAGGCCTACAACCCGAAAAAATCGTCATCGATGCCTTTACCAGCCAGCAAAACTACGGAAAATACCTCAAGCAGGAAAAAAATCATTTTCCCAATCCTGTCAGCCTGATTGAAAAGGCCGAAGGAAAGTTCTTGGCCGTTGCAGTCAGCTCGATTATCGCCCGCGACCTTTTTCTGGAAAATCTGGAAAATCTCAGTCAGGAACTGGGCTATACCCTGCCCAGCGGCGCTGGCAGCAAGAGCGACCGCATCGCCAGCCAGATTCTCCAAGCCTACGGTATGGCTGGCCTGCAGCATGCAGCCAAACTCCACTTTAAAAACACTGAAAAAGCTCACAAACTCCTAGAAAGGTAACTTATGAAAAAATCAAATACTGCCATTAACATTCTCAAAGAATGGGGCCTCTTTGCCTTTTTAATCGCGACGATTATCCTGTCGCGAATCTTCCTCTGGTCCCCTGTTAAGGTAGACGGCCACTCCATGGACCCGACTCTGGCCGACGGAGAATACCTGCTGGTGCTGAAACACCAAAGCATCGACCGTTTTGATATTGTCGTGGCTTCTGAGACGGATGACAGCGGCACGACCAAAGAAATTGTCAAGCGGGTCATCGGCCTTCCGGGCGAGACCATCCAGTATGAGAATGACACTCTCTACATCAATGGAGTAAAAACCGACGAGCCTTATCTGGCAGAATATATAAAGGCCTTTAAAAAAGACAAGCTGCAGTCGACCTACACAGGCGAGGACTACGATGACAATGGGGAATTTTTCAGAAAGCTGGCCCAGCAGGCTCAGGCCTTTACAGTGGATAAGGATGGCAGCCCAGTTTTCAGCATCACCCTGTCGGACGACCAGTACCTGCTGCTGGGAGATGACCGGATTGTTTCCAAAGACAGCCGCCAGGTCGGTACTTTCAGCGCCAGCCAGATCCAAGGCGAAGCCAAATTCCGCTTCTGGCCGCTGCTGCCCTTCAAGACCTACTAAGCATACCGAACTCAGCTGACTCTTCAGCTGGGTTCCTTTTTAAACAGGGAAGACATGATGGAATTTTACTTTTCAGGAACGATTGAACGCATTATTTTTGAGAATCCCAGCAATTTTTTTCGCATCCTGCTCTTAGATATTGAGGATACGGATGCCGAGGAGTTTGACGATTTTGAAATCATTGTCACCGGCTCAATGGCGGATGTCATGGAAGGGGAGGACTACACCTTCTGGGGCAGTCTGGTCCAGCATCCCAAGTACGGCCAGCAGCTGAAAATCAGCCGGTATGAGCGGGCCAAGCCAAGCAGCAAGGGCCTGGTCAAATATTTTGCCAGTGACCACTTCAAGGGCATCGGGACCAAGACCGCCCAGAAAATCGTGGAGCTCTACGGCGAGGAGACCATTGACAAAATCTTGGCCCAGCCTGAAAAACTGACTCAGATCAGCGGCCTGTCCGCTAAAAACCGGGAGGCCTTTGTCAGCAAGCTCAGACAGAACTACGGCACCGAGCTGGTCCTGGCCAAGCTGGCGGCCTATGGCATTCCCAATAAGCTGGCCTTTCAGATTCAGGACGAATACAAGGAAGAAACGCTGCAAATCGTAGAAAAGGAGCCCTACCGACTGGTAGAAGACATTCAGGGAGTCGGCTTTAAAATCGCCGACCAGCTGGCCCAGAAGCTGGGAATCGAAAGCGATGCAGCCGAGCGTTTCCGGGCCGGCCTCATCCACACCCTCCTGACCCAGTCCATGGAAAGGGGCGATACCTATGTAGAAGCCCGCGACCTCTTGGACCGCACCATTGAACTTTTAGAAAGCTCCCGTCAGGTCGAACTGGATCCCAGTCTGGTCGCCGATGAGCTGACTCGGCTGATTGAGGAAGACAAGGTACAGCATGTTGACACCAAGATTTTTGACAACAGCCTGTACTTTGCTGAGGAAGGCATTGCCGGCAATCTGGCCCGCCTGCTGGAAAACGGGGAGCAAAATAGCTTTGGCGATGAAAAAATCACTGCTGCCATTGCCCAAGTTGAGGAGGAATTTGGTATCAGCTATGATGCTACCCAGAAAAAAGCAGTCAGCGATGCCATCAAACACAAAGTTTTTATCTTAACTGGCGGACCCGGCACCGGCAAAACCACTGTTATCAACGGAATCATCGCTGTCTACAGTCTGCTGCATGGACTGGACCGGCGCAAAAAGCAGGACCTGCCCATCCTCTTGGCAGCACCGACTGGCCGGGCTGCCCGGCGCATGAACGAATTGACTGGTCTTCCTAGTGCTACTATCCACCGCCACTTGGGGATGACTGGCGATGATGATACCAGTCATTTGGATGATTATCTGGATGCTGATTTTATCATTGTGGATGAATTTTCCATGGTGGATACTTGGTTGGCTAATCAACTCCTCAGCAATATCTCCTCTCAGACCAAACTCTTGATTGTCGGAGATGCAGACCAGCTGCCCTCTGTCAGTCCCGGTCAGGTTCTGGCAGACTTGCTGCAGATACCGACTATTCCACAGACCAAGCTGGAAACCATCTATCGGCAGAGCGAGGAGTCTACAATCGTCACACTGGCTAGCCAGATTCAAAAAGGCCGGCTGCCGGCTGACTTTACCGAGAAAAAGGCTGACCGTTCCTATTTCGAAGCTAGAAGTGAGCATATCGCTCCCATGATTGAAAAGATTGCCAGTGCAGCCATTCGCAGCGGTATCCCAGCTCAAGATGTTCAGGTATTGGCTCCTATGTATCGGGGGCCAGCCGGCATTGACCAGATTAACAATCTTATGCAAAATCTCATCAATCCTGTAGAGAAAGATGAACTGACCTTTGAAGCTCCCGACTGTCAGTATCGCCAAGGAGACAGGGTTATTCACTTGGTCAATGATGCTGAAAGCAATGTCTTTAACGGTGACTTAGGCTATATCAGCGACCTGCTGCCTGCTAAGTACACTGACTCCAAGCAGGACGAGCTGACCATCAACTTTGACGGCAATGAAATCATCTACTCGCGCAGCGAATGGTACAAGATCCGCCTGGCCTATGCCATGAGTATCCACAAGTCTCAGGGCAGTGAATTTCCGGTGGTTATCTTGCCCATCACCAAGAGCAGTCACCGGATGCTGCAGCGCAACCTCATCTACACCGCTATCACCCGCGCCAAGAGCAAGTTGATCTTACTTGGGGAAAAAGTAGCCTTTGACTATGCAGCAAAAAACACTGGCACCGCCCGTAAAACCTATCTCATCGAGCGCTTTGGAGACCTCCCGCAAGCCGAAAGCAATATCCACAATCCTGTGGATAAAATGAAAGCGCCTGTGGAAAACCATGTCTTGACAGAAGAAAATTTCCTGAAAATCGACCCCCTAATCGGCCTGACCGAGGAAGATATCCACAGTATATTCAGCACATAAATAAAAAGGCCTAGACAGAACCAATTTTTTAGTTCTGTCCTATCGCCTTTTTTTATGCCTTATTTTTCCGGCTAAAGAGCTGCATGAGCTCATCATTAAAGATATCCATGCCGACCGAGGTCATCATAAACTGCAGAAAATGGAAGCGTTCTGGCATTTTTTCAGGATCGCTTTCCAAAACGGTCTCATTCATCCAGAAGTTCACCAGCAGCAGAAAGACTTCTGCAGCCTGGTCCGGATACTGAGTCTGGATAGACCCATCTGCCATCCCTTTTTTGATAATATCGCTGACCAGAGGGGCGCCTATCCGCAGATTGTCCCGCATCATGGTCAAAATAAAACCTGCATCCTGCTCGTACTCATCCACAATGCCGTCTATGGCCCGGGCTGTCTGACTTTCCAGATTGGACTTGAGGATGGTTTGCAGCTGCTCCCTACCGGTCAGATTTTCCGTAGCCTTGAGCCACTGCTTCATCTCTTCTTCCATCAGCTCCTGCCGGCTCCTCATCACCGCCAGGACAATCTCATCTTTTGACTTGAAATGATGATAGATAGCCCCCTTGGAGATGCCCGCCGTCTGAGCAATATCCTGCATACTGGTCTTTTCGGACCCCTTTTGGATAAAGAGCTGGGTCGCTGTATTTAAAATTTTTTCTCTCATGGCCTGGGATTTGTCTTTTCGCTGCGCCATTCTGTTCCCCTTTGTTTCTAATATAGCTTTATTCTACCAAAAAAGCCAGGGAAATACAAAATCATAAAAATATCTTTAAGCCTTGTCTTGCTGATCCCTTTGATACCAAAGATAGATACTGTAAGCCGCCATCAAGATATAGCCTAGGAAAAAGAGGGGATTTTCCGTTCCCTTGCCTACAAAGATGCCTTCGCCAATAGTATTAATGAGCCCATGAAAGAGGACACAATAGAGGACAGACTGACTGGTCTTGTAAAGGGCTGCCAGCCAGAAACGGCCGAGCAGGCAAAATGCTGTAAAGACCAGAAGAGAGGTCCCCGCCTGACTGCTGCCGGGGGTAAAGAAGAGGGGCAGATGCCAGACAGACCAGATTAACCCAGTTGCTACAGTTGCCAAAGGGAAGGGCAGGATCTTCTCCAGACTTGGCTGCAGGAAGCCCTGCCAGCCAATTTCTTCATTACCACCTGTCAAGAGAGTGGTTACCAGAGCCAGAACCAAAACATTCAAAAGATTCAAATTTGGCAGCGGCTTGGTCACAAAGACAATGGAAATCGTGAAGAGACCCACAAAAATCAACAGATAAGGCCAGCTTCCTTTCCTGGCAAACTTGATAAAAGTCAGCATTTCTTTCAAAGACTTACCTAAGACAAGCTTGGCACTTATAGCAGGACCAAATGTTCCCACTATCGTGAGCAGCGGAGGAAACAACGGCACTCGCCCTTTCAGCACAGCCGAGAGAATCCACGCAGACCAAGTGATACCAAAAGTCCAAAGCAGAAAAATTAGAATTTGCTTGACAGATGAGGAATCTTTATAGTTTCTAGCTTGCATCTTTCTCAGCTCCTTTCCGATTGCCCTTCCAGTACCACCAGCCCAGCAGCAAAATTGTCATCACGGCATTCGCAGCATGAAAACTAAGAGACGTTCCGCCCTTGGTAGCTGCTCCTACGATAACTGTCTGGGCAAAGTTAATGCAGCCATGAAAGACCATGCAGGCAAAAACAGACGCTGTCTGCTTATATAGAACAGCCAGACAAAAGCTAGCCATGACACAAAATAGAATATAAAAAGGCAGGGAAAGCTGGCTTTGACCTGTTCCCGGAATCAGCCAGAGGGGCAGATGCCAGGCAACCCAGATGAGACCTGTGATGACCGTAGCAATCGGAAAAGAAAACTTCTTCTCCAAAGCTGGCTGCAGCACTCCCCGCCAGCCCAGCTCTTCATTCCCGCCACCAGCAAAGGTGATAAAGGTCCAGCCCAAAGGAAACATGAGTATGGCATTGAGCGGCGGTAATACAGGATTGGCAATAAAGAGAGTCAAAATCCGAATCAGGCAGAAGACTAGCATATAAATCCACCAGCCCTTAGCATGAGAAAAGATAAAGGACAGCATTTGCTTCGGTTTAGAAATGTTAAGGCTGATAAAGCTCCCTAGAGCTGGGCCAAAAGCCCCTATCAAGATAAAGACAGTTCCCAGAGTTTCTG
The DNA here is from genome assembly GCF_001578865.1 of Streptococcus sp. DD11. NCBI lineage: Bacteria > Bacillati > Bacillota > Bacilli > Lactobacillales > Streptococcaceae > Streptococcus > Streptococcus sp. DD11. Next base: position 305,940 of record NZ_KQ969392.1, read on the forward strand.
CGCCATTGGTGATCTTCAGCGCAGATAAAATATACAGAATCAGGCAGGCACCCCAGCTAATACCAAAGGTCCAAGCTAAGTAAGGCCAAATATGCTTGGGTTCTGGCCCAACATGTGTTTGTGTTTTCATATGATTACTCCTTTTTCTTTGGCAGAAGAGCGATTGCCAAGATTTTTAGCCTGCATCTTTCTGAACTCCTTTCCGGTTGCCCTTCCAATACCACCAGCCGACCAGCAGAGCGGTCATGACCAGATTAGCAGCCTGGAAGCTGAGATACCTTCCGCCATTTGTAGCACTGCCGACAATCGTCGCCTGAGCAAAGTTAATGCAGCCGTGAAAGACCATGCAGGCAAAGACAGAGGCCGTCTGCTTGTAGAGAACTGCCAGACAGAAACTGAGCAAGATACCAAAGGAGACATAGAAGGGCAAAGAAACCTGACTTTGACTCGTTCCCGGAATCAGCCAGAGGGGCAGATGCCAGGCCACCCAGACCAGAGCCGTGATGACAGCTGCCAGAGGGAAGGAAAACTTTTTCTCCAGAGCTGGCTGCAGGAGGCCCCGCCAGCCCAGTTCTTCATTGCCGCCGCCGGCAAAAGTGATAAAGAGCCAGCCCAGGGGAAACATCAGAATGGCATTCAAAGGCGGCAAGGCTGGATTGGCGATAAAAAGGGTCAAAACCCGAACCAGACAGAAGACCAGCATGTAAATCCACCAGCCTTTGGCATGGGAGAAGATAAAGTCCAGCATCTTCTTGGGATGGGAAATTTTGAGGCTGATAAAAGTTCCCAAGGTCGGTCCGAAGCCATAGATGATATTGAGAGCAAAGCCCAAAGGCTCAGATACGCTGGTCAGCTTCAGGGCGGTTAAAATATACAGAATCAGAAAGGATCCCCAGCTAATGCCAAAAGTCCAGGCCAGAAAGGGCAGGATATGCCTTGTCTCTGGCTCTACATGTGTTTGTTTGTTCATACGATAATTCCTTTTTTAAGTATATGAGGGGAAGTTATTTTTTGTTATTCACAGACCGACCAGACGGTTTGTTTTGTTTCAAAAAAATAAACTCCTTGCGTTTTCTGCTCCAAAACTAAGCTAGAGCAGGCAGACGAGGCCGGGACAATAGTCCTTAGCCTCTTATTATAGTTCGTATTAAAATCATGACGCAGTAGCCGATTGAACTCTTCGTTCGCTTTTCAAGCTCGGAAGAGCTCCTAATCGGCCTTGCGGGGCTGGGACGACGAAATCGAGACTACGTCTACCGATTTCTGTCCCACCGCCAGTATTTAGGCTTTTCTTTCATTCAATCCCTCCTTTTCTTATCTTGCAGGCGTCTGATATTCCAGAGGTTGGAAGCCACACTCAGACCGCCTACTGCCATGATGCCCAGTCCTCGCCAAGGGCTAAAGACAGAAGTCAGCAAGCCACCAGCAAGGACAGCATATCCAGCTTTGACTCCCCACTTAGAATAGCGTATGCCATTCTCACCCTCCTGCATCCTCTGCAGGAAAGCCTTTCGTTTCGCTGCTTCTTCCTTGAGAAAGTCTTTTTGTTTCTCTTTCTGACGGGCCAGCAGCTGCTTTTGCCTGCTCAGATAGTCTCTGGTCTTTTCATCTACAGTTGCTTTAGTTTTTTGCATGATTTTCCTCCTTTTATTTTTAATGACCGACCGGTCGGTCTTTTTTTATTTGTCTCTAGTATAACAGACCAAAAATACTTTGTCCAGTATTTTTTCAAAAAAGATTATTTTTAGTTAATGAAAATCATCAGCCAACTTAGAAACTCGTCACAAGCAACTATACTAAAAACTATATCTAAAAAAGCTCGGTAATGAACCAAGCCTTTATCTTTATTCAAACCCCGTCACTGTCAACCCTAGCAGACGAATACCTCGTGGTTGTTCTTCCAAGCTATCGTATATCTCATGCGCAGTTCGCTCGATTTGCTCCTTGTCTTGAGTGGCTAGATTCAAACTTTTCCTTTTAGTCAAGGTGGAGAAATCGGCATAGCGGATTTTCAGAACGATGGTTCGTCCTTTCTTATCATGCTTAGTCAGGCTATTTTCTACCTTCTGAGCCAGCCGGGTCAGCTCCTTTTTGATGTCCTCCTCACTATAGAGGAGCTTGGCATAGGTCCGCTCCTTGCCGATGGACTTGCGGATGCGGTTGGGCTTGACCGGAGAATTGCTGATGCCGCGCACCTTGCGGTAAAGGTCAAAGCCGAAGCGGCCGAAGCGGTCAATCAGGGTCATCTCCGGTATCCCTAGGAGGTCCGCCCCGGTATAAACCCCCATGTCATGCAGTTTTTCCACACTTTTCTTGCCGACACCGTGAAACTTGGCAATGTCCATCTTGGACAGAAAATCCTCAGCCTCCTCCGGCAGGATGACGGTCAGACCGTGCGGTTTTTCATAATCACTGGCAATCTTGGCCAGAAATTTATTGTAGGAAACTCCGGCTGAAGCCGTCAGCTGCAGTTCATTCCATATATCGTACTGGATCAGCTTGGCGATTTTGACGGCTGATGTGAGCCCCAGTTTGTTTTCCGTTACATCCAGATAGGCCTCATCAATGCTCATGGGCTCAATCAGATCTGTGTAACGCCTGAAAATCTGACGAATCTCTTGGCCGACCGACTGGTACTTCTCATAATTCCCCGAAATGAAAATCCCCTGCGGGCAACGCTCATAGGCTTCCTTGGAGCTCATAGCCGAATGAACTCCGAACTTTCTGGCCTCATAATTGCAGGTGGAGACGACACCACGACCGCCAGTCAAGCGTGGGTCGCTGCCGATGATGACCGGATGCCCCTTGAGCTTGGGATTGTCCCGCTCCTCAATGGCAGCAAAAAAGGCATCCATATCAATGTGGATGATTTTTCTGGATGTGTCATTGATCAGCGGAAAAATCAGCATGGCTCCTCCTTTTACAAAGTTTCCCGATTCCTCTGAAACAGTTGAGATTATTTCTAAAAAACTTTGAAAAATCCTTTCTCCTCCCAGCCGGAGTTAAATCACAATTAGCTTACTTTTATTATAACTTTTTTACTCATTTTTCCAAAGTGTTTAAGAATGATTTTCTTTTTCAAATATATAGTACACATCTGCAACTTTTCTTTTTCTGTATTATAAAAGAAAGTCAGTCTTTTCCCTGAAAATGCTTTGTGAAACCGATTACCATATGGTATACTTTACTTATAAATGTAACAGATTTTGTTGCTAGAATAAAGAGGAAAATCAAATGGTTGTAAAAACAGTTGTTGAAGCTCAAGATATTTTTGATAAAGCTTGGGAAGGCTTCAAAGGGGAAGACTGGAAAGAGAAAGCCAGCGTTTCGCGCTTCGTGCAGGCCAACTACACGCCTTACGACGGAGACGAAAGCTTCTTGGCCGGCCCGACTGAACGTTCTCTGCATATCAAAAAAATCGTAGAAGAAACCAAGGCTCACTATGAAGAAACCCGTTTCCCAATGGACACCCGTCCGGCATCTATCGCTGGTATTGACGCTGGTTACATTGACAAGGACAACGAACTGATTTACGGTATCCAAAACGACGAACTCTTCAAATTGAACTTCATGCCAAAAGGCGGTATCCGCATGGCTGAAACGACTTTGAAAGAAAATGGATACGAACCAGATCCTGCTGTTCATGAAATCTTTACGAAGTATGTGACAACCGTAAATGACGGTATCTTCCGCGCTTACACTTCTAACATCCGCCGTGCTCGTCACGCCCACACTGTAACTGGTCTTCCAGATGCTTACTCACGTGGACGTATCATCGGGGTTTACGCACGTCTGGCCCTTTATGGAGCTGACTACCTCATGGCTGAAAAAGTCCGCGACTGGAACGGTTTGACTGAGATTGACGAAGAAACAATCCGTCTGCGCGAAGAAATCAACCTGCAATACCAAGCACTTGGTGAAGTTGTAAAACTTGGTGACCTTTACGGAGTAGATGTTCGCCGTCCTGCCTTTGACGTTAAAGAAGCGATTCAATGGACTAACATCGCCTTCATGGCTGTCTGCCGTGTTATCAACGGTGCTGCTACTTCCCTCGGACGTGTGCCTATCGTTCTGGACATCTACGCTGAACGTGACTTGGCTCGCGGTACTTACACTGAATCAGAAATCCAAGAATTTGTTGATGATTTCGTTATGAAACTTCGTACAGTGAAGTTTGCTCGTACCAAAGCTTACGACCAACTTTACTCTGGTGACCCAACCTTCATCACTACTTCTATGGCAGGTATGGGTAACGACGGTCGTCACCGTGTTACCAAGATGGACTACCGTTTCCTCAACACTTTGGACAACATCGGCAACTCACCAGAGCCAAACTTGACCGTTCTTTGGACTGACAAGCTGCCATACTCCTTCCGCCGCTACTGTATGCACATGAGCCACAAGCACTCTTCTATCCAATACGAAGGTGTGACTACAATGGCTAAAGATGGCTATGGCGAAATGAGCTGTATCTCCTGCTGTGTGTCTCCGCTTGACCCTGAAAATGAAGAACAACGCCACAACATCCAATACTTTGGTGCCCGCGTAAATGTGCTGAAAGCCCTTCTGACCGGTCTCAACGGCGGTTACGATGATGTACACAAAGACTACAAGGTCTTTGACATCGATCCGATTCGTGACGAAGTGCTGGAATTTGAATCTGTAAAAGCCAACTTTGAAAAATCTCTGGACTGGCTGACAGATACTTATGTTGATGCTTTGAACATCATCCACTACATGACTGACAAGTACAACTACGAAGCGGTTCAAATGGCCTTCCTGCCAACTTACCAACGTGCCAACATGGGATTTGGTATCTGTGGATTTGCCAATACGGTTGATACATTGTCTGCTATCAAGTACGCAACTGTTAAGCCAATCCGCGACGAAAACGGCTATATCTACGACTATGAAACAATCGGAGAATACCCACGTTGGGGTGAAGATGATCCTCGCTCAAACGAACTGGCTGAATGGTTGGTTGAAGCTTACACGACTCGTCTGCGCAGCCACAAACTCTACAAGAATGCTGAAGCAACTGTATCACTTCTGACCATCACATCTAACGTGGCTTACTCTAAGCAAACGGGTAACTCACCAGTCCACAAGGGTGTCTACCTCAACGAAGATGGCAGCGTGAACCTGTCTAAACTGGAATTCTTCTCACCAGGTGCCAACCCATCTAACAAAGCAAAAGGTGGCTGGCTGCAAAACTTGAACTCACTTGCCAGTCTGGACTTCAGCTACGCAGCTGACGGTATCTCCCTGACTACACAAGTATCACCTCGTGCTCTGGGTAAAACTCGTGATGAACAAGTAGACAACTTGGTAACAATCCTGGATGGTTACTTCGAAAACGGCGGTCAGCACGTTAACTTGAACGTCATGGACCTCAAGGATGTTTATGAAAAGATCATGAGCGGCGAAGACGTTATCGTTCGGATCTCTGGCTACTGTGTCAACACCAAGTACCTGACGCCAGAACAAAAAACTGAATTGACCCAACGTGTCTTCCACGAAGTGCTTTCTATGGACGACGCTCTCAGCTAATCAACAGCCTATACACCATTTAAAAGGCGGCGGGACAGAACTCAAATATTTAATGTTGAGTTTCCAGTCCCAGCCTCTTTTTATGTTCAAAAACCCCAGCGGAGTGGCCTTTTGAGCGGACTCCTTGTCTGGCGGTCCGTTTCATCATATGAAGACCCCGCTGCCAAAATTTGTTTTTTCAAAGAGTATGAATGGAAGCTCTTTATGGTATAATAGGGATATTGCTAGACCAAGGACCTGTGTTTTATCAGCTTATAGATGATAGGCTTCAAACTATATCAGTATCGCCAGGCCGCACTCCATTAAGGACAGGTTCAAAAAAAGGATTGGGAAAATGACGGAGAAAAACTTTAAGGAAGATTCAAAAGAATTTAATCTGGCAGTGGATGTCATTATGCTGGCCGGAACCCTGCTCCTGCAGAGCGGGTCTGAGATATATCGGGTAGAGGATACCATGATCCGCATTGCCCACTCACAGGGCATCATGGACTGCAATGCTCTGGCCATGCCGGTCGCTATTTTCTTTTCGGTTGAAAATACCAATGTCTCCCGCATGAAGCGCAACCTGCGAACCAACTACAATATCGAAAAAGTATGTGAGGTCAATCAGGTTTCCCGTCAGCTGGTCAGCGGCCTAATCAGTCTGCAGGAGGCATTCGAGGAGCTGAACCGCCTCAAAAGTAAGCGCCTGCCTTACAGCAATCAGCAGCTGACTCTGGCAGCCACCCTCAGCGCGCCTTTCTTTTCCATCATGTTCGGCGGAAACTTCTATGATGCCTTGGGGGCTGCTCTGGCCACCTTCTTTGGCTTCATTTCCTATCTTTATACAGAAAAGTATGTGCGGATCCCTTTTGTCTCGACCTTTGCCGGTGCCTTTATTTTTGGTCTTTTAGCTCAGATCTGGGTCCGCTATTCCGGTTTTCCTACTAGCGCTGATCTGATTATCGCCGGTTCGGTCATGCCTTTTGTACCGGGGATTGCTCTGACCAATTCTGTACGGGATATCATGACCAGCCATATCAACTCTGGCATGAGCAAGCTCTTTGAGTCCCTCCTCATCACGCTGGCTTTGGGTGCAGGCACTTCCGTTGCCCTTCTTTTAATGAAATAAAACTATGACGCTACTGACTTTTTTACTTCAAGCATTGGCAAGTTTGCTTGCCATCGTTACCTTTCTAATCGTTTTAAATGTGCAGCGCCAGATGCTGCTGCCAGGCGGTGTTCTGGGAATGTTTACTTGGCTGCTCTACCTCCTGCTCAAGGAGCCTACCAACGTGATTATTGCCACTTTTGTGGCTGCCATCATCGGCTCCTGCTGCAGTCAGATTCTCAGCATTCTCTATAAGACACCTGCCGTGGTCTTTATTCTGGCTATTTTAGCTCCCCTCGTTCCTGGTTATATTTCCTATCGGACGACCGCTTTTTTTGTCACGGGCGATTACAATCAAGCGATTGTCAATGCCACTCTGGTGGTCATTCTGGCCCTGGTCATTTCCATCGGCATGGCCAGCGGCACCGTTGTGCTCAAAATCTACCATCACTTCACCTACCGCAGAAACAGGCCGGCCTTGAAAAAACAGCAGGAAAACCAAGACAGCTGAAAAAATGCGCTCTTCAAACAGCTGCCAATAAGAATGACTCAAAAGAGAAAACGAATAATGACGAAATGCTGCAGCCTGCCGTCATTATTCGTTTTTGCTTATCAGTACTCTTTGAAGACCGAGATGGCTGTGCTAAACACTTTGACGGACTCCCATTCTCTCTGCATTGGTTTGCCTTGTCATCTGCGATTTTCTTCGAGTATTATCATTTAGCCGATTTTTTATTACTTTGTTAGCTGCCCTATCGTCCTGTATGTTAAGCGATAGACTGAAACTGCCCCCTCGGACAGTTTCACTGCTAAAAGCAAAGGAAAAGGCTATATCAACTATTCATCATCGGAGTCTTTCAGCAGCTTCGGAAAACCTGCTGTTTTTATTTCATTTGGAAGCTCTGCCGATAGGGAACCCTGCCTGCTTCAGAATGAAATACATCTCAGGGCTGATTTAGCGGGCCCCAGATGTTTTTTGTAAGAGTTTTATTTCTAAGTGTGGTAAAATAGATTGCAGAATATATCGTCATTTAGTTTATCGTTTAGTACTTTGTTAGCTGGCCTTGCCCTACTTTTGAGACTTCCTCACGGAAGCTCTATCTGCCACCTCCAAACCTCCACTGGAGCTTTTTGACACTTCCTAGCGGAAGCTTTATTTGCCACCTCCAAACCTCCACTGGAGGTTTGGAGCAGCTCACTGCCCTATCGTCCTGTACGTTAAGCGATAGTCTGCAACTGTCTCCTGGACAGTTGCACTACTAAAAGTAAACTAAAAGATTATACTAGTTCATACCCTAGAAAAGCGCCTGCGGTTCTTTGAAAATCAACTTTTCTTTGAGCATTCTCAGCTTTTGTCTTTTGAGTCTGCACTGGCTGCAGAAAGAAGCTGAGCGGCTGTTCTACTGGGGATAAAAAGGATTTAAAAGAGGTCTTTATGATGACAATCGGAATCGATAAAATCGGTTTTGCAACCAGCAATTATGTGTTAAAACTAAGGGATTTGGCTGAGGAGCGCGGAATTGACCCAGACAAGCTCAGCAAGGGACTCCTGCTGAAAGAACTGAGCATCGCTCCTCTGACCGAGGACATGGTGACCTTGGGAGCAGCCGCTGCAGACTCTATTCTGACAGCAGAAGACAGAAAAAAGATTGACATGGTCATTGTGGCGACTGAGTCGGGCATCGACCAGAGCAAGGCATCCGCTGTGTTTATCCACGGACTTCTGGACATCCAGCCTTTCGCCCGCAGCTTTGAAATCAAAGAAGCCTGTTATGGAGCAACTGCTGCCCTAGACTATGCCAAACTCCACATCGAAAAATACCCTGACAGCAAGGTACTGGTCCTTGCCAGTGACATTGCCAAGTATGGCGCTCATACGCCAGGCGAGCCGACCCAAGGGGCTGGTGCTATTGCCATGCTCCTGAGCCGCAATCCCCGAATTCTGGCCTTCAATGATGACAATGTGGCCCAAACCCGTGACGTCATGGATTTTTGGCGCCCAAATTACTCCGCAACCCCTTATGTCAACGGGATTTACTCAACCCAGCAGTATCTGGACAGCCTGAAAACGACTTGGGCCGAGTACCAGAAACGCCAAGGTCTGAGCCTCAAAGACTTTGCTGCTTTCTGCTTCCACCTGCCTTATCCTAAGCTGGCTCTCAAGGGCCTCAATAAAATCATGGATAAGAGTCTGCCACAAGCGCAGCAAGATCAGCTCAAGGACAACTTTGAGGCATCCATCCTCTACAGCCAAAAAGTCGGCAATATTTATACCGGCTCCCTCTTTCTGGGGCTCCTGTCTCTCTTAGAAAATTCCGACCAGCTCAAGGCCGGCGATAAGATTGCCCTCTTTAGCTACGGCAGCGGGGCAGTAGCGGAGATTTTCAGTGCCGATTTGGTTTCTGGCTATGAAGAGCAGCTATCACGAACACGCTTGGATGAGTTGGATCTGCGCCAGCCTCTTTCTGTCGCAGACTATGAGCAGCTCTTCTTTGCAGAAGCTCAGCTGGATGAGGCGGGCAATGCCAGCTTCTCTGGCTACGAAAATCAAACCTTTGCTCTGACGGAAATCGCAGAGCACCAGCGCAAGTACAGTAAGGTTGAGAAATCATCATGAACGGAAACTGGACTGGATTTTCCAAAAAATCTCCCGCTGAGCGGCTGCAGCTGCTGAAAGAAAGCGGACTGCTCCAGCAGGAATATTGGCAGCCGTTGGCTGAGCAGCGGACCCTGCCTCTGGAAACGGCCAACCAGATGAGTGAAAATGTGCTGGCTACACTGGCTCTGCCTTACTCTCTGGTGCCTGACTTTCTCGTAGATGGCAGATGCTACCAAGTTCCTTTTGTGACAGAGGAGCCATCTGTGGTGGCAGCAGCCAGCTTTGCAGCCAAGATCATCAAGCGTTCGGGCGGCTTTGAGACTGAGGTTCACAAACGCCAGATGATTGGGCAGATTGCCCTCTATCAGATAGAGGATGCTGATCTGGCTGCCCAATCTGTGCTCCAAAAAAAGGCTGACCTGCTGGCAAGAGCTGACCAAGCCTACCCATCCATCGTCGCTCGCGGCGGCGGTGCTAGAGACCTCTGGCTGGAGCAAAAGGATGATTTTCTCATTTTCTATCTGTCTGTGGACACGCAGGAGGCTATGGGCGCCAATATGCTCAACACCATGCTGGAGTCTCTTACCCTTCCCCTAGAAGAGCTGACTGGCGGCAAGAGCCTGATGGCTATCCTGTCCAACTATGCGACAGACAGCCTCGTGACAGCCCGCTGTGTGATTGACTACCGCTTTCTCAGCCGTGACAGGGCAGAGGCAGCCCTTCTGGCCGACAAGATGCAGCTGGCCAGCAAGCTTGCTCAGGCCGACCCTTACCGCGCAGCCACCCATAATAAAGGGATCTTCAACGGCATCGATGCCGTCGTTCTGGCTACGGGCAATGACTGGCGGGCTGTCGAAGCCGGCGCTCACGCCTATGCCAGCAGAGAAGGAAGCTATCGCGGTCTCTCTGCTTGGACAGCCGATCCAGACAAGCGCCAGCTGCATGGCCAGCTGACCCTGCCCATGCCCGTTGCAACCAAGGGGGGATCGATTGGCCTCAATCCTGCCGTCGCAGCCAGCTTGGACCTGCTGGGACAGCCTCGGGCTAAGGAACTGGCTTCCCTGATCGTCTCAGTCGGCTTAGCCCAAAACTTCGCTGCCCTCAAAGCGCTGGTCAGCACTGGTATTCAGGCCGGTCACATGAAGCTGCAGGCCAAGTCGCTGGCTCTACAGGCGGGAGCCAAAGAAGAAGAAATCCCAGCCTTGGTCAGCCACCTGACAGCTACTAAGAACTTCAACCTAGCTACTGCTCAGGAAATACTCGCTGACTTACGAAAACAGAATCAATAAAAAGGCCTTGCTCAGGCCTTTTTTGTATGCATTCATCATTTTTATCTCATCTGCTCCTGACCTTCTCGCAGCCGTCCATAGAGCAGATAGGGAACATTCTTTAATTCTTGCAAGTTTCGGCAGGACAGGACGCACATGATGAGGCGCAGATCTGCTTTCCAGCCTTCCACAATGTCAATGACTTCTGCCACCGAGCGATGCTCGACCAGCTCCAGCATGGTGCGCGAGAGACCGACAGCCTTGGCTCCCAAGACCAAGGCTTTGATGATATCAAGCGGGTGACGCACGCCGCCGCTGGCCAGCAGCTCTACCTCATCGCGCAGGGGCTGAAGCGCCAGCAAACTTTGAAGGGTGGACTGGCCCCAGTCATTGAGATAGGTGCGATTGCCGCCCCGCTGATTCTCGATATAGGCAAAGCTGGTGCCGCCCCGGCCGGAAATATCAAAGGTCTGAATCCCTAAAGAACGGGCCTCCTCCACAGTAGAACGATCCATACCAAAGCCGACTTCTTTGAGAATCAGGGGCAAATCCAGCTGCTGTCCATAGTCTGCCAAATGCTGCCGCCAAGAGCGAAACTCCCGCTCGCCTTCCGGCATGAGGAGCTCCTGCATGAGATTGACATGCACCTGCAGGAAAAGCGGCTGCAGCTCGGCCACCGTCTGCTGGGCTGCCTGATAAGGCTTGTCCAAGCCGATATTGGTCGCCAGCAGCAGATCTGGCCGTCCAGCTGCCACCTGATAGGAAGTATCAGAAGGATTCTTCAAAGCAGCGCTATAGGATCCTGTCACAAAGAGAAGACCGCAGCTCTCTGCCACCTGAGCCAGTTTCTCATTGACTTGACCGCCTTTTGGGCTGCCGCCGGTCATGGCATTGATATAAAAGGGAAAGGCCCAGTCACGGCCGGCAAAATGAGTGGACAGGTCAATCTCCGCCAAATCATACTTGGGCAGGGAGCGGTGAATCAGCTCCATCTCATCAAAGCTGTTGTAAACTGGGCGCTGTTCCAAGGCGTACGTAATATGGTCATCCTTACGATTCTGGCTCATCACGGCCCATCCTTTCTCTGTATAGTAGCTCAATGCCGGCTGCCTGCCAAGCTCGAATCAGCTGATCGCTGGAAGCAGCATCGAAGCTAAGGGCAATGCCGCAGTCCCCGCCGCCGGCACCGCTGCTCTTGGCCACACAGTTCAAGCCAGAAGCTGCTTCCTTCAGTGCCTTCAGCTTGTCCGTGTAAATCGCTGGGCTCAGCGCTTCTAAGAGCTGACTAGCCTGTTCCAGACTGGACTGAACCACAGCCTTGTCTCCTGCCAGCAAAGCCTGTTCCAAGGCATCGACCTGCGCCCGGCTGCCTGTCAAAAAGGACTCAGAAATCGCCGACTTGACTTGATTGACCAAGTCCTTGGAAATCGCTGGCTGCTTGGTCCAGCCGACCAGAAAATCCATAGACAAACGAGGTTTGATCCGGCGGATTTCAAAGCCCCAATCCTCTGCCAGCAGCTGCTGCAGCTCAAGACTTTCCATCCGCCGGCTGACAGCAGCACGGTCAAAAGACCGATAGTAGATCAAGTCTTCGTAGGCAATGCAGGCCAGATCGCCCATGGATCCGTTATCCCCCCGCTTGAGGAGAACGTAGGAAGCCAGCTTGAAGAGCCGCTCTGGCTCTAGCTCCAGCTCATAGAGTGCCGCCATGGCCTTGAGGGTCAAAACCACGACGCTGCCGCTGGAGCCAATCCCGAACTTCCTGCCCTCCCTTTCCATCTTGCCGCTGATGGCCAGCGAAAATGGCCGGGGCTCACAGCCCAAGGTCAGCAGATAGGCATTCATAGCGGCCACCGTCTCCTGTATCAGGGCATAGTCAGAATCCGGCTCTAGGCTAGCGCTGTGCTCAAACATATCTGACGCCAAGCGATAGGCAGAGGCTGTCTGGATTTTTCCTGTCATATAGATGGGGACAGCCTTGATAATGGCTGGCTGACCAGCCGTCAGCACTGCATATTCCCCCGCCAGATAGAGTTTACCGCAGGTTTGAACGCTCGCCCTAGTCTTCATCTGGCAGCTCCTTTGTTTTGGAGACGATCAGTCGGTAATCCTTCTCAAAAATAGCAACCAGATGGTCTAGGTCTTCCTCCATGCAGAGAACCTTAACATTGGGGCCGGCATCCATGGTAAAGTAACAGCGTTCGCCCTGCTCGCGCAGCCTTCTGACAGCCTCCATGGCTTGGTAGGACGCCTCCGTCAGATAAGAAAAGGGCGGATAGGCTTTCTCTGTCGTGGCATGCATCCTAAGAGCATTTTCCTCGGTCAGCTGTCCGACTTTAGCAAAATCATTGTCTCTTAAATAGCCCAGCATGGCCTGATAATCCAAGGCTGACTGGGCCATCCAGTCAGCAAAGTTGGTAGAAGTCGCAGCACAGAGCTCCATGCCACTGCGGCTGGAAATAGGCTTTTTCTCATCGTGGAGGACCAGCATAATCATGGCCAGTTTCAAGTCTGTCTGGACTGGATAAATAGCGCCGCTGTCCTTATCCCAGGCTGCCAGAGGGCCAAAAAAGGAACGGGCCGAGGAACCCGAGGCAAATTTAGCCAGCTGAGCCAGTTCCTCTGTATCATAGCCGGTCTCAAAGTAGGCATTGCAGGCCTTGACCAGGGCTGACAGACCGCTGGAGCTGGAAGACAGACCCGCTGCAGTCGGCATGTTGTTGCTGGTGTCAATCCTGACCCAGTCTGTCGGCTCTGTCCGGAAACGGTCAATAATCCGGCTGATTTTGGCATGTTCAGCCGGACTTTGCAGCTGACCGTCGATGTAAAATTCATCCCTTACTGCTGTATCCGGCAAGGGACTCAGCTGCGTCTCAGTATACATATTTTCCAGCGTCAGCGAAATGCTGCTGGTTGCGGGAATCATTTTTTCAGCATCAGCCTTGCCCCAATATTTGACAATGGCAATATTGGCATAGGATTTGACACTTACAGGCTTTCGATCCATGTGTTGATGGCCCCTTTCTCTTTCAATAAGGCGGCTAAGGATTCCGCCTGGTCTTTTTCTTTGACAAGTGCAATGACGCAGCCGCCCAGGCCGCCGCCGCTCATTTTAGCACCCAGCGCTTCATTTTCCACAGCCAAAGCCACCAAATCATCCGCCTTCTGGCAGGACACACCCAGCTGGGCCAGCTTCTCATGCGCTCTGGTCATGGCCTGCCCCATGGTCAGCAAATCCTTGATGGTAATGGCTTTTTCGACAATTTTAGTCAGATTGCCCAGCTCCTGCAGCAAAGGCAGAGCCTTTTGACCCTGACTTTCGACCGCTCGGATGGCTTCGCGGGTATGG
>NZ_KQ969392.1:319815-321211 GCF_001578865.1 Streptococcus sp. DD11
TCAAAAACCGCCCGGATGGCCGCAATGCTGACCGCAGCGGACGACCCCATCCCCCTCTTCTCAGGGACCATGGACTCCACCTGACAGCGAATCTCAGCTCCCTGCCGGCCCAGATGTTCCAGACAGGCAAAGACAGCCATGGACAGCGTGTCCTCGGCATAGAGGGTCCAGGCCCGATCAGAAGGCAGCACCCGGCAGGTAACTTCGATGTTATTGAGGGGCAGGGCCAGGGCCGGATAGCCATAGACCACCGAGTGCTCGCCCATTAAAATAATTTTACTGTGTGCCTTGCCGACACCGATTGCTTTTGTCATCATCTTCTCTTATCTGTAGATTCTCTCTATCTTATTTTAATATACTTTGGCCAAAAAAGCGATTTTTAATAGAGAAAATCACTGGGACCAGAGACCGATATTGATATCGGTGAGCATGAGAAAACTCCTGGCCTTGCAGCCGGAGCCCCTTACAGTTCCCTTCTTATCATCTCCATCACTTCATTGCGATCCAAGATCCATTGGGCCCGCTCGTCTTTTTCATAGGTCCGGTTGGAGAGGAAAACAGCCGCCTTCTGCTCTGTCCGATTGTACATGATAAAGGTGCCCGTGTAGCCGGTATGGTCCAGCCAGCAGCCCTCCAGATTCCAGGCCAGACTGCGGGTCTTGCCGGGGTTCAAGGCAAAATTTTGACTCAGCTTTTCCGCAAAATCATCCTGCAGATAATGCTCCAGAAAGATTTCCAGATCCCTGACGGTCGAAAAGAGGCCAGCGCTGCCGGCATGCCGGCCCAGGACACGCGCCTTGGGGTCGTGCACCAGACCTCCCTTGACTCCTCTTACCGTCGGCACTGCTGCTGGTACAGGTCCAAAGCCCGTCTCCGCCATCCCCCAAGGCTGGAAAATCTGACTCCGGAAAATCTGGTTCAGGGGCCGACCATAGACTTCCTCCAGCAGAAAGCCCAAAAGCAGAAAATTCACATCTGTATAGCGGAAGGTCTTATCTTCAAGCACTGTCAGATGATGGAGCGCCGCTTTCAACTCGGCAGCTGTCAGCTGATCACGATTGGGAATAAAAGGATCCAGCCCCGAAGTGTGGGTCAGCAGCTGCCTGACTGTCACCCGCTCATCATGGAAGGCCGGGTAATAAGCACGTAGCGGCCGGTCAATATCCAGCCGCCCTTCATCAGTCAAAAAGGCCGCCAGAGTCCCGACTCCGACCACCTTGCTGACACTGGCCAGATCATAGACCAAGTCCTCCTGAACAGGCCTGCCTTTCTCCGGATCAGCCAGACCAAAGCAGTGCTCCTGCCACTGACCGTCACTGTAGAGAGCCAGACTGGCCCCGGGTAAACGTACCTGCTGCCAGCTGTTCTTTGATTTGTCAAGAATGCCGTCTACAGT
>NZ_KQ969392.1:321523-334833 GCF_001578865.1 Streptococcus sp. DD11
ATGCCGTCTACAGTCATGCTTCAAACCACAGCTCAATCTTGCTAGGGTCCTGACTAAGCAGAAATTTGTCAGACTTAGGAACAAAAACCTCTTGATCCGTCAGTATTTCCCTGAGCGCAGCAGTATCCAAGTCCTTGACCTGAGCTTTGATCATCGCTATATCCCAAGTATGGGTGCTGTCAGCCTGCAGGTCTTGTCCGGCTGCAGCCGTGAAGGACAGAAAATCCAGCGCATTGGCAAGCTTCCGATAGAAGCGCTCCGTTTCGGCCTGATCCGGCACATGGAGCTCTACCGTCTCTACTTCAAAGCAGCTGAGGCCGGCAAAGCCCTCCGGCTGCTGAAAATCCGGCACTGCCCTTACAGGGCGCAGATCAGCCAAATCATCCTCAGCATGCAGCAAAAAGGCGTGCCCCTCCGGAGACACTGCTTCAAAAGCATAAGATTTAGAGCCGCGGTAAAGCTGGACAAGATCTGGTTTTTGAGCCAGCAGGCCCTCAATTTCCTCAGGCTTCTCCACTCTGATAACGATTCGGGCTAATTTCTTAGGTCCCTTGACCCGGCGTGACCGCATGCTGGGTGATTCTTCCAGGACCAGCTTTTCCGTTTTGGTCAGATCCCCCAGAGACAGGTGGGCGGACTCTTCCAAAAGCGTCTTCATGCCCAGCACTTTTTTATAGAAATCCTGATTCAGGTTTCGATTGTTTACTTTCAATACAGGGATTATTCTCACAATTTGATTCACACTCATAAATTCCTCCAAACCATTTAATTGTAATGGATTTTAATCAATTTGACAAGAAATTATGCGCAAATCAACAATTTCTCAAACAATTTTTGCCTGCTTTTATTGATAAACTGTGCGGGCGATGACCAAGTCATTGGCAGATTCAAACTCATACTGCAGATAAGACTGATAGGTTCCCGGTGCGATAATGCCCCGAATATCTAACATGTCGGTGCCGGCCTGACCGATAATCGAGTCGGCCAGCAGGCAGCAGTTAGTCGACATGACAAAGTAGGTCTTAAAGCGGCTGGTTGTAAACTTATAGAGCCGCGCTCCCAGCTCATGTCTCAGTTTGTAAGCATAGGTATGTCTGCCGTCTTTCAAATCAGCCGGCGGTTCCCATTCTATCAGCCATTGATCGATTTGGGCCAGACGTTTCTCCACCGCCTCCCTCTCCTGCTCTGTCAGCGACAGAGAATAGCCAAAGAGAGTTTTCTTGCTCTCCTTCTTGCAAAGCTCAATATAGTCATCTTTGCTGACCTTAAAAAGCACGCCGTCGCCAATCATCCCCTTGCAGCGTTCTGAAAAGACATCATAGCTGCCATAGGAAATGACCTGCCCCTGATAACAGATGTCAACATGGCCGATAGCCCCGAACAGACTCTCCTTTGATGTGTGGACCAAGACCTCCAAGTCAGCCGTCTTTTTCTCATCTTTAACAAGACTGTAAACAGTTTGCGCCGGCTCATGCACATTCTGCCCCCGGATAAAGCGGTTGAATTGGTCAAGATTTTCAGCCGGTATAAAAGCTGCCAGAATAATCGGCAGATTGATGCGGATATGCCGCCGGAGCTGGGTTCTTTCACGGTCATTGTCGAAAAAAAGCCCGTCCCGAATATTGGAAAATCCCAGCATGACCAGATACATTCCCAAAAAGAAAAACTGAACCTGCCCATTGACTGAAGGAGAGAAAACTGTCGCTAGGCCGATGAGACCGTAAAGAACCGTATCCAAGAGAAAACGCAGAGCTCCCTTGGACTGATTTTTTCGATAGAGATAGTAAGTAATGCCATAGACAGCTGCTGTTGCCAGCTGATAAATCCCCAAAATAATGATGACAATATCAACGGGAAGACTGCTGAGACGGTTCAGCAGGCCAATCAGATTGGCTAGCACAATGCGGACGATTTCAGGTATCACCGGGACTTCTTTTTTCCCCACAATGAAGTGGAGAAATAAATTGACCAGACCCACAAGAAAGAAATAAGACATCAGCAAATCAATAGCAACTTTCGTAAAATTCACTCCGTTGACGATAATAATCAGCCCGAAAACAACTGCTAAAAAACCAAACAGCAAGGTTCTCCAGCGGCTGATTTTGCGGAGCTTTGATAGATTCATTTCCATAACTAACTGCTAACTTTCTTCAAGGTTTACTGTCTGTCCCAGCAGACAAAACTGCATCCACTGCTCTAGGACTCAACTGCGCCCTTACTGGCAGACACTTCCTCACGGAAGCTTCATCTGCAGCCTCAAAACCTCCCCCAGAGGTTTTGAGCTAGTTTCGTCAAGAGCAGTAGAAAAGGAGCTGAGAATCCCCAGCCCTTTTGTCATTATAATCCGTAGATGGCCTTGTAAAGCAAGACAGCTGTAATCCCCGCAAGGATTGGTGCCACAACCGGTACCCAAGAATACCACCATTTTGAGTCACCCTTGTGCTTGCCAAGAACTGACTGAGGAAGAAGGAAGTGCAGGATACGAGGTCCTAAGTCCCGAGCCGGGTTGAGACCTGGTCCGGTCGGTCCGCCCAGCGAAGTCACCAGTGCCATCACCAGGAAGCCCAAAGCCAAGTGGGCCACTGAAAGACCTGCCGCTGTGTGCGGAGCTAATTGGGCCTTGACTGCCAAATCGGTAAAATCAGCTGTCTGACCTGACTGAGCAGCCAGCTGCTTCATGTATTGAAGCGCTTCTGCACCAAAGTAATGCTTGGTCAAGCCGAGCGCCGCAAAGAAAAGAACGAAGGAGCCGACAAATTCATTGACAAATCCGTTTATCATAGCTGCCTTGCGGGACTCAGGCGTTCCATGATCCAAGCTGGAAATTGTAGAGAAAGTACCCAAAATGTTATTAGGATTCTCCGTTTTCAGGTAGTAAGGACGGTGAGTCGCTACGACCAGCGCCTGACCAAAGATGGCACCCAGAAGCTGTGCCGCAATATAAGGCGCAACCTGAGTCCATGGGAAGTAGCCGCTGACAGCCAAGCCCAAAGTGAAGGCAGGGTTGATGTGATTGCCTGAGACATTGCCAAACATCAAAGCCGGAAT
This sequence comes from Streptococcus sp. DD11, assembly GCF_001578865.1. NCBI lineage: Bacteria > Bacillati > Bacillota > Bacilli > Lactobacillales > Streptococcaceae > Streptococcus > Streptococcus sp. DD11. Next base: position 324,572 of record NZ_KQ969392.1, read on the forward strand.
CATTACACCCATTCCGTAGCCGACAGCAATAACCAGCCAGCCGCTCTGATGCCCCTTGGTTCCTTTCAATTCAACGTTGGCTACAGCACCGTTTCCCAAGATAATGAGGATGGCCGTACCCAAAAATTCTGTGGCATATTTGACTGCCCATTCGAAATCCATTTGTTGATACTCCTTAAAATATTTTTAGACAAAGTCTATTTTATCAAGTATAATGGATAATGTAAAGGTCATTTTTAATAAAAATAAGAAAAAGAGGGAAAAATATGCGTTTTAATCAGTATAGTTATACAAAAGTCGATACAGAAAAAATGCGGAAAGAAATGGCTCTGCTGGGCTTTGAGCTGAAGCCGTCGCTTTCCCATAAAGAAAATCTGGAAAATTTTCTCCGCACCGTCTTTTTTACTTATAAAAATACAGACTATCCGCTTCGGGCCTGGGCAGCCGATAAGGAGACGGACCTGCTGGACTTCTTCCGCTCTGACCGAGAACTGACCGCAGAAGTTTTCTACATGGTCGCCTTTCAGCTGCTGGAGTTTTCACCCTTTGTCGACTTTGAAGATGCCGAGCAGTTCCGGCAGGACACGGCCTTTCCGATTACTTACGGCAGTCTGCTGGAAAACCTCTATCAGCTGCTCAGCACCCGCACCGCAAGCGGCAATCTGCTGGTCGATAAACTGGTCAGCCAAGGGCTGATTCCAGAGGACAACGCTTACCATTACTTCAACGGCAAGAGCCTAGCGACCTTTTCCAGCCACGATGCCATCCGCGAGGTGGTCTATGTCGAATCACGCGTGGATACCGACCAGGACGGTCGGCCCGATCTGATCAAAGTCAGCATTATCCGGCCCCGCTATGCCGGAACAATCCCAGCTGTGATGACAGCCTCTCCCTACCATCAGGGCACCAATGACCCCGCCAGCGACAAGGCCCTCCATAATATGAATGTCAATCTGTCCAAGAAAAACCCGAGGAAAATTGCCGTCCGCGATCCTGAGCTCAAAACTATCCAATCCGAGCAGGACTGGGAAGGAGAAGAGGCGGCGGAAACCGAGGAAAAACTGGGCCATATCGGCACCTACACCCTCAATGACTATCTGCTGCCGCGCGGCTTTGCCAATCTCTATGTATCCGGTGTCGGCACCAAGGATTCAGAAGGGCTCATGACCAACGGCGATTACCAGCAGATTGAAGCTTATAAGAATGTCATTGACTGGCTCAATGGCCGCTGCCGGGCTTTCACCGACCACACACGCCAGAGGACGATTAAAGCCGTCTGGTCCAATGGCAAAGCGGCGACGACCGGCATTTCCTACTTGGGCACCATGTCCAACGGGCTGGCCACCACCGGCGTGGAAGGCCTGGAGGTCATCATTGCCGAAGCCGGCATTTCGTCTTGGTACAACTACTACCGCGAAAACGGGCTGGTGACCAGCCCCGGCGGCTATCCGGGCGAAGACTTTGAGTCCCTGACCGAGCTGACCTACTCCCGCAATCTGCGGGCCGGAGACTACCTCCGCCACAATGCCGCCTATCAGGAAAGCTTAGAGCAGGAGCGCAGAGACTTGGACCGTGAAAGCGGGGACTACAATCAATTCTGGCATGATCGCAACTACCTTATCAACGCTGATAAGGTGAAGGCCGAGGTGGTCTTTACCCACGGTTCCCAGGACTGGAATGTCAAGCCTCTCCACGTCTATAGGATGTTTCATGCCCTGCCGGCCGGTCTCAAAAAACACCTCTTTTTCCATAACGGCGCCCATGTTTACATGAACAACTGGCAGTCTATCGACTTTCGTGAATCCATGAACGCCCTCCTGTCTAAAAAACTCCTGAGCTGCGAATCAGACTTCGAGCTGCCGCCGGTCATCTGGCAGGACAATAGCCAAGCCCAAAGCTGGCAGACGCTGGAAGATTTTGGCGGACAAGAGCAGAAACGCCAGTTCCAGCTGGGCCAAGACTGCCAAGTTATTCAAAACCAGTATCCAGAAGCAGACTATCAGCGCTTTGCCAAGAGTTACCAAACCTTTAAAACTGAGCTTTTTGAGGGAAAGGTCAACCAAATCACACTGGACTGGACCTTAGAAGACGATCTCCTCCTCAATGGAGCCAGCCAGCTGACGCTCCGTCTCAAATCCAGCAGCGACAAGGGCTTGATTTCAGCTCAGCTTCTGGATGTCGGAGCTGCCAAGCGGCTGACGCCTCTTCCGACTGTCCTTGCTCCCAGAGTGATGGACAACGGCCGCTACTACATGCTGGACAATCTGGCTGAACTGCCCTTTACTGAAACACCCCACCGGGTCATCACCAAAGGCTTTCTCAACCTGCAAAACCGGACAGACCTGCTGACGGTTGAAGAGGTCACTCCTGACCAATGGCTGGAATGCGCCTTTGACCTGCAGCCGACCATCTACCGGCTGAAAAAGGGAGACCAGCTCCGTCTGGTTCTCTATACCACTGACTTTGAGCATACCGTCCGCGACAAAACGGACTACCAGCTGACCGTTGACTTAGAAAAGTCCAGACTGGAATTGCCCCAGCAAATATGGTAGAATAGGTTGTTCAAGCAAACAATAAGGAGATTTTTACGATGATGAACATGCAAAGCATGATGAAGCAGGCTCAAAAGCTTCAAAAGCAAATGGAAAAAGGTCAGGCAGAGCTGGCTGCAACTGAATTCACCGGCAAGTCTGCCCAAGATTTAGTCCTTGCCAAGCTGACTGGTGATAAGAAGGTGGTCAGTATTGATTTCAACCCAGCTGTCGTCGATCCTGAAGATCTGGAAACTCTATCAGAGATGACGGCTCAGGCTCTGAACCACGCACTGGCTCAGATTGATGAAGCGACTCAGAAAAAAATGGGCGCTTTCGCTGGCAAACTCCCTTTTTAATCCAATTCAAAAGAGACTGGGATTTCTCAGTCTCTTTTATAGTCTTTTCCTTTGCTTTTAGCAGTGAAACTGTCCGGTGGACAGTTTCAGCCTATCGCTTAACGTACAGGACGATAGGGCAGCGAGCTGTTCAAAATCCACAACTTTTCTACCTCATTATCTCGTTTCTAGGTTCGGGCTGAACGAAAGCTGGGAACTGCGTTCCCTTTATCTCCAGCCTCCAACAGTCCTTATGGACTGTTGGAGCAAGGCGAGTTGACAAAGTCATAAAAGATAAACAAAATAACGATATCTTATGAAAAATTCAGCAGATCCGCCGCTTTATTCATGAGCAGAACGGTGTACTTGGGGTTGTTCTGCAGCTCTTTGATGGAGGTCTGGACCAGCTCCAGATTATCCGTAATCATACCGTCCACTCCCAGACGGAAGGATTTGGCAATACTGTCCTCATCATTGATCGTCCAGTCGTAGAGCAGCTTATCTGTCGTCCACAGCTTATTGACAAAATTTTCATCCAGCGTAGAGTATTCCATGGTGTAGCCGGAAGCCTTGGTTCTGGGGAAAATGGTGTTGTAAGGCAGGATAAAGAAGGTCGGTATCGCCGCATCATAGGTAACCGTCTTATCAATTACCCGGTAATCCAGCGACTGAATCTGGTGGCCGTAAATCTTGATATTGGCTGCATAAAGCTTCAAGAAACGATCCATCATATCCGCCGAATCAAGCTTACTGGTCTTGATCTCAATCAGAAGCCGCTGCCCCAGCTGATTGGCCCGCTTCAGATAAGCATCAAAGCTGGAAATCTTGGCTGTATGGCCGTTTTCGGAAATATCCAGAGACGTCAGCTCCTCCAAGGTCAGCTCCTGAGGCCGAGCATTGACTCCGGCCAAGGCCTGCAGATTAGCATCGTGCATCATGACAAACTGACCGTCCGCTGTTTCCTGAACATCCATTTCAATATAACCCGGCTTGAGCAGGGCCGTTTTTTCCAGCGATTCTACCGTATTTTGGACTCCATTGGCCTGCGAAACCCCACGGTGGGAAATGGTGACAGGAATGGTTTCCAGCGGAAAATTAATATAGAAAAAACCTTCCACAGCAAAAATGGCACCGGTCGTCAGCAGGACAAACCAACGCATGAGGGGCAGGCCTTTTCGGTGCCTGTATTCAGATAGGCTGCTGTCGGTCAGAAAGGCTGCAAATTTGATCAAAAAGTAAGCCAGCATGATATAATAAGCCAGTTTAATCAGGACATAGTTAGCCAGAGCGCTGGCAAAAGCAATGCTATTGGACTGACTATCCATATACTGCTGCAGCAGCAGAATGGGCAGGCTGATGAGAGTGAAGAGAAGGAAACTCTTGATCAGCAGCCAAGCAAGTTTCCAGGTATAGTACATCACGCGCTTCTTCGTTTTCCCCAAACTATAGCGCAAGGCGTCACGCAGGCCAGCATGCTCAAAAAAGAGCTTGGGCAGGGCAAACATGAGGCGGACCGCTGCCACAAAGAGCAGAAAAATCAGCCCGTAAATCAGCCACTTCATCCAGACCTCTGTCTTGAGATAGGTCACGATAAATTCTGGGATTAAAAGTTTGTTCAGATAATAAATCTTCAAAATCTGACGCAGGAAAGGGAAGAGAAAGCCCGTATAGAGTGCGATAAAGACCACCTTGCCGGGCCGGGCATAGCGGATCAAGGACCAGCTGTCCCGCAGCGTTTTTCCCAGAAACTGAAAGACACTGCGCTCCTGCTTATCCAAGAGATTGCGAAGCCCCAGAAAAATCAGCCCAATCTGAAAGTAGGCAGTAAACAGATTGGCGGCAAACAGGCTGACGAAGCCCAGCGTGACCAGCCAGTTAGAGGTCAGGACTCTGACGGCATTATTGTAAGAGAAAAAGAGATAGCCAGTCTGTCGGAGCAGCCCTTCAGCTGCAAACGAATTAACGGGCACCCAGACAGACTCCATGAACATGAAAACCATGAAAAAGAGCACCAATATTTTGTCAAGGTTGCGGTACAACCTCAGAATTCCCAGTCTTTGTGATGTCATTGTATTCCTTTATTTTCTTTGGAAGCATAGAGAGGATCGGCCTTTCTGATCAGCCCGCCGTATGTCTCTGTGAGCTCAGCAAATGCCTGCTCTACGGCCGCCGGTATAGTCACATGGACCAGATAATTCTTGCCGCGGGGACCGTAGCCATTCTTGTTATCCCGCAGACGGGGAATTTCTCCCATGAGCAGGCTGATATAACGCTCCAATTCCCACATGCCGCGAATCTCCTGAGCAAAGACCAGCTGCTGCCCCTCTGTCACCGTCTGGGCCCTATAGGCAGCATAGTTGATGATGACGGTATCCGCCCTTGCATGCTTTCGCAGCGTTGCTTCCATACGGGCCTGCATCGTCGCATCCTGACAGAGAATGATGGACCGGCAGTCAATGCTTTTCTTTTCCAACAGTTCCAGAAGATAGGTGATATTATTGCCGCAGTTGGTGGACTGGCATTCCAGATAATCCGCTGCTGCATGGTGCTTTTCCTTGAGATAGGCTGCAAAAATCTCGGCTTCAGACAGACCTCTGACGACAAGCCGGGGAAGCTCTGCTGCTGCTTTCTGCCGCAGCCCGTCGGTCGTATGTCCTGCTCCGCCGACGATGATATAAGTCCTGGCCACTTCAGCCCTGATAGCAGCTGCCAGCACATCTCCGCCGGCCAGAACACTGCCGCCGAAAAGTACAAAGACATCCGCCTGAGCAAAGCCATATGTGTCCTGCAGGGCCGACTGACTGAGCTCCGGCAGATCCCTGCGGCCGCAGAATTGGCCCAGAAGATTAATATTCGCTGCAATCCGTTCTTTCTTCATTTCTTTTACCTACAAATAAATCTCAGCTGCCTTATCAACTGAGATTTTCTTTATTTACCAAATAAACGTGCCCAAAAGCCTTTGCTTTCCTGCTCCTGCACCTTTTCTTTGGCTTCGTCCAATTCCAACAGCAGGGTTTCACGCTCATTCATGGCCTTGGCTGTCAGCTGCTGCTGCTGGTCCAGCTGCTTGTCCTTCTCCGCAATCTGCACATCCTTGATGCGCAGCTGCTCATCTTTCTTAGCCAGCTGACTGTCCTTGGACTTCAGCTGCTCATAGAGACGGACAATTTCTGCATTTTTCTCGTCCACCAAGATTTCCATCAGCTCCCGCTGCTTGACATCTTCGCTGACCGGCTCATCTTCAAAAATGGTTTTTTTATAAATCTCTTCCAGCTTAATCAAACCGCTGCGGGTCACAACCGTTACGCCTTTTTCATTTTTCTGCGTATCTTCTTCCGGCAGGGCCTTGACACGGTTGTTAATCGCCTGACGGCTGACACCGAGAATCTCGGCCAGCTCACTGACTGTCTTTTCTATTGCCATAATTTCCTCGAAAACTTTTTCTAGTTATAGATAAATAAATCTTATCATATCAAGCCTTGACTGTCAAATTTTCCTTGTTTTTCAAGGATTTGGCCACTGCGGCTCTCTTTTTTATGGTACAATGAGACAGGGAGCAGAGCCTTGGAGACACTTCCCTGCGGAAGCTTGATTCACAACGGCAAAGCAGGACTTTGAGTGATTCCGGCGCTGCCCGGCAAGGGATTGAAACGATGGCGTCAGGGGCAGCAGGCAGAGAAAAGCCTGCAGGATACCCCGCAGCACGACAAACAGATTTCTGCCCTCCCTGTCTGCTCCTGCCTCATCTGATGCCGATGTACATTGACTATGAATATAAATCATTCGCAGAGCCAGAAGGCTTCTCTCAGAAAAAAATACAGCATCCCAAAAAATCAAATCTTACTCTTGAAGAGTCAACAGCAAAGGAACATCATGCAAAACCATTTTGATACCATCGTCATCGGCGGCGGCCCGTCCGGTATGATGGCCACTATTTCCAGCTCCTTCTACGGACAGAAAACCCTGCTCCTTGAGAAAAATAAGCGGCTGGGCAAAAAGCTGGCCGGAACAGGCGGCGGCCGCTGCAATGTCACCAATAACGGGACTTTGGACGACCTTATGGCCGGCATTCCCGGCAACGGCCGCTTTCTCTACAGCGTCTTCTCCCAGTTTGACAACCACGATATTATCAGCTTTTTCACCGACAACGGTGTCCAGCTCAAGGTTGAGGACCACGGCCGAGTCTTTCCAGCCACAGACAAATCCCGCACCATCATCGAAGCGCTGGAAAAGAAAATCGCCCAGCTGGGCGGGACTGTCCAGACCAACACCGAGATTGTCTCAGTCAAAAAGACTGGGGAAACCTTCACCGTCAAATCCACAGACTCCATATGGACCTGCGATAAGCTCATCGTGACGACCGGCGGCAAGTCCTATCCCTCGACCGGCTCCACGGGCTTCGGCCATGAGATTGCCCGCCATTTCAGGCATACCGTGACAGACTTGGAAGCAGCTGAAAGCCCTCTCCTGACCGACTTTCCCCACAAGGCTCTCCAAGGGATTTCGCTGGACGATGTGACCCTCCGCTGCGGTGCGCACACCATCACCCACGACCTGCTCTTTACCCACTTTGGCCTGTCGGGACCGGCGGCCCTGCGCCTGTCCAGCTTTGTCAAGGGCGGTGAAACCATCTATCTGGATTTTCTCCCTCAGATGGATCAGGAGGAAGTGGCAGCATTCTTAGACAGCAAGCGGGAAAAGTCGCTCAAAAACAGTCTGAAAATCCTGCTGCCCGAGCGGCTGGCCGACTTTATCGCACAGCCATTCCCCGAAAAAACCAAACAGCTCAGTCCCAAAGAGAAAGAAGCCCTTCTCAGCCAGATGAAGGCCCTGCCCATTCCCGTGACCAGCAAGATGTCTCTGGCCAAGTCCTTTGTCACCAAGGGCGGGGTCAGTCTGAAAGAAATCAACCCTAAGACCCTAGAAAGCAAACTGGTTCCCGGCCTCCACTTCGCTGGAGAGGTCTTAGACATCAATGCCCATACTGGCGGCTTCAATATCACCGCTGCTCTCTGCACCGGCTGGGTGGCAGGATCCAGCCATTATTAGAAAAGAGAGGGCAAAATGGAATATATTATCTTACTGCGCGGGGTCACCCCAAGCGGAAAAAACGCCATCCCGAAAATGGCTTATCTAGTTGAAATTTTAACAGAAGCTGGCTTTGAAAAAGTCAGAACCTATATCCAAAGCGGCAATATTTTACTTGACAGCCCACTTCCAGTAGAAGAGATCCGATATCTTGTCCACCGCCTCATCAAAGACCAAATTGGAGCTGATTTGAAAATGGTTATCAAAACCAAGAGGGACCTTGAAAAAATGGCTGACGAAAATCCTTTCATAGAAAAACATTACCTTTATGACCGTGTGCACGTTATTTTATATCAAAATTCCATTCAAAACCTGCCTTTGGAAAAACTCCTGCCGGATTATGGAGGAGAAGAGATTTGCATCGGCCATCACTGCCTCTACCTCTATCTTCCCCGAACTGCAAAACGCAAAAAGCTGAACACCAACTATCTTGAGAAACTCTTTGGCGTGGATTTGACCATGCGAAAATTAAAGGTCATCGAGAAGCTCTTGTCTAAGTAATATCACGATTAAGGAGAAAAATGAAACGACTGGAAAAGGCAGAATTTGTCAACATGTGCATGATCTATGACGGAGAAAAAGTTCTCGTCCAAGATCGAGTGAAACCGGACTGGCCCGGCATTACCTTCCCTGGCGGCCACGTGGAGCGCGGCGAGTCTTTTACAGATGCAGTTATCAGAGAAGTCAAAGAAGAAACGGGACTGACCATCTTCAAACCTCAGCTGTGCGGGATCAAAGACTGGTATGATGACAAGAGGGGTCGCTATGTCGTCCTGCTCTATAAGACCACGCGCTATTCTGGCATCCTGCGGTCACCAGACGAAGGAAAGGTCTGGTGGGAAAGGTTTGAAAATCTTTCCAATTTAAAACTAGCTACCAATGATATGTCTGATATGCTGCGTGTCTTTTTGGAAGAAGATTTAAGTGAATTCTTCTACTACAAAGACGGCGACGACTGGAAGTATGATTTGAAATAATACAAAACCGGCGAGCAAATCTCCGCCGGTTTTGTTATTCTCCTTGCTTCTGCACATAAACCGCAATCACATCTGCTGTATACCGGGCTGTTCCGGCACCGAATTGGTCAATGTTCTCTTTAAACTCAGGATTGGCCGCATAGCCACGGCCGATTTGCGCAAAAATCTCCAGCGAGCAGTCAAAGCTATAGCGGCGAATCGTCTGCAGGAGCTGGGCTGCCTGCTCCTGATTGGTCTCGGCAGCTGCCGGCAGGCCTTGCTGCAGATTATTTGCCAGATTCCGAAAAATCCGATTAAAAGCTGCTGTCACCTGCTCCTCTTGGCCTGCTTGTCTGCCGATAGCTTCATCCACAACAGCCTGTCCATATTTTTCCACAGCTTGGTCATGATAGCTTCGATGAGCTTCATAAGTAAAGCCAGCAAATTTTTCTTCTGTTGTTATCTTTCTTTCCCCTTTTTGAGCTTGAATCGTTTTTCGCAAAGTGGAAATCAAGATATCCAACCGTTCCTTTTCCTGCTCCAAAGACTGCAGCTGTCTCAGCAGGTGCGGCAATAAGTCCTGCCCTTCTTGAGCAAGCAGCTCTGCTATTTCCTTTAAAGGAAATTCAAGATATTTATAAAATAAAATAATCTGCAGGCGCTCTAAATCGGCTTCGCTGTATAGGCGATAGCCATTTTCTGACTTGAGCGGGCTCAGAAGCCCAAGCTTATCATAGTGGTGCAGGGTCTTGACAGAGACACCTGACAGCTGGGCTGCTTCTTTGATATGGTACATTCGACCTCCTTGTCCATCTAGTATAGACCCTGACCTAAGGGGAGGGTCAAGTTTTTGGGAATATTGTCAAAGCCGCCTTAGGGCTGCTAAAGCGGCTGAGACTTATTTGCGGGATGCCATAGCAATAAAGCCCAGCTTCTCCTGATTTTTCTTAAACATCTTAAACATCTTGACAAACTGCGGGCGATTCTCTTTCTTGAGGGCATTGCGGATGATTTTCAGAGTTCCGCCCAGCCCCTCGTCATAAATCATGCCGCGCGGGCTCATAAGGGTCATGTTGCCGACGAAGGTTTCCACCTGATCAAACTTGTGCGAACGGGCCAGCTGGATCCAGGAACCTTCCGTCAGCGGACCGACATTGACATTGATGGCCCGGGACAGCTCCTCCCGCACCGCCTCATCCTTTTGCTTGAGCATGACATCATGGGTCAGAAGGACACCGCCAGGCTTGAGCACCCGATAGTATTCATCCAGGCACTTATTCTTTCCCTTTTCACTCTGCATGGTCAGCATCGCTTCATTGATGACAATGTCAAAGCTGCTGTCCTCATAG
>NZ_KQ969392.1:334853-378851 GCF_001578865.1 Streptococcus sp. DD11
GACTCCGGCCTTGTCCCCATTGACCCGCGCCTGATTGAGAGCCGCCTTGTCCAGATCAACCGCCGTAATCCGGCAGCCGTACTTTTTAGCCAGTTCAATCGTGGTGGTCCCCATATTGCAGGCAACTTCCAGCACTTTCTTATCACTGGAAAACTGTCCCTGCTCAATCAGCCAGTCTGTTGCTTTCCTGCCTCCGGGACGGAGCCGTTTTTTTCCCAATTTTGCGAGAAATGTATGTCCTGCTTCTGCCATTTTTTCACCTCCGAGATGTAGATAATTCTATTATACCACAATTTCTTATATTTTCAGATAATTCTTAGAAAACAACAAACAGGCAGTGGGACAGGAAGCGGGAAAGAACTCCAAACAAATAACAAGGGTTTGTCTTCCCGATTTTTATACGATATTTTCAAACGATACACCCCCTCTGCAGGTGAGGACGGAGCCATCATGGGAGTCTGTCCCGGCCTCGTCAGCAGATGTCACAGTCCCAAAAGCTGGGCAGCCAGCCGCAGCAAGGCCACAAGTACCACGCCAAACAGGACCGTTCCAATCAGATTTTTATATCTAAATGCCACATAGGCTGTAGGAAAGACTGCCAGCAAATCCAGCCATTTGAAAACAGGAAAATGACCGGCCTGCGTCTGGGTTACGCTGGAGAGGATGAGAGCAAAGATAATGGAAACCGGCAGATATTTGAGAAAGCGCTCGGCCAAAGGGGGCAGACCCTTGTACTTGACCAAGATAAAGGGCAGAACCCGCGGAATCCAAGTCACCAGGGCTGAGCAAAGAATAGCCAGCAAAATATAGTTACTTATCATCTAACAGCACCCCCACCGTACAGCCCAGCAAGGTCGCAAAGAGGACCGCCAGCGAATGTTGAACCAGCATGGCGAGAAGCAGATAGGCCAGACCCACTACGCTCAAGACCAAAAACAGCTTGTTCATCCTGACCCGGCGCAGCATCAGTGCAAACTGGGAAGAAAAAATCCCGATAAACATGGCTACCAGAGCAAAGTCCAGACCAAAGCTTTCCGGATTGGGCAGGAGGCCGCCTAAGGCCGTCCCTGCAACAGTCCCTAAAAACCAGGCCGCATAGCTGAGCAGATTATTGCCCTGCATCCAAGAAGCGCTAATCAGCTCCGTATGCAGCTGCTCCCCCATCAGCACCCCATAAGTCTCATCAGTCAGCAGGCTGCCAATGGCTATATTCTCTCCCAGACTGGACTTGCGAAAAAAAGTCGATGCATGCAGGCAGAGCAGCAAATGGCGGATATTAATCAGAAAGACCGTCAGAGCAATGGCCAAAACCGGCGCCTGCAGAGCAATCATCCCAATCATAGCAAACTGAGCACTGCCTGCATAAACCAAGAGGCTCATCAGCGCCATTTCAAAAAGATTCATGTAGGGTGCTGCCATAATGCCGCAGGCCAGGCCGATACTGATATAGCCCAGAGCCGTCGGCACAGCAGCCTGAGCCCCCTGCTTAAATGTTTGTCCGCGCATAATTCCCCTTTATTCTAGCGTATCAAAGGCCAGGCTGGGCTTGGCATTTAGGTCCAGTCCAGCAAATTGTTTCCTGTTCCACTCGCTGACGCTGGCATAGGCGATCATCCCGGCATTGTCCCCGCAGAGACGCAGAGGCGGAATGATGATCTTGGCATCCGTGATTTCCGCCGCCAGCCGCTCCCGCAGCCCCTGATTGGCCGCAACGCCGCCTGCTACCACCAAGGTTTTAACAGGGTATGTTGCCAATGCTTTCTTGGTCTTGGCCATGAGAATATCCAGGACTGCCGCCTGAAAACTGGCAGCCAGATTCGCCTTGGACAGGGTTTCGCCTCGCTGCTCTGCATTGTGATAGAGATTGATGAAGGCTGATTTCAGTCCGGAAAAGGAGAATTCCAGATTGTCCTCCTTGATCATGGCCCGCGGAAAATCGTAGACATCCTGTCCTTGATGAGCCAGCTGATCAATCTCCCGGCCAGCTGGATAGGCAAGCCCCATGACCCGGCCGACCTTGTCATAGGCCTCCCCGACTGCATCATCGCGGGTTTCGCCGACAATCTTGTAATCACCGGCTTGGCTGACATAGACCAGCTCGGTATGACCGCCGCTGACCAGAAGGGCCAGAAGCGGAAACTCCAGCTCCTCCACAGACTGGGCTGCCATGAGATGGCCGGCCATGTGATTGACTGGGATGAGCGGCAGACCGTGGGCCCAGGCGAAAGCCTTGGCTGCAGCCAGTCCCACCAAGAGAGCGCCGACCAGACCCGGGCCGTAGGTCACGGCCACAGCCGTCACATCCTGCTCCCTGATGCCCGCTTCCTGCAGGGCCTCCTCGATACAGACCGTCAGCACCTCCACATGGTGACGGCTGGCCACTTCCGGTACCACTCCGCCAAAACGCTTGTGACTCTCAATCTGGCTGGCAATGACATTACTCAAAAGCTCCGTCTCATTCTTCAGAACTGCCACACTGGTCTCGTCACAAGACGTCTCAAAAGCTAAAATATATCTATCTTTCATGGCTTTCCCTTTTCATGACAATCGCATCTTCTGCCGGCGCATGGTAGTAGCCCTTGCGCCGAGCGATTTCCTTAAATTTCTCCTTTTTGTAAAATAGCAGAGCTGGGCAGTTGGACTCCCTCACCTCAAGGAAAATATCCTTGTCAGCCGGCAGATTCTCAAAGAGGGCCGTAGCAATTTTCCGACCCTGATAGGCCTGCCTGACAGCTATCTGCAGGACTTCGGCCTCAAAGGCCGTGACTTGCAGCGCTAAAAATCCGATAACCGCCCCCGCCTCCTCTGCCAGAAAATACAGAGCCGTTTCTGCGCACAAATCCTTTTCCAGCTGCTCCGCTGACCAAGGGCTGACCTGATAGACATCGGACAAGATCTGATAAAGGCTTGCTGCCAGCTCCGCTCTTTCCGCAGCAGAACCGCCCTCCCATTGCCTGATTTCCGTCATAGGCGCTTGATGTAGGAATCCTTGGCTGCTTCGTGCGTTTTCAGCCAGTTTTCCTCAGCCTCTACCCGCTTGAGATAGTGCGGCACAAAGTCGTGGACAGACTGGGCCGGCAGCTGCAGACTCAGGCGCCCGATGGCAGCTGCATCCGGCAGAGTTGGACAGATGACAGCCTGAGGCAGCTGCTCTCTGATCTGCTCCGCAAAGGCAGCCGTTTCCCCGACAAAGGTCACCGGCTGATCCGCAGCGCCAGCTATTGCCAAAACCTCCGCAAAAGGCAGATGGCCCTCTGGCCGTACCGCCTGTCCAGACTGATAAAAGCCGGCATAGACATTGTTGCGGCGCGCATCCATGATGGGAACGGCCAGTCCCGCTGTACTCTCTGGCACCAAGGCCAAAAGGCTGGAGACCCCGACCAGCTCAATCTGGAGCGTATGGGCCAGCGTCTTGGCTGTCGCCACCGCTATCCGCAGGCCGGTATAGCTGCCCGGCCCCTGAGATACCGCGATACGATCCAAATCTGTTGGCTTCATATCCAGGCTATTCATCAGAAAATCGATAGCTGGCATAAGGGTAATGCTATGATTTTTCTTGATATTGAGCGTCACCTGTCCCAAGAGCTCCTTATCATGCAAAAGGGCCAAGGACAGAGCTTTGTTGGACGTATCCATCGCTAAAATGTTCATAAAAATCCTCTCATTCTTCACTGTCCCAAAGAGACCGACGCTTCAGCTTATCTTCGTAAAAACTACCTGCAACAAACTCTTTCAGACTGTCACTGAAAAGTTCTAAATGCGAAATTTTTTCCACTAAGAGATGATTAAAGAGCGCTTCCTGCTCTTCTAACTGTGGAAGCAAATCACGACCTGCAGACGTTAAAGATAAAAGAGTGCTTCTTTTATCATCTTTGGATACTTCCTTGCAAATTAATCCTTTTCTGATTAAGGATTGAACCAAACGGCTAGGACTCTTTTCCTCGCAGATAATCAATTCACCCAAAGCTTTTAAAGAAATTGGGGCATATTGTCCCAAGACCAGTAGAACTTCACTTTGATTCGGAGTCACTCCCAGGCGCTTTAAAGCGTTACTGTATTCTCTCATCGCTAGATTTTCCGCACTTTTGAATAAATAGCTAAAACGGCCTCCTAAAGATGACATTCTATTCCCATCCTTTACAAATTTCTTCTGTATCTATTTTACACTAATTCCCTTAATTGTTGACAATTAATCTTGCAAAATATAAAATAAGAGAATAGATGACATGCCATCTAAATATAATTTAAGGAGAATATCCATGCCCCCAAAACACCAAAGCCGAAGTATTCACCACGCCTTCGTTACTGGCGCAACAGGTTTATTAGGAAATAATCTAGTGCGAGCCCTTCTAAAAAAAGGAATTCAGGTGACTGCTTTAGTACGCTCTCAACAGAAAGCCTTAGAGCAGTTTGGCAATTTACCAATCCATTTCATTGAAGGGGATATTTGCCAGCCAGACAGCTATCAAAATCATATGCAAGGTTGTGATAGTCTTTTTCACACAGCTGCTTTCTTTCGAGATAGTTTAAAAGGCGGTAAACACTGGCAAGAACTGTATAATACCAATGTGAAGGGTAGTTTGGAACTTTTTGAAGCCGCTTATAAAGCTGGCATTCGTCAGGCGGTCCATACCTCATCGAGTGCAGTTCTCTATGGTGAGCAAAATCAACTGATTGATGAAAGCATGCTACGCAGCAGGAATACAAGCAATGACTACTACCGCAGTAAGATATTAAGCGAAGAGGTTCTCTTAGATTTTTCAAAAAAACATCCTGATTTTTTTGTTAGTTTTGTCCTGCCTGGAATTATGTTTGGTCCAGGCGATATCGGTCCCACCTCAGCGGGACAGTTGATTTTTAACTTCGTTCATAAAAAACTGCCCGGAATCATTCCCGGCAGCTACAGCGTCGTAGATGCCCGAGACGTTGCAGACTGCGAAATCCTAGCTATGCAGTATGGCCGACAAGGAGAACGATATTTGGCAGCTGGTAGGCATATGACGATGGAAGAATTATTTAAAAACCTAGAAGCGGTCAGCGGAGTTGCCGCTCCAACTAGACGGATTCCTCTTTTTCTTCTAAAGATAATTGCTCAGTCCAATGAACTATATCATCGCCTAACAAAACGTCCTATTTTGTTGAGTAAGGCTGCTGTGACCTCTACCGAGGAGGAATATCTCCGAACACATTTCAATTCTGCAAAATCTCAAAATGAGTTAGGAGCCCATTTCCGCCCCTTCGAAGAAACTCTCAAAGATGTCCTAGCTTGGTACAAAGAGCACGGCTATCTCTCATAAGATTAAAAATATCCAGAACAGGCATTTCAGAAATATAGAATCCGAATGCTTTTAGACTAAATCACTCTTACATTTTTCTTATCTCCACCTTTTACTATTCCCTTATTTTATGTTATAATCATTATAATTGTAACGAATCAGGATTAATCTACTACTCAGAATTAAATAAAAGAAAACAGCTAATCAGCTGTTGTTTTCTGCAGGTTAATCATGAAAATACGAAAGGAAATGTAATGATTTACAAAGTTTTTTATCAGGAAACCAAAGAACGCAGCCCGCGCCGGGAAAAGACCCGCTCCCTCTATCTGGAAGTGGATGCCGACAGTGAGCTTGCCGGCCGCATTCAGGCTCGCAAGCTGGTCGAAGAAAATACCCCTTATAACATTGAATTTATCGAGCTTTTGTCTGACAAACATTTAGACTATGAAAAAGAGTCAGGCACCTTTGAATTAACGGAGTTCTAACCCATGGCATATACCTTAAAACCCGAAGAAGTTGGCGTTTTTGCGATTGGTGGGTTAGGCGAAATCGGAAAAAACACTTACGGCATTGAGTATCAGGATGAGATTATCATCGTTGATGCCGGGATTAAATTCCCAGAAGACGACCTGCTGGGCATTGACTATGTCATTCCCGACTACTCTTATATCGTAGAAAATATAGACCGCATCAAGGCGGTGCTCATCACCCACGGCCACGAGGACCACATCGGCGGCATTCCTTTCCTGCTCAAGCAGGCCAATGTCCCTATCTATGCCGGCCCGCTGGCACTGGCCCTCATTCGCGGCAAGCTGGAAGAGCACGGTCTCCTGCGCGATGCCAAACTCTATGAAATCAATCAAAATACTGAACTGACCTTTAAAAATCTAAAGGCGACCTTTTTCCGGACCACCCACTCCATTCCGGAACCGCTGGGGATTGTCATCCATACCCCTCAGGGCAAGATTGTCTGTACCGGCGACTTTAAGTTTGACTTTACTCCGGTTGGTGAGCCGGCGGATCTGCACCGCATGGCCGCTCTGGGAGAGGAAGGCGTACTCTGCCTCCTGTCCGACTCGACCAATGCTGAAGTACCGACCTTTACCAATTCCGAAAAAGTGGTCGGCCAGTCCATTATGAAGATTATCGAAGGCATTCACGGACGGATTATCTTTGCCTCCTTTGCCTCCAATATCTTCCGCCTCCAGCAGGCAGCTGAAGCAGCCGTTAAAACCGGCCGCAAAATTGCTGTCTTTGGCCGTTCCATGGAAAAAGCCATGGTCAACGGAATCGAGCTGGGCTACATCAAGGTCCCTAAAGATACCTTTATCGAGCCAAATGAGCTCAAGGATTATCCTGCGGGCGAAGTCTTGATCCTGTGTACCGGAAGCCAGGGCGAGCCGATGGCAGCCCTGTCCCGCATCGCTAACGGCACCCACCGCCAGGTTCAGCTGCAGCCAGGAGATACCGTCATTTTCTCTTCCAGCCCTATTCCTGGCAATACGACCAGCGTCAATAAGCTGATCAATACCATCTCAGAGGCCGGCGTCGATGTCATCCACGGCAAGATTAACAACATCCACACCTCCGGGCACGGCGGCCAGCAGGAGCAAAAACTCATGCTCCGTCTAATCAAACCCAAATACTTCATGCCCGTCCATGGAGAATACCGCATGCAGAAGGTCCATGCCGGCTTGGCTGTTGATACCGGAGTTCCTAAAGACAATATCTTTATCATGAGCAACGGTGATGTACTGGCACTGACTGCCAATTCGGCCCGCATTGCCGGCAGCTTCAACGCCCAGGACATTTATGTCGACGGCAACCGTATCGGCGAAATCGGGGCTGCTGTCCTGCGCGACCGCAAGGACCTGTCAGAGGACGGGGTCGTGCTGGCTGTTGCAACCGTAGACTTCAAGTCCAAGATGATTCTGGCCGGTCCAGACATCCTCAGCCGCGGCTTTATCTACATGCGCGAGTCCGGCGACCTCATTCGCCAGAGCCAGCGCCTGCTTTTCAATGCCATCCGCATTGCCCTCAAGAACAAGGATGCCAGCATCCAGTCCGTCAACGGTGCCATCGTCAACGCCCTGCGGCCTTTCCTCTACGAAAGCACTGAGCGCGAACCGATTATCATTCCGATGATTCTGACACCGGATGCAGAAAATGAATAAAATAAATAAGCTTTGCCCAGCGGCAGAGCTTATTTGTTTTGCTTATTCTTGGTTCGAGAGCCATGTTTGATAATCCAGGCACAGGCTGCACTGACTTCTTCCTTCTGCCAACTGCTGATAATCTCTTCAAATTTATCCTCATCTTCCTTGTATAAATCATTGAGATTATTGGCCACGCTTTTTTGAATGGTCTTATCTGCTTCATCCTTCAAATTCGTCAAAATAGTCTTAAAGGTTTCAAAATATTCTAACACAATCGTTAGTTTTTTTGCCCAAGGCAGCCGGATGCGCATACACTCACTGGCCAAACGCCGAACCCGCTTATTCTCATCCTTGCTCCAGTCCAGCAGCAAAGCCATCGTCTCACTAGGGAAATTGGCCAAAAGCGGCCGCATGGAAAACTCTCCTGTAAAGCGTTTGGTCAATTCTTTGCAGAAGGCTGCACTCAGCTCGAATTCTTGACTTCCGTAAAGTTCTACGTATTTGCCAATCGGCCAAAGCCAGTAGCCTTCAGAAAACATGCCTAAACTCCCCTCAAGTTCCGCTCCTAAAATCTCTTCAAAAACTACTAAAGACTCCGGATAAGACAGAGGCAAGGATTTTTTGATACTGGACGCTAGCAGCTCCTGTCGCTGAGTAAATTCCAAAGCTTCCAACTGGTCCTTTACCAAATCCAGAAACCTCTGTTGGTCAAAAGCAGCAGTTGCCTTCTGAATTTTTTGAGACAATTCCTCAGCATAAGCCAAATCATAGTAATCCTTTATTTTCTTAGCCATGTTTCCCAAATCCTCTCAGAAGACTCTCCACAGCCAGACGCAGGTTTGCCTCCTGTATATTTTTCTGTGCAGCTAGATATAGGGCAAGGTCGTTTAGAGCACCTGAAATCATATGCGCCATTACATCAAGATCAAGTGAAATTATCTTGTCTTCTTTTTGCAGAAACTCCAACTGTTCCTTGAGATGATACAAAGAATTTTCTGCATCCTGGCCTCGCCATTCTTCCCACTCAACAACATTTGGACCGTCAGTCAGCAGAATTCGCCTGTTTTCTTTCCGATTTGCAAAAAGCACAAATGCTAAACAGCCTTCGGTCAACTGCTGCCAAGTGTCACTAACCTTTAAAGCGCTGGCTTCAACATGCTGTCCAAGTTCAGACTGCACCTCTTCTAAAACAGCTAGAAACAGAGCTTTTTTATTTTTAAAATGATGATAAAGAGCGCCTCTTGTCATTCCCAGCTCATCCACAATTTCCTCCAAGGAAGCTTCTGCATAACCCTTTAAAGAAAAATGTTGCCGAGCGATTGCTAATATTTTCTTGCTTGTCTCTAAGGAAGCCTGCTGCTTTTTATTCATCTTCACTCTCCAAATAATTTGCCACAAACTCAGCACTAGGCGGAATGACTTGAATTACATCAACCAAAACAGAACCCGGCGCTTCTATTATGAAATGCCGCTGTCCAAAATCCTCACTCCGAATAGGCAAAACCATTGGAATCTGCTTTTCTAGCATTTGCTGGTAAAGAAGATCCACATTGTCCACTTCAAGATTAACAATCAATCCTTTTGCTAAATTCTGATACATTGCAGGAATTGTATCGTGATTGCTCAATATAAAGGCCAATTCAGAACTGCCTTTTTCATCTATCAGACTAATATACCAATCCGAACGGAAAGTTTCCCGAAATTGAAAATTTTCTATAAAAAAGTTGGCTGTAGCCTCAAGATTTTCACACATCAAAACTGGATATAAACTCGTTATCATTTTTTCTCCTTTTCTATATTTAATTATAACATACATTCTGTATGTATGTAATGATAGTTTATAACAGGGGACTCGAAATCCCCTGTTATTCGCTAGACTTGTTCGGAAATTAATGATTATTCTCTCTTTGCTTTCATTGAGGAGCAAAGAAAGACTTGGTCATCTAAAGTTTGTCAATTTTATGTTCCGTTGAAAGTGATGATACGGAGTCAGTCGCCGCTGTAGTCAGAGCTTCAAAGCTCTACTGGAGCTTTGAAGCGAGGCAAACGAAAAGACCTTAGGTTTTTCGTTTAACAATGAAGCGACCAAGTCGCTTGCTTGTGTGCCGACCACCTAAGGCGAGCTGACTCAAAGTGAAGTTTCCGAACAGACAGACTACTATAAACCGCTCAATCTCTTAACAAAATGATACTTGACCACACCCTTTTGCGGTACGTCCTCCAGCTGGCCATAGATTTCATAGCCTTGCTTGATGTAAAAATCCTTGGCCTGATAAGATTTAGTGGACAAGGTAATGCTAGTTACTCCAGCTTCTGCAGCCTTTTCTTCTAATTCTGCCAGCAGACTGGCTCCCAAACCTTTTTTCTGATGTTCTTTATCCACCACCAAGGCCTTGACATGGATATTGTCCAGGACCTGCTGGGCATGGAGCAGGGCCGCCAAGCCTCCGTCTATTTCCCGCTTCAGATAAAGATCCTGAGGCTCAAGTTTTTCAAGCATAGCGGGACCAAAACAAGCCTCATATTGCTCATCAAAAACCCGCTTGATAAAGTTATGAAATTCTGCCATTTTTCCTCCTCGTAAAAAAGCAGGGCCTCAGCCCCGCTCTATACAATTAATAAAGATCTAAATAATTATCCACTTCCCATTGAGAAACAAAGGTCGCATAGCTGGCCCACTCGATTCGCTTAGCTTCGACAAAGCTGGTGTAGATGTGGCTGCCGAGCGCTGCCTTGACGACCTCATCCTCTGTCAGGGCCTTGATGGCATTGTGCAGGGTGGACGGCAGGTCTGTAATGCCCGCTTCCTTACGCTCTTCTGCCGTCATGACATAGATATTTTCTTCCACCGGTTCCGGTGCTTCAATTTTATTTTCAATGCCATGCAGTCCGACTTCCAGCAGGACTGCCATCGCCATGTAAGGATTAGCCATCGGATCCACTGAGCGCAGCTCCAGACGGGTCCCCATGCCGCGCGATGCCGGCACGCGGACCAGCGGTGAACGGTTGCGGCCGGCCCAGGCAATGTAGACAGGCGCTTCATAGCCAGGAACCAAGCGTTTGTATGAGTTGACCGTCGGATTCATGATAGCCGTATAGTTGTAAGCATGCTTGATCAAGCCGCCTAGGAAATAGTAGGCTGTTTGCGACAGCTGCATGCCCCTTGGATCTTCTGGATCAAAGAAGGCATTGCTGCCGTCTTGGTCAAAGAGGGACATGTTGCAGTGCATGCCAGATCCCGCAATACCAAACTTGGGCTTGGCCATAAAGGTGGCATACAGACCGTGCTTGCGGGCAATGGTTTTGACCACCAGTTTGAAAATCTGAATCTTATCACAGGCTCGCAGAACTTCGTCATATTTAAAGTCAATCTCATGCTGGCCGACCGCTACCTCATGGTGGCTGGCCTCTACTTCAAAGCCCATTTTAGTCAGGACATTGACAATTTCCCGGCGGGTATTATCAGCCAGGTCTGTCGGTGCTAAGTCAAAGTAACCGCCCTTGTCATTGACTTCCAGCGTCGGATCCCCATTTTCATCCAGCTTAAAGAGGAAAAATTCAGGTTCAGGACCGAGGTTGAAAGACTTGAAACCAAGCTCTTCCATATGCTTGAGGACCCGCTTGAGGTTGCTGCGCGGATCGCCCTGAAAAGGTTCGCCTTCCGTCGTATAGACATCACAGATCAGGCCTGCTACGCTGCCGTTCTCATCGCCCCAGGGAAAGACCGTCCAGGTATTCAGGTCAGGATAAAGATACATATCTGACTCATTGATACGGACAAAGCCTTCGATAGAAGAGCCGTCAAACATGGCTTTGTTGGACAGGACCTTATCAAGCTGTTCTTCCGTTGCAGGAATTTCCACATTTTTCATCGTTCCCTGAATATCGGAAAACATGAGGCGGATAAAGGTAACATTTTTCTCTTTAATTTCGCGACGGATATCAGCTGCTGTAATTGACATGAGAGTTCTCCTTGTAATTTCAAAAACAAAATGGCTTATGGTCGACGCATGTGACCAAAGGTGGGCAGAGAAGAAGCAAAACGACCTTGCTGAAGAATGTCATTGTGCAGGGCACGGCGGACATCTTTTTCGCTGATTGTTTTATGGGTTTTCGCCTGGCGCTCAGCATATTTCCTCTTGATCGCAGCGATATTATAGCCCTCAGAAATATAATCCTTAATCTCCAGAAGCCGATCCATATCATTTAAGGAGTACATCCGGCGATTGCCCTCATTACGAAGGGGGGTAATCAGATTTTGATCCTCATAGTAACGGATTTGACGCGCAGTCAGATCTGTCAGCTTCATTACACTGCCAATAGGGAAGACTGCCATATTTCGGCGAAACTCTTTTTCCTTCATTCTAATTCCTCTCTATGCACTATTATAGCTGAAATAAATTTTATGTCAAGAAATAATGTCACATTTTCTTACACGGATTTTATTTTTTCCTTTCAAAAGAGTTCGCAGCCTGTCAATATCGGAGTTGACAAGAATAGCTACAAAAACTCCCATAAATGTCTCAAAAATCCGAGCAAAAACATATAAAATAGAATCTTCCGGCCGAATGGATAAGGTAATAATGAGCATGGCCGACACACCGCCGATGACACCTGCCTTATTGTTCATAGCGACATTGGTCATAATGGTCAGCATGGTACAGACAGGCACTATGAGGAGGGTCACCCAATACTGCTCCCTAAAGAAGCTATTGACCAGAAAAAAGACCAAAGCATAAAAGCCGCCGATACTGTTGCCCAAGATGCGCGATGTACCGAAATGGACGCTCTGGTCAAAATCCTCACGCAGACTGAAAACAGCTGTCAAAGCGCCAATCTGCAGCCCTTTCCAGCCA
Organism: Streptococcus sp. DD11; assembly: GCF_001578865.1. Taxonomy (NCBI): domain Bacteria; kingdom Bacillati; phylum Bacillota; class Bacilli; order Lactobacillales; family Streptococcaceae; genus Streptococcus; species Streptococcus sp. DD11. Next base: position 347,142 of record NZ_KQ969392.1, read on the forward strand.
AAAAGCCCAAAGAGCAGCAGAATGATGAAAACAGCCAGTCCAGTTTTAAAGGTACGCATACCCAGCCGAAATTTTGACTTATCAAACTTGTATTTATTAAAATAACCCATTCGTCTCCTTCTTTCAAACGACGCCTATGTCCATTCTAACATATTTTCCGGCAAAAGAAGCCTGCGGCCTGTCAGTTTCTGCAATTTGCAGGCCAGCCTTTCCCCTTTTTTGGGAATAATAAAAGACTTAGAGAATGCTCTAAATCTTTTGCCGTCTTTAGTTTGGATAAATGTAAGTGACATTGCCCAAAAATTCATCGGGATTAAAGTAGCCGCGGTAGTTATTGATTTGCTTTTGGCGGTTGTAGTTGGCTTCCAGCACTTGAATCGTGCCGTCACTCTGAACATCCGTCACATAGGCAACGTGACCATAGTCGCCGCCGTCCCAGACAGCGATAGCACCAACTGTCGGAACAGAGCCCGTTGCATAACCCTGACTGCTGGCATTAACTGCCCAAGTATTGGCATTGCCCCACCAGTTGCTGGCCCAAGGGGCCATTTCTTTCACGCCCCAAGTACACTGACCGATCGGATAAGAATTGCCAAAATCCGTCGGAGTATTTAAGACAACGTCTTCGGTATCAGAAACCGCATCTGCATTGCTGACAGCATTATAGACTGTGCTGTTGTATGGATCATAGGTCTGAGCAGCACCGTCTACCTCCAAAATGTCCCCTGGATTGATGGTGTCAAAAATAGATTTTCCGTTTTTCGCAGCCAGCTCATAGGGATCCATTCCGCGGGCACTGGCAATTCCAAAAAAAGAGTCCCCCTGCTGCACAACATAGGCATCTGCACTGACAGCCTGAGTGCCGATTGCTGCAAAAAAGGCCGCCGAAGCCAAACCAAGAGTCGTTTTAGCAAATGCTTTTTTCATAACTATGTTCTCCGTATCATTTAGTATATGTTAGTTACAAAAATCATACCTTATTTTCATGTCAGCTTTCTTATAATTATATTTAAAAAATGTTACAAATGCTTTTGACTTTTAAAACAGAACAAAAGACAGCCGAACTTTTCCTGCTGTCTTCTTTTTTATGAATACCGGATGCACTAAACTCTGCCAGCCTTTTTTCCCTCGGCTAGAAACGTTCGCTCAGTCCCCTCTGAAGCCCAGCTGGGACAGATTCATTTTATCTTCAGTCTTCTTTAGGCTTCAAGCCTGCTAGACCAAGAGCGCCAATCAGAGCAGCCATCCCCAGATAAGGCATGTAGACAGATTCGCTGCTTCCTGTCTTAGGAAGCGTGGCTGCAGGCGCCGGTTTGCCGGCCGGCAAGGTCTTCTCAGCAATAGTATCTGGATCATGCTGGAAGGCTTTATTGACCTGCAGCTGCACCCGCAGGCGATTGTAATGGTAATGAACGGTTGGTACTGCCGGAGCGGCTGGTTCTTGCTCATACGCAGGCTCAATCGGCGAAGTCGGCAGAGAAGCATAGATTGGCTCTGACGGCTGCTGAGGCTCTGGCAAGTCCGGCGTCCGGGTCGGTGCTGTCGGATCCGGTTCATAGACCGGCTCTGACGGAGGGGTTGGCTCCTTTTCATAAACGGGCTCTGCCAACGCCGGCCGAAGCATTTTTTCTACTTCATAGATTGGCTCTGACGGTTTTTGGGGCTCAGGAGAGTCCGGTGTCCGACTTGGAGCTGGCGGCTCTGTCTCATAGGTTGGGGCCGCTGGCGGAGTCGGCAACGTCTTCGGGGTCGGTGCTGTTGGCGCCGCTTCCAATGACTGGATTGCCTCTTCCTTGGGAGCTGCTGGAGCCGTTGGTGCGACTGGCGCTTCCGGCTCTTCCATCGTGATGAGGGGCAGATTATTGGCCCGGACATTCCCGTTAATAGCAAACCAGATATTTGGCTTTTTAGGAGCTAACTTATCGGTCCGGCGCGGATCGGCAGCCGTTGGCTGGCCTAATACTTCTGAAGAGGAAATGGTCCCAATCGTCATGCTGTTAGAGGAACCAGAGATTTCGACAGCACCGGCTCCATACCAGGAGTTTGGAGCATCTGCTGTATCCCAGCCTGGCACACCCCGGCGAGTGTACATGGTAAAGCGTGAACCTCCCTCTCCTTCTCTGAAGTTCTCAGACTCAGTCGCATAGATCTGGCCATCTTTTTCACCAATTGATGAACCCGAAATTTTATTGAAGGTTCCGGTGTAGTCCTTGGCCATCTCGATGGAGTTGGCTTCCCGATTAAGAGAGGCCACAGACATCAGGGCCTTGTCAAAGTTGATAGCCTGCCCCTTTTCATCATAAAAGACAAAGTCTGTCTTGACAAAGAGAGAGGTGACATCTTCCGTATTGCCAGTATAGGCCGAAGCAAAGACTCCCATGGTCGGATCCTTAAAAATCCCCAGCCAGGCCTTGTCATTCTTGAATTGAGAGCTTGGATCCAGTGTATAGGTGTAGACGATTTTAGAAACTTTCCGCCCACGATAATAGGTCCCTTCAAGATTGGTATAGGTCGCTGTGACAGACTGCCCACGGCTCAGCAAGACAGAAGACCATTCGGTCGGCCCCTTGCCGCTGGTGACATTGGAATTATAGTCCGCATACTGACCAACCGTCCCAAAGCTTTCCTGCTGACTGGTCTGGTAAGCCGTTTTTTGAATGTCTGTCACTTTGAAGTTATCCAGCTGAAAGAGTTTTTTGGAAAATTCTGCTGTATTCTTCACGGCTGCTTCCATGCCTGCATAGCTGACGAATTCGCCCGTCGTCGTCAGCGACAGATGAGCATTGGGCTCTGACTTGAACACCAGACTTTGAGCCATTGGACGGCTCAGGTTGCCGTCTTCATTTTTCTTGGTTTCTGCGATAGCCAGCTCTGACTTGATTTTGGCCTGTTCCGCATCATACTTGGCTTTCTCCTGCTGGTAGCTAGCCAACTTAGCCTGATAGTCAGCCAAATCCGCATTATACTGAGTCAGCTGAGTCTGATAAGCCGCTTGAGCTTGGGCGTTGCGCTTCTTGATTTCCTCATTTTCAGCTGCAATCGCCGCATTTTTAGCCTGATTAGCGGCTAATTTTTGCTGGTAATCCGCTTCAGCCGCTGCATTTTCAGCTTCAATCCGAGCTTTTTCTGCCTCATAAGCCGCTGACTCTGCTTCATAGTTTGTCTTTTTCTCCTGATTTTCCTTTTGGATACGTGCCGCCTGCACTTGGTAAGCAGCCAAGGCAGCCTGATAAGCTGCTTCCTTATCCGCATTGGCCTTTTGAACCGCTGCTAAATCCGTCTGATATTGAGCAAGCGCGGCCTCATAGGCCGCTTTGGCCGCTGCATTCCGCTGGTGAATCGCCTCATTCTCCGCAGCAATCTGGGCATTCGCCGCTTGTTGAGCAGCCAGCTCTTTTTCATACTGATCCTTAATGGCCGCATTCGCTTTCTGAATCCGGTCCAAATCACTTGCATAAGCCGCAAGCGCTGCTTCATAGTCCGCTTTCGCTGCTGCATTGGCTTTCTGAATGCGGGCTAATTCTGCCTCATAGGCTGCTTTGGCCGCTTGGTAAGCCGTTTCATTAGCGGCATTGGTCTTTTGAACCGCCGCCAAATCTGCCTTGTAGTTGCTGAGAGCAGCTTCATAGTCTGCCTTCAGCTGGGCATTCTCAGCTGTGACTCTTGCAGCTTCTGCTTGATGGGCAGCCAAATCCTTAGCATACTGGTCCGCAGCCGCTTTATTCTCTGCTACAACGCGAGCCAACTCTGCCTGATAGGCCGATACTTTTTCTTGGTATTCCTTGACCTTGGCATCTATCTCCGCTGCTTGAGCCTGATAGTCCGCCGCAATTTCTTCCTTTTTTTCTGCCGGTTCCTGAGCCGTCCGGGCAGCACCCTTGTCTATATCTGGGTCTTTGACCACTGTCAATCCAGCTGCTTGGGCCTTTTTGACACTTTCATCTAGCTCCGCTGTCGAAACGGTTGCTGCTGCAGGGCGGCTCATCTGATCAGCCGGTTCTTGGCTCTTTTGAGCAGCCTGACCGGCTTCTTCATTCAGATTAGTAGCTGCATTGCCTCCAGCCGCAAACTCTGTATCCTCTGTGCCCGCCGCAGCAGACCTCTCATCTGCCGCAGCCAGCTGACCAGTCCCAGCCGCCAGCAGAACTGTTCCCAAGACTGCCCCGCACAGGCTCTTGACTGCCCGGTTTTTTCGAAAACTAAATACTTCCTTTTTCATTCTTTTCCTCCTTCTGCCAGCATCAACAGCCGGCAGTCTCCCTCGCCTTTTTGAAAATCAAAATATTGACACCGCCTATCAGAAGCCTTGCTGCCATCTTGACCCTCTCTGAGCATCGAACTAAATAACTATATCGTCATTTAGTTTATCTTTTATGACTTTGTCAGCCGTACCCCAGTATAGATGACACTTCCTAGCGGAAGCTTTATCTGCAACCTCAAAACCTCCTCTGGAGGTTTTGAGCAGCTCGCTGCCCTATCGTCCTGTGTTTTAAGCGATAGGCTGAAACAAACTAAAAGACTTTACCTTATATGCTAACAAGTTTTTTCAAGTTTTGCAAGCATTTTATGCTTGTTTGCTTTACCTGCGAGCAGATTTGGACATCTGGGAAAAACTGTACTTTTCTCAATCCCTCGGCTGCACTGATTTCCTCTAAGCCGCCCAGCTATAGAGAAAAGACCGGTTTTTTAACCAGTCTTTTCAATAGGATTTTAATTCGAACTTATTTCTCAGTCAATGCAGCGAGACCTGGCAATACTTTGCCTTCAAGAAGCTCCATTGAAGCGCCTCCGCCCGTACTAATCCATGAGAACTTGTCTGCACGTCCAAGGTTGATGGCTGCAGCTGCTGAGTCACCGCCGCCAATGATAGATTTCACGCCTGGCTGTTTGACGATAGCGTCCATGACACCGATAGTACCAGCTTGGAAGTCAGGATTTTCAAAGACACCCATCGGTCCGTTCCAGACAACTGTCTTGGCACCAGTCAAAGCTTGGTCAAATTTCGCGATTGATTTTGGACCGATATCCAAACCAAGGAAGCCTGGGTCTACTGCTTCGCCTTCAGTATCTTTGACTTCAGTGTAGTCCGCAAAAGCATTAGCTTCTTTAGAGTCAACCGGCAGAATCAGCTTGCCGTTGGCTTTTTCAAGCAGAGCTTTGGCTACATCCAGCTTGTCTTCTTCGACCAGTGAGTTACCGATTTCGATACCTTGAGCTTTGTAGAAGGTGTACGTCATACCGCCGCCGATCAGGACTTTATCCGCTTTTTCAAGCAGGTTTTCGATCACACCGATCTTGTCAGATACTTTTGAACCACCAAGGATGGCTACAAATGGACGTTCTGGAGCTTCAACCGCTTCTTGGATATAAGCAATTTCGTTTTCCAGCAGGAAACCAGCAACCGCTTTTTCAACATTAGCAGAAATACCAACGTTTGAAGCGTGCGCACGGTGAGCTGTACCGAAGGCATCGTTTACAAAGATACCGTCGCCCAGAGATGCCCAGTATTTGCCAAGCTCAGGATCATTTTTAGATTCTTTCTTGCCGTCCACATCTTCGAAGCGCGTATTTTCCACCAAGAGGACTTGGCCGTCTTCCAGGGCATTGATGGCTGCTTCCAATTCTGCCCCGCGGGTTACTCCTGGGATGAAAGCAACATCTTGACCCAATTTCGCTGCCAAATCAGCGGCTACCGGTGCCAGAGATTTGCCTTCTTTGTCTGCTTCTTCTTTGACACGGCCCAAGTGAGAGAAGAGCACTGCACGTCCACCCTGCTCAAGGATATATTTGATGGTTGGAAGAGCCGCTGTGATACGATTATCATTGGTAATCACACCGTCTTTTACAGGTACGTTGAAGTCAACACGAACGAGGACTTTCTTGCCTTTCAAATCAACGTCTTTAACAGTAAGTTTTGCCATGAATATAGACTCCTTAATATTTTTTTGACATGCTAATTATATCACAATTTGCGTGAAAGGGATAGCAAAATCACTATATCCATTTTATTTCCTGTTTGCAGGCTCTGCTTTTGCCCTCTTTTTACAAATAAACATGGAAGTTTTCAGTTGTTTTCTGCCCGCTTCCAAAATCCCTGTAATTCATGAGCAAGTTCCTGAGGAACTTCCATAGGCAGTGAATGGCTGGTATTGGGCCATTTTTTCATGGTGAGTCTTGGAATTTTTCTTGCCTGTTTCATGGTTGAATCCCCAGTCATTTTAGATTTTTCTGCCAAAGCCAGATAAACGGGAAACTTCCAGTATTTCAAACTTGCTTCATCAATCGGACTGGGAGTCGGCAGCTCAGTTTCATAGAAACTTGACGCTGCCTTGATCATCTTGGCCATATCATCATCTGAACGGACCTCGCTGGCGTCCTCACCAGATATCTGCGCCAAGGCCTGACTCCTCCAAGATTCTGGAAACAGCTCAATCGAACTGACCGTCCCCCAGAAAAAAACGGAAACATCAGGATAATTCAAGGCAAAGGCAGGCTCTAATAAAGCTAGCGAGGCTACTCTGGCAGGATAATCATTAGCAAAATAAGCTGCTGACGAAGCACCAAAAGAATGGCCAACCAGATGCACCCTCTCAATCCCCAGTCGATCCAACATTTCATTGACATAATCAGCAACATCCTGCATGTTTTTTAAAGGAAGGACCTGTTTTGACTTCCCCGCATCACCTAAAGGATCAAAAGCATAAACAGGGTGCTGGAGCATCAGATAACTGATATTCCCCTGCCACATCGGCGCTCCGGAACTGTGCCCCGGAAAAAGAAGAACCGGAGTTTTATCAGTAACCGTCTCATTTGACCATCGGTAAACCCTGACCAGCCCCCAAGATGTTTCAACATCCTGAACCTGCGCTTTTACTGGCATTGATTCCATAATTCGCTCATAGCTTTTCAGATAAGCAGCCTGACCAGCTTTAGTCTTAAAATGACCGACTTCCGGGATAGCAAAAAAGAGACTTCTGACAGTATAGAAACAAGCCGAAAGACTGATGAACAAAAACAGTTGCTTCCAAAGCCGGCCTTTCTTTTTTTCAGCTTTTTTCATTTCACAGCCCCCCTTTCTCATTTAGGTAAATTAAACCTGCTTCTGTAAATAAAGCCTCAAAGCTGCCTCCAGAAAAGCTTGGGCTCTGTTCAGTTCTGTCTGATCTTCTGTCAGCTGATTTTCCAGTCCCATTGTCTTTATTTTTTCAACTGCTTCTTCGCCATGCTCTTGTGCAAAAGATGCCGTCAGCTGCCACCATCTCTCAGCCAGTTCCTGAACTAAGAAATGATCAGCAGCAAGACCGCTCTCCTGAAAAACTGCTGCTTCAATCATGATTTTCTTCCACTTATGATAAAAGGCTTGGGCATCTTCCACATCCTGAAAAGACCGCTGCAAGCTGCTCCTGTCTTGGTCAGAGAAAAAATTATGAGTATCCTTAAAGATAGAATCCTGAGGCAGAAACTGCAGACTCTTCAGAAGAGCAGCAAAAGACGGTTCCACTCCCCATTCAAGCACTTCTGACATGGCTTGGATGGTAGCAAAGGCAGTATTTAGCTGCTCTATTTGACTCAATAAATGAAAGGCTTGTTTTTCCAAAAGCCCCAGCAGATCCTCACTGTTTTGACAAAGCAAAAGTTCCTTTTTAATACTCGTCAGAGAAAAGCCTAATTTTTTATACATCATAATCTGAGCCAGCTGAACCAAGTCACTTTCCTGATAAATACGCCTGCCGCCTTCCGTTCGGCCGGACGATGGCAAAAGACCGATTTGATCATAATATTGAATGCTGCGAATTGTCAGACCAGTTAAAGCAGCCACCTGACCGCTGCTGTATGTTTTATTTTTCATATTCTTCCTCTCTCCCTCATTATATCTCATGACGCAAGGTTACAAACAAGCAGAAACCATTAGATTTGTTCAGAAAAAACTTATTATTTTAGTCAATTATTCTCTCAGCCATCAAAAAAAGAGGCCCTTTCGGACCTCCCTACTCTCAATTATTTAGCAATTTTCGCGAAGTATTCAAGAGTACGAACAAGCTGTGCAGTGTAAGACATTTCGTTGTCATACCATGAAACAACTTTCACCAATTGTTTGCCATCAACGTCAAGCACTTTTGTTTGAGTTGCGTCGAACAATGAACCGTAAGACATACCTACGATGTCTGAAGATACGATTGGATCTTCAGTGTAACCGTATGATTCGTTAGCAGCTGCTTTCATCGCTGCATTCACTTCGTCAACAGTTACATTCTTTTCAAGAACTGCAACCAATTCAGTAACGGATCCTGTTGGAGTTGGAACGCGTTGAGCAGAGCCATCCAATTTACCGTTCAATTCTGGGATAACCAAACCGATAGCTTTGGCAGCACCAGTTGAGTTAGGAACGATGTTAGCAGCACCAGCACGCGCACGGCGAAGGTCTCCACCACGGTGTGGTCCGTCAAGGATCATTTGGTCACCAGTGTAAGCGTGGATAGTTGTCATCAAGCCTTCTACAACACCGAAGTTATCTTGAAGAGCTTTCGCCATTGGAGCCAAACAGTTTGTCGTACATGAAGCACCTGAGATAACTGTTTCAGTACCGTCAAGAACATCGTGGTTCGTGTTGAATACGATTGTTTTAACGTCGTTTCCGCCAGGAGCAGTGATAACAACCTTCTTAGCACCGCCTTTAAGGTGTTTTTCAGCTGCTTCTTTCTTAGCAAAGAAACCAGTTGCTTCCAAAACGATTTCTACGCCGTCAGTAGCCCAGTCGATTTGTTCTGGGTCACGCTCAGCAGAAACCTTCACGAATTTGCCGTTCACTTCAAATCCGCCTTCTTTTACTTCCACAGTTCCGTCAAAACGACCTTGAGTTGTGTCGTATTTCAACAAGTGTGCAAGCATCACTGGGTCTGTCAGGTCGTTGATGCGGGTCACTTCAACACCTTCTACGTTTTGGATACGACGGAAAGCAAGACGACCGATACGTCCGAAACCGTTAATACCAACTTTAACTACCATTCGTGATTTCCTCCTTATGAAAATCAAAAAATTTTTTATGTGAAAAGAGTAACTTGAGTTGCTACAAATCACCTTTCAACATTTCTATTATATACTTAATTGAGTGAAATTGCAACTGATTTCATTCTTATTACAAGTCTCAAGAATTCTTTCATAGTTTTTCATTTTCTTTCATTTCCAGCATATTCAGACCTGCGGAGGACCTGATGTCAGAAGACCACTGCATACATCGGAAACGATGGTTTGCGTGGTCTGCCGCCCTTCTGTCAAAAACAAAAACGCCCGAATTTCGAGCGTTTTTTGCTTGGGCAAATTCTTATGCTTCACCCTTGTTTTTCTTGATGATTTCTTCCTGTACTGACTTCGGTACATCTTCGTAGTGGTCAAAGACCATCATGAAGGTACCGCGTCCTTGTGAAGCAGAACGCAGAACCGTCGCATAACCGAACATTTCAGCAAGCGGTACATAGGCACGAACGATTTGGCTGTTGCCGTGTGCTTCCATACCGTCTACGCGTCCGCGGCGAGCTGTTACGTGGCCCATAACGTCACCCAGATTTTCTTCCGGAACAGTGATAGTTACCAGCATCATTGGCTCAAGGATAGCTGGCTGTGCAGTTTTCGCAGCTTCTTTCAGAGCGAGTGAAGCCGCAACCTTGAAGGCTGTTTCAGATGAGTCAACATCGTGGTAAGAACCGTCATACAGCTTCGCTTTGACGTCAACGATTGGGTAGCCGGCAAGGACACCGTTGGCCATTGACTCAATCAAACCTTTTTCAACGGCAGGGATAAATTCACGCGGAACCACACCACCGACGATGGCATTTTCAAACTCGAAGCCTTTTCCTTCTTCATTTGGAGTGAATTCAATCCAAACATCACCGAACTGACCTTTACCACCAGACTGGCGCTTGAAGAATCCGCGAGCTGATGTTTGAGCACGGAAGGTTTCACGGTAAGATACCTGAGGCGCACCTACATTTGCTTCCACCTTGAACTCACGGCGCATACGGTCAACTAGGACATCCAAGTGAAGCTCACCCATACCAGAGATAACTGTTTCACCTGTTTCAACGTTGGTTTCAACGCGGAAGGTAGGATCTTCTTCAGCCAGTTTTTGCAGGGCAATCCCCATCTTGTCTTGGTCTGCCTTAGACTTAGGCTCAACCATGAGCTGGATAACGGGTTCTGGAACGTTGATTGACTCAAGGATGATTTTCGCTTTTTCGTCCGTCAGGGAGTCACCGGTTGTCGTATCTTTCAGACCTACGGCAGCAGCAATATCTCCTGAATAGACAGTATCAATTTCATTCCGGCTATTGGCGTGCATTTGCAGAATCCGTCCGATACGCTCACGTTTGCCCTTAGAAGTGTTCAATACATAGGAACCGCTGTTGAGAACCCCTGAGTAAACGCGGAAGAAGGTCAGACGGCCAACGAATGGGTCTGTCATAATCTTGAAGGCAAGCGCTGCAAATGGCTCCTCATCAGACGCAGGGCGAGTTTCTTCTTCATCCGTATCTGGATTCACACCCTTGATAGCTGGGATATCCAGCGGGCTTGGCAGGTAGTCGATAACTGCATCCAGCATGAGCTGAACCCCTTTATTCTTGAAGGCAGAACCGGCCAGAACTGGGAAGAACTCAACATTGATGGTTGCACGGCGGATACCGGCTTTCAGTTCCTCTTCAGTGATTTCTTCACCTTCCAGGTACTTCATCATCAATTCTTCATCCGTTTCAGCAACAGCTTCCACCAATTTTTCACGCCATTCCTGAGCCTGCTCCAAGTAGTCAGCTGGAATGTCTGTTTCCTGAATATCTGTACCAAGGTCATTGGTATAGATTTCAGCTTTCATTTTTACCAGGTCAATGATACCAGTAAAGTCATCTTCGGCACCGATTGGCAGTTGGATTGGATGAGCATTGGCCTGCAGACGGTCATGCAGCGTGCTTACTGAGTAAAGGAAGTCTGCACCGATTTTATCCATCTTGTTGGCAAAGACAATCCGGGGAACACCGTATTCCGTCGCTTGGCGCCAAACGGTTTCAGTCTGAGGTTCAACACCTGACTGAGAGTCCAGAACGGTTACCGCACCGTCAAGGACACGGAGGGAACGCTGTACTTCGATAGTGAAGTCCACGTGTCCTGGGGTGTCGATGATATTGACGCGGTAGTCTTTCCATTGGGCTGTTGTTGCCGCAGATGTGATGGTGATACCACGCTCTTGTTCTTGTTCCATCCAGTCCATCTGTGAAGCACCTTCGTGGGTTTCACCGATTTTATGGATCTTACCGGTATAGTAAAGGATACGTTCAGTGGTTGTTGTTTTACCAGCATCGACGTGAGCCATGATACCGATGTTACGAGTTTTTTCAAGTGAAAATTCGCGAGCCATGAGGTTAATTCTCCTATTAATTTATTTTACAATTTATTATAACATTATTTAGAAAAAACGGATAGGCAGGACCTACCCGTTGTCAATGTTTTCATGTTATGTGTTGGTTTCAACTAGTCATGTGATGAGTTGAATGATCGCTAAGAGCTGATTGAGCTCAAGCTAAAAGTCTGGAGAAAAAGATAAATCTCATTGCTTACAATCGCAAGCTGCTTCGATTTCCTATTTTCTCTTGGACTTTTTTAATGCTTTTGCATCCTATAATCGAGCACGAGTTGCATGCTTGCCGTGAAAAAAGATGAATTTCCTTGTGCGTCTGCGCACAGCGTCAATTCCCTATTTTTCACTAGCATGCTAACTCTTTGCATCTTATTCTTACCAACGGAAGTGTGCGAAGGCACGGTTGGCTTCTGCCATACGGTGGGTGTCTTCACGTTTCTTGACAGCTGCACCGGTGTTGTTAGATGCATCCAAGATTTCTTTGGCAAGACGGTCAACCATTGTGTGTTCACCACGCTGACGGGCAATGGTTACCAACCAACGGAGTCCAAGGGTTGTACGACGCTCTGGACGAACTTCAACTGGGACCTGGTAGTTTGAACCACCGACACGGCGGGCACGCACTTCCAAAACAGGCATGATGTTTTCCATGGCTGTTTCGAATACTTCCAGTGCATCGTTGCCAGTAGCTTCTTTGATTTGATCAAAGGCTCCGTATACGATAGAAGATGCTGTACCACGCTTACCATCAAGCATAACGCGGTTGATCAGACGAGTAACTAATTTTGAATTGTAAAGCGGATCTGGCAATACTTCGCGCTTTGGCGCACGGTTTTTACGACTCATTTATCTATCTCCCCTTTCCTTATGCTTTTGGTTTCTTGGTACCGTATTTAGAACGGCCTTGCTTACGGTCGGTCACACCTGCTGTATCAAGCGCACCGCGGACGATATGGTAACGTACCCCTGGCAGGTCTTTTACACGTCCGCCGCGAAGAAGCACCACGCTGTGCTCTTGCAGGTTGTGTCCGATACCTGGGATGTATGCTGTAACTTCGATCAGGTTGCTCAGACGTACACGGGCAAACTTACGAAGGGCTGAGTTTGGTTTCTTAGGCGTCATGGTTCCGACACGAGTCGCAACTCCGCGTTTTTGCGGTGAAGATACGTTTGTTTGAACTTTTTTGTGGCTGTTGTAACCAACATTCAAAGCTGGTGATTTAGATTTTTCTACTTTTGATTTGCGTGGCTTGCGAACCAATTGGTTAATTGTAGGCATCTACATTCTCCTGTATTTTTTTAATTTTGGTGATGGCACACTTGGTGACAGCTGCCATCTGCGTGTACTTTTGCAACATTTGTCAGCACGTCTCTGTACACTTTTGAGAGACCAAAAGTAAAAAGTACCGTCTATCATTGTAACACGGCGGCACCTTAAAGTCAATAGATTTTTTGAGAGTGGGGCAAAAATCGAAGACTCCGTCTTGCTGATTTTTGTCCTAGCCTCATATTTTTTATTGTGAACAGCAGTGAAAATCAGTATCCGGCTGGGAGTGTCTGCGGCTGGCTTCCTCATCTGCGCTTTGGTTTTTATTGAGCATGAGTTTGCGGATGATCTTCCAATCGAAAGAGGCCGCTGTACTGAATCAGGGCTGATGATGCTGGGGCAGACTCCTTATCCACCGCCTCCAACAGTCTCCCGGACTGTTTTGACACAAACTGCGTTTGTGCTATCTCCAACCTCCAACAGTCCCCCGGACTGTTGGAGCAAGTTGAAACCAAGGGCAGCTGGTTGCGAGGCGCGAAGAGCATGAAAAGACTTACGGAGATACCGCGGCCGAGTCTTGCTCGCTTTGAGGCCAGGCATTCTCTGTCTCGGCAGGTTCCTGCTCGCTAATCTGCAAATCAGCTGCGGACCCTTGCTGTTCCAGCAAACGCTGCTGCACCGCCTGAACACGAGCCTGTAACTTGGCCCTGCTCACTCCGTCTCTGACCTGCTCAACAGCTTCCTGAGCCAGAGTCAGCTGCTCTTCAGACTGCACTGCTTCCAGCTGCTGAACTGCAGACTCAGCTGCCAGAACTGCACGCTCCTCCTCTTCCACTTCCCGCTGCTGGGCAGAAGCGGACTGACTGCTGCTGGAAGCCGCTGACTTAGCCGAGCTGGCTGTATCAGCCGAACGGACGGTGCTCCTTTCTGTCTGCGACTGCCGGCGGACCACAACCATGCCTGCAACCAATACTGCTAACAGGGCAGAGAGAATACCCAGCCGCAGCCAGAGCGGACTGCGGTCAAATCGGTTTAACATTTCTTTCATGGAACTGACCTGCTTATTTATCAAAAATATTGCCCACTTCCACATCAATGGTATTTGCCTTGACATCAATGTTGGTCACTTTCAGCAGGGACTTATAATCTAAATGGTCGCGGTTGGTCTGGGCGTTGTCAGCAAAGACAGCTACGCCGGCAAGCTCCGAATCAAACTCTGATAAGAGGCTGATCATCCCATTGACCGTACCGCCTCCTTTGAGGAAATCATCCACAATCAGGACACGGCTGCCCGCTTTAAGACTGCGCTTGGAGAGGAACATTTTCTCAATTCGGTCGCCGCTGGATCCAGAAACGTAGTTGACACTGACCGTTGAGCCTTCCGTAATCTTCAGGTCACGGCGCACAATAACAAAAGGCACATTGAGCACATTGGCCACGGCATTAGCCAGCGGTACTCCTTTTGTGGCCACCGTCATAACCGCATCAATCTCCTGATTTCTGAAAGCTTTTGCGATAATCCGTCCGATATTGTTCAGAATGGAAGGCGTACTGAGCAAATCAGACAGATAGATATAGCCTCCGGGCAGGATGCGGCCGCTTTCAGACAGCTGACTGCAGAGATTCTGAACGATGGACTTGGCTTCCCTGTCTGAGATGGACGGCGTAAAGATAACACCGCCGCCGGCACCTGTAATCGTTTCAATCGTTCCGATTTCGATTTCTTCAAAAGCGCGTTTGATGATGACAATATCCTCTGAAATAGAGGATTTGGCAGACTCATATTTTTCTGCGAAAGTATTTAAACTCGTCAATTTATAAGGGTGGTTAAGCAAATAATTTGAAATAACCACCATGCGCTCACTTCTTCTTAATTTCATTTCTTCACCAATTTAATTTATTTTCTACCATTATACCATATTGGAATCAAAAAAACGAACATTATTTGATAAACAATGCTCATTTTTCGTATTTTACTGTTCAAATTTTGGCTTGTAAAAGGAACGGCCCTCCAAAGCAAAAATTTTATTACTCATCTGCCCTGGTTCTACGAGAGCCAAGGCAGCGGTCATCATCATCATTTCTGCGTCCAGGTTGTCAATCATGTGCAGGATTTCAGCCTCCATGATTTTAGGCCGGACAGGGCTGCCGTATTCCAAAAGTCCATGGTGGCTGAGCAGAACATGCCGAAGCACAATCACTTCCTCTTTGCTGTCGTCTATCTTCAGCTCAGTCAGAGCCTTGGTCAGCTCTTCATCAATGAGGGCGATATGGCCAATCAGATTGCCGCGAACGGTATATTCTGTATTTTCCGGACCGCTGAGCTCAATGACCTTGGCCAAATCATGCAGCATGATGCCGGCAAAAAGCAGACTTTTATTGAGCTGAGGGTAAATATCGCCGATAGCATCGGCCAACTTGACCATGGTGGCTGTATGAAAGGCCAGACCCGACTCAAAGGCATGGTGGTTGGTCTTGGCAGCCGGATAGGAATAAAACTCCTTGTCGTACTTGCCGTAAAGCGCCCGGACCAGACGCTGCCAGATGGGATTTTCAATTTTGAAAATCATCTGTGATAAGTAATCCCGGATTTCCTTTTGGTCCACCGGCGGTTTTTCCTTAAAATCAGCCGGATCATTGGGCTCGCCGGCCTTGGGCAGGCGCAGGGTCAGCTGGTTGACCTGAGGCGTGTTATTATAAACTTCTCTGCGCCCCTGCATGTGCACGACCTTCCCAGCTGTGAATTCCTCCACATTGTGCGGCTGAGCATCCCAGAGTTTCCCCTCAATAACCCCTGTATCGTCTTGGAAAGTGAAGGCCAGATAGTTTTTTCCGGCCCTTGTCTGACGGACTTCTGCTGACTTAATCAGGTAAAATCCTTCAAACAATTCATCTTTTTTCATTTGATTAATTTTCATCGTCATCCCTTTCTTCTGAAAAATCAAGTAGGTTTAGATTGAGGTCCTCATCAGACAGCTCAATATGGCGGAGGGTTCGTTCAATCGCGCCGGTCCTGCGGGTCAGCAGTTCGTCAATATTGCCGGAAGCATGCTGCAGATGCTTCTGGGCCTTGGCCAGGATGCTGCCGAATTTGCCAAACTCAGTCTTGACAGAACCCAAGACCTTGCTGATATCATCCGCACTTTTTTGGATATTGAGCGTTTTGAAGCCGACTGACAGCGAATTGAGCAAGGCGGACAGGGTAGATGGCCCTGCCACCACAATCTGCTCCTCCCGCCGCAGGCTGTCAAAAAATGCCGGATTGCGGACCACTTCGGAATAAAGTCCTTCTGTCGGCAGAAACATAATACCAAAATTAGTCGTAGCCGGCGGAGCCAGATATTTGGACTTAATATCCTTGGCAAAACGCTTGACACTGGCCAAAAGGGCCTTGCGGCAGGCATCAATCTCTTCCTTGCTGCCCGACTCGTAGGCATCCTCCAAACGGTAGTAGTCAGCCAGCGGAAACTTAGAGTCAATCGGCAGGTAGACATAGTCCTGATCGACCTGCCCCGGCAGCTTAATAGCATATTCCACACGATCGCTGGAGCCCGCTGCTGTCACAAATTCCCGCTCATACTGGCTGGGGGTCATAATATCCTCGATAATCTGACCCAGCTGCAGCTCGCCAAGAATACCGCGGGTTTTGGTGTTGGAAAGCACTTTGTTGAGGGTCCCGACATCACGCGCCACGCTCTGCATTTCCCCCAGGCCGCGGTTGACAGATTCCAGCTGTCTGGACACTGTCTCAAAAGAGGTCTGCAGCCGGGTCTGCAGGGTCTTCTCCAGCTTCTCCTCCACCGTCTGCCGCATCTGTTCCAGCCGCCGTTCATTGGACTCCTGAATCTGCCGCATACGCTCATCGGTTTTATCCCGATTTTTAGTCAAATGCTCGCTGATGTCCGAGCGGAGATCCGTCAGATTGTGATGCAGATCGGTCCGCATCTCGGTCAAACGGTCGCCCAGCGCCAGCTCCAGTTCTTTTTGAACTGTCTGATTTCTCTGCCTTTCCTCCCCAAAACGGTAGTCCAGCTGATCGGACAGATTGTCTGCCTGACTGTCCAAGACCTGCTTTAGCTCCTCCCTCTGCTGACCGCTCTTCTGCCAGAGGAAGAAGGTCAGGGCAAGATTGGCCAAAAGGAGGAAAATGATGATAATTTCCATATCAGCTCCTGTCTCTACTGTAAATAACGACTGCATAGCCGGAAGCCACCTCCAAAAAAAGGGGTTCATCTATAAATTCGTTAGAAGCATAGACTTTTTTGAAAAAAAAGTTCTGTTCATTGAGCGGATATTTGGCTCCTTCAATGGTGAGGACCGTATCCTCTGCCGGCAGAAAGGCCAGATAGCGCATGCCGGCGGTCGGTTTGATTTCATGCCTGCCCTGGGGAACATAGGTCAGCCGATTCTGCGCATCCAAGAGAGACAGCTGCTGCATGTAGGGAGCTATCTTTTCATTGCTGGGCAGAAAAACATTGGCCAGCGCGTGGTCCAGACGGCCTCCAAAGGCACCGAAAATGGTCAGGCTGGCATCTGGATACCGCTCAAAACATGCCAGCACAGCCAATTCCAAGTCCGTATCATTTTTTTCAGGTTGAGCCTGAATGACCTCCTTGGCCGCCGCCTTGATTCTTAGCAATTCCTGCTCAGAAACCGAATCAAAATCTCCTACCGCCAAATCAGGACAGACCCCTTGCTCCATAAGGAAAAGACTGCCGCGGTCCACACCGACCAGTACATCAAAATCCAGACTGAAGTCATCCAGACGTCCGCCGGCAAAAAGAGCTATCCTAGTCATGCAGGGCATCCCTCAGGGTCTGGACCTGATGGCTGACGTCCCCCTTGAAAACATAGCTGCCAGCCACAAAAACATTGGCTCCGGCTTCCTTGGCAATGCCGATGGTCTTATTATCAATACCGCCGTCTACTTCAATATCAAAGTCCAGCTGATTGACCTCGCGCAGCACCGCCAGCTCCCGGATTTTGTCCATGGTTTCAGGCAGGAAAGCCTGACCTCCGAATCCGGGATTGACCGTCATGACCAGCACCTGATCAACCAGATTGAGAACATTTTTCACAGCCTCCACTGGGGTACCGGGGTTGAGAACCACGCTGGCCTTGACACCGGCCGCCCGGATCTTCTGCAGGGCTCCGTGGATATGCGGTGTCGCTTCAGCATGAATGCTGATAATATCGGCTCCGGCCCGGGCGAATTCTTCGATATGGTGCTCAGGATTGGACACCATGAGATGGCAGTCAAAGACCAGCTTGCTGTGGGGACGCAGGCTGGCTACCACACCGGCACCAAAGCTGATGTTGGGCACAAAATGACCGTCCATGATATCAATATGGGCATACTCCGCACCGGTCGCTTCTAACTTTTTCAGCTCTGCTTCAAAGTTAGCATAGTCTGCACTGAGGATGGAAGGGGCGATTTTATATGATTTCATGTTTTCTCCTTTATTTTGGGTTCTTTTTGGCAACCTTCTTGTAGGTCTCCCGGCGGTTTTCAATCTCACTGAGAAACTGCAGGTAATGATCAAAGCGGAAAGCTGCTATCTGTCCAGCGCCAAGGGCCTGCTTGACCGCGCAGGCCGGCTCATGCGTGTGGGTGCAGGTTCGGAACTTGCAGTTCTGGCTGATCTCAGCAATGTCCGGAAAGACCTGATTGAGGGCTTCAGCAGTATCCACCTCATAATCCAGCGAGGAAAAGCCCGGTGTATCCGCGATTTTGCCGCCGTTGAGACTGTAAAAACTGACCGCCCGCGTCGTATGCCGCCCCCGGCCCAGACTCTCAGAAATCTCTCCGGTTTCCAGCTGTAAGTCAGGTGCCATCTTATTGAGCAGAGTGGACTTGCCGACCCCTGTCTGCCCCATGAAAACCGTTATCTTGCCGGTCAAGAGGGGCAGGAGGTCCGCTATGCTTGTCACAACGGTATAGCCGATTTGCTGATAAACCTGCACATAGCGATCCAGCTCTCCGGGATTATCCAGCAAATCCAGCTTGCTGAGATAGATGATGGGGTGGATCTGCTTGTGCTCCAACAGCACTAAAAAGCGGTCCAGAAGATTGGCATTGAAGTCCGGTTCTCTGGCACTCATCATGACAACGGCCTGATCAATATTGACAATCGGCGGCCGCACCAAGCTGTTTTTCCGCTCAGCTATTTTTAAGATATAGCCTTCTGAATCTTTGTCTGCTGAAAATTCGACTCGGTCCCCTACATAAGGGGTCTGGCCTTTTTTACGAAAATTCCCGCGGGCTCTGGTCTGGTAGACCCGGCCGTCTGACTCCACATAGTAGAAGCCGGCCAAGGCCTTGATGATTGTTCCTTGCAAGATTGCTCCTTAAAAGTTAATACACTCATTATAACAAAAAATATCAGATTTAGCTTGCTTGTATCATGGATATTCCCGCTATGATGAGAGATTTATCCATAGAGGACAGTTTTTCTGTCAACTGACAGCAAACAGCGGAGCAGAGCCTGTCCAGAAAACAACATACTTGTTAAGAAACATCGTCTTGAGTCAGTTCGTCATAGGCAATCAAGCCCCCTTCACTGCCCGATGAATGCAAAAGAGAAAACCATCATTCGTTTCCGTACAGGGCTCCTTAAACGTTTTCGGAGATTTCGCGCATATACTATTGATATTATACCTTAAAAGTTTTATAATGAAAGCGGATACAAAACTGCGGATGCTATTTCCATTCTAAAGTCTAAAATTTTTCAAAAACCATTCTATATCTGCACCAAAAAGATTCCTGCCTTGTCTCAGCGATGAAATGCTAAGCAGAGCGGAGCTGCTGGCCTCCGGACTCAATAGCTGGTCATGAAACTCCAAAGGAAGTCGCTGACATCCGCCATCACTTGAGAAAAGGATGTGAATCTAGCATATCATCCATATAAGGAGGCGGCTTATGAACACTAAGTTTTTCTCTAAAAACAACCCTCTCGTGGCCGGTGTACGGCAGGGAAAATTTTTGACACCTTGGTTTCTGGCACCTTTTATCCTGCACCTGATTCTGAAGCTGATGGGTCCTGTCAGAACTGCCTCAACTCATTTCTTTCTGGGCTTTAATCTGGGAATTCCGGATTGGTGGAACATTCTGGATCTCTTCTCTTTCAGCTACACCATTCTGGTTTTCTTTATCTGGGTTAAATTTGTGGAAAGACGGCCTATCCAATCTATGGGCTTTCCTAAGAAGAGCAGTCTGTCAGAATTTGCCAAAGGGGTGCTGGTTGGCGCGGTCATGATTAGCAGTGTGTTGCTTATTTTTCTCCTATTGGGAGCTGCAAAACTGGATCGCATCCAGTTCAGCGGTCCTTTCTTGATTTCCTGGCTTTTGGTACTCATCGGCTATATCATTCAGACCTCTGCCGAAGAAATTTACATCCGGGGCTGGCTGCTCCCAGTTATCTCCAACAAGACCAATCTTTTCGTGGCCCTGCTGATTTCATCGGCTATGTTTTCCTACTACCACTTGGACAACAATGGGGCCTCCGTCCTGTCCACTATTCACTTGGTTATCTTCGGTCTCTTCGCAGCCGTCTATGCTCTCAAACGCGGCAGCCTCTGGGGTCCCTGCGGTTTCCACTTTGCCTGGAACTTCCTGCAGGGAAACCTTTACGGCTTTCACGTCAGCGGCTTTGACAGTGAATCCTCACTCATGTACTTCTCTACCTCCGATAACACCCTGATTACCGGCGGCAAATTTGGACCTGAGGGCGGCCTTCCGGGACTCCTGATTCTCAGTCTGGCTCTGCTTTGGGCTATCTTTATCCTCAAAAGCAGAGAGGAGGACGAAAGTTTAGACGCAGCGGCCTAATCTCCTTTCTATTGTTAACTCTGCACATCGTTATCGTCATTCAGTTTGCCTTTTATAGTCTTTTAGCCCGGCTTGCTCCGACAAGCCCGAGTCCAAATATTCGGCGATGCAGAGAGCTTAGGATAAGGAAGCTGAGGCAAAAGCGTTTCCGTCTCGCCCTGTTCTGGTAAAAACGCTGAAGGCAACTGCTGATTCCTTTGTTAACTTCATTTTTCTTTGAGTATAAAAAAGCAGCCATTGCTCATAAATGACTGCTTTTTATTAGGCTCGTATAGTTCCTCGTTTTAGTTTTCGCTCAGGCGGAAACCATGGTTAGTTTCTCTTAGCTTTAGCTGTGAGTCCGCCGGCCAAACCAAAGATAAGAAGGCCCAAAAGAGAGATCAGATAGGAAAGCTTTTCTCCTGTCTTCGGAAGAGCACGCTTGCCAGCTGCTCCCTGACTTGCCTCTGCTTTCTGAATGTTTTTCTTCGCAGTGCCTCCAGGGTTCTTGGACGGAACATGGCTCAGGGTCAGCTGAGTGCCATTGACAGCCAGTTCATAGCCAGCAATCGGGTCCGCTGCAATGCTGTAAACAATTTCCTTACCGTCCTTGTACTTAGGAAGATCCGCAAAATCATACTGCCAGCCATTGGCTTCTGACACGATCAATTCTTTGATCGGCTGGCCGTCTGCCAAGAGACGGACCGTAATCTGTGAAGGACGGACCTTGTCTTGATTGTCAGCATCTGACCATACAGCCGTTCCTTTTACAGAAACAAGCGCTGGCTGATAACTATTGGTCAAGGTGTAAGTGCCGTCTGCTCCCTGCTGCTGACTGCTGCTGTAGCCAGCAACCGTCACTTCTTCCTGAACGGTGTAGTTGATCTTCTTGCCTTTTTTATTCTTAGGCAAATCCTTAGACTCAAACTTCCAGTCCGCAGCCGCTGTTACTTCCAACTCGTCCACAACCGTATCGCCATCCAAAATCTTGACCTTGATAGAGGTCGGACGCTTGCCGTCTTGATTATTGGCATCATCCCAGACCTTTTGACCAGAGATTTTGATCGTTTCCGGAGTATAGGTATTGGTTACAGTAAATCTGTCAATCTTGGTCTCGTACTGTGCCACGGCCTCTTCTGCGAGAGTGTAGGCAATTTCCTGACCGTTTCTGTACTTCGGCAAATCCTTGGACTCAAACTTCCAGTCCGCAGCCGCTGTCACTTCCAACTCGTCTGCA
This sequence comes from Streptococcus sp. DD11, assembly GCF_001578865.1. NCBI lineage: Bacteria > Bacillati > Bacillota > Bacilli > Lactobacillales > Streptococcaceae > Streptococcus > Streptococcus sp. DD11. The sequence goes on from NZ_KQ969392.1 coordinate 368,857, forward strand.
ACAGTGGTACCGTCCATCACTTTTACTTTGACAGAGGTCGGACGCTTGCCATCTTGATCATCTCCATCGTTCCAGACTTTCTGACCGGAAACCTTTACCTGCTCTGGTGTATGAGAGTTGGTGATGGTTTGCCCTTCTACTTTTGGACTGTAGCCTTTTTCTTTCAGCGCGGCAGCTGTCACATCGTCCTCTTGGACAGAGTAAGTGATCTGCTGTCCCTTATCAAACTGTGGCAGGTTGGTAAAGCTTGCTTTCCAAGTATTGTCATCAGTCTGATTGGCAGCTGTCAAGGTCAGCGTCGTCCCTGCTACAGCAACTGGAGCCTGGCCATTGACCGAGCGATACAGCTGTACAGTAATGGATGCCGGACGCTTGCCGTCTTGATTATTGGCATCGTCCCAGACCTTGGTGACTGCATATTCTGTCGTCTGAGGTGTGTAGGAGTTGGTAATGGTGAAGTTGTCAATCTTGGTCTGATATTCCGCAACCGCTTCTTCTGTAACGGTGTAGGCAATCTCTTGACCGGCAGCATACTTAGGAAGTGCTTTGGAGGTGAACTTCCAGTCAGCAGCGGCTGTTACTTCGATCTCATCCACAACCTCAGCACCGTTTTTCACCTTGATCTTAACAGAAGCTGGACGCTTGCCGTCTTGGTCATCTGCATCATCCCAGACCTTTTGGCCGGAAATCTTCACCATCTCTGGTGTGTAGGAGTTGGTGACGGTGAAATCTTTGATTTCCTTGGTATAGCCAGCGACGTCGTCTTCTTCGATAGAATAATCAATCTTCTGACCATTTTCATAGACAGGCAGATTTTCAAATTTGGCTTGCCACTGATCCGCAGCTGTCACTTCCTTGCTGGCCGCTTCTGTCTTGACACCGCCAACTGTCTTCATCAGCTTGATGTTGATCTTAGTCGGACGTTTGCCGTCTTGATTGTCGCTGTCATTCCAAGTCTTGCTGACTGTAATTTCCGTCTTTTCTGGTGTATAGGAGTTCGTCAGGTTATAGCCGTTGAGAGTCGTTGAATAGCCGGGTACCACTTCCTCTGTCACCGTATAGGTGATGCGGCTGCCTTCTTTGTAAGACGGCAGATTGGCAAAGCTGTAAGACCAGCCTTCTGCCTCACTGACTGTCTGACTGTGGACTTTCTGACCATCAGCCAGCAGATTGACGGTAATGGAAGCTGGGCGCTTGCCGTCTTGGTTGTCATTGTCATCCCAAGTCTTGCTTCCCGAAACAGTCGTCGTCTCTGGCGTATAGGTGTTGGTGATGTTGCTGCCGTCCACCTTGCTGGTGTAGCCCGGAACGGATTCCTCACTTACGGTATAAGCAATCTCTTGACCGGCGGCGTACTTAGGCAGAGACTTAGACTCATACTTCCATTCGTTGGCAGCTGTCACAACCTGCTCATCAACAACCGTATCACCATTCAGGATTTTAACCTTAACAGAAGCCGGGCGCTTGCCGTCTTGGTTATCCGCGTCATCCCACTTCTTCTGACCGGAAATCTTGACCGTCTCTGGCGTGTAAGAATTGGTGATGTTTGTGCCGTCTACCTTGCTGGTATAGCCGGCTACAGCCTCTTCGCTGACTGTGTAGGTGATTTCTTGACCAGCGGCATACTTAGGCAGGGCATTGGACTCGTACTTCCAGTCCTGTGCCGCTGTCACTTCCTGCACATCGACAATATCGGAACCTTTCAAGATCTTAATCGTCACCTTGTCAGGGCGCTTGCCGTCCTGATTGTCCGCATCATCCCAGATTTTCTGCCCAGAAATTTTGACTGTTTCTGGCTTGTAGCTATTGGTCACCACAAAACCGTCCGCAGCATTGCCTGTTACCTGAGATTGATAATGCTCAACGGTTTCTTCTTCCAGAGAATAAACGATTTCTTGGCCTTTTTCATACTTGTCCAAGTCAGTGAAGGCTGTCGCCCATTGATCAGCTGCCGTCAGAGTCCGACTGGCAGCTTCTGACTTCTGACCGCCGACTTCTTTATAGAGTTTCACTGTGACTTGATTTGGACGTTTGCCGTCCTGATTGTTGGCATCGTCCCAAGTTTTGCTGGCTTTAATGGTCAGTTTTTCAGATGTCCGGCTGTTGGTGACCGTGTACTTTTCCTGATCCAGCACTGGCGCTTCGTAACCGGCGGCCTGCTCTTCGCCAATCGTATAAGTGATTTTCTTGCCATTGGCATCAAATATCGGCAGATCCGCCGTCTGAGCTGTCCATTCAGCAGCAGTGCTGTCTCCCGTCACGGTGACAGTCTTATCAGCCAGCTTTTGACCATCTGCGTAAATGTCCACAGCAATCGAAGCCGGGCGTTTGCCGTCTTGATTGCCGGCATCATCCCAGATTTTTTTGATGTCCAGCTTCTTGCTGGCAGCAGAATCCATCGTATTTTTAACCGTCCTGACAGCTCCTTCCGGCTTGATGGTAACCGCGATTGGATTGCTGTCCCGGATATAGCCTTCCGGAGCCGTCACTTCTTCAACAGTGAACGAGCCTTTCTTGATTTCTTCAGCAGTGAAAGCTTCCGTAGCAGTCCGGCCGTTGGCGTCTGTCGGCGACAGAGTAATCTCCTGACCGCTCGGAGTCCTTACTTTAAAGACAGCCCCCTCCAGCATCTGGCCAGTCTTGGCATCCTGCTTGTAGAGGACCAGACTGTTGCTGATATCAGCAGTAATGACGCCGCCCTCGGTAATCCGGCTGCTGCGCTCTACTGTCGAACTCTTCTGACTAGGCCGATCGTCTCTAAACGGCAGTGTTTCGTTATTAACTTCCATCTGAGCTGTATTGGCTACAAGCGAGCCATCCGCCGGCGAAGTCGTCATATAAGTCAGCATAAAGGCATGATTACCTGGATGATTGATGGTCAGCGTGAACTCTGTATAGGTGTCATTATAGGTGACAGTATAGTCCTGATCTTTTTTCAAAATGACAGCATCGGAAATACTGGACAGGCTGGTCTTATATGCTCCCTGCCTCAGGACCAGCTGCTCCGGTACAAACTGCATCGGCGCACTGCTGTCTGGGATTGTGTCCTTGATGACAATCGGGGAGTTATAGGTCTTTTGCTGAGTGTTGACCCGCACCGTCCAATTATGCGAATAGTCACCGCTCTTGCCCAGAATAGCAGAGTTATAAGGTTTTTAGCGATAACACCTCCAACCTTAGCGTAGTTTTCACCGGCCGTTGAAAAGCTGCTCTGCCGGCGCTCATTGATAGTTACCTTATGAGTAATAGTTCCATTTGTTTCATCGGAATTATAAGTCCAGTCCTGATTGGCTCCTACTGTCGTCGCCTGGAAATCAAAGAAGAAGCTCCCCTTGACCCCGCTGGCAGTTGTTTTGGACTTATAGTCTTCCAAATTTTGAATCGTAACGGTGATGATACCGCCCTTGCCAGAACCATTGGAAGTCATTTTTGCAGCTCCCAGTTCCACCTTGGTTTCACTGTCAGTCAGGGTAAAGGCCGTTCCGTTGGCAATGGTGGCACCATTGGGCACTGTAAAAACAAAACGGTCTCCATCCTTTAACTTTCCATCATAAGCACTGAGGTCAAAAGTCAGCTCATAGCGGTAATTGCCCCCCTGAGTCAAAGTATAGGCACCATTGGCCTTGGTCGCCTCCCGGCCGTTTGTATGGTCCCAGATTTTAATCTCTGTGATGGCGTTTTTTAATAAAGCCCCTTCATCGGCCAGCGCATAACCGGCTCCCAAGACAAATAAAAGCGGCAGCAAACAAATCATCAGCCATTTTTTCAACTTCATCAGTAACTCCCTTTATTTTAAACCTAAATAAATAACTATTTCCAGTATAACAAAAGCTCTGCCCAATAGCAAGGCAATAGAATTATTTTTCAGGAAATTTTCTTTTTCCGCTTTTTCAGGCACCGGATACTCAAACCGGGAAAACTTACACTCGATAGCGAGTGAGGCAGACTCTGAAAGTGACGAATCAGACTGGCCAAGCAAACTCCTCTCATTTTCATTCGTCTTTTAGCCTCTCAAAGAGGCTGAGGCAGCCTTTCATTCCCTTGTCTAGACCTGCATAAACCGGCCTTCCTGCAACTTTCTTTTCACTTTGTGAAAAAATATTTGAATTCCCTATTGGCATTTTCAAAAAAATAGGGTATAATAGAATCTCAAGCGGAGGTGGTGGAACGGCAGACACGCATGCTTCAGGCGCATGTGCCCATCGGGTGTGAGGGTTCAAATCCCTTCCTCCGCATAAAATAGAAAGAAAAAGCCCCGTCAGAAATGGCGGAGCTTTTTTATGTTTGTACTCAAGAAAATGCTAGGGAGCTACAGTCATTCACTGCTATAGTCTTTTAGTTTGCTTTTAGCAGTGAAACTGTCCGGGGGACAGTTTCAGCCTATCACTTAACGGACAGGACGATAGGGCAGCGAGCCGCTCAAAGCACTGCTTTGAGGTTACGGATAAAAGGCCGTGAGGAAGTCTTAAAAATAGGGCTGATGGCGGTGGGACAGACTCCCCCGGGTTGTTAAAGCAAGGCTAGCTAACAAAGTAATAAAAGATAAACTAAATGACTGCGCCATCCCATACATGCTGCTTCTTACTCAAAGCAGTCCTCATCGGCCTCTGGCAGTTCTTGCTTTTTCCGACCGGACAGTCTGACAGCGATAGCTGTCGCGGTATTGGTCAGTAGCAGGATCAGCAGCAGATAGACCCAGATTGGGGCAGTGGAGAAAAAGCTGGACTGCTTTGTTTTTTCAGCTTGAATCGGATTGGACAGGAAGTCCAAGACCGCTTGGTTGTCAGTGCCGTTTGAGCGGGCATTGGCCAGGACTCCCTGGAAACGATGATTGAAGGTATTCGTATCTTCAATATTTTTGGCTTGATCTTTGATAAGTGATGCAGTCTCCTGATGGACCTTGCTGACATCCCCCTGGACCCGCTTGGCTTGGTCTGACAGATTGCTAAACTGGGTATCCATCGAACCGACAGCATTTCCATTGCCGGTGACTGTATCCGAGACGGTTTGGGTATTGCTTGCCAGACCGGTTATGATTTGGTAGAGCCGGTTGCTGGTACCGGCTGTTGTATAGAGGCGATGTCCGTCCAACTGATCAGCGGAATCGTCAGGAGATACTTCCAGAAGTTCAGGCTCTTTGTCTTTCCACTGCTGATACTGATTATTCAGTTCCTCCGAAGCTTTTTGGTACCAGTCGGTCAGGTCGGTCAGATTTTTGGCAAAATAATTTGCCGGCAAATCTTTCTCCTGCAGCTGCGGCAGACTGGCCGCGGTTTTTCGAAGCTGATTGACCTCTTTGCTGAGCTTCACATAAAGCTCAATACCGGTCTGCCGGTATTGCTCTACATCCTCTTGGTGCAGCTTATCGGCGACGGAGGCCGGCAATAGATTGCCGTACATCCTAGCGACGGAATCACTGGATGGATCAGCAACATTGACATCATAGGAAGCATCCGGGCTGCCGTAAAGATTTTTTACGCTAGTGGCGGCTGTATCAATGCGAGACAGCTGGGCAAAAATAGCAGGCAGATCCGCCTTAATCAAGGCATTACTTTCCTTGCTGCCGTCATAAAAGAACGTGTACTGCTGCGGGATTTTCTCCCTGCCAATCACAATCTCAAAGTCAATGGTATTGACCCCATACACCGGGCTGAACTGAAGCTGAAACTGAACTGTGGACGGCTCTGAAATACTGTCTGTGCTCGGACTGACAGCCGCATTTTCTGCACCTTGGCTGCTCACATTGGCCACCCGAATCGGAGTGGCAGTGTAATGGCCGCCGCCTTCTCCTTCTGATGTCATCTCAGGATAGACATGTTCCAGGGTAATGGTTTTGGATTCCGCAGCTGGCAGTTTGTCATTTTCAGCACTTAAGACCGAATAAGCAGGCAGAGACCCTGTCGTCACTCCTTTCACACTGGCATACTGAGCCAATAAATGCAGTTTTGCAGTATAGTCACTGACTTGCTGGTCTGTCAGTGCTCCCATGGCCTGCAGCTTGCTAAACAAAGCTGCATAATCCCCAGCGTCGACACTGATAGAAGCCAGAGTGCGGTTGATTTGGCTGGTGTAGTCAGCAGGCAGCTGATCCGTATTTGACAGCGTATGGATAACCTGCTGGGCCAAAGCCTGCCGAGCACTGCCCAGATCCACCCCTTCATCAACAGCTTTTAAAATCGCTCCCTCATCCTCTCCGAGAGAAGAAGTATCAATCTGCTGGCCGTTAAAATAATTCTGACCCACTTGCTCCCGCGAAGCTGCAACTGAACTGCTGATTGCCTCCAGCTCTTTTTGGGTCTCTTCCAGCCGCTTCTGATAATGCTTGATTTTTTCATTATAATCGGCCACGCTCTGAGACAGCAGCTGCAGCTGGGACTTGGTCTCATTTTTATCATCCTCTTTCTGGGGATGGCCGAAAAGATATAAAGAAGCAGAAAAGTTATTGAAGAGACTGAGATAGGCATCTTTGTCCTTAGCATACTGCTTCTTAAGGGCATCATTGGCCGTCTGCGCATTGTGCTGGATGATGCGCGACAGGTTTTGCTCCTCCTGCAAAATGGAGCCCGACTGGTCAAACAGAGTGCCGGCATTCTGTCTCAGCAGCCCAGCCGTTGAATCCTTAAAACTGGCTGTTGACTGCTCAAAAGCCTGCTGGCTGGTCTTCATACTGTCGGCCAGCGAAGCCAGGGAATCCAGCGATTGAATGCCCTGACTGGCCGGCTGATAAATGAAGGTTGACAGGGCATTGTAGATATCTGTCTCATCGCCGACAATGGTTCTCATCTGATTTTTAGCATCATCGAGATTGTTGATAACACTTGTAAAGTAGAGGCGGATCATCTCCTGATTTAAGGCATGGACGTACTCCCCAACCTGCTGGGACATTTCCAAGCTCTCTTCTTTTTTGACAGATTTCTTTACCTTATAGGAAATCTTTGCCTTCTCCGGGTTAAAGCTGTTCAGCTGCAGGACACTGCGGGAAAAGTCTTTGGGAACATAGATGACTGCTTCCAGAGAGTCGTCCTGATAGCGGCTTTCTGCCTGATCTCTTGACATGACCTTCCAGGAGGCTTCCTTGTCCTTTTTTCCAGTCAGAAGTCTGGCAAACTCTTCACCTAGTTGATAGCGGGTGCCATTCAGCTGTCCGCCCTCGTCCTGGTTGACAATCCCAATCCGAAGGTGCTGTTTCTCCTTGCTGCCCAAGGCAAAGGAAAAACTGTCTGACTGGACCATATACAGTAAAATCCCTGCAAGCGCCAGCAAGCACAGAAGGAGACCAGCTTTCCAAATCCGCTGCTTCCGCTCTTTCTTTTTATCCATATTCTGTCTCTTTCCTTTCCCAATTGTACTTGTACCGCCATTTAGTCTATCTTTTATCCGTAGCTGAAACAGTCTCCCGGACTTAGAGAAAGCCGGAAACTGCCTTCCCCTTATCTGAAACCTCTGACATGCGGATTTATAGTCTTTTAGTTTGCTTCTAATAGTGAGGCTGAGACAGACTCCCATGATGGCTGCGCCCTCACCCACAGAGGGATGGATCTTTTGGAAGATACCGTATAAAAAGTCTTTCAGTCTCGCTTTGTTTTGGTAAAAAACTTTTGGCGCGGTAGCTGATTGCTCAAAAGCTCCAGTGGAGGTTTTGAGGTTATAGATAGAGCTTCCGAGAGGAAGCAACAAAAGCACTGCTTTGAGGTTGCGGATAGGACTTGCGAAGCAAGTCTCAACTTTGTTCGTCTTTTAGACTCCAAAAAGCTCCTACATTGAGGAAAACTCTGTTTTCCTCATCCCCAACCTATCATTTTGAAACAAGAAAATGATAGGCAACGAGCTGCTCAGGAGGAAGCTAAAAGCTCCTATCCTGAGGCAGTTTCAAACGGTGAACGCTGCGGCCGGCAAAAAACTGAATCTCATTGATTTCGACCAGCGGTTCGTTAAAGAGACCGCGGCCCGGCACTACTTTCTGATCGTTAAAGATAGTCCCAAAAGTTCCCATCGGCACATTTTGGCGGAGGCGTTTGAAAAAGGGAGTAAACTTCGTTTCAATGCTGTTTTGATAGCCGTGGTAAATCAAATGAATGCCCACGGAAGAAGCTTTGGTAAAAATGGTATTCAGATCTTTTTCTGTCAGGACAATCCGATCGCCTGTCAGGTGCACATCCGGAAGGTAGACAAACATCGGCTTCTCCTGAACCTTGGCGGATTGGATGAGACTGAGCAGCTCTCCGAAGAACTGGACAACATCGGCTTCTTCCACGATGGTGTCAAAGCATTCTTCCATACCGGCAAAGCGGCCGTCAATATCCACTGCTATACGGCTGACCCGACCGGCAAAGCTGCGAAAAGCTGCCAGCAGGGTCTGCTCCATGCTGTAGGTCTGTGCAGGACTGTCATCCATCAGCAGGACAAAGTCATAGGCCAGCGGCTCAAGGGAGCGGACTTCTACACTTTCTTTGTCATAGCCAATCGGAATGCTCAGAACCTGACGCGCCTCTTCAACTGCTGCATCCTGCTCAAAGTCATCAAAGCTGATGTCACTGGCCAGCATAGGAATAGCCTGCGGCCTGTCTCCCTGCCATGACTGGCTGATCCGCTCAATACTGGCTTCCAGCTGCTGAAGCCGCTCAAGGTCAGTCTCTCCTTCGGCAGCAAGATAGACCTGAAAACGAATCGGCTCTTCCAAGCGGACCTGACCGCGGCCGGGGATGACCTGGTCAGCCAAAGCATCAAAGCCAATCACTTCTTTCTTGCTGTCCTTGTCCACCAGATACAGGACCAGCTGGGTGGCAAAATGGCTGCGCATATTTAGTTTCATACTGGTATTGCGCAGGACTGTCGCGATTAGATAGATGCCCAGACTGGCCCCCTCGCGCAGAACCTGATGAAAGAAAGGCTCAATCTGCTCTTCCAGCGGATGGTCGCGAACCGTATCATAGGAGTCAATGATATTGACAATCAGCGGCAGAGACACTCCGGTCTTTTGCTCGTACTGCTCAATAGAGGTGACCCCATACTCCGCCAGCAGGTCCCGGCGTTCCTGCAGCTGCTTCTGCAGGCGCTTGAGGAATTTCAGCAACTTTTCCGCATCATCCAGAGTAGCAATGTCCGCTACATGCGGCAGGTCTTTCAGCGGGAAAAGTCCCTTGGTTCCAAAGTCAAACAGATTAAAATGAAGCTGATCCGGCTGGTTGAGACGGGCAAAGTTCATGACCAAGGTCTGCAGGGCCTGTGACTTTCCAAAACCGGGCGAAGCGTAAATCAGAGTATGGCTAAATTCCTCCAAGTCAAAATCAAGCACGCGCTGGCTCTGCTCTGAAGGAATATCCATCAAGGCAAACGGAGCCTTGTACTGCTTTGCTTTCGTCCACTTGGCAGTCAAAATCGGAGAGACAAGGCTGTCTTTCAGCGGCGGCAGCCAGGGCTTGCTCGGCATGCGCAGCTTGACAGACTGGGCATACTGGGCAATGTAGTCCACAACGGCATCCAGCTCCGTCTCATCAGAACTGCCGTCAGTCTCTTCTTCATTCCGATAGGACAGATCCACCGTTGCCAGCTCATACTGGCCCAATTCATTGATGGTCCAAAGCCGATTGTCCGCTTCCTCCTGCCGGCTCTGAGCCGCCGGTGCATAGGGGGCCCCGCTCCATGCGGATTGGAAAAGCTCGTAGATTTCATTGTTCCCAACCTGCAGGTAGGCGCGCCCGGGCTGGGTAATGCTGGCTGCGTCAGGGGTCTTGATGATTTCATTTGAATCCGCTGTTTCGGCTACTTTCAGAGCCAGCTTGAAGCGGGAGTTGGACCAGATTTGGTCATTGACAACGCCGGAGGGCTTCTGAGTCGCGAGAATCAGGTGAATCCCCAAAGAACGGCCGATCCGGGCTGTAGATACCAGCTCCGTCATAAAGTCCGGCTCATTCTGCTTCAGCTCAGCAAACTCATCGGAAATCAAGAAGAGGTGGGGCAGGGGTTCTGTCGGAAAGGTCCCTTCTTTCCCGTCC
>NZ_KQ969392.1:378871-383883 GCF_001578865.1 Streptococcus sp. DD11
TTCCTTATAGAGTTTTGTATAGCCGTTGATGTGATTGACACCAAACTGGCCAAAGAGACGCTGCCGTTTCTGCAGCTCTGCCCGGATAGAAGCCAGAGCCCGCTGCGTTCCGGCCCCATCCAAGTTAGTAATCCGTCCCATCAGGTGCGGCAGGCGCTTGAATAAATTTGCCATACCGCCGCCCTTAAAGTCAATGGGCAGAAAGCCAATATCCTCTGGACTGAAGTTTAGGGACAGAGACAGGATGTAGGACTGCAGAATCTCCGACTTCCCAGAGCCGGTCGTGCCGGCAATCAGGCCATGAGGTCCATGAGCCCGCTCATGCAGATTGAGAGAGACCAGATCATCCTTCCCCCGCACACCGAGCGGTACCGCCAGACTTCTGGATGTATCGCCGCGGGCCCAGCGGCTGGCAATATCCAGCTGAGCCACTTCTTCTGCACCGTACATTTCTAAGAAAGTGATGGCATCCGGAAGGGCATTTTGCTGCTTTTCCTCATGGACGAGATTGCTCAAACTGCGCACGGTCATCTCGTAGTCATCTGTCATAGGATAAGGTCTGAAGGCTTGATTGACATAGTTCCCTTGGTTGTTCACCAAGGTAGCTGTATCGCTGTTTTTGACCTCGATCAGTGTGGTCACTGTCTCCGACAGCTGCCGACGGCTTTCCTTGAGCCAGATGACTGTCACTCCCAGAGCAGGCAGGTCAGGACTGGACAGATGCTCATTGATAGCATGGCCGGACAAGAGGCGGTCATCAGAAATCGCGATGACCAGCTGCGGCAGAAACAGCTGCTCCTGCTGGCTTTTTTTCTCCTGCCGGCGGGCCTGCAGAATCTGATAGAGACTGGTCAAGACAGCATCCTTGCTGCGTTCGTCATAGACAAAGGAGCGGATATTGATGGCCGGCATCTGAAAGTGCGGCAGGAAGCGCCACTTCCTCCATATCTGCCGGTAGTCAGCAGGCGACAGCAAATGGACAAAAATCACATCCTGATAAGAATGAAAGGCCGCAATCTGCAAAAGAAGCTGCTGCAGAAAGGACTGGCCGGTATCATGCTGGGCTACAAGACCGATAACATTGCCGGCCAGATTGGTCGTAACAGGAGCCTGCTCATGCTTTTCATATTTTTTCAGCACATTCTGTGAAAAAACCGTTAGGTCGTCTTTGGTCAGAAAATCACTCTGATAGACAAGCTGCAGCTGACTGTCAACCTCTCCCAGCCCAAGCGACAAAGCCATGAAATCTTCATTGGAAGGCAGGCGCTCATAAAGCCGGCCGTCATACTGCCGGATCATCTTCATAAGATCGTGCAGGTGGGGCTGACGGTAAGAGAGAATCGCTCTCTCTTCCAGAAAATGCCGGTGCAAAATGGAGATTTGCTCCAGTAAATACGCCTGGTAATCTTCAGCCCGCTCTTTCTTTTTCTGCTTGTATTCTTTTTTATCAGAAAAGTAGCCAGTGATGGAAAAGGTCGCCGTCAGGACGCTCATACCGCCCATGGTAATCATCATCAGGCCGTTGCGCCCCAAGAGAGTGACCAGCAGCACAGAAAGAGCAATCATCCCTAAAGGCGGAATCAGGGCCCGCCAAATAGCATTTTTAGGCTTGGTCGGAGGAAGCGGGGCTTTCTCCAGCCTCTGCTCATCCTCATAAACTGTCGGCAGGATACGGGGACTGCGATGGTAATGGGGAAAGCCAGCCTGATAAATGGTCTTTCTGCTCTCAACGAGAGTGGTCTTTGGATGCAGGCGCGGCGCGGCAAAGAGGGCAGAAATCTGCCACTGCTCTTCCCGCCGCTCAATAAAATGATGGCTGACAAAGATTCGGTCGCCTGTCCGAAAGGGCACAATCCTGTCCACAGCAACCGGCCAATCATTGAAATAGAGCAGCTGGCCATTAGGATACAGGTAGGCCTTGTCCCTTGCAAAGAGGACAGAGGCCTCTGTTTCAATCACAAGGTCAGCTGCTGCCTCATCCTTGGACAGCAGAAAGTCCCCGCCGGGAGGAAAGATATACTGTACTGACAAATCTTCGGCTGTCTCAAATAGGAAAACGGTGCAGCCCTGAAGAACGGTCTGTCCCTTCGCCAGCTCCTCCCCATCAGCATAGACCCTGCCGTCCGACATGTGAAAGATCACATCTTCTGCTGCCGCCCTTTGGCCTTCAGAGAGGGTGAGGACAGCGAGTTTTCTGCCGCATACAATGATTTCAGTCTGATTCAGCTCATCATCCAGCAAACTGTCGCCCAGCTGGTGAAAGAGAGTTTTGTCTTTTTTACTCATCCTGTCCACCTACCTTTACGCCCAATTTCTTAGACAGTTCTTCGATTTCTTTGCGGTATTCATCCAGTTTTTTCTGCTTCTCTGCCCCTTTCATTTTCTTGTCTTCACGGGTCTGCTCATATAGATTTGTATAGGCATGCAGGGTCAGCTGGTCATCGCCGATATTCTGAGCCAAGTCCAATGCTTTCTTATAATTTCCCCGTCCAAGGAAAATCCAGTAATCCAGCAGGTTGTCTTCGCTGGAAGGAGTGATGGTATTGAGCACACTTGCTTTTTGTTCCTCAGACAAATCATCTAAATGGACATAGGAAGCAGCCAATACATACTTTGCTTCTCTGCCCAGACGGCCGGTCTGGAAGACCTCCAAATCATCAGCCACATCATCATAATGCCTGCCGATAAAATGGCTCTGGGCCTTCACTGTTGCTTGCTGGACAGGCAGAGACCAAAAGTAGAAATAGGCAGCGAAACCGCCCAGCAGCAGGGCCGCTGTCCCAAAGATCCCAGTCCCAAATGTAAAGAGATACCAATTCCGCTTGCTTACAAGCCTCTTGCTCTTCTTCTCATCCTGGCTGGCCTGATGGTAAGCTTTATGAATATAGCGAACCACTTCATCATAGCTCTGACAGGCAGCAATCTCCTGCACCTGCTGGTCTCTGACGGCTGCGATTCCATCAATCAGCAGTTCAAAATCAAGCTTGGGCCGCAAAATCGAGACGACCAAGGCCTTGTACACCATGAGAAATTCTTCCGCACTCAGAGCAGCTGGCCCCATCATATTTTTCAGCCCATAGTGAAGCAGACGGATGCTGCCGCCCCGAACAAAGATATTCTTAGGATGGAGGTAAGGCACTTTAAAGCTGCGCTCATCCAAGGACAGGCTGTCCATTTTCTGAGCCAGTTCCAGACGTTTCAGCTCAGGCAGCTCCTCCTCCGTCAGCTCAGCAAGGCTGCTGGAATAAGGCGGCTTATCGTAAATCAGCGACAAAGCTCCGCTCTCTTCTAAGCTCACGGCTGCATCTGCATAGTTTTCTATGGCAGACAGCTGTTGACGGACAAAATGGCTGGCCGGCAGGATGACCTTGACCTGTCTCTTGCTGTACTTTATCTCAATCTTGTCATCCATCTACCACAACCCCCAATACATCGCCGTTTCCCAGAGGATACTCTGCCAAAGGCCTGTGCTGCTCCATTCGGAGCTGCTTATAGACCGGCTCCAAATGCCAGTGCTTCGCTGCAAGATCCAGCTGCTGTACCAGACCGTTTTCTTCGATTAGCTTTTTCAGCTCTCTTAAAGACAGCAGGCAGGAAAAACGCAGGTCCAGCTCTTTGTCATCATGCTTAATCGTCACCTTTAAATAGCCTTTTGCCATGAAAAATCCTTCCTAAATATACACCCAGTCCGGCCATCAGGCCGATAAAGAGGCCTGACAGTAGGATGACCCAGACAGGCATCGTTTCTGCCTCCTCCCTCTCTACTGCAATATGATCCGATACCGCATAGTCCTGAAAAAGAGCTTGACGATAGGCCTGAGTCGGCAGTTCAGTGCTGTCCAGCAAGCCAGCCGTTGCAAAATTGGCCCTATCAGCTGCACCAAGCATTTCCTTGGCATCTGTTTTGGCCTTGGTCGCCTGCTGCTCAGTCCTATCCATAAAAAGATTGGGAGCATAGTGATGTTCGATTTGATTGCCGCCCGAGCGCTGTTTTTTCTGCGTAATGGAGTCTGTTTTCAGGTCTAATTGCCCCTCTTGGGCATAGACCGTCCCATTAGCCGAAAACAGCAGCAGGAGCAGGATTAGTGCAAAAAATTTTTTTACCATCGGCCTCATAATCATTCTGTTTTCCATTTGCCTTCTTTTCTCAAGCGTATGAATTTGATTTTCTTCAAAGGTAGCTTTCCTTCCCTTGTCAAGCTTAGGCAGCTCCTGCTCTGGAAGCCGGGGCAGTCTGGACTGCGAGAGAACAGGCTATTCCAGATATTTCTTGGCATACTCCTGATAGTTGGGGGTCTTTTTCTTGTTCATGGCATAAAGCATGGTTCCATACAGGTCATCTTCGGCCGAATCCGGCTCAATCATGATGGCAGTCTGGTCATCATCTTTCTCAGGAAAGATAACGGAATAATTCTTGCCGTTCTGCTCAATCTGATAATAGGTCACCCCGCCTTTCTGCTTGACTGATTTCTGCTTATAATCAAATTCCTCCCCATTTACCGTGACCTTATCTTTTGCAAAGTGAATAGTGGAGTTGCTGCCGTCGCCAGTCTGCGCTTTCCAGTCCCCCTGCAGACGGTCAGACTGACCGCCTGAGAGCAGGCTGCAGGCCGAAAGCAAGAGAAGACAGGCAGACAGGAAGCCTATGAGGCCTAAGGAAGATGTTCTTCTTTTATTCATGAATGGTCACACTCCTAAAGATATTCTGAATGGCTGTATAGTCAGGATTCTCAGCCTGACCCAAGAGACCGACCGTTCCCGTAAAGCTGATCATAAATGTGACAGGGCCGCTTTCCACAAAGGCAGCTGCCAAAAACTGAGCCAGCGGACCGGAAACCTCATCGATATAGGCATATTCAATCACCTGCCACTGCAGGCCGTTGACCTCATGCAGACCGTCTGACACCAGCCTGAACTGGTCAAGTCCCTGACTGTAGTCCTCGATCTCGGCCTTGTAGGCGACAAAGTCATAAGCCCGGTCAACGGTCCGGATATTCATCAGGATATTGGGC
>NZ_KQ969392.1:383975-388022 GCF_001578865.1 Streptococcus sp. DD11
ATAAAGCCGCTTTCTTGGGGCTTATGCAGCGAGAGGACCGAGCCCGGCAGGTTCCAGTCCTGCCAGCCGCTTGCGGCTTCCAGCCGGATGCTGGGAAAGGCTGGAAAAGCTGCGCTTGGAAATGTTCGTAAAGTCATCTTATTCTTCTCCTTTATTTAAGGCAATTAAATCATCCAGTCTGTCGTGGATGGTATCAACATCTAAATTTTCGCTCAGATAGTCGCAGAGCATGCCCTTTTCATAAAATACATTGACCGGCAAATCCGCTGCTTCCCTTTCCGGAGAGGCCAGCAGGACGATACTGAAGATGCCGCCCGGACCGGTTCTGTCAGCGAAACTGCCTTCAAAGCTATAGGTAAAGGCCCGAAAAGCTGCGCCCTGATAAACACCCGATAGGACATAGGCTACTTTAATATCGCCGCCCCGGCCGAAAGGATAGTGGGTAAATGCAGCATATTTTTTAACATAGGGATTCTCAAACAGGCTGAGATACTGCTGATCGGTCGTTTTATTTTTTGAATACTCTCGGTAATACAGATTTCCCTGCGCCTGATCAAAATCATAGCCATGCTGTGCAGCGAATTGCTCATAGCGCCTGTTCTTTCTGGCTGAACTGCTGATTGCCCAGTAAACGACCCAGCCGACCAAAGCAAACAGCAGCAGCATCAGGATGATAAACAGCATTACAAAGTCCATTGCACTCTCCTACCATTTAAATTGAATACCGTTTTTTGCGAAATTAGCCACATCTTTTGCTGCCGAAGCATAGTCAAAGTCCACTTTGACACGGCCGCCGGCACCGCCGCCCCAAGCACCGCCGAGACCCAGATCCAGATTCACATGCCCGTCTCCTATTTTCACGCCGCCATTGGCTTCTGCACCGGCACCCTTTTTCACACTGCCTTCAAGACTGACAGTGGTATAAGCAGCCTTGCCGTGAACTTCTCCTTTAGCTTCTGCTCCGGCAAAAGCACCCGCACTGGCATTGGCATCTATCCCTCCAGTTGTTGTCGCTTTCAGCTTGGCATCCGCATTGGCTCTGGCTCCCGCAAAGGCCTCTCCCGAAGCACCCACATTAACTTGGCTGATGCCATGGCTGGTATCGCCCAAGGTCAGATCCGCTTTAGCCTTGCCTTCAGCGCCAGCCTTAGCCGAAACAGAACCGCTGGCATCCAGCCCAGTGTAGTCCAGTTTTGCTTTGCCGTTGGCATCCGCCCAGACACCGGCTTTGCCTTCTACACTGCCGCTGCCCTGGGCTGTCAGCAGACCGCCTGAACCGACCTTAAAGCCGCCGCTGGCCGAAGCAGATACGCCCAGCAAAGCATTGGCGTTGGCAGAGATGTCGATACCGTCCTTGGTGACATTGGCCTTCATATCGGCAGCTGCTCTGGCCCCTACAAAGGCCTTGCCTTCACCGTTGAACTTGACGCCTGCGATTTCGGTCTCGCCTTTTTTGCTGACATCCAGCAGATAGGCCTTGGCTTCTGCACTGCCGTCAGCATGAAGCTGGCCTTGGTCGTCGACCCAGATTTTGCCTGAGGCTACCGCACGCTTGCCTATATTGTCCATGATGAACTTCTCCCACCATGAAATGCCTATAGCCACAAAACTGTTCAGGGTGTTGGAGACATTTTTTAAAAGTTCTACGGGAGTGGAGTTGGAGACAGCTTCAGCAATTTTGCTGACTCCCTGCAGAAATTCGCTGTTTTCATAGAATTTCTTGGCGTCCGCCGATGCATAGCCGCTTCCGGTCAGACCTGACAGCGATTCCAGTGTTTTGGTCTGGGAAAGCAGCAGGTCAGCCAGCTCATTTCCTCTTCCCCAGCCGTTAAAGGATTCCATATTGGTCTTGGTATCTGTCAAGACGGTCTTGCCCTCTGATAAAGGAGTGCTAATGGTCGAACTGTCCGGGTTGGTCAGGGCAATAATATCCGCAATAGAGGAGTAGATAGACGCTGTCTCTGTATGAATGGTCGAGATGCTGTTTTCAATGCCGGAAAACTGATCCAAAAGCCCCTGCAAATAATCCGTGTCAATAATGGCATCTGCTGCATTCTCAGACACTGTGCTCTGAAACTGCTCCACGGTCTTGTCATACTGCGCGGATAAGGTGGCTAAAGCGCTGCTGAAATTGGTCAATAAAGGCAGCTGATAGTTGGTAATCTTAGCATCAATCGCTGTCTTAACGTCCCCCGACAGGCTGTCTGAGCCTGTCAGTCCTGTAAAGGAGGTCTTTGCCGTATCGATCTGACTGTTCAGATTGGTAATGGACTGGCTTAAAGCTGTTTTCTGACCGTGAACCTCCGTCATATCAATCTTCATACTGATCCTCCTTTTACATGGTAAACCTCTGAAACAATGCTTCGGCTGAAGTAGTCCTTGCGGTACTGATTCTCCACATACTGCTCATCAATCGCATCGCTGTAGCCTTCCTGCAGCACCTGCTTGATAAAAAAATTAGGCATATAAATCGGATCCACATCTGGCCGCAGACCGTATGGATAGAGGCTTGCCAGATAATCAGCATATTTCTGCTTTTCCAGACCGACCAGCAGGCGCCGTCCCAAAATAACAGCCAAAAAAGGAATGCCGGCTTCGTCCATGGAAGCGGCCAAAGCTTCAGGGATCAAGTCTTTGTTGAGCTCCACAATCGTCCCCAAGGGCAAAACCGGAGACAGCAGCAAATCCGTATAGGCCAGCCAGGACCGAAAGTCAGACAGCTGCAGCTCAATCTCCCTGTCCAGATACAGAACTGTTGCCCGGTGCTCCTCCCAATCCAGCACAAGCTCAATAGAAGAGCCTAAGATACTGCGGTAGAGATAGGATGTCCCCTGCTTAAAGAAGACGGCCTGAAGCTCGCGAAAAGCGCCTTCCTGTCTCACCAAAGACAGTCCCACATCTTTTAATACTTCTCTGTCAGCTTCCTCAATTGGCAGGCGATTCAGCGACAGCTGGTAGAGCGCTCTGCTATCACTCATTGTCAAATTCCCCTTTCCTTGTACCGGCTCTAACCTCGAGCCTGTGCTTTGTTTTTATCATCCTTTACCTTATTTTCTGCTGCCTGGTTCATATGAGTCACATCTGCAGCAGTATAGGTCCTCAGACTGCTAAGGGCTGTATTAAAGCTGCTGATGTCCTCATTGAAGCTGGTAAAAGGTGTCGTGGTCGTTGTTGAAAAGGTCAATGAAGCCAAGTCCGCTATTCCAGAAATACTGGTATCTACCGTACCGGTCAGTCCTGACCAAGTTGCATAATCTGTACCTGTTTTTGCCATCTTGCTGCCCTCTTTCATTCGCTGCCTGCCGCATTGGCAGATGCCTGATAAGAAACCATGTTGTTATAAGCCGTATTAGCCGCAGTTTGCAGTTGTGACGATTGGGTCTGCAGTTCCGCAATCTTATTGGCTATACTGGTCAAATTTGTGTCATGGCTGCTTTTATTGGTCCTTGCAGCCGAAAGGGCCAAAGCATACTGTTCCGCATATTTGTTTTTGCGGTCTCCCCTGAACTGCGAAGAATCCTCGCCTTCAATATCGGACAGCTTATCGACAATATCCGTTTGAAAACTGTTAATCTGTGTGGTTAGATTTGTTTTAGCAGTTTCCAAGCGGGAAATCTGTGCATCAAGCGCTGCCTTCTGCGATAGGGCTTGATTGTAGTTGGTCGATTCTTGATTTGCTAAATTTTGATAATGGGCTGCTGAAGTATCTGCCATCCCTGCTTCCCTCCGTTCTATCCACTAAATAAAGAGGGCTAGGACATCATCTCCCAGCCCTCCATCTCCAGAGCACTTTATACTCAATGAACATCATCAGCAAACGATGCAGGAGCAGACAGCTCAAAAGCTCCAGCGGAGGTTTTGAGCTAGCAGATCAAGCTTTCGCTAGGAAGCAGCAAAAGCAAGGCGATTGGACGAAAGCTGCACTTTCGTCAGCTGCTGCCTTCCTGCCTCGCCATCTCATGTCTGGGTTCGGGCTGAAAAGACCTTCCCTGCTTTTCAATTTCTGGGCAGGGGCTAAAAAGGTCCCCCGGACCTTCCCTGCTTTTC
>NZ_KQ969392.1:388297-389467 GCF_001578865.1 Streptococcus sp. DD11
AATTTCTGGGCAGGGGCTAAAAAGGTCCCCCGGACCTTCCCTGCTTTTCAATTTCTGGGCAGGGGCTAAAAAGGTCCCCCGGACCTTTTTAGTCTCCCAATGTTGGAGCTGGCGTCGTTTGAAGAGATTTTCGAAGAGGGTTACTGCAAACCAAAGCTGCTGGCATCTGCCGCATCCCGTTCGGATACAGTATGGGCATAGCTCGTCAGCTGCTGGTTGATAGATGTCAGCAGTTCTTGAAATTTCACTACATTCCCATGCAGCTGATTATACTGCTGCAGGTAGGAATTAAAGGCGCTGCCTTCCCAATGCGACTGCATTTGACCATTGGCAGAATTAACGGACTGGATCGCTGCTTCGATTTGGTCGCGGGCACTTGAATAAACCGCTGCCTGCGCGATGAGTTCTTCAGGTGATAATGAAACTTTAGCCATGGTTGGCCTCCTTTTAAGATAAAAATTTAAAACAATTCTAAAGAACTATTTTATTATTACAGAATATTATACTATTCAGCAATAGGCTGTCAACCGAAATTCCAGCTTCTTAATCAACTGTAAATGAGAAGTAAATTTATTCATTTCGCCGTTGATGCAGCGTCATATTTTCATTTGGCAGTAACTGACTGTAATATTTTACCTTATCCCTGCTTTTCGCTGCTGACACCGTCAGCTGCAAAGCAAGGGAGAGCAGCAGGCGAGAGAAATGTGACAGTTCGGTAACTTTTTTTCAGCAGGTTTATCCGCACATCCCTGACTGCTTTGCCGTCCTGAGACGGGGAATTGCCTAAAACCGGCCATCCGGCAAACAGAAAGGTTTTTCAGCCTGTCAGTTTATTCATGAATGGTCACAGTCCGAAAGACATTCCGAATGTCTATATAATCCAGATTCTCAGCCTGACCCAAGAGACCGACCGTTCCCGTAAAGCTGATCATAAATATGACAGGGCCGCTTTCCACAAAGGCAGCTGCCAAAAACTGAGCCAGCGGACCGGAAACCTCATCGATATAGGCATATTCGACCACCTGCCACTGCAAGCCGTTGACCTCATGCAGACCGTCTGACACCAGCCTGAACTGGTCAAGCCCTTGACTGTAGTCCTCGATCTCAGCCCTGTAGGCGGCAAAGTCATAAGACCGGTCAACGGTCCGGATATTCATCAGAATATTGGGG
>NZ_KQ969392.1:389560-394087 GCF_001578865.1 Streptococcus sp. DD11
CTGCGCTTGGAAATGTTCGTAAAGTCATCTTATTCTTCTCCTTTATTTAAGGCTATTGCGGTTTCATTTTACCATGGATGCTTCCAATATCCAAATCCTTGCTGACACGGATGCACACCATCAGACTCGATGAACAGCAGCAAATCAAGCAGGAGCAGACAGACCAGAAGGCAGCCAAAGTATTGCTATGAGCCTGCAGGACAGACCGGCCCAGTCAATATCAAAGAAGAGGGCAGACTGGATTTTATACTCTTTGGGTATCAGTATTGCAGAAAGCGAGCGATTTCATCTTTGCTGATTTCTTTGCCATACTGACAGACCGGGCAGGTCAGATAGTATTTTCTGGCATAAGGGAAGGTCGGAATCCAGTAGAGGGTAAACTTGCGGCCGACTTCGGTAATGTCCCAAGGCGCTGCATGCTTGCAGTTGCTGCACTCAATCGGGCTCTGGGTCTGCCCTACTTGCTTTTGATAACCTTTATGTCCCCAGACAATCATCGTCATTTCCTCCTTTATCAGTTGGACCGCAGGGTTTAACCCCCTGCCGCCGTCTTCGAAAATCAACTCCATACGCGCTCATTCGAAAACAAGAGCATGAATTCGGCAATATAGTCTTTTCCTTTGCTTTTAGCAGTGAAACTGACCGAGGGACAGTTTCAGCCTATCGCTTAAATCCAGGACGATAGGGCAGCGAGCTCATCCACAGCCTCTCTACCTCACTATCTTGTTTCTAGGTTGGGACTGTTACAGCAAGGCGAGTTAAGGACGGAACAAAAGATAAACGAAATGACCATATCACCAAAATGGGTTGATAAAATCCAAAAATTCGCCAACATCATCCAGAGCTGACTGGTAGTCAAACTCTAAGTCAATCTTAAAGCCAACACCAAACCCGAGAGCTGCATCAACCTCTATGCTTGTTCCTATTTTTCCATTACCGGCCTCAAAACTGGCATTGGCTTTAGCACCGACACCAACCTTTCCTTTCACTCCAACTGTGCCTTTAGCATAGGCCACTTTCGCGCTGTTTTCTAATTTGGCTTCTTTTCCGGCAAAAGCCTCAGCTCCAGCCTCAGCCTTTATTTTCCCATAGGTTGCAGCTTCAAAGCTTGCCTTGGCTTCTGCACGGGCGCCGGCAAAGGCTTCTTTGCTGACGCCGTATGTCGCATGCGTGATACCATATTTAGTATTGCCTATTTCAGCATCAAATTGAGCTTTCGCCTTAGCGCCAGCCATGGCATCGGCAGAAGCTTCCACCTTCACTCCTCCTCTGCCGATGCTGGCATTGGCTTTGGCACTGGCTTGGGCGCCGGCAAAAGCACTTGCTGAGCCGCTGAATTTAGCATGCGCCATACCGTTATTGCCCATTATTAACTTACCTTCCAGCTTGGCTTCGGCTCCAGCCTTAGCATCTGCTGTGGCATCAATCTTGAGGCCTTTTTTATCAAACTTGAGGGTTCCGTCAGCATTGGCCCAAGCTCCGGCCATAGCGTCCGCTTTCGCATCTCCTTTGGCAGATAGGATGCCTGAGCCAACCTTGAAGCCGCCATTTGCCGAAGCAGACAGCCCAAGCAAGGCCTCCGCATGCGCTGTCAGCTCTAACTTTTCCTTCTCCACCAGCGTTTTCTTAAAACTGGCCGCCGCCTTAGCACCGATAAAGGCTTTTCCCTCACCATTGAACCGAACGCCAAGAATTTCAAAGCCGCCCTTGGTATTGAGATTGGCCAAAAAGATTGCCGCTTCTGTGCTGCCGTCTGTCTTGAGCTGACCTGTTTTGTCCACCCAAATCTTGCCCGAGGCCACAGCATGCTTTCCTTGTCTCTCAATCATAAACCGCCGCCACCAAGACACATCCGATTGGCTAAAACTATTCAAGGTATTGCCTACATTGGTCAGCAGCTCCACCGGAGTAGAAGAGTTGGCGGTCATTTGGTCGATTTGATTGGTCCCCTGCAAAAAGCCAGTCTGATTGTAAAAGGCTCTGACATCATTCTCAGTATAGACAATATCAGAAATATTGGATAAAGTAGCAATCATCTGGTCCTGAGAAGACAGCAAATCTTCAAATTCATCTCCCTGTTTCCAAGCATTAAAAGCTTCCATGTTTTTCTTGGTGTCTGTCAAGATGGTTTTCGCTTCTGACAGCGGAGTTTGAATGGCTGAGCTGTCCGGATTGGCCAGAGAGATAATATCTGCAATGGAGGAATAGATGGCTGAAGTCACCGTATCAATACCGGATATACTGGCCTCAATCTCCGGAAACCTGTCCAAAAGAGTCTGCAGGTATTCCGTATGGATCACAGCATCCGCCGCATGCTCAGATACCGTGCTCTGAAACTGCTCAATGGTTCGGTCATACTGCGTCGAAAGCACCGTCAGCGCATTGATCAGATTGAGAAATATGGGCGCTTGGTAGTTATTGATTTTGGCGTCAACAGCTGACTTGACCAGACCTGTCAAACTGGTCGAACTGACAATTTTTGCAAAACCATTCTTAACCACATTCAGCCGGACAGTCATATTGGTAATGGAAGTATCTAAGGTCGTTTTTTGATGATGAACCTCCGTCATATCAATCTTCATGATGTTCTCCTTTTATACTCAAACTATGAACATGCACACTTGGCAGGAGCAGACAGGATGGCTGCTGCTTTCCCGGCCTGTCACGAGCATTCCTCCAGAGCTTTCTCTCCCTCCTGCACGAAGCTGACGGCGCGTAGGGTTAAAATTGAAAGAATGGAATCCAGTTTGAAGAAGGGCGAAAATACTACTGCATCTTATACCCTCTAGCCTCAGCCTGCCTGCGGTCATCCTTTGCCTTATTTAGCCCTACCGTGTCCATATTGTCCAAATCATCGAAAAGATAGCGCATATAGCTTCTTTTGCTATTGTTAAAATGGGCAATCGCAGCGATAAAGCCAGTGAACGGCTTCAGGTCTGTCGATGAAAACTGCAAATCGTCTATATTTAGGGCCTCCAGCCCATCACAGAGGCTTCTGGTGGAGCCCAAAAGCGATTGCCATGCTGCATAATCTGTACCTGTCTTTACCATCCGCTTCCCTCTCTATTCTGTATTGGCTGCTTGGGCAGAGGCCTGATAAGAGACCATCTGGCTATAAGCTGTGCTGGCTGCAGACTGCAGACTGGCAGACTGACTCTGCAATTCCGCAATTTTTGCTGCAATACTGGACAAATTACTGTCATGGCTGCTTTTATTTTTCGATGCCGCGGAACTGACCAAAGCCTGCTGTTCCGTGTATTTATTTTTACGTTCGCCCTTGAATTGTGAGGAATCCTCTCCTTCAATCTTAGACATTTTGCCAATCACATCGCTTTGGAAATGATTGATTTCTTTCTTTAAGTTTGTTTTGGCGGTTTCTAAGCGAGAAATTTGTGCATCAACCGCAGCTTTCTGAGACATCGCCTGATGATAGCTTGTGGATGCCTGACTTGCTAAATGTTGATAATGAGCTGCTGAAGTATCGGCCATTTCTGCACTCCTTTCTGTGATCGTTTTTTGAAAATCAAAGATGGCAAGGCCAGCCTCTTTGATGAACCCCGGCTGCTGGACACCTGTTTTCTTTAGCTGCAGCCTCCAACAGCCCGAAAGGCTGTTGGAGCCATTAAAGAAAGAGGACCAGGACATCATCCCAGCCCTCTATTCTTAGAATCCTAATGCAAGCCAAAGCTGCTGGCATCCGCTGCATCGCGCTGAGACACTGTGTTGGCATAGCTCTTCAGCTGCTGATTGATGGAGGTCAGCAGCTCTTCAAACTTCACTACTTCGCTTTGCAGCTGATCATACTGCTGCAGATAAGAATTAAAGGCGCTGCCTTCCCAGTGTGACTGCATTTCGCCATTTGCTCCCTGAACAGCCTTGATTGCTGCATCGATTTGGTCGCGGGCTCTTGAATAGACCCCCGCCTGTGCAATAAGTTCTTCTGGTGACAATGAAACTTTAGCCATGATTCTTCTCCTTTTATTGTGTTATAGTCTTTTAGTTTGCTTTTAGGACTGTTAAAGCAAGGCCAGTTAACGACGGAATAAAAGACAAACTAAATGGCGATATAGTAATACTCAATGAACATCAGCAGCAAACGCCTACTCCTCAAAAATCAAAAGCAACCTTTGGCAGCACCAAGAGTCAGAATAGCTGTTGGAAGTTGCAGACCGAGCAAAGGCAGTTTGCGCCAAAGAGCCTGTCCGCAGCCTCAAAAATTCCACCGGAGCTTTTGAGCGTCTCACTGCCTCGCCTGATTTCGATTTTCATTGAGTATGAGCAGGAGCGGACACCGCGGCAGTACCTGCTGCCGTGTCCCGAAAAATCCCAGAAGGCTTTCTCTGACTTCTGCACAAATCAGCCGCAGATTGCACTGGAATGGCTGATTTAGTTTGAAGAGATTTTCAAAGAGTATGACTAGACTAAATCGTCTAACCACCCTTAGTCTACCATCTATTTTTCTCTTTTCGCGATTTTCTCAAATAAGAAATTTTTTATTCTGTTTTTTCCTAAAAGAAAAATACCCTC
>NZ_KQ969392.1:394279-403053 GCF_001578865.1 Streptococcus sp. DD11
TAGCTGGAGACAAATCCAACTAAAAGGGTATTCCTATTTCAGTCCGGCCGCCAAAAGACCAGCCGCCAAGCGGGCAAATTCTTCCAAATCCAGCGCTTCCCCGCGGACGCTGGGAGACAGCTGAGCAGCTCCCAAGGCTGCTGTCAGCTGAGCCTTGGTCTCTTCTGACTTGCCAAAAGCACTGGTCAGGTTATTCCAGAGGGTTTTGCGGCGGTGGGCAAAGCTAGCCTTGGCCACCTTAAAGAAAAATTTCTCGTCACTCACCTCAACAGCCGGCTGCTCCCGCCGCACCATCTTGAGAATGGCCGAGTCCACATTGGGCGCAGGGACAAAGACGGTTCGCGGCACGACAAAAGCGACCTTGGCCGTCATATAATACTGAACCGCGATGGACAGGCTGCCGTAGGCCTTGGTCTTGGGCTGGGCCGAAATCCGGTCGGCTACTTCCTTCTGCATCATGACGACAAACTCACTGAAAGGAATGCCGCTCTCAATCAGGTGCATGAGGATAGGCGTCGTGATGTAGTAGGGCAGGTTGGCCACCACCTTGATGGGCAGATCAGGATTTTTAAACTCAGCTATGTACTGAGCCAGATCCACCTTGAGAATGTCCTGATTGACCACCTGAACATTGTCAAAATCCCGCAGGGTATCGGCCAAAATCGGCACCAGCCGCTCATCAATCTCAAAGGCCATGACCTCGGCCGCTCTCTCTGCTAAAAACTCGGTCAAGGCTCCAATACCGGGCCCGATTTCGATGACATTGACCTGCTCATCAATCTCAGCCGTATCCACAATTTTCTGGAGAATATTGGTGTCAGTCAGGAAATTCTGACCGAAAGATTTTTTAAAGGTAAACCCGTGGCGCTCCAGCACGGCCCGGGTCACACTGTAGTCTGCGATACGCATGTTGTCTCTTTTCTAATTTTTTATTTGGAAGTCAGCTGCTCTAACAGTTCACAGAGTTTTTCCTGCTCCGCCTCCTGATAGGCAAAGGAATTGGCCTTGACCTCTCGGCATTTTTCATTGTAAAGAAAGCCTTCATAGCCGTCCTCTGTGGCTAGCATTGTATAAACTCTTGCCATTTGCTCAGGGCTGATGGAAAACTTGGATTTGATTTTATAGAGCTTCCTTGCCAAAACATTGAGATGGGCATAGCGCCTCATATCCACCTTGACATTAGTCACACGGACAGCCTGAATCTTGATGGCTGTCCACTGCCTGCGCAGATAGAGCGAAAGCATCAAGAGGGCCAGCTTGTTCTGATAGTAAGTATGGGCAGGACTGTAATGCTTTTGTCCCTTTAAATTATCAAAATCCAGCTTAAGGAAGGGATAGAGCATCAGTCCCTGAGAGGAAATATTGAGAATCCGGCCGTCCTCAGACTGCTCCAGCAAATCTCTGAGAAGCTGCGAGAGCAGAAAAGGCGCTGCCACATTGGTCGCAAACTGCTTTTCCAGCCCGTCTTTGGTGATGATGGGCTCCTTGACCGATAAGTCAAAATCCGCCGCATTGTTTATCAAGACATCCAAGGTCTGCTGCTCCTGCCTGTAGCGGCTGACAGCCTGCCGGATGCTCTCCATATCGGCAAGATCAGCCAGCAGATAGCTCACATGAGGATGGCCTGTTTGCTGGATAATTTCCTGACAGGCCCGCTCCGCCGCCTCTTTTCTTCGGCAAAGCATGGTTACCTGCCAGCCTTTCTCCGCTAATTGTTTGACGGCCTGGTAGCCAATCCCGCTGTTGCCGCCTGTAATAAGGGCTTTTTTCATGACAATCACGCTTTCTATCAAAAATGAATGATACCAAGGGCAAACAGCAGCCCCACAAGCAGTACCAGCAATATGACGATGGCCAGGCCTTGCCCGTCTGATGAACTTTGTCCAATCATCTGGTCCGCCTTCTCTGCCTCCCTGTCCCTGTCTCCCCTTTCCAGCACGTTCAGGTGCTGAGAGGAAAATGCTGCCTCTGTGACTTTCCGCTCATCTCCGACAGCATAAATCACCATATCGCCTGTCGCGTAAAGCTTCAAGTCCTCTGCCATCCGAAACTGATTCGAGCCCGACTGCAGATTTTGGTCCAGGGTTTTAAATTTCGCCCTGATTTCCTGCATGGCTGGCTCAAAGTCCTCCTCCAGATAAAGCAGGTCAGACAGGTCAAAACAGCACACATCATCCGCTCTGCCATTGAGCTCAACCAACTGGACAAAGACATCATAATCACTGACAGCATCAGGAAAGTGCTCTCTGATAAAGTTCCGATGCCTTTGGGCATTCTGCAGGGCCTTTTCATAGGGAAGCCGGAGCTCAAAAGCCTGCTTCTGATCCAGCGAATCAAAGCGGTCAAGATGCCCGTGCTGGAGAAGTTCTCCTCCCAGCCGCCACAGATCAATGGCTGCCTCCAGACTCTCTTGATCCCAGAGAAAATACCAAAAATCCGGAATTTCCTCATCGTTTTCGCTTATGACCGCTTGATCCGTCCCTTTTTCAGCAGAGGGATTCTGCAGATAAAAGACCGCATTTTCAATCAAGCCTTCTTGCATGCTCTCATCTCCCTTCCTGAGGGTAGGCAGACATGGCCGCTTCCACCTCTGCCAAGGTCACTCCAAAGAGCTCCAGCCGCTTGAGCAGCTGCTTGCCGTTGGAATAGCCGATGCGGAGTTCCTCGCCCAGAAATTCCCGGCGCTGGCGGCTGTCAGAAGCCATGAGCAGGCCCAGCCGCAGCAGGTCGCTCTTGCTAATATCAAAATTTTCCTCATCGTCAAAATGGCCGACCACTCCGCTCAGGGCTGCCTGCAGGTCTTCAAAAGAGGCATGCTCCACCCCCAGCGAGCGGCCCTTGCTCTTGGACTTGGGCGCTGCCTCCCCTCGCCTAAGAAAGGCATGTTTGGCCGTCGGCACCGCCTCCATAATGATCCGGCGGATGCGCTCGCCATTGTAGTCGGGATCGGTAAAGACAATGACCCCGCGCAGGGCATTGAGCTTGTCAATCCGCTCCAAGTCCTCTTCATTGATGGCAGAACCCCGGGTCTCGTAAGTATCCACCTCATAGAAACGGCGGAGATTGGCCGTGTCGTCCTTGCCTTCAACGACCAGAACTTCCGAAATCTTTATTTTCTCAGTCAAGGCCAAACACCTTCTTTGCATTAGCATAAGTTGCCTGCGCTGTTTCTTCCACGGTCAAACAGCGGAGCTCTGCAATTTTCTCCACCACATAGCGGGTATAGGCCGTCTTATTTTCGCGGCCACGCTTGGGCACCGGTGCCAGATAGGGCGCATCCGTCTCGACCAGTATCTTATCCAGCGGCAGCTGGCTCGCTGCCTCCTGAATATCGGCCGCCTTTTTAAAAGTCACCACACCGGAAAAGGAAATGCTCATGCCCAGCTCGACAAAGCGCTCTGCCATTTCCAAAGAACCTGAGTAAGAGTGCATGATGCCGCCGCGAGGCCCGACGCCCTCGCTCTTGATCACCGCATAGGTGTCTTCCAAAGCGTCGCGGGTATGAACCACAAAGGGCAGGTCCAGCTCTTTCGACAGCTGAATCTGCCGGCGGAAAACCCGCTCCTGCACTTCCTTGGGCGCTGTCATCCAGTGATAGTCCAGCCCAATCTCGCCCAGCGCCACCACCTTAGGATGGCGAAGCTTATCCAGCAGATAGGCTTCCACCGCCTCATCATAGTTCCCGGCTTCGGTCGGATGCCAGCCCAGTGTCAGGTAGATTTGAGAATAGCGATCCGCCAGCTCAATCCCACGCTCAATGGTCGGCCGATCAAAGCCCACCACATTGTGCAGGACCACTCCCATCTCTGCAGCCAGTGCCAGCTCTTCCGCCTCCCGGCCGGCAAATTCTTCCACATTCAAATGCGTGTGTGTATCAAAAATCCTCATGGTTTACTTCCTTGTATTTCCTGTCCTTCATTATACCAGAAATAAAGCAAAAAATCAGAAGGCTTTCCTTTCAAAATCAAAAATCCTTTTCGTCATTCATCCAAGTATGCTTTTAACTCTCGCATCGGAAGAATGAGGCAAACAGCCAACAGCAACAAGAGCAGCAACGGAGGGAGGATATAAGGGATACCAACACTGCTGGCTAGGGCAATCACCAACATGGATAAAATGCCGGGAACAGCCATGCTGAAGACATTGATAGCTGACTGGATAGCTCCCATAGATTCTTCTGGAATCAGGCTAAAGGCAGCTTTCTGCAGTCTGGGACTCAGCAGACCGACTGTGACGGCACAGCCAACAGCAGCCAGCAAGACCAGCAAAAAATTCTGCCAAAAGAAACCAACAAGCAGTACCCCCTCACATGCTTGGCCACTGTACATGATCAGCTTGGTCGAAAGTTTTTTCAGCAGGCTGCCGCTGAAGACATTCCCTAAAATCAGACCAACAGACATCAGTGTAATCAAGAGAGCAATAGACTGACCGGCCTGCAAGCCCCCAAAAGGCCTTTTCAGCAATAAAAGAGTCGCTACTGGCGTCAGAATGTTCAGAGTGACCTGCCCAAAGGTTGAAACCAATAACAACCTCACAACGTTTTTCAATCCCAGCAAGACTTTAAGAGAATTCAATAAATGCTGCCAATAATTTTCTCTATTTAGCTCCTTGGCACTGCTGAGCTCCGGTTCTAAGTCCTGTAAGCTTTTACTAATATGCCAAAACCCAAGGTAAGCTAGCAAGAATGTCAGAGCATTTAGTCCTGCCAAAGCTCCAATACTCATCCAAGCAATGAGAAAACCGCCAGCTAGATTCCCCAAAATATGAACCAAACTCATACTAGCCTGCCGAAAGCCCATTGCAGAGGTCATATCTTGCTTAATCACCTTTACATAAACTGGGGTCAGCATGGCACCTGAAAAATAACTCAGACTATCCGACAGAAAGTTAATCAAGCAAATCACAAGCAGAATCAAGAAAGAGAAGTCTTGCCCAAGCAGCAAAAACGTTACCAAGCTATATAAAAATACCTTACTAAACTGTATAAGCAGGTATTTATGAATACGATTCTTCTGAAAGTCCGCCGCAACTCCAGTAAAAACTTGAATTAACTGAGGTAGCGTTTCAGAAAGAGAAATCAATAAAACCGCAAGTGGAGCAAAGGAATAGGCGGAAACATAGTTCATCAAAGCCAAATAAAAAACAATGTCTCCAAAACCTGAAATCCATTGATTGATGAGCAACTGGCGAAAATTTTTGTTTTTTGCAAAAACAATCATACGACATCTCCTTTACTCTTGTTAGATTTTTGTTTAACAAATCATAACAATTGATTAATCGATTGTCAAATTTTTATTAGATTATTGTTTTACAAAAAGAAGACCTAGAATGAATCCGGGTCTTCTGAAACTATGTTAGGTCCTGTTTGAACTTCTCTATAATTTTTTGAATCAGTTCTTTATTGACCGTGTATTTAACCGCATCTTCGCCCACGGCAAGCTCCAGCAAGCCAGAGTTTAAGAGTTTCTGCGTATGAAAGGAGATAGAGGCTCTTGTGAGTCCCAGCTTTTGAGCAATGTCTTTATTTTTCGCATGCGGCTGAATCAGCTCCAGCAAGACCTTATAGCGCGTCTCATCTCCCAAAGTTTTCAAGATTGAGGCAAAACGTTCATCATCCAGCTCCGGTTCCGCCTTTGCCAGCTGAGCACTTCTTGTCGAGACAAGGAAAGAATAAGATTTGAAACTCGGAATTTTTTCAAAAAAAGAGTCTATAAACAAGGGCGAAAGGACAAAAACTTGCGTTTCCTGTTCCAGCAGCTTGGCTCTCAGCGCCTCATCAGCCAACAGATCAGCCGCTTTAAAATCCTCTTCAAAGGCCAGCACTTCCTGCTCAAAGCGCTCATAGACAGGCTGATAGAGGGCAAATACCTGCTCCAGCAGGGAAACCAGCTGGTCCCGCAGCTTCTCTGGATGCTGAATAGCTTGGTACCAGTACCATTTATTCTCCGGCAATTTGTCGCTATCCTCTAAAAGAGCCAGCAAATCCTTGGGCTGTTTACTAGCAGAAAGCTTCAGAGCCAAACAATGCATGATGTCCTCTGCTTCTAATGCCTTCAAACCAGCCAGCAGGGCTCGCAGATCAGCTGGGTCTTCTCCCTTTTCCAACAGATAAAGATAGAGGAGAGGAGCCAGCCCTACTGTAGCCTCCTCAAAGAGACTGACTGCCAGCAAATCGCTTTTCAAAGGAAGTAAAGCCTGATAGAGCTTATCATAGTGCGGCTGTACATCAAGAAGCAGCTCCTTTTGATTCTGCCGTAAATCCTTCCACATATGTTTATCATCCCTTGAAACGATGGCAGGCACCATGAGAAATTCATATAACTTACTACGATAATGAACAAGCTTTACGCCCACAGATTCTTCCCTCCTTACATATACTCCGTCTCTGACCGAAAAGAGTGTACAATTCCTGTTTTTCATTATACCAAAAATCAAGCAAAATATTCATCCCCTTCTGCTCTGTTCATCTCCTGACAAAAATCCATCTCTATAAAATAAGAACTTTTTTAGAAACTTTCATCTAGTCCTTAAGACCGATTTTATCTTTTTTCGATATTTTCTTATTGATTATCGATAA
The DNA here is from genome assembly GCF_001578865.1 of Streptococcus sp. DD11. Lineage (NCBI taxonomy): Bacteria > Bacillati > Bacillota > Bacilli > Lactobacillales > Streptococcaceae > Streptococcus > Streptococcus sp. DD11. The sequence continues at coordinate 400,857 of NZ_KQ969392.1, forward strand.
AATCCGTGTTATACTTACTAAGAAATGAAACGTTAGTCGGAGGAAATTATGACAGACAAAATAAAAAAGACTGCTGAAGATATGAGCATTACTCTTACAAAAATCAGTATCAGCCTTTTATTTATTGCTTCCATTATCCTGATAGCCCTAGGACCTTGGGTCGTCAACCTAGTTATCGAATTTCCCTCTCCTTTCTTTCAAGGGGAGACGCGCTTTTGGATCTTGCTGCTGTTTGGCTATGTCCTAGGCTGCCTGGCTCTGGCCTGCATTGTCCATCTCTATCGACTCCTAAGCCGCATTGGTAAAAATCAGGTTTTTATCACACAAAATGTTCAGTACATGCGCTATCTTGGCTGGGAAGTGGGCACTGTTGCTCTTATCTCCCTCTTTATGGGACTGACAGCCTATTTGCCCATGCTCTTAGTCACTGTTTCCTGTAGCATCTTGACTCTGATTATCCGTGTCATCCGCAATGCCTTTGGCAAGGCCATTGAGCTACAGGATCAAGTGGACTACACCATTTAGGAGGTCTTATGATTCAGATAAATTTAGACCTTGTCATGGCGCAAAAGCGCATCAGTGCTGGCCGTTTAGCAGAGTTGATTGACCTAACTCCAGCCAATCTATCTATCCTAAAAAATAATCGAGCCAAGGCTGTCCGCTTTTCAACACTCAACGCTCTCTGCCGTGAATTAGACTGCCAGCCTGGCGATATTTTGGAGTATATCCCTGACGATGAGGAGGAGAAATAATTATGGAATATCCAGCACAAGAGCAGATGAATGTCCAGCCTTGTCTGCCCGCAGAGGAGGAAAGACAGACCATCTTCGCAGGCCTAGAGGACAAGCAACTGCGATTCTTTAAAATCAGCTATCTAATCCTCTATCTTTTAACCTACTTTTACTCTGCAGTATTTTTTAATTATCAAACTGCATCCTTTTTCCCTTTTGCAATCGGTCTTATATTATTAAGCGAAGCCTTAATCAGGAAATTGTCCTATCCATCACTGCAGATAAAAAATCTTGACAGCAGATTAGAGGCTAGAAGCTTTCTGATCATGACGCTAGCTCAAGCCCTAGCTTTAAGTCTCTGGGGACTTCATCGCCAGCTAGAATTTTTTCAATTTCTGGCCATCCACATCTCATTCGCCTTCTATATTCTGTCCCGTACCGGCTGGTTAAGCCAGGGACGTTTGGGGATTCTGGTCTGGTTTGACACCATTCAAGCCTTCTGCATCCTGCCCTTTAAAAATTTCATTGCTGCTATTCTAGTCTTTATAGAAGGTAAGCAGCAGGACTCTTCTGACAGCTCTGACAGTCTGTCTTCGAAGAAAGCTCAACAGCTCGCGATTATCGTCAGCAGCTTCTTTGTTGCAGGAATCTTGGTCTACTTTGTCTGGTCCCAGCTGAGTCAGGTTTCAGACAGCTTTGCCTCCTTCTTCAGCAATACCGCTGATTTCATTGAGAACCTCCTTGACTCCCTCTTTTCAAGTCTTGATAGCAGCATGATTCTCTTCAAGGCCTGCCTGGCTGTTCCTGTCAGTCTGTACTTGTACGGCCTCCTAGTTGGCAGTCTGTTAGGCAAAAAAGATACTAAACTTAGCTACAAAAAATTTCAAGCAAGCATCCGTCCTTTGCGAGTAGCACCCGCTTTCGCAGCCTACATTATCATCGGCAGCCTCTGCCTGACCTATGCTCTCTTCTTCCTGACGGGTCTGGGTGAGCTCGGTCAGCTCCTAAGCACCGGAACAGTAGCTCAGGCTATTTCTCCGCAGAATGCTTCAACTGTTGCCGTAGCTGGCTTCTGGCAGCTGGTTCGGGTCTCTATCCTTAACTTTGCAGTCCTAGGCGTCTTCTATCTGATTGCCAAAAAACCGCTCTGGGATCAGAAAGGGACGCGATTCGCAGCTACTATCCTCTTTATCTTTACCGGTCTGCTGGCCTTGCTAGCTGGCTGGAAATTATTTGGCATCTACATCTACCTTTACGGACCAACACCGCTGCGCTTGATTTCAGCTTGGTTCATCCTTGTTCTCTTAGTCTGGTGCCTACTGACCCTGATTCGTTTCTATAAACCTATCCAAGCTATTCGCATCGGTATCTTTTACGCCCTGATAAGCTTTACCTTGCTCTGTTATCTGTATCCAATGCTTTTACCAGTAGCAAAATAAGCAACTGTACTTAACTATACACAAAAA
>NZ_KQ969392.1:403986-418452 GCF_001578865.1 Streptococcus sp. DD11
GTCCCAGCCTCTTTATTCTCTTTTTATATCATTTACCGGCATTCGATAATAGATCGCTCATCTTTCTAATTCAAAGGAAAAATGATTATATTCTAAAATCACAGGTCAGCAAATGATCATTGACCATGCCAATGGACTGCATAAAGGCATATACAGTCGTAGAACCAACAAAAGAAAAACCTTTCTTTTTGAGTTCTTTGCTAATTTTATCGGATAGATCTGTTCGAGCGGGCACCTCTTCAATACTGGACCATGAATTGACAATCGGTTCATTCTTTACAAAAGACCAAATATAAGAATCCAAACTACCATATTCTTCTTTTAATTTTAGATAGGCCTTAGCATTTTTTATAACCGCCTTTATTTTTAGCCTATTTCGTATCACTCTTTGATCACTAAGCAATTCTTCAATCTTCTGCTCGTCATAGTTGGAGAGTATTTCAGGATCGAAGTTTTCATAAGCATCTGTCATAGCATCCATTTTTGACAAAATAGTTTGCCAGCTCAAGCCCGCCTGCTGACCTTCTAAAATCAACATTTTAAAGAGTTTATGCTCGTCATGCACAGGTCGCCCCCAGTCATGGTCATGATAATTTCTCTCAAGCTCACTATTTTCAGCCCAATCGCATCTTTTTATCTCAACCATCTATTTTCTCCTTATAGTTTGATTTTCTCAACTTGATTATTTTCTAAAACCAAGAAGGCGTCAGAAAAAGATACTTCGAAAAGTTGCAAGGAGTTGCTATGTTGCTCAATAATATCCTGATAATAAGGATACTTCTGGATAAAAACGCTTCTTATATCCTCAATAGAAAGCCGGCTTTTTTTGACTCTTCCTTGAATCCGGACATACCTCCCATCACCTTTCGGGACTGTTGTAAGAGCAATACGATTATTGATTGCCAGCTCTTGGATTTTATGACTATTTTTAAATGAGATAAAGAACAATTTCTTTGTCTCCTCATCATAGTAAAAATTGACAATTCTTACATTTGGGATATCCTTTACAGAAGTAGCTAGAGCCATTTCTGTCTGTTCTGCCAATAAGGTCTTAAAATATTGATTCATATTTGACTCCTTTATTATTTTCTCTAAAACTAGTATAATATAAAAAGGTATCATTTTTTGAAACCATTTAATAAAAATATGGAGTTTCTCATGAATAAATCTCAAAGAATTAACGATATGCTTATTTTCCTCAATAAGAAAAGACAATTCAATCTAAAAGATATTATGAATCGATATCATATTTCAAAAAGCACTGCCCTTCGTGATATTGCCAGCCTTGAAACGCTGGGAATTCCTATTTATTCTGACTTAGGCCGGAATGGCAGTTATAAAATTCTTAGCAACGACTTGTTATCTCCTATTATTTTCTCCATAGATGAAATTTCTGCCTTGTATTTTTCCATGCTGACTCTGGAAAACTACAATATGTGTCCTTTTGATATTGACCTGCAAAAATTAAAAGAAAAATTTGAAAACTCGATTTCAGAACAGCAGTTAAGCAAGATCACAAAAATTGAGAAAATCCTTCAACCAGAAGTCAGAAAGACAATCAACAACTCTCAGTTGCGAATAATTCTTGATATTTTATTGCACAGGCAGGAAGAATTTTTTCCAATTAAGTATGAACAGCAGTCTCTTCAAGTTCAATTTATCAAACTATATAGCCACAAAGGAGACTGGTATGTAGAAGTCATAAATAAAGACACTGGACAAAAAGAGGAACTTTTTTGCCAGTCTATTGAATTTTACCCATAAAGTTAATACAAAAAAACCAGCGGTCTCGAGTCTCCGCTGGTTTCTTGATCAATCGTTTGGATTAGGCTGCCAAAACTTTGCGTCCTTTACGACGGCGGGCTGCCAATACGCGACGACCGTTTTTAGTAGACATACGGTGGCGGAAACCATGTTTACGCGCACGACGGATTTTACTTGGTTGATAAGTACGTTTCACGATGAATACCTCCTCTTAGATTCTTGTATTCGTTTAGCCGGCTAGTGTGATCAGTTACTAAACATACTGTATTATTCTATCTGATTATCCCTCTTTTGTCAATAGCCACTGAAAATAAGTTTCTATTTGGGAACGTTATCACAAAGTTCGAGTAGCTTCATAAAAGGGGATGAGCGCTTCCATAGCTTCCTGCAGATTTGCCAAAACCTGATCTCTGGAAACGGCCTGAGACAGATTCACATCATACTTGACCAAGACCTTGCGGACGGTGCCATCCTGAATCTGACCAAGCAGCTGCTGGCGATTTTCTTCGCTTCCTTTCAAACGCTGGCTGACACCCTCTATCTGGGCAAAATAGTAGGCCGGCTCCTCAATAGGCACTTCCAAGACCCGGTTCTGCTTGTCCAGACTGGTCTCATCCTTCTTGCGCTCTATAAAGCTGACCTCCAGGGAGACACCAAAATCCTCTGGATTTCCATACAAACGCAGAGCAAACATGGGCTCGGACAGCTCGCCATAGCCCTTGAGATAATTCCAAAAATGCGGCCGCAAAATCTGGGCCTGGTTCATCCAGTTGCTGGTCCGCTCCAGACTCAGCTTGGGATAGAGAGCCTGAAAATCCTTGGCCAAGTCCGCAAACTCCCGGCGGGCCGCCTGCCCCTTGGCCTTGAGCTCCAGCATGGTCTCCCGCAGCTGACCGGCCTTATCCGGTGAATGATACTTACTTCCTTGATAAGATAAAAAATCTTGAATAGCTGGAAAAAGCGACATAGGAACTCCTTTCAATATGCAAAAACCAGCATCTCTGCTGGCCTTCCCTTTATTCACTGTCAACATCCACGACCACATAGCGGTTGGGCTCGTCGCCTTCAGAGTAGCTGGTGACACCGTCAATCCGCGAGATAATCCGGTGAATAATCTTGCGCTCGCTGTTGGACATGGGGTCAGTCTGCTGGCTGCGGCGTTCTTCCAGAGCACGCTGGGCCAGCTTCTGAGCATAGCTTTGCAGGACTTCTGCCCGATGCTCTACATAATCATTGACATTGATAGAGATATAAAAACTCTTGGAATATTGATTGTAGAGGTAGTTCTGAGCCAAGAGCTGCAGAGCTTTCAGGACTTTTCCGTGGTAGCCAATGACCCGGCCTGGTTCATTGGTGTCAATCTGCATATTGATGGTCCGGCGGTTATGGCTGCTGGAAATGCTGGCCTCAACGTCCATTTCGTCAACAATCTTCTGCACATAGTCCGTGACACTGTCCACCACTTCTTCGATATGATAGTTTTCTTCAACCTGAATGCCCAGATCAGAAAAGGAAGATTCCCCTGATTCTGCAGCCGTTCGGCTCTTGGCAGCACGGTCAAAAGCAATGACCTTGTCTGCCTTTTCCTCCTCGGCAGTTTCTTCAATAGCCCGGCTGGTTTTCAGGAGATCAATGGTCCCCGTCTCTTCCAAAATCGTATTGGCCTGCTGATCATTTTTGAGGATTTTGGCCTTGACTTCCTCGGAAATCACTTCGCCTTCGCCCTCTACCTTCTTGATAGCCGCTACCACGCGCCCCAGATCCACCGTAGCTTCGCTGACCGTCTGCACCGGCTCGTTCTGAGCATTGATCTCCTCAGGGACTCCCTTGACAGCCTTTTGGTTGGCCTTGACAACGGTCGTCTCTGCAATGGGCTCCACATCCACCTGAGCCGGTTTTTTGCCAAAGAGTCCTAAGAACCCTTTTTTCTCACGGGAAATCACCGTGATATGCGCCCGCATACGCGGAATATCCAACGTTTTTAATCCATTTTGAATTGCTTCTTCAACACTTGCTCCTGTAAAGATAACCATCTGCAAGAGTCCTCCTTCTTACTTTTTCTTTTTCTGTGCCTTTTTCAGAGCACGTTTCTTTTTCTGCTCCAGCTGGCGTTCTGCCTGTTCCTTGGCTTCCCGCTCGGCAATCATCTTGAACGGATTGCTCAGCAGCAGGGTCTGTCCCACCTGATAGGCATTGGAAACTGCCCAGTAGAGGGCCACACCGCTTGCAGCATACACCGCAAAGAAGAAAATCATGACCGGCATAAAATAGAGCATAAAGGTCATACTGCCGTTTTTCTCAGGCAGGGCCTTATTGGACAGCCAAGTGCTGAGAAAGGTAAAGAGAGCCGCCAAAACCGGCAGAATAAAAGTCGGATCTGTTTGGCCGAGATTGAGCCAGAGGAAGTGGCCGGTCTTTAAAAAATCCACCCGGGTCAGGGCCTGAAAGAGAGCCAAAAGCACCGGCATCTGAATGAAGAGGGGGATAAAGGAGGCAAAAGGATTGATGCCCATTTCCTTGTAAAGCTGCTGTGTCTCATCGTTTAAAGCCGTCCGGCTCTCCATATCCTTGCCAGGATATTTTTCCTGAAGCTGCTTGATACGAGGCTGAACTTCCTGCATCTTGCGCGTGGAAGTGGTCTGAAACTGGAAGACCGGCAGCAGCACCGTCCGGATGATCACGGTAAAGAGGATGATCCCGATACCCGTGCTGCCGTTGAAAGAGAGAAACTGAATGGTCTTTGCAAAGAAATAAACCAGCTGCTCCCAAAAGCCTTCTGAACTGGAGGTCACTTGACTGGTCCCGCAGGCCGTTAAAAAGAGCAGGGAAGCAAGCAGCAAGATTCCTAATTTACTTTTCTTTTTCACACATGAGTCCTTCCTGATAAAGATTTGCAATTTTCAATACGTGCAGTAAATTTCGTTCTATTTGGCGGTAGTCCAGATCTTCTACACCCTTGCGGGCAATGACGACGAAGTCTGCTGTAAGCAAGCCTTTCTGATACTGCATCAAGACATGGCGGATTTTCCTTTTAATGCGGTTGCGGACGACAGCATTGCCCAGTTTCTTGCTGACAGAAAGCCCGACACGAAAATGCTTCTGGTCCTTTTCCAGCTTATAAACGACAAATTTCCGATTGGCAACATTCTGTCCTTTTTTAAAAATCGCATTGAAATCTTTTTCACTCTTGACGCGATAGCTTTTTCTCAAAACTCAACTCCATCCACCAAAATTAATTCTATTATACCATATTTTCTCAAAAAGCCAACAAGAGCTGTCATGGCGCTGTTTTTGCTCATATTTACATGTTTTTCTGACCAAAAAAACACCGCAGTTCTGACGGTGTTTCCTATATTTTATTGGCTGTTTAAATCTTTTTTGGCTCGGGCCAGTTCCTGTCGGATCTGCTCAAAGCCGGTGCCGCCCAAGGAGTTTCGCTTGCGCACAGCCGTCTGCGACTGCAGCACCTGGTAAATATCTTCCTCAATCAGCGGTGAAACTTCCTGATAGCGGGCAAAGGGAAGGTCCTGCAGATAGCTGCCGCTCCTGCTGCACTCCAGCACCAGCCGGCCGACAATCTCATGCGCCTCCCGGAAGGGCAGGCCTTTTTTAGCCAGATAGTCAGCCAGCTCGGTCGCATTTGAAAAATCTTTCTCAGTCGATTGCAGCATCTTGTCCTTATGGACTGTCATGCTGGAGAGCATACCAGCCATGATGTCCAGCGACTTCTGAATGGTCTCAACGGTGTCAAACATGCCTTCCTTGTCTTCCTGCAAGTCCTTATTGTAGGCCAGAGGCAGGGATTTCATGACTGTCAGAAGGCTGAAGAGATGGCCGTAGACCCGGCCGGTCTTGCCTCGAATCAGCTCAGCCATATCGGGATTTTTCTTCTGCGGCATGATGGAAGAGCCGGTACTGAAGGTATCCGACAGGCTGACGAAGCCATATTCGTAGCTGCACCAGTTAATCAGCTCCTCACAGAGACGGGACAGATGCATCATGAGCATGCTGCTGTTGGACAGAAACTCTATGATAAAGTCCCGGTCGCTAACCGCATCCAGCGAATTATGGTAGAGATTGCTAAAGCCCATTAAGGATGCTGTCTGCTCCCGATCAATGGGAAAGGTCGTCCCGGCCAGAGCAGCCGCCCCTAGAGGAGACAGGTCTGTATGCTTAAGATTAAAGGCATAGCGCTCACTGTCGCGGCTGAACATCTGATAATAGGCCAGCAGATGATGGGCAAAGCTGATGGGCTGTGCATGCTGCAGATGGGTATAGCCCGGCATAATGGTCTCGACATGCTCCTCAGCCAAGGCCAGCAGCACCTCCCGCAGATGCAGAAGCTTCTCCCCTATCTGTCCCAGCTGGTCCTTGAGATAAAGGTGCATATCCGTTGCCACCTGATCATTGCGGGAGCGGGCTGTATGAAGCTTGCCGGCCACCGGCCCGATTTCCTCCGTCAGCAGGGCCTCCATATTCATATGAATATCTTCATTGGTCACATCAAAGGCAATCGCTCCGGCTTGGTAGCGCTCCAGCAGTTTTTCCAGACCAGCCCGAATGGCCGCTGCTTCCTCAGGCTCAATAATGCCCTGAGCTCCCAGCATCTGGACATGGGCCAGACTGCCTTTCAAATCATAAGGAGCCAGCTGATAGTCAAAGGAAATACTGGCACCGAATTCCTCCACCCAGCTCTCCAAAGCGGCTTCAAAACGGCCGCCCCATAATTTATGGTTTGCCATAGGAAAGCCCCTTTCTATTTGTCCTTGTGAGCCTGAACCTCTGCGTGAACCTTAGACGGCAGCCCCCACAGCTTGATAAAGCCAATCGCTGCATCCTGATCAAAGGTATCTGCGCTGGTATAGGTCGCCAGACTCTCATCATAGAGAGAATTGTCCGACTTGCGGGCAACCACAGTGGCCGAGCCCTTATACAGCTTGACTCTGGCTGTGCCGTTGACGACCTGCTGGGTCGACTTGAGATAGGCAATCAGTGCCTCTGTTGCCGGGTTAAACCAAAGACCGTTGTAGATGAGATTGGACAGTTCATTTTCAACAATCGGCTTGAAATGCGCCAATTCCCTGACCAGAGTCAAATCTTCAATCTCCTTGTGGGCTGCAAGCAGGGTCACTGCCCCGGGACATTCATAAACTTCCCGTGACTTGATGCCCACCAGACGGTTCTCCACATGGTCAATCCTGCCGACACCGTGTTTGCCGGCCAGATCATTGAGCTCCAAAATCAAGTCTGCTAATTTCAGCTCTTGGCCGTCAAGGGCAACCGGAACGCCGGCCTTAAATTCAATATCCACGTATTCAGGACTGTCCGGAGCGGCTTCCGGAGCAACCGTCAGGTCATAGGCATCTTCCGGAGCTTCATTCCAGGGATTTTCCAAAACGCCGCATTCGTTGGCCCGGCCCCAGAGATTCTGGTCTACCGAGTAAGGGCTGTCCAGATCCGCCGGGATGGGCACACCGTTTGCCTTCGCATAGTTAATTTCTTCTTCCCGGGACCACTTCCATTCCCGCACTGGGGCAATCACTTTGAGCTTAGGGTCAAGCGAAGCGATAGCCACTTCAAAACGGACCTGATCATTGCCTTTGCCGGTGCAGCCGTGAGCAATGGTCGTCGCTCCGGTCTGATGGGCAATTTCTACCAGTTTCTTTGAGATGAGCGGTCGGCTGAGGGCGGACACAAGAGGATATTTTTGTTCGTAGAAGGTGTGTCCCTGCAGAGCAACTAAAACATAGTTTTCTGCAAATTCGTCCTTAACATCAATAACGTGCGACTCAATCGCTCCGACTTTTAAGGCTTTGTCGTGAATGAAATCCAAATCATTTCCCTCACCCACATCCATACAGACTGCTATGACATCATAGTCCTTATCCAGCCAAGTAATGGCTACCGAGGTGTCCAATCCACCCGAATATGCTAGAATGACTTTTTCTTTAACCATGCGATTACCTCAATCCTTCTACTACTTTTTATTTTTAAACATTCTACTGCATGGAAATACGAATGTCAAGAGGAAATTGATATTTATTGAAATAAAAACGTTTTATCAATTTTTATTCACATGTTTGCATACCGACAGGCACACAAAAAAGCCAGCAAAAACTGACTCTTCATTATGGACTGATGGAACTGTCCCCTGTCAAGCAGACACTGAAAGAATAAAAGATTCAGCCAGAGCTTTTTTCCTCATTTCATTAGGGCGAAACCAGCGGTCCAGCTGATTTCTTCACGCATCGCAAGAGTAATTTGAAGAAATCCCATTGCTTCTAGCTCACGGGCTCGTTTGAGAGCACCGGCATCTACCGTCTGCAAGCCCCCTGCTTGGATATAGGCTGCCAAGTGCCCCTTGGCTTCCTCATCATCTGAAGCCAGCTCTACGACGGCCGGCACTTCTTCTGCCACTTTTTGACTGGCCAATGTTGCAGCAAAGTTGGTATTAAAAGCTTTCACAATCCGTGCCTCCGGAAGCAGTTTGGCCAGCTCTTCTGCTGCTGATGTTCCAGCTGGAACCAGCAGTTCATCCATGGTTTCAAAATTGACAGGATTTGAGATGTCTACGATTATTTTTCCTTTCAGAGCTTCCTTATTAGCCGTGACAATCCCTGCCACTGCCCCATAAGGGACCGCTAAGACAACCACCTGCCCTAGTTCCCCTCTCGGCCCTTCCTTGCCAGCAAAATCAACGCTGTGACCTCCTGCTTGAAAGACGCCGGCAATCGCCTGCCCCATATTTCCTTGACCAAAAATTGTAATAGTTGCCATTTTCTTTTCTCCTTTTGCTTTATTTTTTAAATGTAACTATTTATATTACAACTACCATTATACGCCATTTTGATGTAATGTCAAATGTTACAGCTTATTTTTTAACTTTCGCTTCCAACAGCCACCAGACTGGACCAAAGTTGGGAGCCATCTCCCTTTCTGGCGGCGAATCAGACTCCCATGATGTCTGCACCCTCATCCACAGAGGGACCTGTCTTTTTGGAAGACACCGCATAAAAAGAGAGCCGGCAGCCGCCAGCTCTCTTGATGCTTATCTCCTTATCTATTGTCAGCAATCTTCTTCAGCATATTCTCAAGATGCTGGATAGATTTTTGACGCCCTAATAAGTAAATGGTGTCCGGCAGTTCCGGCCCGTGCATTTCACCGGATACAGCAATCCGAATGGGCATAAAGAGGTTCTTGCCCTTGATGCCGGTCTCTTTTTGGACTGCCTTAATCTGCGGGAAGATGTTTTCGGACTTGAAGTCCTCTTCAGACATGGCTTCCAGCTTCTCCTTGAAGGCCGTCAGCACTGTCGGTACCGTTTCACCGGCCATGACTTCTTTTTCAGCCTCGGTCAGCTCTGGGAAGTCTGCAAAGAAGAGGTCGGTCAGAGGCACGATCTCGTCCACCGACTTCATCTGCGGCTGGTAGAGCTGCACCAGCTTTTCAGCCTTGTCCGTCAGACGGCCGGCTGCTTCCAGATAAGGCTTAGCCAGAGAAAAAATGGTCTCAAAATCTGCATTTTTGATGTAGTCATTGCTCATCCAGTCCAGCTTCTTCTGGTCAAAGGCAGCAGGCGACTTGCTCAGGCGGTTTTCATCAAAGAGCTCAATCAGCTCCTGACGGGAGAAAATCTCGTCTTCGCCGCCGGGATTCCAGCCCAGCAGCGCAATGAAGTTAAAGACTGCTTCCGGCAGATAGCCCTTCTTGCGGTAGTCCTCGATAAACTGCAGGGTATTGGTGTCCCGCTTGGACAGCTTCTTGCCGGTTTCGCTGTTGACGATCAGGGTCATATGGCCAAATGCCGGTGCTTCCCAGCCCAGAGCTTCATAGACCATGAGCTGCTTCGGTGTATTGGCGATATGGTCATCCCCGCGGATAACGTGGGAAATCTGCATATCATGGTCATCTACCACCACAGCAAAGTTATAGGTCGGATAGCCGTCTTTCTTCTGGATAACCCAGTCACCGCCGATATTGCCGCCCTCAAACTCGATCTCGCCCTTGACCATGTCCTGCCACTTATAAATGCCGGCTTCATTGACAGCCAAGCGTACGGTCGGCACGATACCGGCTGCCTCCCGCTCTGCGATATAGGCTGCTTTTTCAGCCTCAGTCATGCCCAGAAATTCATTGATATAGCGCGGAGTTTCTCCGGCTGCTTCCTGGCGTTCCCGCTCCGCTGCCAGCTCTTCCTCGGTCACATAGGACTTGTAGGCCTTGCCTTCTGCTAAGAGCTGATCGATATATTTCTGGTACAGTTCCAGCCGCTCAGACTGGCGGTAGTTTGCATGGGTCTCTGGACTTTCGTCCCAGTCCATGCCCAGCCAGCGCAGATTTTCCAGCTGTGAGCGCTCGCCATCTTCCACATGGCGCTTGCGGTCTGTATCCTCGATCCGGATAATGAAGGTCCCGCCATGATGACGGGCATAGAGGTAGTTAAAGAGCGCAGTCCGCGCATTTCCGATGTGTAAGAGTCCAGTCGGACTTGGTGCATAGCGCACTCGAATCGCTTTTGTCAAAGTTCCATTCTCCTATTTGCATTTTGGGAAATCAATCCCACTCCGATTTTCAAACATAATCATTATATCATACTCTGAGGGCAGTATATGACTTTACAGCCTATTTTACGACAGGCGCTCTTCCAGCTGAAAGTCAATCGGCAGCCATGCCAGGACCCGCTCCATCTGCTTTTCCCAGTAATACCATTCATGCTTGCCCGGACTGTGGCTGTAAGTGATGTCGAGTCCTAACTGCTGCAGATTTTTCACCGCATGGTTATTGGCCGCATAGAGGAAATCTTCCTCCCCGCACCAAGCCCAAAGCTTCGTCTTTTTGTCAGACTGCTTGGCCAAGCTCTCCAGCGAATAGGGGCTGCCGGTCCAGTCTTCCAACTCTCCGAAGATGCCCCGCCAATAGGCCGGCCTTGCCAGCTCCGTATCATCTGGATGGCTGTCATGAAAGCTCAGAGCGCCAGAAAGACTGGCCGCATACGAGAAGCGGTCACTCTTCAGAGCCAGCATAAAAGCGCCATAACCGCCCATGGAAAGACCCGCAATGAAATTCTTCTCCCGCTTATCTGACATATTGGGGAAAAAGCGCTTGAGCACCCGAGGCAGCTCCTCAGCGATGGCTTGGTAGTAGTCATAGCCATACTGGGTATCGGTGTACCAGCCGTTGCTGGTATTGGGCATAACGACAATCAGGTTGGTAGAGCGCACCAAACGCTCGATATGAGAACGTTTGAGCCAGCTGTTGTGATTGCCGTTCATACCATGAAGCAGGTACAAGACAGGAATGTCCTTGTCGTCCGGCCTGTCCACACGAACTGCGTCCGGATAGAGGACATTGACGCCCCATTCCATCTCCAAAACCTCAGAATAATACTCAATTTTCATCACTGCCATTCGCATTTCTCCTTCGTCTCTTCCTGACAAGAAAAAGCCGAAGCCCGACTTTTCCTGTATTTGTGTTCAGATTTTTACCGCACTTCCATGACGACCGGTAAGATAGCCGGACGGCGCTTGGTTTGGTCAAAGAGATACTTGGCCAGACTGTCTCGGACCGCTCCCTTGAGCTCGCCCCAGTCAAAGCCGTCCTGAGCCAGATAGTCTTCCACCGCCTTATTGATAATGTCTGTGCTTTCCCGCAGAATGTCTCGGCTCTTCTTGACATAGACAAATCCGCGGGTGTGGACCTTGGCCTTGGAAATAATCTTCTTTTCCTTGCGGTTGACCGTCAAAGCCACGATGAAAATGCCATCCTCTGACAGGACCTTGCGGTCGCGCAGCACGATATTGCCCACATCACCAATAGCATTGCCGTCAATCATGACATCGCCGGCCGCCACCGCTCCAGCAGGGACAAAGTCACCCTTGTCGTATTCCATGACACTGCCGCGTTTGGGAATAAAAATATTTTCCGGCAGAATGCCGATTTCCATAGCCGCCTTAGCATGAGCGTCCAGCTCCCGGTACTCTCCCTGAATAGGAAAAAGATAGTCCGGCTTGAGCAGATTGAGCAGGAGCTGCAGATCGCGCGCATTGCCATGACCGGACACCCGCAGGCTCTGCGTAATCAGCTTGACAATACCGCCCGCCTGGTAAATCATGTTTTCCACCCGGGCTACCACCGCTTCCTTGGCAACGGACGGCGTGGTCACGATATAAATCAAGTCGCCTTCCTTGATTTCCACATAGCGGTGACGGCCGATGGACATCTTGCGCAGACCATTGATCGGCTCACCCATCCGGCCAGTTTCCAGAATAATCAGCTCATGGTCTTCAAACTTAGCCATTTCCTTGGGCTTGATTAACAGACGTTCGTCCACCAAGGACAGCTTCTTGAGCCGAATGGCTGTACGGACAATATTTTCAATATCAAAACCAGTCAGAACGACCCGACGCCCAGTTGCAGCCGCAGCATCAAAAACCTGCTGAATCCGTGACAGATTGCTGGCAACTGCAGCCACGATAACCCGGCCGTCCCAGTCAGAAATCGTATCTTCAATCTCCCTGCCGACCTCGCTCTCACTGGCCACCTGAACGGTGCTGTCCGCATTGGCCGAGTCGCTGAGCAGAGCCAGCACTCCTTCGCGGCCAATCTCAGCCAGACGGCCAAAGTCTGTCGCATAGGACTCGCTGGCTGACTGGTCAAACTTGAAATCGCCGGTATAAACGATATTGCCCTTTCGGGTCTTGATGACAATGCCCAGACTCTCCGGGATGGAGTGGGTCGTGCGGAAAAAGGAGACGACGGTCTTGCCGAACTCAATCTCCGTATTTTCATCAATGACATGGAAATCATTGAATTTTTTGACTGCATCGTGGTTTTTGACAAAGAGCTTAGCCAGCTCAATCGTTAACTCTGATCCGAAAACCGGCACTCTGGCATCCGCCAAAAGATGCGGCAGGGCTCCGATAGCGTCCGCATGCCCATGGGTCAGAAAGACACCGGCAATCCGCTTCTTGTTTTCAACCAGATAGTCCATATTGGGAACGACATAGTCCACTCCCAGCTGCTCATTTTCCGGGTATTTCAGCCCAGCATCCAATACAAAAATGGAATTGTCCACTTCGGCAACGTAGAGATTTTTCCCATTCTCACGCACGCCGCCTAAAGCAATCAGTTTAATCTTGCTTTTGCTCATGATTTCTCCTCTGATGATTTTAAATTTTTCTAAGCAACTCCGCAAGCCAATCAGATGCTGCTCAAAGTCGCATGCTCCCTGCAGGGATCCATCCTGCGGCCACGGTTCTGGGCTGCGGTCCTGCCTGACGGAGTTTTTTTACTAACGGTCCTTGGAAAACCAAGTCGAATTACAGTTTTGCAAACACAGTTTGCATATCTTATTCATTATAGCATTTTTCCAGCCTTTTTTCAAAATAAAGAAAAATTGTTTTTCCTTTGTCAATTAGAAGGGAGCTATTTTTCTAACCACGAAAAAAACACGCTGACAGCAGAAAAAGAAACAGCCGCAAACTGTCTCTTTTTAGGGTTAGGCTTTGCCAGTCAGATTAAAACGGACAAAATAAGCCATCATTGCCGCTGTAACCAAGAAAGCCAGTCCGACCGTTGCCAGAGCATGGGCAGAAAAGAAAATCAGACTGGCTGCCAGGCCTAGAATCGGAAGCGCCGTCTCTATAAGCAGAAACCTCATTGAGAACCTGCGTTCCAGCTTATTATAAGGATTGTGGGGCAGAAGGCCAGACATAAAAAGGGCCAGTCCGGCATAAAAATAAATCGTCGAGAAAAAAAGGTTCATCTCTGAATTTCCAAAGAAGCTTAGAGAAACCGTAATAAAGCTGAGGCCAAAGAAAATCGGATAATGAAGATAGATAGCCCGAATCCCCATCTCTTCTCTATTAACATCCAGCAAATGGTCAATCTCAACGATATAAATCATAAAGAGATTGGTCACGATGAGGAAAATAAGGACAGACAGGAGGGAGAAAGCTTCACTGCTGAAATGCTCGGAAATCCCAATCAGCATCTCCCCAAAAGTGATAATGACCAGAAGCGACAGCCGCTCAATCAAATGAGGAAAATTGATGGGACTGAGGTCAGCTGAGACAAAGCCGCGATTGGGATTATTGAGAAAGCCGGGCAGAATCCAGGTCACCAAAATTCCAATCACTGCTACCCAAAGACCGATATGATATGGAAAGAGCAGAGCCAGAAAGAGGCTGGCCGAGCGAAGCCCCAGAATATAAAAGAACTGCCGGATCAGACTGCGGTCCGAGGCCTTGTCAGCCAGAACATACTCCACGATATACTGGATCAGCAAGAGGCTGGAAATCAGGGCCACAGGCAGAACAATCCAGACAAAATTTTCCTGCCAGTCTCCGGCTACAGCCCTAGACGAGACCAAAAGGCAGATCATCTGCAGAAACATGAAAACGATGTTGCGCAGGCTATTGCTGCCGAACCGGTTGGTGTAGACCGTCTGTACCATCCAGGAATTGACAAAGATAATCAACCCTATGAGGAAGCTGGACAACGACTGCAGACTAAGAACGCCATGGTGGGCGTGGTGGATGATGGAGGTCAGCTGACTGATGGTATAGACATAGACCAGGTCATAGAAAAGCTCGGTCAGCTCAACCTTTTTATGCTTGATAAGAGACATAGTTTCTCCTTGTATTTGATTTTCAACTGTATTAGTATACCATACCAGACGGGAATGTAAAGCCAGCCTGACC
>NZ_KQ969392.1:419464-432318 GCF_001578865.1 Streptococcus sp. DD11
CCGGAAAACAAATTTGGCCAGAAAGGCCCGCCACATAGCATGGTTGGGAAAGTCATTGCGTCCTTTGCCCCGGTCCTGATTCAGGGCATGGATTAAGGGTTCATCTGGCAGGACTTGGAACACACGGGATAATTTTTCCAAATCTCCCAGATTTTCTTCCTCGAAAAGGTCAATTTGTGTTATAATTTTCATGGGGAATCTCCTTTGTTTTGAGTTTTGACACCTTTATTATCAAGGATTTTCCCTTATTTGGAAAGCAAAAACTGTTTTTGGTCGTATTTTTCCCAAAACAGACAACAGCCCACTGGAAAACGTGATAAACACGTTCAGCTAGCGGGCTGTTTTTTATAACTATACCTCTGAAATATGATGAAATCAAGGCAAAAGAACTGCGTTATTGATTCATTGCCCCAAAAAACTACGATAGTCAAAGGCTTCTCATCACCGACCGCTCTCTGGATTTATCGGTCTCCATAGCCCGGCTATCAGGATTACGGCAGCACTGACATCCCTGAAAAAGACAAAAAAGCGAACCCCTGAACCATCCACCGATTCAGAACTCTCTGTCGAATGCACCATTCTTGTTACTTGACTGTAGTTGATTGTTTCTTCAGACGTCTTTTCGCTTTCCTTGAAACTGTTTTAACAATACGACTAGGGTGAAATTCAAGAAATGTTGTCTGTTTTTCACTTTCACAATGTGTTCCGTTTTTATTTGACGCTACGCACCACAAAGCGTTTGACGACCAGATCGAGTTCTTGACTTTTTAGGAAATTCTCAATATCTGCCAGATGAAAGCTCTGGTCTTGCTCGATAGAAATCGTTATCTCATAGAGTTCTTCCTGTTCACTCTGTTTCATTTCCATCTTGATCGAGTGGTACTGTTCACAGTGATAGTAGGTATAGAGCTGACTAAGTGTTGTCTTATCTGCAGTCTCTCCTACAATCCTGATTTCAAAATCCCCACTATTTTTTTGACTAGCGTGGGTCAAGAGCTGAATCATCACCACTACAAGCGTACAAACAAGGCCCAGCAACCACATGCCGCCTCCAATCGCCATCCCAATCCCAGCAGTCGCCCAAACACCTGCAGCAGTCGTAATCCCGCTAATCTTTTTGTCCCGCATAAAGATAATGCCGCCACCGATAAAGCTGATTCCACTGACGATTTGGGCTGCTACCCGTGAAGTGTCAAAATTAGGTGTGTCTAAAAAGGCTTCTTTTGAAATAATCATCATTAAGGCCGATGTCACTGCCACGATGATATGGGTTTTGATTCCCGCCTGCTTATTTCTAGCACTGCGTTCATAGCCAATTGCCCAGCCACAGACAACCGCTAAAAAAATAATCAGAAAATGCTGAATAACCGCCTCCCGTTCGATCCATTGCCCAATACTCTCCATTTAGTCTCCCTTCTTTTCATTTCATGTGCTGTTCTCTTTCCTTGAAAGAAAGCTAGAGGTTGGGACCGAGTCTTCAACCTCTAGCTACTTACCATCTTTGCTTGACCAATTCCAATCCAACTCTTTATATGATGCCTCTTTTTACAAGGTATTGAGACACTAAACTAGGCCAATCGGTCTGAATAATGTCTGCTCCCTTTTCCAAGAGAATCCCCCAGCCCTCATCTTCTGACTTCAAAATGGAGACATTGTCATCATGACCAGCAAACAATTTCTTTTCATCATTCATAGTCAATGCATTAATCCAGACACAGAGGTTAGCTTCTTTTAACTTTTGAATATTCTCTGTTTGGTAAAAATCATCTGCTTCTGTTTCAGCCTTGATTTCCACTCCGATAATATTGACATCTGGATACTGCTTCAAGAGTTCAAGCTGAGACAGCTTACTAATCTTGGGCATAAAGAGAAACTTAGTTTCCTCTTCTGCGAAAAAGCGAAGTGTTTCTTCCTCAAGAGGTCCCTTTAAAATGACCTGATTCACCATCTCTTCTTTTTTGACCAAGTCACATACCAGTGAAAAAAAGTCCCAGGCCCGATCAATGTTGATCAAACAGCGTCCCTTAAAATAACGCAGCGTGTCTTCTAACTTTTCAACAGGATAGGAAATGGCAGATAAATTACTGTTACAATAAGCCAAATCTTTCAGTTCTTGACTCGATAATCTACGAATATCAAAGTCTTTTTGAAAATTTTTTCTCTCCATGCCATTATGGAAATGATAGAGTTTGTCATCGCTGGTTTTAAAAACATCAGCTTCGACGATGTCGCCTCCCATTTGGAGAGAAGCTTCATAAGCTGGAATGGTATTCTCCACAATATTTCCTGCTGAACTTCCTCTGTGAACAGCAATCAAGACCTTCTTTTTTCCCAACTCTTGGTTTAAAAAGTGATTCACTTCCTTGTAGCTTTCCTGTCCAATCATACTGCCTTCTCCTTTATAAAGTGCTCAATCAAATGGTAAATAGCATCCCTAAATCGTGGAACGACATAAGTGGCATGAGCCTTCACATCTTCTGGAGCATGAGCCATGCAGTAAGAAATGGTCGCTGCGTCAAACATAGAGGTATCATTTTCAGAATCCCCAATAGCCACGCTAAAGCTTCCTTTACTCAACTGTTCAAGAGCCTGCCCTTTCGAGGTATGATTGGCAGAAATCTCAATTCTTCTCTTTCCAACCCGAAAGATGGACAAATCTGGAAACAGAGCTTTTAAATCCTTGGTGATTTGACAAGCCTGCTCCAAGTCATCTGGACGGAGATTGATCTTATAAACGGTGCGTTTCAAAGCTTCATCATAAGGATTGTCCATATAATCATAGTTCAGGCCTAGCAACTCATTTTGATTTTCCTGTTTAAAGTTTCCAAAACGTTCCTTGTTATCAAGGGCATCAAAGGTGACCCCATGATTTTTTAAATACTGGATCAAATCTTTTAAGCGTTCCTTTGAAATCTGACGATCTTCTAATACTTGACCCTTAGCATCCACAATATAGCCGCCATTAAAGGCAACTTTATAATCCAAGGACAGATCATTGACTTCTTCCACATAGGTAATTTCCTTCAAAGATCGTCCAGTCGCAATAATCAGTTGGCTATAGTGACTAGCAGCCCGAAAGGCTTTTAAATCCTCACTTGCAACCGCCGAAGAATCAAAGACGAAGGTACCATCAATATCTATAAATAGCTTGATTTTCTTATCAGTCATGGACTCGCCCTTCCTCTTTAAAGATGTCCAGAATTTCATTCTTTAAAATATTAGCCTTACCCCCATAGATGGACTGCATCTGCATGCCAGATTCCACAAAGCCCAAGGCTTCTAAATGATTGACAATGAGATCATTATCAACCTGCGCTCGGTCCTTGACGTTAATCCGCAGTCGAGTGATACAAGCGTCAACATTTTCAATATTGTCATACCCACCGTGAGCAGCAATGAGAGCTCTTGCTTGCTTTCTAAGGGCAGATTCTTGAGCATTTGCTGCCGATTCCTCATGATGTTGGTATTTCGCTTCTACTTCTTTGCGGTTAGAAAGTTTGACTTCTGAAGCATCGCCCCGTCCAGGAGTTTTTAAGTCAAATTTCAAAATCATGAATTTGAAGACATAGTAGTACAAGAAGGCACAGCCAATACCCACAAGCGGGATAATATACCAGTGAGTTTTACCACCTTGGATTAATCCATAAATCGAAAAGTTAATCAAGCCATGTCCCATCGGCGCCATGACCGCACCACCAAGTAACTCAGTCACTACAGAAGTCAAACCTGCAAGAAGTGCGTGCGCACCATAAAGCATTGGCGCAACAAAGAGGAAGGTGAATTCCAAGGGTTCTGTAATCCCTGTGATAAAGGAAGTTGCTGCAGCCGCAGTTAGAAGAGAGGCCACTGTTTTCTTATTTTCAGGCTTTGCAGTCCGATACATCGCAAGAGCTGCAGCAGGCAGACCAAACATAAAGTAAACAAATTTCCCTGCATTAAAACGAGTAATGGTTGGATCAATATTCAAAATAGAAGGATCAGTCAAGGATGCCATATAAGCATTCAAAGTTCCTCCGATTTTTTCACCAGCAATGGTCCATACTCCTCCAAGATCGGTCGTCATAACAGGAAGATTCAAGCCATGATGAAGACCAAACGGCAAGAGAGAGCGCTCTAAAATCGCATACAAGAAGGTTCCCACATAGCCTGTTTTGACAACAAGACCTGAGAAAGCAGTAATTCCTTGTTGCACAAATGGCCAAACTAAAAAGAGAGCAGAAGCCACAACAGCCATGACAGGAATGGCAACAAGCGGTACCAAGCGAGGACCACTAAAGAAAGAGAGAACCTGCGGGACTTTGACATTGAGCACTTTCTTGTGCACATAATAAACGACTAGGCCGGTAATAATTCCTCCAAAAACATTCAAGTCCATGGTTTGAATCCCTAGAACGCTGGTCTGCATTTGCGCAGCCATGGCCAAGCGATAGGCTTCCGGGGCTAAATCTCCCTGAGTCACCAAACTCCCTGTTTGGGTCAAAAGGAAATTTAAAACCTTGTGCAGTACGATAAACCCAACTAAACCAGAAAGAGCCGCAGAACCCCTTTCTTTCTTTGCAAGCCCAACAGCTACCCCAACTGCGAAAATAACGTGCAGGTGAGAAAAGACAACATCTCCCAAAGCTACAAATAAATTCATTAAAAATTGGAAGGCTTCATTTTGCAAAAATGGATACATTTCCAAGGTTGTTCCATTGGTAAAAGCTGCCCCAATTCCTTTTATAATCCCAGCTCCAGGCAAGATGGAAACTGGTAGTAACAATACGCGCCCGAACTCTTCAAACGCAAGAATGACTTTATTTTTCGATGCCATAATATCACCGTCCCTTTCTTGATTCTATTGTATCATTCCTCCATTTTTAAAGACTATTTTAGGGAAAAAAATGAGGGAAAGGAAAAAAAGACCTCTAAGAGTACTTTTTTACTCTTTAGAGGTGGCTTGCTGCAAGAGCAGTTTTTCATATAAAATGGTACTCATCAGATAGAGCATGAGCCGTGAACGAAGCTTGGTTCGTGTATGGGTACTGTTATAGACATGAAGCGTATGCGTGCTGATTCGCTTGAGAGGGCTAGCAGCCAGACTGGTAATAGCAATGATACCAGCTCCCTTTCCTTTTGCCTTTAACAGCATTTCATTAAAATCCTCAACATTGCCACTTAGAGAAAAGACAATTAGAACATCATCTTGGTTGGCAATCTCAGGAATCCGTTCCATCGAAAAATAGTCAATGTAATCATTGGACCAAAGATTGATTAGTTTGAGCTTGCGATTTAAGTCGGAAGCTACTTGAGAGCTCGATCCTGTTCCCAAGCAAAAAATTCGTCTAGCACCTAAAATCTCTTCACAAATACGAGTCAGGAGCTCCTGATCCACCAAATCAATGGTGGCTAGAAAGTCTCCTTTCATCATTTCCAAAATCAGCGAGAAATCATCTACCTGTGATGTTTGTGGAGTCTGATTAATCTTTTTCGAAGCAATCAGAGCGTATTTCAACTCTGTAAAAGTGTCACAGTTTAGTTTTTTTACCGCTCGGATAATCGTCGCATTGGAAACAAATAGATGCTCTCCGATAGTCTTTAGTTTTAGTTTTTCAACGTCTTCATATTTTAAAATAAAATCTACAATTTCCTGCTCGGCATCAGAGAGTCGATCATAGTTTTCATTGATGGTTCTATAAATATCCGTCACAGGCGGCCTCTTCTTTGCTAGTTTCTAAAACTATTATAACATATTTTAAAGCGACTTGAGCCCTTTACTCTTCAAATGACAATCCTGATTTCCAGTGTCAGACTTAAAACAGTATGTTTTATACTCAATGAAAATCATCAGCAGACTAGAAAGCTAGCCGCTCAAAAGCTCCGGCGGAGGTTTTGAGGTCGCAGATAAAGCTTCCGCTAGGAAGTGTCAGTTGCTCAAAGCACTGCTTTGAGGTGACAGATAAAACTTCCGAGAGGAAGCCTCAAAAGTACGGCAAGGCGACGCTGACATGGTTTGAAGAGATTTTCGAAGAGTAGTAATCCGCTGCCTCACGATAGGCAGGCCTGGGAGTCGCTATCGGCTTCACCGGCAGCGGATGCCCCAAAGGACTTTCACCCCAGATGCACGGCATGCCCGCCGCAGCAAAAAACGACCCCCAGCCTGACGCGGCTGGAGGTCTGACTTACCTTGCTGATAGTGAGAGCAATCAGTTCACCCAATGTGTAACTGAATAACAATTTTTTGATTTATTGTTTTTGTGGTGTTATTTATAAAATTTCTAATTCCTTTAACCGCTAATGATTTTCTTTTATCTTAGCAACAGAACTATATTTAATAAAGCAACTATTGAGTTAATTCTCGAAGTCTGAAAACCATCTAAAAGCTTCTACTTTCTATACCATCGTTATACTTAGATAAGCTAAGCAGGCCTATCTAATGAATCAACCAATAGTTCAGTAAAGCAACTACTTATATGTTACAAACAATTAGCTATCAGCAAAGCAAATCGTAGACAAAGTAAAATGTTTCCCTTTCTTCCTGTTTCCTTACCCTTATTATAATACAGCGCAGATTTATTTGCAAGCGTTTACACTCAAGAAATTTAAAAATATTTTTTCTATCCAGAGTGCAAGCAAAAAGGAAAGGAGACCACAAAATGAGGCCTCCTTTAGAATGTAGATAATTCTTGTCAGTGATTAGAATTAACAAAGACTTTTTATAAGGAAAATCAACGATTGGCCTTATTTATCGTCTTTTTTAACCATATTTTTAACGCCTTCGATGGCGCCTTCAACAGCATCTTTGGCATCTACTGCAACTTCTTTAACTTTAGAAACTGCTTTTTCAGCAGCTCCTTCTTTTTCTGTTTTTTTATCACCAGTTAATTTGCCAAGGCCTTCTTTAACAGAGCCTTTAGCTTGGTTGAATTTTTCTTCTGCAGACATAATTTAGACCTCCGTTGTCAATTTTATTATGCTTATGGGCTGAAACCTCGTTTTATCGTTATTGATGAGTTGGTAGCCTTAGCTGCTAAATTAGAGCGAGATTACCAATCATCTGGAGACTTTATAGAATACCTAACCGAATTGATTTTGAAAGGTCGCCAATCTGGGGTAATCATGATTGTTGCTATGCAACGTCCTGACGGAGAATACCTCAAAACGTCCTTTACGTGACCAATTTATGAAACGAATTTCTGTTGGTCACTTAGAAGACGTTGGGAATAAAATGATGTTTGGGGATGCTAACGCGAATAAAGTTTTTAAAAAGATTGATGAAATTGACGGGGAGGAAATTTTCGGTCGTGGTTATATTGCAAATGGTGGGGAGGTAGCTAGGGAATTTTATTCACCTACTGTCCCCTTTGAGGAAGGCTTTTCTTTCTTTGAAGAATATAAGAAACTAGCTGTTTTAAATGACCCACTATTAGAGACAACAGAGACCACACAAACTTCATCATCTGACTTGCCCGTTGAACAAGTAGAATCTTCCCTACTTCCTCTGAATGACTTTGCCAAGAAATCAAATATTCCAATTTCAACTTTACGAAATCTTGTGAAATACATAGAAGAACAGGACTATACATTCACAAGAGAGGATAACCGTATTATGCTAGATGAAGCAGACATTGCTTTGTTGGAGGAAATTGTGGCAGAGAAAGAACAGGCCGACTTGCCCGACCGAGCTGACAAGCGGGCGTTTTGGGGTGTGCCCTAGGCACGCCCCAAAAGGGCTTAACCTCCCGATACTAATAGGGGGGTTAAAACTAACACAAGTCCTAAAAAGGCTGTTCTTATCCCAATGACTAGCCTAGTAAGCATAAACACAAGGATAACAAATAACCTACGTTCCTTGAAAAAATAAAAATCGACGACAAAATAGCAAAAATGGTATAATAAAATCATTAAAAGATTGGTTTGGTCAGGTTTAACATGAGTATCTCTTTAATTGTAATTGTATCAACTTTAATGTTAAGTATTTCAAGGATTATTTTAGCGTACATCTCACAATCAATGTCATTTTTAACAGAAACTGCAAAATGGATAAAATCCCATGAAATAATTCTCAAATTGTGTGATGAGCTATTGGCGATAGCATCATTTTTATTTAGTAGTTACATCATTTTCTTCGTTTTATCGTATAAACAAGGAAACCATTTTAGCTTAGCAATAATTATTGCTAGTTTGCTATATTGTATTTTTGCTTGGATAGGTATTATACTGACAATTGGAAATATGGTTTATCCAGTTAATGGGATAAAACCACTTGAGAAACACGGACTATCTACAACCATTTTACAAATTTATTCAAGATTACATTTATCAGATTTATCTCTAGGAATAATGACTATCTCACTATCCAGCCTAATTCCAAATTTATCTCTCACATTTAGTGGGGTTATTATTGGAAGCATGCAGATGATGTTTACATATTACAGTAAGAAGTTAAATTATAAAATGCACATTTTTACAATTGTTATTTGGAATATCTGGATAATTTTATTTCAAATATTGTAAAATATTCAAAAATGAATTCACTTGTTTAATAAGCTATAATCTTAAAATAGACAACAGGGACAATCTTATTTGGCATTTGCATAATACAGCACATCTGCACCGTCAGGAACTATCTACAGAGTTTATTCTGTTTGATCAAAAAGGGAATACAATCAAGAACTTTCAAAATATTTTCCCTCAGTTTGTTTCAGATATTAAAAAAGGGATTGAACATTATCTAGAGACTTTGGATGTCTATAGTAATCAAATGAAAGTCAACCATCTATCCTATACTTTTATCACTCATAACAAACATTTAGTGCTGAATCTTTTACAAAACCAACCTAAATTAAAGGTTTTAGTCATGAGTAATTTTGATCAGTATCATGCCAAATCCGTAGCAGAGACACTTTCTTATTATTGCAGCAACAATTTTGAACTTGAAGTTTGGAATAAATTAGAACTATCAGTCGATTCTTTAAAAGAATCACCTTACGATATCATCATTTCTAATTTTATTATTCCTCCTATTGAGAACAAGAGACTGATCTATTCCAATAATATTAATACGGTCGCACTCATCTCCTTACTTAACGCAATGATGTTTATTCGAATAGACGAGTGATTTAGACGATTTTTATAACAAAAAAACCGCTAGATTGCGGTTTTTCAGAACGTAGACAAATTCCATTTTCTTTGTAAAAATTTTATAAATTCTTACAAAGAATTAAGAAAAAGCTCATTGCTATAATTAAAACAAAGATCAACCAAGTCTTTCCGCTGTGAGAAAAGCGCCTGAAACTCTTTAGTTTCAGGCGCTCGGAAGATTTGAGACTTTAGGCTCAAATCTTAGGTATGGAATTCCGAAGGAAGTCGCTACCGTCCGCACTCACTTAAGGAAAGGCTTTGGATAACTTTGTCTTCAGTCTCAAAAACCGCTAGATTGCGGTTTTTATTAATATATTAGGGCAATTTGAAGAAAAAGGATATAATCCTATATACTATATAATAGAGAACTAGATCCTTTTGAGCATTATTGGTCTAACTCTTGGTTTTACAAAACTCTGAGCAAGCCTATTCAAACAAGCCATAGTAGTCGGCGATGGTCATCTTGGCTTTTTCCTCCTGCTGGAGGTCCTGAATGATTCGGCCGTCCTTCATGACAATGAGGCGGTTGCCGTACTTGAGGGCATCCTCCATGTGATGGGTAATCATGAGGGCTGTCAGCTGGTCACGGCTGACAAAATCATCTGTCAGCTCCATGAGGGCGACACTGGTCTTGGGATCCAGCGCCGCGGTATGCTCATCCAGCAGCAGCAGCTCCGGCCGCTTGAGGGTCGCCATGAGGAGACTGAGTGCCTGCCGTTGCCCGCCCGAAAGGTATTCAATCGGCGTATCCAGATGCTTGTCCAGACCGTTGCCGATTTTCTCAATCGTCGCCTGAAACTCTTCCCTGTAACTGTTGAGCCTACGGGGTACCAGCCCTCGCTTTTCCCCTCGGAATTTGGCTATGAGGAGGTTTTCCGCTACGGTCATGCGGGGAGCCGTGCCCATTTTGGGATCCTGAAAGACCCGGGCCAGATACTTGGCCCGCTTTTCCGGCGAAAACTTGGTCACATCTTCGCCCAGAATCCGGATGCTGCCGCTGGTCAGGGGCAGGGTTCCGGCAATGACATTAAAGAGAGTGGACTTGCCGGCCCCATTGCCGCCCAAAACGGTGATGAAATCGTGTTCATGAATCTCCAGCGAAACATCGTTTAAGATGACCTTTTCTTCATCAAAGCCGCTGTCTACAATTTTGCTGGCATTTTTTAATTCTACAATGACTGTCATTTGCTTAACTTGGCTCCTTTGAAGACTTTATTTTTGAGGGTCGGAATCATGAGGCAGACAGCCAAGATAACCGCACTGTAGAGGCGGAGATAGCTGGTGTTGAAGCCCAGCGCAATGACGCCCCAGATGAGAAACTGATAAGCAATGGCGCCGACGACAATGGTCAGCAGACGCTCGGCCAAAGTCAGACTCTTAAAGAGGACCTCGCCGATAATCAGGCTGGCCAGCCCGACCACGATGACCCCAATCCCGCGCGACACATCCGCATAGCCTTCCTGCTGGGCAATCAGTGCCCCCGCCAGAGCAATAACGCCATTGGACAGGACGAGCCCCATCAGCTCCATGCGGCCAGTATGGATGCCGAAACTGCGGGCCATATCAGGATTGTCTCCCGTCGCGATATAGGCCTGCCCCAGCTTGGTATCAAGAAAAAAGAGCAAGCCTGCAATGACCAGACTGACAAACATCAGACCTGTCAGGAGATTGTTGATTTCTCCGGAAAAAGGCAGAAAGCCCTGAATAAGGCTGGAACCAAGGAGTCCCAGATTGGCCCTTCCCATAAGCATCAGCATAATCGAGTGGCAGGAGGTCATGACCAGAATCCCTGACAGCAGGGTAGGAATCCTGCCCTTCGTATAGAGCAGCCCTGTCACCAGACCAGCTGCACAGCCAGCTGCAACAGCCGCCGCCGTTGCTAAAAAAGGATTGATCCCCTTGGTAATCAAAGTAACGGCCACTGCCCCGCCCAAAGGAAAGGAGCCCTCAGTGGTCATATCCGGGAAGCCCAGAATCCGAAAGGTCATAAAAATACCCAGACCCAAAATGGCCCAGACCAGGCCCTGTGAAATGATGGAAAGAATCATACTGTTATCCTAACTAATTAAAATCGTATCCCTATTTTAACACAAAAAAGGAGCTAAGAGCAATGCTGACGCGCAGCAGAGAAAAGAAGCTCCCTAAACCTTACTCCACAACTGTCATCCGGCCGGTATCTACATCGTAAACCGCACCCGAGATTTCCACATCGGCTGGGATGAGCGGTGACTGCCGCAGCAACTCCATATCCTCGCGCACGCTTTCCTCTGCGTCTCTAAAGGGCAGGAAGTCCTGATTGCTGACATCAACACCCAACTCTTGCTGAAGATAAGCTGCAAACTCTTCATTTTTGAAGGTTTGCGCCCCACAGTCTGTATGGTGCAGAACCACGATTTCCCGCGTCCCCAGCTGCTGCTGGGAAATGACCAAGGAGCGGATGACATCCTCGGTCACGCGGCCGCCGGCATTGCGCAGAATGTGGGCATCCCCCAAGGCCAGGCCCAGCGCCTGAGCCACATGAAGACGGGAGTCCATACAGGTGACGATGGCCACCTTGGTCTTAGGCTTGATAGGCAGATGGGCCGTCCCATGCAGATCAACATAAGCTTGATTGGCCTTCATAAAATTTTCAAAATACGACATGCTTTTCCTCGCTGATACTTTGATATTCAAATGATTTTTTATTATCTTACCATCTTTTTCGGCATTTGTCAGCTGTCAGCTTTTCATAAAAAAACGAGGACAGATAAAACCAGCTTCTCACTTGGTCACCTATCCTCGTTTTCTTATTATGAGCCTTTTGGAATGAACTTGCTGAGTGAGCCGGCAAAAGTTTGAAGATTGAGGCTCTGAACATAGACTTCACCAGTACCTTGGAAGGTGTTGACCACGCCTTCACCCGTTCCGATAGATTGCCAGAAGCCATTTTCCAGATGGATATTGTAGTTCAGAGACTGACTCCAAGCCACTACATGGGCATTGTCAATGGTCACTTCTTGGTTATGCAGCTCGATTTTTTTGATAGAGCCAAAGGCATTGGCCAAGAGCGTTCCCTGACCCTGAGTGGTCATGACAAAGAAGCCGCCCTGACCGCCAAAGAGAGCCTTGCCCACAGACTGGCGCTCCATCGTATAGTAAGCCGTGCCAGAAAGGGCCAGAAAAGCACCGTCATTAAGCCGGTATTGCTTTTCTCCCAGATAAAGCGGAATGACTTGACCCGGAGCATCGGGCGCTAAAGCCAGGTAGCCGTTATTGGTCTGGGCCACAGCCTGAGTAATGAAGGTACTCTCGCCCGAAACCATGGAGCGTCCTACCGCCTTGACAAACCGACCCAAACCGGAACCGCTGGCATTGAGTTGGGTGCTCAGGGTCACATTGGGCGTATGGTAAACCATGCTGCCGCGCTGAATAAAGACCGTTTCGCCTTGATGAAGCGACAGTTCCACCAGAGGAAACTGCATGTTGCTGTCCATAGAAAATTGCATAAACGGTGCCTCCTTTTGATTATGACTTGATTATAGCATTTTCCTATATTTTGGACAAAGGAAAACTGAGTGTCAAAAAAAGAAAAGAAAGAGGCTGAGACAGACTCCCATGATGGCTGCGTCCTCACCCACAGAGGGATGGATCTTTTGGAAGATACCGTATAAAAAGTCCTTCAGTCTCGCTTTGTTTTGGCAAAAAACTCTTGACGCGGCAGCTGATTGCTCAAAGCACTGCTTTGAGGTTGC
>NZ_KQ969392.1:432338-444868 GCF_001578865.1 Streptococcus sp. DD11
AATGTAAATTTCACCCGTTCCGGCGAATGTATTGACCACACCTTCACCGGTGCCGATTGACTGCCAGAAGCCATTTTCTAAATGAATATCGTAGTCCAGCTCCTTGCTCCAGGCTACTACATGGGCATTGTCAATGGTAATCCGATCATCCTTGAGCTCTACCTTTTGGATAGACCCAAAGGAATTGACCAAGAGCGTGCCCTGCCCCTGAGTCGTCATGACAAAGAGACCGCCCTGACCGCCAAAGAGAGCCCGACCCAGACTCTGACGCTCCATGACATAAGATGCCGAACCATCCAGAGCCAGAAAGGCACCATCATTGAGGCGATACTGCTTCTCTCCCAGATAAAGCGGCACAATCTGCCCCGGCATATTAGGCGCCAAGGCCAGCCGGCCGTTATTGCTCTGAGCCACCGCCTGGGTGACAAAGACGCCCTCGCCGGACGACAGGGACCGTCCTACTGCCTTGACAAACTTTCCCAAGCCTGAATTCGCTTCCGCATTGAGCTTGGTATTGAGAACAACATTGGGCGTATGGTAAATCATACTGCCGCTCTGGATATGGACGGACTCCGAACAGTCTAAGGCAATCTCCGCCAAGGGAAATTGGCTGTTGCTGGTTATGGAAAAATTCATGCGATTATCTGCCATCTCTTTTGTAAACCTCCTAAAACTAAGCTAGAGAATCCCTGTCTAAACCAGACACCTCAGGCTGCTTCAGACAAACTCTGTTTTTCCTAGCACTATTATAGCATGCACAAAAGAGCTTGACAAGGCTGAAAAGGAAAGCTATCAGCCAAAGACCCTTTTGAGAACCTCTCCAATGGTCGCTACGCCGACCACCTCGATATTTTTGGGAATCTTGAGGCCGTTCAGAGAGTTCTTCGGAGCATAAATCTTGGTAAAGCCCAGTTTGGCCGCTTCGTTGATGCGCTGCTCGATGCGGTTGACCCGACGGATTTCACCCGTCAGGCCGATTTCGCCGATAAAGCATTCCTGAGGACTGGTCGGCAGGTCCTTGTAGCTGGAAGCAATAGCCACCGCTACAGCCAGGTCAATAGCTGGCTCATCCAGTTTGACGCCGCCGGCTGATTTGAGGTAGGCGTCTTGATTTTGCAAGAGCAGGCCCGCCCGCTTTTCCAGCACCGCCATGATCAGGCTGGCCCGGTTAAAGTCCAGCCCCGTCGTGGTGCGCTTGGCGTTGCCAAACATGGTCGGCGTTACCAAAGCCTGCACCTCAGCCAAAATCGGCCGCGTCCCTTCCATAGTCACCACGATGGAAGACCCCGTCGCCCCGTCCAGCCGTTCTTCCAAGAAAACCTCACTGGGATTGATAACCTCGACTAGACCGCCGGACTGCATTTCAAAAATGCCGATTTCATTGGTCGAGCCAAAACGGTTCTTGACCGCTCGTAAAATACGGAAAGTGTGCTGACGCTCGCCTTCAAAGTAGAGGACCGTGTCCACCATATGCTCCAGCGTTCGGGGACCAGCCAGAGTGCCTTCCTTGGTCATGTGGCCCACGATAAAGGTCGCGATGTTATTGGTCTTGGCCAGCTGCATGAGCTCGGCCGTTACCTCGCGGACCTGAGAGACAGACCCCTGCACGCTGGAAATCTCCGGCGACATGACAGTCTGAATGGAGTCGATAATCAGAAAGTCTGGCTTAATCTTCTCGATTTCGGTGCGAATCTGCTGCATATTGGTCTCAGCGTAGAGGTAAAACTCGCTGTCAATGTCCCCCAAGCGCTCCGCCCGCAGCTTAATCTGCTCGGCTGATTCTTCCCCGCTGACATAAAGGACCGTGCCTTGATGAGAAAGCTGCGTCGATACCTGCAGAAGCAGGGTAGACTTGCCAATCCCGGGATCCCCGCCGATCAGGACCAGACTGCCCGGCACGACACCGCCGCCCAGCACCCGATTAAACTCGTCCATGTCGGTCTTGGTCCGATGAACATCAATCGAAGTGACCTCAGCCAGCTTCATGGGCCGCGTCTTTTCACCTGTCAGGGAAACGCGGGCATGCTTAACCTCAGGCGCTTCCACTTCCTCGACAAAAGAAGACCATGAGCCGCAGTTAGGGCAGCGGCCCAGATACTTGGGCGAATGATATTCACAATTTTGACAGACAAAGGTCGTTTTTTTCTTAGCGATGGTGATTCTCCTTATTTTCTAATAATCCAAACAAAAGTAGATAAGACCTGACACACCTGCTCTATATTAGTAAAGCCAGCCTCTTCTAGCAGGCCTGCAACTTCTTGAGGCGAGAAGGAATTCATCAAACTAGTTTGATTCTCATAAGTACGCTGAATTTGTTGCTGATTGGCTCCTAGCTCTGAAGCAAGTGTTTTCCAATAGCCCAGTTGCT
Organism: Streptococcus sp. DD11; assembly: GCF_001578865.1. Classification (NCBI taxonomy): domain Bacteria; kingdom Bacillati; phylum Bacillota; class Bacilli; order Lactobacillales; family Streptococcaceae; genus Streptococcus; species Streptococcus sp. DD11. Next base: position 434,707 of record NZ_KQ969392.1, read on the forward strand.
GGTTGGAAAAAAAGCTAAGAATCAGAAGGCCATCTTCACTTAAAGACTCATAAATTTTTCGAAGAAAAAAGCTGGGATTTTCAACAAACTGCAATACTAGCAAGCAAGAACAAATCTGATAAGCAGAAGGCAGCACTGCTTCTTCAAATCGACTATTAAGATACTCCGCTTGAGGCAGATGAACCTGACTTTTAAGCTCTTGTAGCATCGCCTCACTTGGCTCTACTACCGTCAATCCGGCCTTAGGAAATAAGGATGCCAAACCATTTAACTCATCCGTCTGGCTTGCCAAAGCTAACACCTTATCGACTTTTAAACCGGGTGCTAACCTAAGCAATACTCCTCGGAAAATCACATCTAGCATCACATCATAGCCTGGAATTTTCTGACGAATTTCTGTTGAATAGTCCTTGTTCTTAAATTCTTTCATATTTCTTTTATCTCTAAATCCTTTTGTTAAGATTCTTTTTACAACGAAAAATTAAAACTTCAGTTCACATTCAACAAACTGGCAAAAATCAATCTGCTGATCAGCTACAAACTGGCGGATGAGCATGCGATGGGCTACAAGAGCTACCGTCTCGTATTCTCTGTATTTACTTAGGGTACGCACAAAGCGGTCTTTCATCTGCTCAGCTGTCTCATACCGGACAGGACTTCCTGAAGGAAGTGAGCCTTTATTTTCAAAAAACAGCTTCCGAGCCTGCTCAAACTTTTCTGTCCCGCTCTCATATACCTGCCATTCATGCAGAAAAGGCTCGACAAACAGCGGCAGCTGGCGTCCTCGAATCAGATAAGAAGCCGTTTCTAAGGCCCGCGTCACAGAAGAAGAAACCAGAATGTCCGCCTGATCCAGCAAGGGATTGCCGGCAGCCTCAGCTGCCATCTGACGGCCAGCAGCAGACAGAGGAGCCAAGTCCAGCCCAAAGCCAGTATAGCCGGCCGCTTCCAAGAGAGAATAATCTGGCTCTCCGTGGCGGATAAAAATGATGTTCATGCTAAGTTCCTCATAAAGCTATCCAATCTTGATTCCGCAATCTTGCCATTGCTTCAGTGTTTTAGAGAATTTCTTCTGGTTAGCAACTCCGACAGCGGACAAATCGATGGAAACCTGATAATTCTCCTTGACTGCTGCCAAAACGGAAGCCTTGACACAGCCATTGCCATCGACCCCAATAAACTCTATGCTTTTAGCACCGTTTCCCTCTAAAAACTCTTTCAAGTCCGGATTGGTAAAGGAAGAAGGCCAGCTCTTTTCAAATACATGCTGCGAAACAACTTGCAGGCCGGCCGCTTCCAAGAGAGTATAATCCGGCTCGGCATGGCGGATAAAGATGATCTTCATTTTATACTCAATGAAAATCAAAGAGCAAACTAGGAAGCTAGCCGCAGACAGCTCAAAGCACTGCTTTGAGGTTGTAGATGAGACTTCCGCAAGAAAGGGTCAAAAGTACGGCAAGGCGACGCTGACGTAGTTTGAAGAGATTTTCGAAGAGTACTAGTGCCCCGTGCTGCCAAAACCGCCGGTCCTGACGCCGTCGGCCTCGTCACCGTCAGCGATGAGAAAGGGTGCAAAGACCGCCTGTACAATGCGGTCGCCGGCCTCCAGCACCACCTCTTGGTCAGTGATGTTTTGCATCTGGGCAAAGATATGGCCTTCGTTTCCAGGATTACCATAGTAGTCACCGTCAATCACCCCGACCGAATTAATGAGAACCAGGCCTTTCTTGCGGGGATTGGACGAGCGGTCGTAGAGATAGAGGACCTCTCCTGCCTGCATATAAGCCTTGACGCCAGTCGGCACCAGCTTAATCTCGCCCGGCGCGATGACCGTGCGCTCGGCTACTTTCAAGTCATAGCCTGCTGCGTGGGCCGTCTCCCGCTTGGGCAGCAAATCTTCATTTGTAAAGCTGGAAACCAGCTCGAATCCGCGAATTTTCATGATTGTCTCTTTTCTGCATTTTCTGTTCCTATTATACTAAATTCGCAAAGAACAAGCAAAAAGCAAACCAGTTCCAGTTTGCTTTTTAGAAATAGGGTTTTCATCATATGTGTTTCATGAAAAATAATCAAACCGAATAATCTGCTCATCCACATTGACTTTGGCTTTTACTCCAAAAGGAACAATCGCTCTTGGAGTGGCATGCCCCACATTGATATTATAAACAATCGGGAGTTCTCCATCCACCACTTCAAGCAGAATTTGCTTATATTCGTCATAATAAGTTTCATCCATTGGTTTTCCCACAAGCACTCCGCTTAAAACAGTAAAAATTCCCGTTGTTTTTAACGTTTGCAGCATGTTTCTAAATAAAGCCGGGCTTGGCTTTTCTTCGCTGGTTTCTAACAAAAGGATTTTCCCCTGCCACTCCGAAAGGCTTGGAAAGAGTTTATACTTTGCGCACACTTCAACCGTATCGGCGTATCTGGAATTGATAAAAATGTCATAAAGAGATTCCAGACAGCCTCCTAAAATCTCCCCTTGAAATACCGGATTGCCTTTTAGCAGTTCAAAGCCTTGATTTTCATGATCAATCCGCTGTGTTCCCAAGGCTTTTTCACTGAAATCAGTTCTTTCGTCATACCAGACTTTGCTGGGCCTCATTTCTGAAATACCTCCTGTCTCAATCAATTCTTGAAAATAAGAAAGAGAGTAAGGCAGCATCTCCTGATCTAATTCACAAATATCAGCGAGAAAAGACTGCCCATAAAAGGTTTTGATTCCCAGCTTATGCAGCATCAGATGATTGATGGTGGTATTCGAAAAACCCAGAAACGGTTTCTGATTGACCGCTTTTTTTAACTGGTCCTCTTCAAACAAATAAGGCAATAAACGATAAGTGTCATCTCCGCCGATAGCACATAAAATCATGTCTATGGAGGAATCCTGAAAAGCCTCCATCAAATCCTGCGCTCTGGCCTCAGGGTGCTTCTCTAGATAATCCAGCCCTTTTCGTGCATGCTCCAAGAACTTCACCTCAAGGCCTAACTCTTTCAAACGCCTGACTCCCAGCTCCACCTCATGCTGGACAAAATCCTCACCAATCAACCCGCTTGATAAACTGACAATTCCAACCGTCTTGATCATATCCTTTTACTCCGCCTTTCTTTATCATTTGCAATATTATAGCATAATTTTTCACTGGCAGACCAGTCAATTTGGTTCTGATTTTTCTCTCTCGAAACAGCGCTGATATTCCATGAAAATCAAACTCAGACCGAGCATGAAACACTGCTTTGAGGTGGCAGACAAGGGCGGTGGGACAGCCTCAAAGGGTTTACAGCTGATGGTATTTACAAACCAAAATAAAGGCCATTTGCTGTAAGAGCAGAAAAAAACCGCCGATTGGGCGGTTCTTATAGGGAGATTATTATGAAAAAGAAAAGTTTTAGGATTTCTAAACAAAGTTAGGAGGTCTTTGTTTATGTTTTACATTATAGCTCCCTAACCTTAAAATTTCCTAAAAGTAAATCCTTTTTTTTATAATTCCTGCAAAAGGTAGCTGAAAAGCTCTAAATTCCCCTTTTCTTCATGGATGAGAAATTCCGGATGCCACTGAAGACCGATGATGCGGTGGCTGTCGACGGACTCAATGGCTTCGATGGTATTGTCTCTGGGGTCAAAGGCTGTCGCCCGGAAATTAGGCGCCAAATCCTTAATGCTCTGCCGATGGACAGAATTAATCTGACTGGCCCGACCAAAGAGACGTTCCACAACACTGCCCTTCTCTGTGCGAATGGAGTGGGACGTTCCAAAGGGCAGTCCCTGCCAATGATTGTCAATATGCTGATGGAGCGTGCCGCCAAAGGCAACATTGACCAGCTGCAGACCGCGGCAGATAGCCATAACCGGCTTATCCTGACGCAGAGCTTCTTCCAGAAGGGCCAGCTCAAACTCATCGCGGGCGATATGATAATCCTCGCTGTCAATGGTCTTTTTCTCTCCGTAGAACTGCGGATGCACATTCTGCCCGCCGGTCAAAATCAGCTTATCAATGGTTTCGACATAATCTCTGACCAGACTCTTGTCTCCGACAGGAATCACCATAGGCAGACCGCCGACCATACGGATGCTCTCTGCAAATTTGCAGGACACGGATGAATGGATATTTTTTCCACCCTCATCAACCGGACAAAGATTTGCCGAAATGCCAACAATCGTTCTGCACATACTGTGATTCCCCCTTATCTTGATATAGTATATCTTACCACTCCTTGCAAAAGCCGTCCAATAGAATTTTTTTAAGCGGGTGATAAAAAATTTTTATAGAGGAAAACCAAACATTGAACCGCTTACATTTTTGAAAAAATTGTCAGAAAATTATTTACTTTTCGTCAGAAATTGTTATAATAAGTTAAGTAATGTAAAAATCATCATTTGGAGGTCCCTATGAAAAAAAGAAAACTCTTTCTTGCCGCAGGTGTCACTCTGCTTTCTTTCGGCATTCTGGCAGCCTGCTCCAGCAATTCCCAGTCTAGCAGCAAGATCTACAGCTATGTCTTTACCGCTGACCCAACGACTTTGGACTATATTCAGTCTGCTAAGGTCTCTACTCACGAACTGACGACCAACGGCGTTGACGGCCTGCTGGAAAACGATAAATACGGCAATCTCGCTCCTTCACTGGCAGAAGACTGGACCGTTTCCAAAGACGGCCTGGTCTACACTTACAAGCTGCGCAAGGATGCCAAATGGTACACTGCTGACGGCGAAGAATACGCCGATGTTAAAGCACAGGACTTTGTCACAGGAATCAAGCATGCCGCAGATGCCAAGTCCGACGCTCTCTTGCTGATCCAAAACTCCATCAAAGGCCTGAATGACTACGTAAACGGCAGTAACAAAGACTTTTCCGCCGTCGGTGTCAAGGCACTTGACGACTACACAGTAGAGTACACCCTCAATCAGCCTGAAACCTACTGGAACTCTAAGACCACAGCAGGCGTTCTGATGCCGGTCAATGAGGATTTCCTGAAAAAAGAAGGGGACGGCTTCGGACAGGCAAACAAGCCCGACTCGATCCTTTACAACGGACCGTTTATCATGAAGTCCATCACCTCTAAGTCATCTGTCGAGTTTGAGAAAAACCCTAACTACTGGGACAAGGATAAGGTCAAGATTGACGGCCTCAAATTTGCCTACTATGACGGTTCAGACCAAGATTCTCTGGCCCGCGTTTTCGGAGACGGCGGCTACAGTCAGGCCCGGCTCTATCCAGCGACTTCCAGCTATTCTGCTATTGAAAAGAAATACAAGGACAATATCTTCATGACAGAAGCCGGTCCTGGGGTTGGTCTGATCAGTGTCAATATCGACCGTCAGGCCTACGAGCATACATCCAAGACCAGCGACAGCCAAAAAGAAGCAGCCAAAAAAGCCCTGCTCAATAAGGACTTCCGTCAGGCTATGGTTTTCGCCTTCAACCGCGAGACTTTCTCTGCTCAGGTCAACGGCGAAGCAGCTGCTAAGCCGGCCATCCGCAACCTCTTTGTGCCGCCGACTTTCGTTCAGGCTAACGGCAAGGAATTTGGAACCTTAGTCGAGGAGGCCCTGACCGGCTACGGCGACGAATGGAAAGGCAGCAAGCTTTCAGATGGTCAGGACGGCTTTTACAGCACTGAAAAGGCCAAGGCTGAATTTGCCAAAGCCAAAGAAGCCCTTCAGGCAGAAGGCGTAGAGTTCCCAATCCATCTGGATGTTCCGGTCGCTCAAAATTCTACCAACCATGTCAACCGCATGCAGTCTCTCAAGCAGTCTCTGGAGAACACGCTGGGCAAGGACAATATTTCAATTGACCTGCAGATGATGAGCGAAGACGAGGCCCTAGGCGTTACCTACAATGCAGAATCTGCCAGCCAGCAGGATTGGGATCTGAACGGAATGGTCGGCTGGGATCCGGACTACCAAGACCCTTCAACCTATCTGGATATTCTGCTTCCGGGCTCTGACTCTCAAACCAAGACCTTCCTTGGCTTTGAAGGAGCTGATAATGCGGCGGCCAAGGCAGTAGGACTGGATGAATATGACAAACTGGTCGAAGAAGCCGGCAAGGAAACACAGGACATCAGCAAACGCTATGAAAAATATGCTGCAGCACAGGCTTGGCTGACAGACAGCGCTCTGATCATCCCAACCATGACCAGCAAAGGCGCAGCACCGTTTATTTCCCGCGTCGTCCCATATACAACTTCCTACGCCCAAACCGGTACAAAAGATTCTGCTTACAAGAAATATACCGAAATCGGCGACGAGACCATCACTACCAAAGACTACGAAAAAGCCCATAAAAAATGGCTCAAGGAAAAAGAAGAATCCAATAAAAAAGCCCAAGCAGACTTGGAAAAACACGTAAAATAAAGGGCTTGATGAAGCGCCAAAACCACCCCGCAGCTGATTGCAGGGTGGTTTTTTCGTTTATTCAAACACAAACTGATTATGATACAGTTCGGCATAGAAGCCGTCTAGCTGCAGCAGTTCTTTGTGGGTGCCCTGCTCAATGACCTGACCGTCCTTAAGGACAATGATTTGGTCGGCATTGAGAATGGTCTTGAGCCGGTGGGCAATGACAAAGCTGGTACGGCCGGCTACAATGGCCTCCATGGCATGCTGAATCTTGCTTTCGGTCACGGTATCGACATTGGAAGTCGCTTCATCTAGGATCAGCACCTGCGGATCCGTCATCAGGGTGCGGGCGATGGAAATCAGCTGCTTCTGGCCGGTTGAAAAGATATTTTGATCGTCATCCACCAAGGTATCGTATTGGTCAGGCAGACTCTCGATATAGTCGTGGATATGGGTCGCACGCGCGGCGGCTTCCACCAGCTCCTGGCTGGCATCCGGCACACCGAAGCGGATATTATCGCGAATGGTACCGCTGAAAAGGACTGACTCCTGCAGAACAATCCCGACTCCTCGGCGCAGGCTGTCCAGTTCGTAGTCGCGAATATCCCGGCCGTCAAAGGCAATGCGCCCGCCATCGACGTCATAGAAACGGTTGACCAGATTCATAATGGTGCTCTTGCCCGATCCAGTCGGCCCCACAATCGCCGTCATCTTGCCCTTGGGCGCTGAAATGCTGACATCGCGCAGGACGGGCTTGCCCTCCACATAAGAGAAGTCCACATGGCTAATCTCTACACTTTCGCGCAGCTCGGTAAAGGCCGGAGCCGGCTCTGGGCGCACTTCCTCAGGAGCGTCAAACATTTCCTGAATACGGTCGGCGCCGGTAAAGGCCAGCTGCAGGCTGCCCCAGCTGGCTGCCACCTGAATGATAGGCTGATAGTATTCCCGGGAAAACTGGGCAAAGGTAACGACCAAGCCAAGAGCCACTGAGGTTTCGAGGGAAGGGTCGTTCAGGACCAGAGCCGAACCCAGAAAGATAACAATGGCTGTATTGATCAAGCTCATGCCGTTCATGATAGGAAAGAGCATGCCTGAAAAGGCCCGGCCCTTGAATGTCGCTGAGCGAACTTTATCGTTCTGCTGGATAAAGCCCTGAATCACTTCCTCCTGCAGTCCTTGGACGATGACGGCCTTCTGGCCGGAAATGGTCTCATCCATATAAGCATTGAGACGGCCGACTTCCTTTTGCTGGAGATCGGTGTATTTGCGGGCCAGCCGCACAATAATCCAAAGGACCAGAAATGCCACTGGGGTGCTGGCGACAGTCACCCAGGCCAGGGTCGTATTGCGCAGAAACATGACGGCAATCAGTCCCAGATACAGAGCGGCATTGCTCATGACCTGAATCAGACTTTCATTGAGGGCCTGAAGGATATTGTCCAGATCGCTGGTGAAGCGTGACAGAATATCTCCGTCCTGATGGCTGTCAAAGAAAGCCACCGTCATCTTGGACAGCTTGGCAAAAAGCCCTTTGCGCATGTCATTGGTCGAGTGGGCAATGACCCTGCTCATGAGACTCATGTACAGCAGATTGCCCAGAGCATAGAAGATAACCGCCAGTCCCAGATTCCACATAACAGCCATGAAGCCGGCAAAAAGAGCCGGACTGTCAGCCGCTGTTCCCTCGGCATAAGCCGTGCCTGCCTTGACCAGCTCAGTCACAGCCTGACCCATATAAATCGGAAAGAGGGCCTGCAGGACCGTTGACAGGATAATGGCCATGATGACCACTGCAAATGAAAGCTTGTACTTTCTGAAATATGACCAGAAAAATGCTGCTGTTTTCATCTTAGTCCTCCTTTCCTTTCTGGGTTTCGTAGATTTCACGGTAAACAGCGTTATGAGCGACTAATTCAGAGTGAGTGCCTTGGCCGATTAAACGGCCTTGATCCAGCACCAAGATCTGATCAGCATGAACCACCGAGCTGATCTTTTGGGCAATAAGAATCGTCGTCGTCCCCTTAAGGTCTTTGTTCAGTGCTTCCTGTACCAGCTTTTCAGATTTGGCATCCAGAGCCGAGGTCGAATCATCTAAAATCAACAGCTTAGGATTGCTGACAATACCGCGGGCAATGGACATCCGCTGCTTCTGCCCGCCTGAGAAATTACTGCCGCGCTCCTCTACCTGACTGTGGTAGCTGTCTTCCATGCGGCTGATAAATTCGCTGGCCTGAGCAATGCGGGCCGCCCGCTCCATTTCAGGAACGGTGGCATCTGCCTTGCCCTGCCGGATATTGTCGGCAATGGTTCCGCTAAAGAGAATGGCCCGCTGCAGGACGATGGAAATATTTCTGCGCAGCGTTCCCTGACTGAGCTCCCGCAGGTCTTTTCCTCCCAGCCTGATCGTGCCTTCCTGAGGGTCGAACAAACGCGGAATGAGCTGGGCCAAAGTAGACTTGCCTGCTCCGGTCGCTCCGACCACTCCGACCATCTGACCGGCTGCAATCTCAAAGCTGATGTCCTTGAGCATGGGCTCATCGTCATTGGGATAGCTGAAAGTGACATGTTCAAAGGACAGGCTGCCAGCCAGCTCCTCGTCCGGCACGTCCTGAAAAGTCATGGCCGGATCCGTTGCCAAGACTTCCCTGATCCGCCGGAAAGAGATGATAGCCCGGGTTACCGTATTGCCCAAAAAGCCAACCATAATAATGGTAAAGATAATCTGACCGAGGTAGGAGATGAACGAAGCAATGGCTCCGACTACGCCGGGGTCGCTCTCCACCATGCCGGCCAGCACCCAGATGGACAGAAAAACTGCCCCATAGCCAAAGAGCATCATCATAGGCTCAATAACCGAAAAGACATAGCCGATATAGAGATTCTGCCCCAAAAGGTCATCTGAGACCCCCGTAAACTTCTCAAACTGATGCTTTTCCTGCACAAAAGACTTGACCACGCGCACGCCCCGGAGATTTTCCTTGGCAATGCCATTAATCTTATCAACCAGAGTCTGGAAAATGGCAAAGCGGGGACCCATTTGCCCCATCATTGCAGCCGTCAGCAGAAAGATAATGACAACCAGCAGGACAATAATCCACCACAGAGCCGGCAGGGTCATGACTGCCAGGACGAAAGAGCCCAGAAAGAGAATGGGCAGGCGGAGCAAAATCTGAAAGAGCATCATGACCATATTTTGGATCTGATTGATATCATTGGTCATGCGGACAACCAGATTGCCGGCATTGAACTGCTCAATATTGGCATAAGAAAAAGTCTGAATCTTACGGAAGGTTGCCTCACGCAAATCAGACGACACCGCTTGAGCGATATAGGCTGCAAGGGTCACATTGATACCGCCGGCCAAGAGGCCCAAAACGGCAATCCCAATCAGCCAGACACCGATACGACTGATTTCCTGATGATTGCTGGCTAGCAGGGCATTCAGGACATCCTGCAGGTAGAGGGGCTGCAGGAGGGAGCTGGCTACCATGGTGCTGGTCATCAGAAATGAGGCCAGCATGAGCCATTTATACCTAAAAAAAGTTTCTTTAACATGATTTCTCCTCATCGTTTTTAAAACCTGTGTTTGCAAGGAGGGGCTCTGAAGGGGGCTTTATCGTCATTTAGTTTATCGTTTATTGCTTTGTTAGCTCGCCTTGCTCCAACAGTCCAGAAGGACTGTTGGAGTCTGGGACAGACTCCCATGATGGCTGAGACTTCCTAGCGGAAGCCTTATCTGCCACCTCAAAACCTCCACTGGAGGTTTTGAGCAACTCGCTGCCCTATCGTCCTATATTTTAAGCGATAGGCTGAAACTGT
>NZ_KQ969392.1:445213-447694 GCF_001578865.1 Streptococcus sp. DD11
GAAAGTCCCATGGAATTTCCCCTAAGCTGATAAGCAGGATTGCCACCAGGTCTGCTCTTTCCTGATTTGCCTATGGTTTTCTTTGAGGGCCGGCCCGTCTCTATGCTTGTCAGTTTCGGAATTCCGAAACAGTCTGCTTTAAATCTTAGTCTCTTTACTTTAACATAAATAAGAACAAAGTCAAGCTGACGATACAGAACAGACCACCCCTTAGATAAAGGTGCAAGAAATTTCTGCTATTTGACTCTTGAAAACGATTTTTCTTACTTTATATGTTAAAATAGAAGTAATGATTCTAGTTAGAAATGGAAAGTAGCAATATGGATAAACAACGAGTTGCTGTTATCGGGCCCGGCTCCTGGGGAACGGCTCTGTCACAGGTACTGAATGACAATGGCCATGAAGTCCGCATCTGGGGAAATATTGCTGATCAGATTGATGAAATCAACGACCGGCATACCAATCAGCGCTATTTCAAAGAAGCTGTACTGGATGAGAATATCAAGGCCTACCATGATTTGGCAGAAGCTCTTGACGGTGCAGACGCCGTGCTCTTTGTCGTGCCGACCAAGGTGACCCGGCTGGTGGCCCAGCAGGTCGCTCAGACTCTGGACCACAAGGTCAGGGTTATGCACGCTTCAAAAGGCTTGGAGCCCAATACACATGAACGGATTTCCACTATTCTGGAGGAGGAAATTCCGGCTGAGCTGCGCAGCGAAATCGTCGTGGTGTCCGGCCCCAGCCATGCTGAGGAGACCATCGTCCGTGACATCACCCTGATTACAGCAGCTTCAAAGGATTTAGAAACCGCTAAGTATGTACAGGAGCTCTTCAGCAATCACTATTTCCGGCTCTATACCAATACCGATGTCATCGGGGTCGAGACAGCCGGGGCTCTGAAAAACATCATTGCCGTCGGGGCCGGTGCCCTGCACGGTCTGGGCTACGGCGACAACGCTAAAGCTGCCATCATCACTCGCGGTCTGGCTGAAATCACCCGGCTCGGTGTCAAGCTGGGTGCCAGCCCCCTGACTTACAGCGGACTGTCCGGTGTCGGCGATTTGATTGTCACCGGGACTTCTGTCCATTCCCGCAACTGGCGGGCCGGCGATGCTCTGGGACGCGGCGAAAAGCTGGCTGACATCGAAGCCAACATGGGCATGGTTATTGAAGGGATTTCCACCACCAAGGCGGCCTATGAGCTGGCTCAGGAGCTGGATGTCTATATGCCCATCACCCAAGCTATCTACAAGGTAATTTACCAAAACTATGATACAAAAGAAGCCATTTACGAAATCATGAACAATGAATTTAAGGCTGAAAATGAATGGACTTGAGTCCAAAGAAAGGAATGACTTATGTCAAAAGTTAAAAAAGCCGTTATTCCGGCTGCCGGCCTCGGCACCCGCTTCCTGCCTGCTACCAAGGCTCTTGCTAAGGAGATGCTGCCTATCGTGGATAAACCGACGATTCAGTTCATCGTTGAAGAAGCCCTCAAAGCCGGCATTGACGACATCTTGGTCGTTACTGGTAAGTCCAAACGTTCCATCGAGGATCACTTTGATTCAAACTTTGAGCTGGAGTACAACCTCAAGGAAAAAGGCAAGAATGACTTGCTCAAGCTGGTAGACGAGACGACTGGTATCGGCCTGCATTTCATCCGCCAGAGCCATCCGCGCGGTCTGGGCGATGCTGTGCTTCAGGCCAAGGCCTTTGTCGGCAATGAGCCTTTTATCGTCATGCTGGGCGATGATCTCATGGATATCACCAATGACAAGGCTGTCCCGCTGACCAAGCAGCTCATGAATGACTACGATGCAACCCATGCTTCTACCATCGCGGTGATGAAGGTGCCCCACGATGAAGTATCAGCCTACGGGGTGATTGCACCTCAGGGCGAAGGAGTTAACGGCCTTTACAGCGTTGAGAAGTTTGTGGAAAAACCAAACCCTGAAGACGCACCGAGCGATTTGGCCATTATCGGCCGCTACCTGCTGACACCGGAAATTTTTGAAATTCTGGAAAATCAAAAACCCGGTGCCGGCAACGAAATTCAGCTGACCGATGCCATTGATACTCTTAACAAAACCCAGCGAGTTTTCGCGCGTGAGTTCAAAGGCGACCGCTATGATGTCGGGGATAAATTCGGCTTCATGAAGACCTCTATCGACTACGCCCTCAAGCACCCGCAGGTCAAAGACGATCTTAAGCAATACATTATTGACTTAGGCAAAAAATTAGAAAATAAAAAAACAAAAGAAATATAATCCTGCAATAGAAAAGAGCTGAAACACCTCAGCTCTTTTCTATTGGCAACGACATGGAGACGGCTTAGCAAAAATCCATACTCATCCTCTTCAAACCACGTCAGCCCCAGGAATCTGAGGGAGTAAAAAGGTCCGGGGGACCTTTTTAGCCCCTGCCCGGAATTTGAAAAGCAGGGAAGGTCCGGGAGACCTTTTTAGCCCCTGCCCAGAATTT
>NZ_KQ969392.1:447714-462888 GCF_001578865.1 Streptococcus sp. DD11
CCCGGCAGAAAGCTAAAGATGACATTGATGACGATTAAGGTCAGATAGGTCTGCCCCAGCTGCTGAATATAAGGATTTCTCACCACATAGCGCAGCGTTACAATGGCAGCAAACAGCCCAAAAAGCGAGGTGGAAGCCCCCGCCGACAGACTGTCAGGACTGAAAAAAAAGACAAAGAGATTGCCCATTAGACCGGATAAAAGGTAGAGCAGGAAAAAATTGCGGGAACCAAAAATTTCCTCTGTCTGGCGGCCGATAAAATAGAGGGTGACCGCATTAATCGCAAAATGCTCCAGGCCGATATGGACAAAGATTGCAGCAAGAAGGCGCCAAAGCTGACTGGGGTCTTGGATGATAGACAATGCATGAACCGCGCCAAACTCATACACCGTCTGGGGGCTGTCATAGCCAAAGCCCTTGAGCAAAAACATGGCCGCAAAGACAAGCCCTGTCAGGATTAACAGCCCGCTTGTTACAGGATATTTTTTATCGTAGATGTACTTCATAAACCACCAGCTCCTTTACCGCTATGTCATGGGAATCCGGCTCAAAATCAGTCAGCTGAAAATCATACATGCTGCTGATCGTCCGTCCCTGAAAGTCCGCCAGATAGCGATCATAATAGCCGCCGCCATAGCCAATGCGAAAACCGGCTTCATTAAAGGCCACCCCCGGGACATGGATCAAATCGATCTTCGCCTTAGCCACAGCATCTTCACTTATCGGCTCCAAAAGGCCGAAAGAGCTTTTCTGCAGGCGGGTCTCATCATAGTCCACGAAGACCATCCGCCCTTGGCCATAGGTCTTGGGCACTAAGACCCGCTTGCCGTCCAGCTGGGACTGCTTGATAAAAGCTGAAGTCGCAGCCTCGTGCGGCATGGAGAGATAGGTCGCAAGGACCTGAGCCTCTTGATAAGCGGCTGACTGAAGCAGCTGCTGGGTCAGCCAGCTGTCTGCCTGTTCTTTCTCTCTTCCTGCGAATGTTTTCATCTGGCTCAGTACAGCTTGTCTCAGCTCTTTCTTCATGCGCTCATCCACCATTTCCTTATCTTTGGTTGCTTTTATAGTTTAGGAACTTCCCGATTTTTTCAATAGCTAAAGGCAGGACTGCTTCGTCAGGGCTCATCTTGGGATGATGAAGAGCATAGGGACTGTCCACTCCCAGCCAAAACATGACGCCCCTGACCTTGCTGAGCAGATAGCCAAAGTCCTCTCCGGTCATAGCCGGCTCAATGTCAATCAGGTCAATCCCTGCTTCCTGACGGAAGAACTCCATCATCTCTGCAGCCAATTCGGGGTCATTTTCCACCGGCAGATAGCCCCCCTGTTTCAGCTCCAAATCCAGTTCCAAGCCAAAACTTTGGGCAATTCCCTCAGCCATCTCTTTCAGACGCTGCTGGGTCAGCTGATTCATTTCCTGAGTCAGGGTCCGAATAGTCCCGTGCAGAAAAGCCGTCTCTGCGATGACATTGTTGGTCCTGCCGGCATGGAGCGCGCCAAAGGTCACTACTGCCCCCTCGATAGGATCCACATTGCGGCTGACAATGGTCTGCACCTGCGTGATAAAATAGCTGGCTGCTACCAAAGCATCGTTGGCCTCATGCGGGAAAGCAGCATGCCCTCCCCTGCCCTTAAAGGTCAGCTTGACTTCGCAGGTCCCGGCAAAAAGGGTACCAGTATTGGTGGCAAACTGCCCCACCTGCAGATCGGGCCGGACATGGAGGCCGTAAAATTCATCCGGCAGCCAGTCGCCAAAGGCCCCAGCCTCATACAGGAGCATGCCGCCGGCCTCATTTTCCTCCGCCGGCTGAAAGAGAAAAAGCAGATTGTGAACAGGGCGTTCCTGCAGGCTCTGCTCCAACAGGCCCAGAGCAACCGTCATGTGCAGATCGTGCCCGCAAGCATGCATCCGCCCTTCGTGGGTGCTGGCAAAGTCCAGACCCGTCTCTTCGCTGATTGGCAGACCGTCTATATCTGTCCGCCAGCCAATCGTCTTGCCCGGCGCACTTCCCTTGACAAAGACCAAGATACCAGTCCGCCAAGTCCGAATCTCCACAAAATCCAGACCAGCCGTCAGGCCGTCAATGACCCGCATCAGGTAGGCATGGGTTTTGTACTCTTCCAGACCGATTTCCGGTATCTGGTGCAGATCGCGGCGAATGTTTACATAATCAAGCATGGTTTCTTTCCTTCAAAGTCTTGTCCGACTATTTCCAGTCTCAGAACAGTCAAAAAAATTGAGCCGCAAGCACGATTGGCAGAAGCGGCTATTTTTGTCTTAATGAATATTACAGGGTCCGCAGAGCATCTTCCAAGGCTGTTTTCTGCTGTGTCTTTTCATCAATCTCCTTGATGACACGCGCCGGAACACCGGCAACAACGACATTTTCCGGAACATCCTGAGTCACAATCGCTCCCGCTGCCACCACAGAGCCATTGCCGATCTGCACGCCTTCAATGACAACGGCATTGGCGCCGATGAGGACATTGTCTCCGACCCGTACTGGCTCCGCACTGGCAGGCTCAATCACACCAGCCAGCACAGCCCCAGCGCCGATATGGCTGTTTTGGCCGACACTGGCCCGGCCGCCCAGAACAGCTCCCATATCAATCATGGTCCCCGCTCCGATTTCTGCACCGATATTGATCACAGCGCCCATCATAATGACAGCATTGTCACCAATCTCCACCTGATCGCGGATAATGGCTCCCGGCTCAATCCGGGCATTGAGCTCTCGCTTATCCAGAAGCGGCACAGCCGAATTGCGGGCATCCTGCTCTACGACATAGGTTTTATTTTCTTCTAAGTTGACCAAAAGCGGCTTGATTTCGGCCCAATCGCCAAAGAGGACATTGCCTAATTTCACAACAGACCAAGGAATCGGACCGTGCAGTTCTCCTTCAAAGGTCACCTTGACGGCCGTTTTTTTCTTGGCATCTGCGATAAACTGGATAATTTCTTGAGCGGACATTTTGCTTGCTGGCATAGGATTGCCTCCATTCGTAAAATATGATTAGAAAGTATTATAACATAAAAAAGGAGATTGCAAAACCTCCTGCAAATCCCTAATCAATCTATCAGCGGACATTTTTATAGCAGAGGCGGTCATCGCCTGCCGGAGATACTGTGAACCAAAGACTCACCTGTTTTCCATTTTCCAATTTATAGAGAATGTTTAATCTTTGTCCGCTCTCACCTCCAGAATCCATGTCTATGTATTTTGACAAGCCAAACTGCTCTAGAATTTCTGGATAGCTGGCGCCAGATTCATTCTGAAATTCCTTCCCAAGGACAAGATGATTAAAATCTTCCTCTTTTAAAGCCCTTTGGCTTTGAGCATGCTCCGAAGTCAAAAGATTATAAGAATAAAGACCGGATAGTTGATATTCATTTCTTATTTTTTCAAAATAAAAGGACAAACGCTGCCGCGGATTTTCCCGGAAATAAAAAAGACTCCCACGCCCATCAGCTTGCCCCATGAAAGGAGCCAGATTGCCCGAATGAGCTTTGCCAAATTTAGCAACAATATCTTTAGGCGTGAGCCCTGCACCGCTTCGTTCGTCCGCATCCCTTTTCTTCTGCAACTGAAGTTGGGGGATCAGCTGATTGGCTGGTCCTCGGACTTTTTCCCCTCTTCCAGAGACAGGAAAACCATCGGAATGACCACCAGAATCATTGCCAAAATCAAGGGCAGATCCAGCTTTAGGCCCAGAAAAAGGGTGCTGAAAACAGCGGATGACAGGGGCTCACTGGCACCCAAAACGGTCACAATCAAAGGGGAAACCAGAGAGACTGCCTTGAGAGACAGCAAAAAGGCAAGAGCCGTCCCAAAAAGAGCAATAATCAGCGAGATAGCGAGACTCTTAAGGTCTGGCTGAAAGGGGAGGAGCGGCAGCGGAGCAAAAAGATTGCTGAACAGCCCAGCCGCAAACATGCCCCAGCCAATAGTCGGAATCAGGCCGTATTTCTTAGCAAAGGAGCGCGGCAGAATCGCGTTGAGAGTCATAGCCAGAGCACTCATGAAGCCGCCCAGCAGGGCCAGCGGTGTCAGGGTGATTTGTGAAATATCCCCCTTGGTCGTCATCAAAAAAACGCCGGCCATCGCCAAGAAAACATAGAGCAGAGCCGTCTTGCTGACTGGCTGCTTGAGGAAAAAGAAGTGATAGCCCAGCATAAAAATCGGGCTGGTAAACTGCAAAATCGTCGCCGTGGCCGCATTAGACTCCTGAATGCAGAGATAAAAGAAAAACTGCACCGAAAAAATACCCGCCAAGGCATAAAAAGTAAAAGGAAGAACATTTTTCCTTTCCCGCCAGATATCGAAAATCCGCCAGCCAGCCTGTCTGAAAGCCAGCAGCAGAAAGACAAGGCCGGCTACAATCAGCCGCATGGAGGTAATCCAGCCGGTCGTGACGCTGTAATGTTTAAAAAAATATTCGCCAAAAATCCCTGACGCTCCCCAGACCAGTCCAGAAGCCAAGGCATAGCAAATACCGCTAAATAGTTTCTTTTGATACTGATTCATATCTCGATTGTAACATATATTTCAGGAAAGGCAAGCCCGCCTGACAAAAAGAACAGCTCTGGTCTTTTAGTTTGCTTGTATACTTCGGCAAACTAGACCAGAGCCAGCCGCAGGCTCCTGGGGCGGAATTGATTTAATACTCAATGAAAATCATCAGCAAACTAGGCAGGAGCAGACTGGATGGCAGCGAGCTGCTCAAAGCACTGCTTTGAGGTTATGGATGAAACATCCGTTAGGATGTGTCAAGACCGTTCGTCTTTTAGACTCCAAAAAGCTCCTAATCATCCTCGCGGGGCTCAGTCCCCCGGACTGTTTTGACACAAACTGCGTTTGTTTTATTCCCAACCTCTCACAGTCCCCCGGACTGTGAGAGCAAGGCGAGTTAACGACGGAATAAAAGATAAACGAAATGACGACGGCTGTCCTTCTGCCCCTCTCTTCACTCCTCTGCTTCATTGGTCTCTTTGGACGCCTGCGCCGCAAAAAACTGAGCCGCAGCGACAGCCCGCTGCCAGCCTTGGTAGAGCTCTTCTCTGCGCTGAGCGTCCATCTGCGGCTCGAAGCTCCGGCCGACAGCATTGAGACTTTTCAGCTCCTCCAAGTCCTGCCAATAGCCAGCGGCAAGACCCGCCAGAAAAGCCGCTCCCAGAGCAGTTGTTTCCAAATTCTGGGCTCGGGCAATCTCAATCCCCAAAATATCTGCCTGAAACTGCATCAGATAGTGATTCATGGCAGCTCCGCCGTCCACTTTTAACAGCCGAATCGGTGTCCCGGTGTCCTTTTCCATAGTATCAATAATATCCCGCACCTGATAAGCAATAGACTGCAGGGTTGCTTTGATAAAATCTTCCTTGGAAGTTCCCCGGGTCAGACCAAATACCGCTCCTCTGGCCTCCTGATCCCAGTAAGGAGCGCCCAGCCCTGTGAAGGCAGGCACTACATAGACTTCATCGGCATTTTGAGAATGCTGGGCATAGCTCTCAGATTCCGCCGCAGAGTCCAAGAGGCGCAGACCGTCCCGCAGCCACTGGACAGCACTGCCCGCGATGAAAATGGAGCCTTCCAAGGCATAGGTAATCTTGCCGTCAATGCCATAGCCAATCGTTGTCAGCAGGCTATTCTGAGACAGGCTGGCGTCTGCTCCTGTATTCATAATGATGAAAGAGCCTGTTCCGTAAGTATTTTTGACCATGCCCGGCTCAAAGGCCAGCTGGCCGAAAAGAGCGGCCTGCTGATCTCCAGCCATTCCCGCAATCGCTGCCTGCCCGCCGTAGAAATGATAGGGCTTGGTATAGCCGTAGATTTCTGAATTGGAGCGGACCTCCGGCAGCATGGCCGCAGGTATCCGGAGAATGTCTAAAATTTCCTCATCCCATTTTAAATCCCTGATGTTATAAAGCATCGTGCGGGCTGCATTGGAATAATCGGTCACATGAACAGCGCCGTCTGTTAGCTTCCAAACCAGCCAGGAATCAATGGTACCAAAGAGCAGTTCCCCCTTCTCCGCCCTTTCCTGAGCGCCTTCCACATGGTCTAAAATCCAGCGGACCTTGGTCGCTGAAAAATAAGCATCAATGACCAAACCGGTCTTCTGATGAAAGAGCTCCGTACAGCCTTCTTTCTTCAGCTGCTCTGCCAGCGGCGCTGTCTGCCGTGACTGCCAGACGATCGCATTGTAGATTGGAAGACCGCTTTCCTTGTCCCAGACCACTGCTGTTTCCCGCTGATTGGTAATCCCAATAGCCTCAATCTGACTGGGCTTGATGCCGCTTTCGATAAAGACATTGGCGATGACTGACTGCACCGAATTCCAGATTTCATTGGCATTGTGCTCTACCCAGCCCGGCTCCGGAAAAATCTGCCTGAATTCCTTCTGACTGGCGCAGACCTGCTGACCTGCATGATTAAAAATAATCGCTCTAGAACTGGTCGTTCCCTGATCAATCGCCATGATATAGTTTTCCTGCGGCATAAAAAACCTCCATTCTGTCTTTGTTTCTATTATACAAAATAAAGCGTTTTCTTTCTATGCTTTTTGACCATTTTGTGAGGAAATCACAAAAAGAATGCCAACCTCCAAATTCTTTGTCCGTTCAGCACTCTTTCCGTGTCTTATTTCAAAATGTTACTCAAAAGATACCGGCCGTCTTCCTGACGGATAAAAATCAGATTCAGTTCCTTGCTGGAGGAAGTTTCGTAGTTTATCTGCATCTCTGGCGCCAATTCACCATCTCCAAAAACTGAGATACTTCTATATTCCGGAAACTCTTTGACTAGCTCCGTAAAGGAAGAGCCCCCTTCGCCTGTTTCCTTATCGCCTGTCTTTAACTTCTCTGTAATCTGATCAGATACTTTCCGATCATAATCATCACTGCCGGGCATAGCATGCATGCCATTGAGACGATAGACACCATCCTCGTCTTTTACAAAGGTAAGGCTGGTATAGCCAGAATCAGGCAGCCAAGACAAAGACAGCCCTTCTTCTTGAAAAGTCACATTGCTAGCCAAGCCAAATTGTTCAATAACCTGATCAGGAGTCAGCCCATCATCATCTATATGATGGAAGTTCAGTTTTTCAAAATCTTTCATTTTCCATTCATATACATCATCTTCAGACTGGGCTACATAGGCAGCAAAGTTGGTTTGCTGGCCTTTTCGTACATTTTTCGTCGACACAAGCTGTGTACTTCCGCCGCTCATAAAATCATTTAGGAAATAGCCGCCCAGACCTCCTAGAAATAGTCCTGCTGCCAGACCGATTCCTAAAAATCCTATCCATTTCCCTGTCTGGTTTTTCTGCGGTTTTTGGCCCAGCTGGTCAGAAAAATTGGCAGTTTGCTGCAGACCAGCATCGTTTTGCCCAGCCGGATTGAAGCCTGGAGACGGGGACTCTTGAAAGGGCGCCTGCGGCCAACCATTCTGCTGAGGCGTTTGAGTATAGAACGCTTCAACTGTTGGCTGCTGAGCACCAAAATCTTGATTCGTATTCATCATCTCTGGCCCTCCAACTGCTGCTTGAGGAGGTTGACCCCCTACTGAAGCGGCTGAAAATTGCCCTGTTTCTGACATCTGGGGCTGCTGCGGAATTGGAGCCGCTCCATCCAGTGATGCTTCTTGTGCTTTGTTTTGTTCTGTCATTGGTTCTCCTTTTTGCTGTTTATTTTGCAAGAGCAGCAGACAAGAGATAATTCCCATCCTCCTGCTGAATGAAAGTCAATTTATAGCTGCCGCCATTAGGAGCTGCATACACAGCCTCCATGATGGTTCGGCTAGTCTTCTCCTTAAAATCTTCATCGACATAGATATAGATGTTCCGCAGACTGCCATATTCCTTAAAAACATCCTTATAGGAAACACCGTCTTTACCAGTCTTTGCATCGCCTTTTTTCAGTTTTTCAAAATAATCCGTCGCCATCGCTTCATCCTCAGCATTATGACTGCTTCCTACAAAACGAATGTCATACATATGAAGGCTGTTCAGATAGAAGGCCTCTTTTTTCTTATCAAAATCCAGAGAAACAGATTGGTCCGTATAATAAATCGGCCATTCTTCTTCCTCATCATAGCTTTGGAGCGTCCCCCACTCTAAATCCATCTCATCGTTAGAGAAATCCCCCTTTAAAGCCTTACCGTATTTATCCAGAATATCCTCTATAGGAGTCCCATTAGCATCTGTCTGCACAGTATTAAACCGCAAATCTGCCAAATCGTCAATATTCCAGTTAAATGCAGCCTCATCTGGATCAATGTACTGGTCTGATTGATCTCTCTTTGACGGCCCAGCATCCGCCAAGGGCCGCAGCTCAGGATATTCTCCTTTGATAACATCCGCTGTTCCCATGCCATAGCCCCATACTCCTCCTCCGATTAGTCCAATGCCAAGAGAAAGCAGGACTGCACCTATCAGGATTCCCTTCCATAGCTTATTCTTGGCCAAAGGCGGAGTTGGTCCCTGCGGGCTTGAAACATGGTCTTGCGGAGATTGAAAATGATGCGGTCCCCCTCTTGCGACTGAGCATTTTTTGACGGATCAAAAGAATGCTGTGATTGCTTTTCTGTCAATCTTCCTTCCTCCTTACTTATTTTTTAAATTGTAACAGTAAAAACGGTCTCAGCGAGACTTTGAAACAGTAACCGGAAAACCTATTCTTCATCAGCTCCGATATATAAAAAGCTCCCGTCTCTCTGTCCTAAGAAAACCAGATGCTGATAGCCATCTTCCGTCTTGTAAGTCGCCGCAGCCATCAAACGGTTGGAGACAATCCTATTATCCACATCGCGCTCGGTTGTGATGACAATCTCTGATGGAACCGGATGCTTCTGCAGAACTTCTGACAAGGCCGTTCCTCCTTTCCCGGTCTCCTTATCCCCTGTCTGCAATCGCTCCAAATCTTCTTGGGAAAGCTCGCTCCAATCTGTCGTTTCCTTCTCTTTTCTATATTCCTTGAAAGAGTCTCCCACTGTCACCTGCCTCAGATAGTAATTCTGATCTACTTCGTCGAATTGAAAATAGATATTTTGCTCCTTGTCTCTGACAGAAGAAGCCCAGCGGAGTATCAGCTGATTGCCATCATATTCGGCTGAGCTGGCCAACCCGTATGCTGCAACAATTTGATCTGCCGTCAAGCCTAAGCCATCATCATTCGTATAGCTCAACAACCCCAAATCTTTCAAGGTCCATGTGAACTGCACTGACTGACCATCCGTAATAAATCCCTTGTCTTTTTCCTTGGCTTCTTCCTGCGCCTTAGTCAAGCGTTTAATGCGTTGGATGTCCTTATCTGTCTGCGCTTGCTTGCCGATCAAATAAGCTGAACCGCTGCCGATCAAAAGGCCAATGATGAGAGCAAAAACTGAACCCCCTATGACTGTTCCGATATTGCCCTTCTTATCAGGCAGCCCTTGCGGCTGAATCTGCTGGAAATTCCCTTGCAATGGCTGGCTGGTTTCATGCTCTTGCCAACCCCCTTGCACTTGACCTTGTCCGTCTTTTTCTGACATGGTTTTCTCCTTGTAAATTTTGTTGATTTGCCACATTGCAAAAACATTGAAATAAGATGACAAATTTTACAGTATTATAACATAAATTTTTCTTCCAATCAAAAAACCTCCCCGAAGGAAGGTCTTGTCTTGCATGATTACAGGCGGGCATTCAGCTCTTTGCTCAGGTCTTCAAAGCCCGGTTTGCCAAGCAGGGCAAACATATTCTTCTTGTAGGCTTCTACACCAGGCTGGTCAAATGGATTGATGCCATTCAGGTAGCCTGAAAGGGCAATCGCCAGCTCAAAGAAGTAGATCGTATAACCCAACGTGAACGCATTCTGCTCTGGCAGTGTGACGAACATATTAGGCACATCACCGTCTGTATGGGCCAGCAGCACGCCATCTGTGGCCTTCTTGTTGACAAAATCTACATCTTTTCCTTGCAGGTAGCCCAAACCGTCCAGGTCCTCTGCCAGTTCAGGAATCAGCACATTCTTGCGCGGTTTATCAACACGAACAACTGTTTCAAACATGATACGGGCACCTTCTTGGATAAATTGGCCCAGAGAGTGCAGGTCCGTTGAAAAGTTGGCTGAAGTTGGGTAAATCCCTTTTTGGTCTTTGCCTTCTGACTCACCGGCCAGCTGCTTCCACCATTCGCTGAAATACTGCAGGGACGGCTCGTAGTTGACCAAAATCTCTGTCGCATAGCCCTTGCGGTAAAGGATATTGCGCAGAGCCGCATATTGATAGGCTTCATTATCCGAAATTTTGTCAGAAGTGTAAGCCTTGCGGGCAGCGTTGGCACCTTCCATGAGCTTGGTGATATCAGCACCGGAAGCTGCGATTGGCAAGAGGCCTACCGCTGTCAGCACTGAGAAACGGCCGCCGACATCATCCGGCACAACAAAGGTAGCCCAGCCATTGGCATCAGCTTCCACTTTAACTGCCCCCTTGACACGGTCTGTCGTTGCATAAATCCGCTTGTTAGCTTCTTCCTGACCATATTTCTTAAGCAAGAGTTCCTTAAAGACACGAAAAGCAATAGCCGGTTCTGTCGTCGTTCCTGACTTGGAAATCACATTGACAGAGAAGTCCTTGTCCGCCACATATTCCACCAGATCAGCCAAATAGGTTGACGAGATCGAGTTGCCGGCATACAGAATCTGCGGCGCCTTGCGTTCTTCCTTGCTCTGCAGATTCACAAAGGAATGATTCAAAAAGTCAATGGCTGCTTTCGCTCCCAGATAAGATCCGCCGATACCAATCACGACCAAGACATCGCTGTCTGACTTGATTTGCTCCGCCGCCTGCAGGATACGGGCAAACTCTTCCTTATCATAATTTTCAGGAAGGTCCAGCCAGCCGCGGAAATCTGCTCCCGCTCCGGTTCCTTTGCGCAGTAATTCATCAGCAGCAGTCACCTGAGACTGCATGTATTCTACTTCATGAGGTGCCACAAACTTGCCCAGCACCTTGGAGTAGTCAAATTTAATATGTGTCATGTTCATCCTCCATTATTTCTTCTCTTTTATGATAACGCTTTAAAGACAAATACGCAAGTAGTTTTACCATTTTAAAACGTTTACATTTATCTCCCTGCTCTATTTTAAAGACAGCCTTCAAAGCAGAGCAGGCTTAGACGCAATCGTTTGCATTCAGCTACCAATCTGTAAAAAAGCATTCTCTTGCTCTGCAACTCCGCAGGAAACAGTAAGAAAAAACTCCCGAGAAGGCTGGGAGGCTGTACTATAACGCAGCTGCGTCCTTGGGACTGGATTCGTCAAGAGCTCCGTACCCACGCGCCGACCAGCGGCTGGGCATCCATATCTCTAAGCTCACTTGCGGACTGCAGATTTGGTTCATGATGGTCAAAGGTTTACAGCTTTTATCCTAACGGATAAAACTGCATCCATTGCTCTAAAACGTATCTGCGTCCTTGGGACTGGATTCGTCAAGAGCAATAGAAAAGAGCACACAGTTTACTTCGCTTAGGGCTGCTGGATTCCTCCCCTGACCCGCTTCACGCAAAACTGTTGCTCCATTAATCAGTATAACACAAACTTTCTCAAAACTCTAGACATTTACTCACTTTTTTTCCGGCGGTTTCTGAAAAAATTCTGCATCACAGCAGCGCAGTCTTCCTCTAAAAGCCCGCTTTCCACCTCAACCCGGTGATTGAGCCGCTCATCAGTCAAGATGTCGTAGAGACTGCCGGCAGCACCGAATTTCTGATTTCTGGCACCATAGACAACCCGAGGGATTCGGGCCAGACCGATAGCCCCGCTGCACATGACACAGGGCTCAATGGTGACAAAGAGCGTGGTATCCAGCAGACGCCAGCTCTGCTCATGCTGATTGGCCTCTTCAATGCCCATGATTTCCGCATGCATGACCGCCCGCTGCAGTTCCTCTCGGGCATTGTGGCCGCGGCCGATAATATCGCCGTCCCTGACCAGGACACAGCCGATGGGAATTTCATCATGTGCCAGAGCGATTTCTGCCTCTTTCAGAGCTTCCCTCATAAAAAATTCTTTTTCTTCCTGACTGTAGTCCATGATCCCTTTTCCCTTTCCACTCTTCCTCTCCATTATAACATGCCTTCAGGCAAAACAAAAGCCACCGCTGGGGTGGCCTTCAGGAGATTATTATGAAAAAGTTTTAGGATTTCTAAACAAAGTTAGGAGATCTTTGTTTATGATTTCATTATAAAGAACCCGACTTAAAAGAAACTTAAGAGCCGTTTTTTTAAAAGGTTGATTTTGCCCAGACGCTAAAGGCTTGCAAAGACAAAGGCTGACAGCAGGACAGACTCCCATATGCTGTCTGCCAGCCACCGCCTTGCTGCCTATCATTTTCTTATTTCCAGACGATAGCTGGAACTTTCCCTGCTTTTCAATTTCTGGACAGGGCTAAAAGGGTTCCCCGAACCTTTTTATGCTCCCAGACCAGTTCACTGCTAGAAGCAAACGAAAAGGCTATACGGTATCAGACTCATCTATTACAGGCTGGACCAAACACTTTCCAGGATATTGGTCTGTTCCCGGCCGGGGCCGACTGAGAAAGTTGAGATACGGACACCGACCAGCTCACTGACACGGCGGACATAGTTGCGGGCATTTTCAGGAAGGTCCTCTAAACTGCGGACACCAGTGATGTCCTCCTGCCAGCCCGGCAGCTCTTCATAGATCGGCCTGCAGCGTTTAAGCTGCTCCAGACTCGCCGGATAATGATCGATGCGCTGACCGTCAAGGTCATAAGCTACACAGATCTTCACCGTATCCAGACCGGTCAGAACATCAATCGAATTGAGGGAGAGATTGGTAATCCCTGATACCCGGCGGCTATGGCGCATGACCACTGAGTCAAACCAGCCAACCCGGCGCGGACGGCCAGTCGTGGTACCATATTCATGACCCACATCGCGAATCCGGTCGCCAATCTCGTCAAAGAGTTCCGTCGGAAAGGGACCATCGCCGACCCGGCTGGTGTAGGCCTTGCAGACGCCGACAACCTTGTCAATCTTGCTAGGACCGACACCGGAGCCAATGGTCACACCGCCGGCTACCGGATTAGAAGACGTTACAAAAGGATAGGTTCCTTGATCAATATCCAGCATGACCCCTTGAGCCCCCTCAAAGAGCACGCGCTTGCCATGGTCCAAAGCATCATTGAGAATGACGGAAGTGTCAGTCACATACTGCTTAATCTGCTGACCGTAAGCGTAATATTCCTCAAAAATATCCTCAACACTCATCGCCCGGCTGTCATAGAGCTTTTCAAAGAGACGGTTTTTCTCAGCCAGATTGCGCTCCAAGCGCTCTCTGAAAATGTCTCTATCCAAAAGATCAGCAATGCGAATCCCTACACGCGCAGCCTTGTCCATGTAAGCCGGTCCAATCCCCTTGATGGTGGTACCGATCTTATGTTCACCCTTGGCTTCTTCCTGCAGGCGGTCCAGCTCAATATGATAAGGCAAAATGACATGCGCCCTATCTGAAATACGGAGATTATCGGTGGTAATGCCTTCTCCATGCAGATAAGCCAGCTCTTTCACAAGGGACTTAGGATTGACAACCATACCGTTTCCGATGACAGAGATTTTTTCCGGGAAGAAAATCCCTGACGGGATTAGGTGCAGCTTGTACTTTTTGCCGTCAATGACAATGGTGTGGCCGGCATTGTCTCCGCCTTGATAGCGGGCAATGACTTCCGCATTGGCAGAGAGAAAATCGGTAATCTTTCCCTTGCCTTCATCTCCCCACTGGGTTCCTACAACAACTACTGATGTCATATCTTTGTCTGAGCCTCTACTCAGACTATTTTAAATTCAGACTGGCTGCAGGCTGCAGCTCAGGCAGTGAATTCAAATAGAAAGAGTAAGAAACAGCTCTTCCTTTCTTGCATCTATGGCAGGAATCTCACCTGCGGTATATCTTACACTTCATTATAAGAAAAAAAGAGTTTTTTTTCAAGGTTGGACAGATTTTTGATTTGGTTTTTCTTTTTTGAAAAGGGTTTAATTGCTGCAAATCTCTTATTTTCCCGAAACAAAGCAGAGTATAGGCCGAAAAGGTTCGGAAATTTCCTAAAAACGTAGCAGATAGTTGTTTTCTGGCTGTTTTTGTAATAGACTAATTTTATCATAGCAGGGATGGAGAAAACCGATGACCATTGACCATTTATTAGAAAAACTAGATGCAGCAAGTCCGATTCTGCAGGCAACCTTCGGCCTCGAAAGAGAGAGCCTGCGGGTGACAGCAGAGGGAAGTCTGGCTCAGACAGACCATCCGCAGATCTTGGGCTCCCGCAACTACCACCCGACCATCCAGACTGACTTCAGCGAGCAGCAGCTGGAGCTGATCACCCCTGTCGCCCACTCAGCCAGTGAAGCGCGGCGCCTGCTGGGAGCCATCACAGACGTAGCCGAGCGCTCCATCGATCCCAATGAGCGACTCTGGCCGCTCTCCATGCCGCCCCGGCTGACAGAGGAAGAGATTGTCATCGCCCGGCTGGAAAATGAATACGAACACCATTACCGGGAAGGGCTGGCCGCCAAATACGGCAAACGCTGCAGGCAATCTCAGGCATTCATTACAATATAGAGCTGGGCAAGGACTTAGTGGCGGCTCTCTTTGCCGTCAGCGGCTATGCTTCCCTCCGAGATTTTAAAAACGATCTCTATCTCAAGCTGGCCCGCAACTTTCTGCGCTTCCGCTGGCTGCTGACCTATCTCTACGGAGCAGCCCCCTTAGCGGAGGCTGGTTTCTATGACCAGGACATTCCCCAGCCCATTCGCTCTTTTCGCAACAGCGACTATGGCTATGTCAATGATCCCCACATCCATGTCTCCTACGCTTCTCTGGAGCAGTATGCCGCGGATATTGAAGGCTATGTTCAGGCAGGCGACCTGAGTGCGGAGAAGGAATTTTACTCTGCTGTCCGTTTCCGCGGGCAGAAGCACAACCGCAGCTATCTGGACAAGGGTGTGACTTATCTGGAATTTCGTTGCTTTGATCTCAATCCCTTTGATGCCTTGGGAATCAGTCAGGAAACTCTGGATAGTGTCCATCTCTTTCTTCTAGCCCTGCTGTGGCTGGAGGATGTCAAGGAGGCAGACGAAAGCTTAGAAGCTGCGCACGCTCTCAACCAACGGGTTGCCTGC
>NZ_KQ969392.1:462908-467962 GCF_001578865.1 Streptococcus sp. DD11
CTCTGCTCTTATCCAAGCTATGGAGGCTCTTATCTGCCACTTTGACCTCCCCGTCTACTACAGTCAGCTGCTCCAAAACATCAAAACAGCTCTGCTGGACCCTAGGCAGACCCTGTCCGGCCGGCTTCTGCCTTACATAAAAAATAATTCTTTAGAAGAGTTTGGCTTGGCGAAAGCGGAGCAATTCCACGATGATGCCTGGATAGCTCCTTATGCTCTTAAAGGCTATGAAAACATGGAACTATCCACCCAAATGCTGCTCTTTGACGCCATTCAGAAGGGGCTGAATGTTGAGATTCTAGATGAAAATGACCAATTCCTCAAACTCTGGCGAAGAAATCATGTAGAATTTGTCAAAAACGGCAACATGACTTCCAAAGATAACTATGTCATCCCGCTGGCTATGGCCAATAAAACCGTGACCAAAAAAATCTTAGCAGCAGCTGATTTTCCAGTGCCTGCCGGAGCGGAATTCTCCAGCATAGAGGAGGGCTTGGCCTACTATCCGCTTATCAAAGGCCGGCAGATTGTTGTCAAACCTAAGTCCACCAACTTCGGTCTAGGCATTTCTATCTTCCAAGAACCGGCCAGCCGGGAAAGCTACCGGAAAGCTCTGGAAATCGCCTTTGCAGAAGACAGGGCCGTTTTGGTAGAGGAATTTATCCCAGGAACCGAGTATCGATTCTTTATCCTAGATGGCTGCTGTGAAGCGGTCCTTCTGCGTGTAGCAGCCAACGTAATCGGAGACGGTCGGCATACGGTGCGAGAGCTGGTTGCTATTAAAAATGACAACCCCCTGCGCGGCCGTGACCACCGTTCTCCCTTAGAAATCATCGAACTGGGAGACATTGAACTGCTCATGCTGGACCAGCAGGGCTATGGACCTGACCATATCCTGCCAGCTGGTGTCAAGGTGGAGCTGCGCCGCAACTCCAATATCTCGACTGGGGGAGATTCCATCGATGTGACCGAGAGCATGCACCCTTCCTACAAGCAGCTGGCCGCAGATATGGCCAAAGCCATAGGGGCCTGGGTCTGCGGTGTAGATTTGATTATCCCGGACTGCACCCTTCCCTCTACCCAGGAAAAGCCCAACTGCACCTGCATTGAGCTCAATTTCAACCCCTCCATGTATATGCACACCTACTGCGCTCAGGGACCGGGTCAGCCCATCACACCGAAAATACTGACCAAACTCTTTCCGGAGCTAGAGTAACCTAGGCTTTTCGTGCTAAGCAGCAAAGCACCGACTGTCCCGGCGGAACCAAACCGAACTAGAAAGATAAACGAAACAGCCGACCTTTCTTTCACAGCCAGCTGTTCCATCCAGAACTTTCTCTATTAAAAAATCGCAGCACAAAACGGCTGCGATTTTTGTCTGCATGTATACTCAAGGAAGAGCGGCAGAAAACTAGAATCAGGCTAAAAAGATTCTCCTAACCTTCCCTGCTTTGCTATTTTTAGCCCCCAAGGCTGTTGGAACTGAGCGGTTTGAAGAGATTGTCAAAGAGCATGCGGTTTTTTTACAGTGCTCCTACAATTCGATGGGGGACATAGGCTTCATCCAAGTAAGCCATGTCTGCTGCTGTCAGGGTCAGGTCAAAGGCCCCGGCGAAATCATCCAGATACCTTTCCTTGGTGACACCGACAATGGGCGAATCAATCCCTTTTTGCCAGAGCCAAGCCAAGGCTACCTGCGCCCGCGTGCGGCCGCAGCGCTCGGCTACTTGAGCGACCCGCTCGACAATCAGACGGTCCTGCTCCTCGGTGCTGTCATACTTGGACTTAGCTGTTTCATCGGTGCGGCTTCTGGCTGTATCTGCCGTCCAGTCGCGGACCACCCGGCCAGCGGCAAAAGGACTGTAGGGAGCCAGACCGACACCGGAGTCTTTGCAGAAAGGAATCATTTCCCGCTCATCTTCCCGGTAGAGAAGATTATAGTGATTCTGCATGACGGAAAATTTGGTCCAGCCGTTCTTTTCAGCGGCATACTGAGCCTTTTGGAACTGCCAGGCATACATGGCAGAAGCTCCTAAATAGCGGACCCTGCCAGAGCGGACCAAGTCATGGAGGGCAGCCATTGTTTCCTCAATCGGCGTCTGGTAATCCCAGCGGTGAATATAGAGCAGGTCGATATAGTCCAGCCCCAGCCGTTCCAGACTGGCATTGACCTGACTGAAAATTGCCTTGCGGGACAGCCCCCTCGTATTTCGGCCTTCGTGCTGACCGTCACCAAAGAAGAGCTTAGTGGCAATAACGACCTCCTCCCGGTCGGCAAAGTCACGGATAGCCCGCCCGAGGTACTCCTCACTGCTGCCGGCCGCGTAGACATTGGCCGTATCAA
Organism: Streptococcus sp. DD11; assembly: GCF_001578865.1. Lineage (NCBI taxonomy): Bacteria > Bacillati > Bacillota > Bacilli > Lactobacillales > Streptococcaceae > Streptococcus > Streptococcus sp. DD11. Next base: position 465,253 of record NZ_KQ969392.1, read on the forward strand.
AGAAGTTCACGCCCATATCCAGCGCTTTTTTAATAATCTGCCGGCTTTTTTCCTCATCCAAGAGCCAGCCTGAGTGAAACCCTCGGCTGGCATCGCCGAAACTCATACAGCCCAGACAGATTTTCGAAACGTCGAGGCCGGTTTGGCCTAATCTTGTATATTCCATGATGATTCCTCCATTAGCCTGTGCTATTCCCAGATTTCCTTTGCCTTGGTCAAAGCCGACCAAGCCTTGGGCCAGCCCATATAAAAGGCAGCATGGGTGATAATTTCTGCGATTTCGTCTTTGCTGACTCCATTTTCTTTGGCCTTCGTCAAATGAAATGCCAGCTGCTCAAAATTGCCCGCCGTCATCAGCACCGTGACGGTGACAATGGAGCGGATTTTAGGGGACAATTCTGCCTCTCTGGACCAGACCTGCCCAAAAAGCACATCGTCATTCAAGGCTGCAAATGCAGGAGCAAATTCTCCCAACAAATCACGACCGGCTGTTTGTTTTTCTGCCATTTCCTGTCTCCTTATAAACCATGATCTCTATGAGCCGACTCATAAATGTCATCTGTCACTGCTTCAAAGAACTCACTGGCTCCAGCAGTGATAGCAATATGCTCAAACCAAGCATCTTTAACAGCACCGTGCCAGTGCTTGACTCCTTTATCCGTCACCACAACATCCCCAGCCTGCAGCAGCCGCGCAGCTTTTCCCTCCTCTTGGTAAAGCCCCTGTCCGCCTAAAACCAGAAGGATCTGATAGCCCTCTGTATGAACATGCCAATGATTGCGGCAGCCCGGCTCAAAGGTCACATTGGCAACTCCTGTACGGCCGCCGGGCGCTTGGGCTAATACAGCCAGATAAGACCGGCCCGTAAAGACATCCTGGTAAGCCTCATTTTCCTCTCCAACCGGAAAAATAATCCCCTGTTGCACTTCTTCAAACTGCGCCATTAGTCTGCCTCTCTTTCTATAAATAATTCTCGCTCTCTGGGAACCACCTTATTTTCATAATTCTCAATCTTATAGTTCAGCCGATTGAGAGCAGCCTGCAGGGTTGCCAGCCGTCCCTCCAGCTTATCCTTTTCATCCTGCAGGATAGACAGTCTGGCCGGAATGCTCTCATCCCCCTTGTCCAGAAGCTTGATATAGTCAATCAGGCTTTCAACAGACATGCCGGCTGTTTTAAAAAGGCGGACAAACTCCAGCACCTCGATCTCGTGCTGGCTGAAATCCCGGATTCCTGCAGCATTTCGCGTCACCGGCGGAATCAGTCCAATCCGCTCATAATAGCGAATCGTGTCCGCACTGATACCGGTTCGTTCACTTACTTTTTTTATATTCATCTTTTCCTCCTATTTTTCTGGCTGCAGCGGTCCGTAAAAATACGAAGCTGTCGCGCCGCCATCGATCAAAAAGGTAGAGTCCATTATACATGGGCCGCGCTCGCCAAGCAGCAGTTCCGCCAGATTGGCAATTTCGTCTGTCGTTCCCGGACGTCCTGCGGGCGACTCTGCAAATATATTTTTATAAAAAATCTCCGCGAATGCCGCTCAACTCATCAACAGCCAGCGGCGTAACGACAATGCCCGGTGCAATATCATTGATCCGAGCACCTTTTTTGCCCCATTCAACCGCCTCATACATGGTCCGCTTTTCATTGGCGCGCTTAGCCGGCTGATATGCATGGAGACTATTTTCAATCTTATCAATCTGCAGAAAATCCAAGCCCAGCAATTCATCTGCCGGTGTCATCTGGACCTCCTTTGTTGCAATCTGTATAAATCCATTATAAACCTTGGAGTGGACTCCAAGTCAAGCCCTTTTAGAAAAAAATCGTCTGCAAAATAAAGGAGCGGGAAAGAACGCCAAATAAAAGAGTTCGTCTTCCCACCCCTCACAGTTGATTCAGTCATCTTTGATGCTTCATACTCTTCGAAAATCCCTTCAAACCACGTCGCTTCTCAGAATGAGAGAAATGCTAAAACAAGCAGCTGTCCAGCAATTCTCTGTTGCGCAGCTGCTGGAGCCAAACCTGCGGAATAGCCTCCAGACCGTAGATAAGACCGGCTAAGCCGCCGGTCACAGAGGCTACCGTGTCGGTATCATCGCCCAGATTGACCGCTTTCAGGACTGCTTCCGAGTAAGCCGTAGTCTGCAGCAGGCACCAAAGAGCCGCCTCTAGAGTGTCCACTACATAGCCGCTGGAGCGAATAGCAGTCTGCGGCAGCTGGGCCAGCTCTTTTAAGCGGCTGAAAGCCGAACTGACTTGCAGACCAGTCAAAATTTGGGGCAAGTGCCGACCAGCCAGCAGCTGTCTGGCAATGTCTATATAAATCTGGCAGGCTTCTATCGAAAGAGCATGGGCATGGGTAATGCTGGAAACCGCCTGAATGTCAGCCCTATCAGCTGCTGTAAATGCCAAGGGCAGGATTCGCATCAGAGAGCCGTTGCCATTGGAAAACACATCAGACAGGCCGTAGCCTAGCATCAGAGCCTGACGAGTTGCATGGCCCACATCAAAGGTCTGGCCATCTGCTGTATAGGCCCCCTCAAACAGCCAGCTCCTGAAACGCCGCTGCATGTCCGCTGGGTCAATGCCTCCTCGATCCCTGATAGATGCACAGGTCGCTAGGACAAGACTGGTATCATCCGACCAAGTGCCGGCCGGCTGCTGGTGGCTGCCGTAGCCAACCATAGCGTCCGCCGTAAAACTGCCT
>NZ_KQ969392.1:467982-496549 GCF_001578865.1 Streptococcus sp. DD11
TTTTTAAAAATTTAGTTCTGTCCCACCGCCACTCCCCCGGACTGTTAAAGCAAGGCGAGCTAACGACGTCTTAAAAGATAAACGAAATGACGATAATAGAGCCAATTGCTTGCAGGCCACTGCTTAAGGTAAGGCATCAAAAAGACAGCCGGTCTCCGAACAAGTCTATTATACCATGTTCTGCTCAAGAACCAGCAGGCGAACCATCTCTCTATGCTCTGCTCAACGAAAATCAAAAAGCACACTGGAAAGCCAGCTGGAGACTGTACCGGCCTCAAACCGATGGCGGTGGGACAGACGCCCATGATGGCTGTGTCCTCACCCACAGAGGATCTGTCTTTTGAAAGATCCCATATCAGACCCGCCATCTTCATTTTTCAAAAAGCTTGAGTATAGTCTTTCAGTTTGCTTTTAGCAGTGAAACTGTCTGGGGGACAGTTTCAGCCTATCATTTTGAAATAAGAAAATGATAGGCTGCGAGCCGCTCAAAACCTCCTGTGGAGGTTTTGAGGTTGCGGATAAGAGACCGTGAGGAAGTCTCAAAAGTAGGGCAAGGCGCGAGTTAACGACATCATAAAAGATAAACGAAATGACGATAAAATATGGCAAGGCCGAGACATCTTATCCCGGCCTTGTCCCGAAGGAGCTTTAAACCGCTGGCTGCTGCTGGGTAATACAGTGGATATTGCCGCCGCCGTATGCAATTTCAGCCGTCTGCACGCCGACAATCTTTCTGTCAGGAAACATGGCCTGAACCTGCTCCACAGCCAGAGCATCATGCTCATCACCATACTGAGGCAGAATAACAGCCCCGTTGACAATCAGAAAATTAAGATAGGAAGCAATGGCGATTTCTCCCTCTTCCCGAGGAATGCTGCCCTCGGCGTAATCAATGCTGTCTGCTGCCCTGAGATAGCAAGGCTCCTTGGTCACACAGAGCTTATGAACTTTCAGCCGACGCCCCTTGGCATCCGTCTGCTCTGTCAGAAAATGATAGGCAGCCTGAGCTTCCTTGTAGAAAGGATGGCTCCTGTCTTCTGTATAAATGCAGGCGACTTCTCCCGGCCGAACAAAACAGGCAACATCGTCAATATGCCCATTGGTCTCATAAGGGTCAATACCGTCCTTGACCCAGATGACCTTTTCAGCATTGAGATAATCTTTGAGCTTTTCCTCAATCTCTGCCTTAGACAAATGCGGATTGCGGCTGGGGTGCAGGAGACACATCTCCGTCACCAGAACCGTTCCTTCTCCATCCACATGGATAGATCCGCCTTCCAGCACGAAATCCGCCGTCTTGTAAGAGTCCACGCCTTCGATTTCGCAGACCTTGCGGGCAACCAGCGCATCCTGATCCCAAGGGAAATACAGCCCGTCAGCCAAACCGCCCCAAGCATTGAATTCCCAATCTACTGCCCGGAGATCCCCCTGATCATTGACCAGAAAAGTCGGCCCGCAGTCCCGAATCCAAGAGTCATCGCTGGTCATTTCAATAACGCGAATATTGTCTCTGCCCAGCGCTGCCACACGCGCCAGCGCATTTTCATACTGAGTAGGCGGCACACAGAGGGAGACTGGTTCAAACTCACTGATAGCCTGTGCTACTTGGAGAAAAGCCTGCTGGGCCGGTTTCGCTCCCAGACGCCAGTTGTCATTGCGCCAAGGCCAAAGCATCCAAATCTGCTCTTGCCTTTCAAATTCTCCCGGCATGCGGAATCCGTCTTGCTTAGGAGTAGAATCATTGATGCGTTTTGCCATTTTTTGACCTCATTTCTAATCTTTGATTTTTTTGACCAGGATAATCAGCTCGCCAAGGCCAATAAAGATAAGGGAGCCAATCGTAATCGGAAGCTTGGCTGTCAGTGTCTCAGCATCAAATGCCAGCGGCAGAGCGGTGAAAATCAGAGAGATGACAATCAGAATCATAGGCAGGATGACCATTAATTTCAGAAAGCCATCTTTCCCGCCGACCTTAAAAGGCCGCGGTGTGTCAGGATCTATCTTTCTCAGCCTGTAAAAGGCCGGAAAAACCGGAACATAAGACAGGAGAAACATGACCAGATTGAGGGAGAAGAAAGCCCAAAACAAGTCCTGATTCGGCAGAATAGGAGCCATCACCACCACCAGACTGGCTACCAGACCATTGGCTACAGCAGCCCCTACCGGCATATCCTTGCTCTTGCTCCTCCTAGCAAAAAATTTAGGCATATCGCCGTTTTCGGCCGCATAAGAAGCCGTGTTATTGACGCCCAGCGACCAGGAAATCATATTGCCAAAGAGAGTCAGCAGGAAGAGAAAGGCCATAGCAATGATAAACCATCCGGTACCAGTCCCCGTCAGCAGTTTAAAGCTGTCCATCATGCCGCTGCTGGTTGAAATCTTATGGACCGGTATGGCCACGCCAATCCCAAAGGCTGAAAAGATATAGATAGCTGCAATCACCAGTCCTGCTGCAATAATCGACTGAGGAATCTGCTTCTTGGGATTTTCCATGTCACCGGCAAAGGTGCAGATGACCTCAAAGCCCAGCAGGTTGAAGATAATGACCGAGATATAGGACAGGCTGTTCAAGTCAAAGCTGGGCAGCAGCGAAGAGAAGCTCATATCATTAGCCATGCCTTTAGTGAAGGCAACATAAAGACCCAGACCGCCGACCAGAAGAGCCAGCAGCATCTTAATGACCGCCGCTCCATTGAGAATCCAAATGCTGTCGCTGACCGGATAAAAACTAATCCAAATAATCAGCCAAATAAAGACTAACTCAATGGCAATGCCAGCCCAAGGGGCCAATTTGAAGCCTGTGATGGTCTCCATCAGGCCCGGCGTCATGACCGCCAGCGAAGCCAGCCAGAGCGGAAAATTAATCCAGTAATACCAAGATACCCGAGCTCCCCAACGGTGGCCAAAGGCCTTGGTCACCCAGTCGTAAATCCCTCCATCTCCGATGTAGGCAGTTCCTAGCTCTGAAGAAATCAGCCCATAGGGAAGCAGAAAAGCCAGCAGGAGAAACAGCCACCAGAAAAACTGGGAATTGCCAATGGCCGCAACCGGCGCGGCGGCTTCTGCCACAAATACTACACAGATAACGGACAGCACCGCACTGAACAAACTAAATTTTTTCTTTCCTTCCATGATCTTCCCCTTTCTGAAGATAGGCGGACCTTAGCGGGCCCAGTCTGACGAAAGCCCGCTCCTTTCACTGCTAACCCTGTCTTGCTCCAACAATCTGAGGGAGTGAAAAGGTCCGGGGGACCTTTTCAGCCCGAGCCTAAAAACAAGAAAGCGAGGCAGGTCTGGGGGACCTTTTCAGCCCGAGCCTAAAAACAAGAAAGCGAGGCAGGGCCGGGGGACCTTTTCAGCCCGAGCCTAAAAACAAGAAAGCGAGGCAGGGCCGGGGGGACCTTTTCAGCCCGAGCTTAAAAACAAGAAAGCGAGGCAGGGCCGGGGGACCTTTGCAGAATGAGCCCGGAAACCCGGAAGCGAGGCAGGGAAACTGCAGATAGAGCAAATGCAGATTGCATCAAAAGCCTAGTTCATACTCTTTGAGAATCAGAGAGAGCAGGACAGACGCATTCAGCTGCCTCAATGCAGTGCTTTTGCTTGCTGCCTTACGGAAGTCTATCCGCAGCCCCAAAGCCTCCACTGGCGTTTTTGAGCATCTCACTTCCGGCACTGACTGCGATTTTTATTGAATCTCAGTTCAAAAAGGCTTCCAAATCCGCTTTTGCTGCTGCCTGCTTGGCCAGATCATAAGGATGCTTAGCCGCATAATCTCTCAAAAGATAGACCAGCAGCCCCCGAATAGAGGTCAGCCGGTTTTCTGCTTCATCAAAGCAGATAGAGCGAGGCCCGTCAATGACTTCGTCAGTCACTTCTTCATTGCGGGTCGCCGGCAGACAGTGCATAAATTTGCAGTCACGGCCAGCCTTGTCCAGCATCTGGCTGTCCACTTGGTATTTAGGATAAAAAATCCCCATTCGTTCTTCTTCCGACAGTTCCGCTTCATAGAGGCCATACCAAACATCAGTATAGAGGAAGTCTGCTCCGACAATCGCTTCCTCATCATCCGTTACGGTGTAGCTGCCGCCGGACACTTGACAAATAGCCTCCAATTTTGCTTTGTGCATATCATTGAGCTGGAAACCTTCCGGGCCATAGTGAACAAATTCCATCCCTATTTTGGCCGCAATCAGACCGAGAGAAAAACAGACCTGAGTCGCATCACCGACAAAGACAACCTTGCAGTCCTCCAGCTTCTTGCCCGCCGGCAGATGCTCTGCCATCGTGCAGAGATCTCCCAATTCCTGAGTTGGATGATTGTAGTCTGACATGCCATTGATGACCGGAATGGACGCATACCGTGCCAAGTCCACCACGCTCTGATGCCGCTCTACCCGTGCCATGAGAATGTCATCCAAACGGGAAAGCACCGTCGCCGTATCTTCAATTGTTTCATGACCGCCCAGCTGAATCTGACCAGGTGCCAGATACTGAGCATGCCCGCCCAGCTGGGTCATGGCTGTTTCAAAGGAAACCCGGGTCCGGGTTGAAGACTGCTGAAAGATCATCCCCAAGGTTTTATCTTTCAGCAAGGGCGGATAATAACCGTTTTTGATGCAGGCCTTGATTTTCAAGGATAAATCAACCAAATGAAGCAATTCTTCCTTGGAAAAATCTTCCGTTGTGATATAGTCTAATTTTTCACTCATAGCTGAGCCCTCCTGAATGTTTTATAAGACTATCATAGCGATTTTAGCAAAAGTTGACTATCAACCCCGGGATGTAAACGCAAACGGCCGGGTTTAGGGAGCTAAACCCTTGTGAAATCAAGGATTTTCAAAAAATAAACCCAAGGTTTAGACCTTTGTTACAGCAGCGTCATCAAAAAGGTTTAGCAGAATGTTATAATATTTGTATAGTCTTTTTACAAAGGAGGACATTATGGACCCTGCCATTGTTTATATTTACAACACGCTGCTCCTTATTCTTTATTCTACTACCCTGGCTATCTCCTTGGTCAATTACTTCAAGGCAGATAACAAAAAAATGAAAGCTTTCTTTCTGATACTCTCCCTTTATTTTGCTGTTTTCATTCTGGACAACTCTGTTATTTCCATGACTGAGCTGATTGCCAGCTTTGCTTCCGGCTATAACCAGACTTTTCAGGGAACTTCCTTTATCAAAACCAGTATTTTTTTAGCCGGCAACTTCTGCCAGCTCTGGCTCTTCCATTTTATCAGCAAGAGCAAGATTAAAGGCTGGGAATACCTGCTGCTGGCCGCTATATTCCTCTTTATGCTGCTTCCCATCGACCAAAGCTCCTCTTGGCGCACCTATCTTTATTACCTGCCCAATCAGCTCTGGCTAGGCTGCCTTGGCATCCGGGCTTGGCACCGTTCCAGACAAGAAGTAGTCAGTGCTGTCCGCAGGAAATACCTGAAAATCATCGGCAGCCTAACCTTCATCTTCAGCCTGCTCATACTTGCTGAAGACACCTTTATCATCTTTCATGTGGACAGCTACAGTCTGCTCCACAGTCACATTATCAACCGCAGTTTTTCAGAAAATATCTTCTCTATCAGTCTGAGCATGCTGGCTCTCCGCTACTTCCTAAAAGACTCTCCGCTCCTGTCCGGCTCGCCTCATTCCTTAAAAGACAGGGACTCCTCCTTTATGACCAGCTTCTTTCAGAATTACCGACTGACCGAGCGCGAACAGGAAATCTGCCAGCTGCTCCTTGCGCAAAAGCACAATCAGGAAATCGCCGAAGAGCTCTACCTCTCCGTCGGAACGGTCAAAACGCATATCCATAATATCTACATCAAAACGGATGTCCGAAAAAGAGAAGAGCTTTTTTCCCTCTATCATCACTATCGGCAAGCCCATTCCTAATAGGCTTTCGAAAAACCGGAATCTGCTCCTTTTCGCCAGCTCGCCTTTTGCTCCCCCAAATGAAAATCCGCATTCAAAAAGAAAACGAGGCTGGGAAGCCCCCAGCTTCGTATACTTCTATCGTCTGATTTATAGTCTTTTAGGTTGCGGATAAGAGACCGTGAGGAAGTCTCAAAAGTAGGGCAAGGCGCGAGTTAACGACATCATAAAAGATAAACGAAATGACGATACAAGACGCAGCGGCTGAACAGGACAGGTGCCCGAAGCAGTTATCCGACCATCGGAACTGAAAAAGCTGTATTGATGACAAGTGAGACTGCAGGAAAAACCATAAAAAGAGGAGTTCATTTCCAAAAAAACGAATGCTGAAATCCAGAAAGCATGAGTTTCTGATTAAACATCTTTCACGCCTTTGTCCTGAGGTTTGAAGCACAGGTCTACGCTTGCCGCCCTTTTTGTGTTAAAATAATAGGTATGGACAAGATTATCAAAACAATAGCAGAAAACGGAGCCTTTCGGGCCTATGTGCTGGACAGCACAGAAACGGTGCGGACTGCTCAGGAAAAACACCAGACACAGGCCAGCTCTACCGTCGCTTTGGGCCGGACTCTCATTGCCAGCCAGATACTTGCTGCCAACGAAAAAGGCCAGACCCGCATAACCGTCAAGATTCTGGGAAGCAGCTCACTGGGGGCTGTCATCACCGTTGCCGATACAGCAGGCAATGTCAAGGGCTATGTGCAAAATCCCGGCGTCGACATCAAAAAAACGGCCACCGGCGAAGTGCTGGTCGGACCGTTTGTAGGCAGCGGAGAATTCCTAGTCATTACCGACTATGGTACCGGCCGCCCTTATCATTCTATGACCCCGCTGATTTCCGGGGAAATCGGCGAAGATCTAGCCTACTATCTGACCGAAAGCCAGCAGACCCCATCCGCTGTCGGGCTCAATGTCCTGCTGGACAAGGAGGACAAGGTCAAAGTAGCCGGCGGCTTCCTGCTCCAGGTCCTGCCCGGTGCTAAGGAAGCAGACATCGCTCGCTTTGAGAAGCGCATCCAGGAAATGCCGGCCATTTCAGCACTGCTCGAATCCGATGACCACATCGAAGCTCTCTTGGCTGCCATCTACGGAGAGGAGCCTTACAAGCGCCTGTCTGAGGAAGATCTCTGCTTCCAGTGCGACTGCAGCAAAGAACGCTTCTTAAACGCTCTGGCCAGCCTCCCTCAGGCAGATCTAGAAGAGATGCGGGAGGAAGACCAAGGGGCAGAAATTACCTGCCAATTCTGCCAGACCCATTACCATTTTGACCAAAAGGACTTGGAGGAACTGATTCGTGACAAATCTTAACACACCTTTTATGATTGGGAATGTCAAGATTCCCAACCGCACCGTTCTGGCTCCTATGGCCGGCGTGACCAATTCGGCCTTTCGGACCATTGCCAAAGAGCTGGGAGCCGGGCTGGTGGTGATGGAAATGGTATCTGACAAGGGCATTCAGTACAATAACGACAAGACCCTGCACATGCTGCACATCGAGGAAGGCGAAAATCCGGTGTCCATTCAGCTTTTCGGAAGTGACGAGGACAGTCTGGCCCGCGCAGCAGAATTTATCCAGAAAAATACCCGAACCGACATGGTAGACATCAATATGGGCTGCCCGGTTAATAAAATCGTCAAAAACGAAGCCGGGGCTAAATGGCTCAAAGACCCGGATAAAATTTATAAGATTATCCACAAGGTCCAGTCGGTACTGGATATTCCCCTGACTGTCAAGATGCGGACCGGCTGGTCTGACAGCTCTCTGGCTGTGGAAAACGCTCTGGCCGCTGAAGCAGCCGGTGTTTCCGCCCTGGCCATGCACGGCCGCACGCGCGAGCAGATGTACACCGGCCATGCCGACCTGGAAACCCTGCATGCAGTCGCCCAAGCCCTGACCAAGATTCCCTTTATCGCCAACGGCGATATCCGCAGCGTTCAGGATGCCAAGCAGCGCATAGAGGAAGTCGGTGCTGACGCTGTCATGGTCGGCCGCGCCGCTATGGGCAATCCCTACATTTTCAGCCAGATCAACCACTACTTTGAGACTGGGGAGATTCTTCCCGACCTCAGCTTTGAGGACAAGATGAAAATCGCCTATGACCATCTGTCTCGGCTGGTCAGCCTCAAAGGCGAATATATCGCTATCCGCGAATTCCGCGGACTAGCACCGCATTATCTGCGCGGGACGGCAGGCGCTGCTAAACTCCGCGGCACGATTTCTCAGGCTCAAAGCCTGACCGAAATTGAAGAACTCCTGCAGATCCAAGTCTAACAGGCACTCTCATCTTTCATACTCAATGAAAATCATCAGGCCAACTAGGAATCTAGCCACAGACTGCTCAAGCAATGATGTGTGGCTGTAGATGAAAGACCGCTAGGAAGTATCCAAACAAGAAAACCAAAATTATCGTAGAATAAAAGGCGGTGGGACAGACTCCCATGATGGCTGCGCCCTCACCCACAGAGGGATGAATCTTTTGGAAGATACCGTATAAGAAATCGGTAGACGTAGTCTCGATTTCGTCGTCCCAGCCCCGCAAGGCCGATTAGGAGCTCTTCCGAGCTTGAAAAGCGAACGAAGAGTTCAATCGGCTACTGCGTCATGATTTTAATACGAACTATAATAAGAGGCTAAGGACTATTGTCCCGGCCTCTTTTGTCTTTATAAACCTTCAGTTTGCTTTTAGTACTAGGCAACGATTCGCAGGCTGTGCTGGGGTATAGCAAGGCAGAGTTAACAAAGCAATAAAAGATAAACTAAACGGCTATATCAAGGCTGAGCAAAGACAAGGCTCGTCACAGAACCGTCTGCCCCAGTCGTAATCTGCACAGCAGGACTCTTACCTCCTTGGCCGCCGCCCAGCTGGGCATTGTATTTACCGTCATCAAGAGTGTAAGAGTAGGACGCGACATAGTAATTTTGTGTCGTTCCATTGGCAGACTGAAGGGTAAACTGTCCGTCAGCTGACACCGTCATCGTATTGCCAGACCCGTCTTGCCATGATCCGGCAGCTGCTGAAAAGTCGCCGTCTACCATCGTCAGCACCCCTTTGTAACGTGCATTGCCGGCTGCCTGCTTGTTCTGAAGCTGACGATTGCTTTCCGCCGGCTGAGCGGACTGTGCCTGCTGCTGGCTTTGCTGGCGGCTTTGAGGATTTTCTGACTGCTGACTTTGCGCTGGCTGAGGCTGAGCCGCTTCCGCTGCTGACTGGCCTTGGTCTGCAGGGCTTTCTGACTGCACAGACTGGCTGCCTGTATTTTCTGAAACAGTGCTGCTGCCGGCTTTAGCCGAACTGCTGGCTTTACTAGAGCCCGCTGCTTTAGAGCTGGATGCCGTCTGGACCGTCTTGCTGGAACTATCCGCTGTCTTGCTTTCTTCTTTTTTGCCACAGGCTCCTAAAAGCAAGAGAGAAGCCAATGCGGCTGCAGTCATCAGGGTAACATAAGTCTTTGTTTTCATGGTATTTCTCCTTTGTAATATAAAGAAATCTTTTTGTAATATAATTGTAATACTCTGAATTCAATATGTCAACCATTTATCGGCGATTTTTTCAAAAAAAAGAGGCTGGGACAGACTCCCATGATGGCTGCGCCCTCACCCACAGAGGGATGCATCTTTTGGAAGATACTGTATAAGAAGTATCTCAGCCTCCTTTAACTTGAGTTAGAATCTTTGACACAAACTCCGTTTGTTTTATCTACAGCCTCCAACAGTCGACTGTTGGAGCTAAACAAAGATTGGTGGTGATTTTTGAAGTGTATAAACAGAAAGAGTCATGAAAACAGCAGGGCGGATTCAGCAGCTTTATCGTTCCTGCCCATGGGGGTCTCCTTTCAGACGGTAAACCTTTCTTGGTTTTTTCTTAGGAACCCGCTTGACACCTGCTTCTTCCAGATAATGGCCGAATTTCACCAGAAAATTATTGCTGACAATCGGCCGGCGCGGTGAGATCAGATTGACCAGCTCGGTCCCCTCATAGACCGTAAAAGGTTGCTCCAGCAGATGGAGAAAGGTCGGATTCCAGTCCAGCCGTCCCTGTATACGTTTGATGGATTCCAGCAGGATTTGGTAATGATCAAAGGCAAAATCATCCTCAGTCAATACCCGGCTGCCGTCCCTGAAAGTCGCCGTCTTAAAGTCTACATCCAAAAACATGACCTGCTTAGCATCGTCGCCGGCTGCCGCCTGATCCATAACCTGAGCCGGCAGATATACCAGATGGGCAATGGTAATCACCCAGCCGCGCGGATCACGGCCCGGCGTGGAGACCGTCAGGAGCTGTTCCACCTTTTCCAGCGGTATCGTCAGCCCCACTTCTTCCTTCACCTCACGGATGCAAGCCTGATAGGCATCCTCCTGTCTGTCCACAAAGCCGCCGACCAAGGCGTATTTATTTTGATAGGGATGAGCCCGGCGTTTGATGACCAGCAGTCTGATGCGGCCCTCCGCAAAGCAATAGGCCACCATATCGGCAGTCACACTGGGCGTCTCATATTTGGGCAGGTCCTGCGACTTGTACCAAGCCAAAAAGGCTGACTCGTCAGCCAGCGTTTCATAATATTCCTTTTCCGACATTCCCTCAGGAATCGTAAGTTTGCTCATAAATGTTCCCTTTCAAATATTATTTCTTCCTTACAGCCCTGCTCCACTGATACCAGCCCACCAGACTGTTGAGCGTGTAGACCCAGTACATGGCCTGGATATGGAGGTTGCTGCCCCACCAGAGGTAGATACTGAAGAGATTGGTCGCAATCCAGAAAATCCACTGCTCTCGATAAAGCCCTGTCATGAGGAGCTGGCCAATCCCATTGGTAGCATCTGTCACGCTGTCACGGAAGGGCCGGTGACTGTGAATGCTCTTGTAAGCAAAACCCATGCCAATCCAGATGAGCGCCGTCAGAGCCAGATATTTGAGCCAGCCCTTCCAGTTCAGCTTCTTAGCCTCAAAATGCGAAGGCTCCGTTTTCTCCTGCTCATTGACCCGGTTGGACAGCCAAGTATACAGGCCGATTGGCTGCATCACAAAGAAATAAACCGTTGTCAGCACTTCTCCGTAAAAGCTGGCCTGAAATGACAGGAGCAGGTAAATCGCCGAATTGACAGCCCCGAAAAGATAATTGCTGGCCCGTCCCTCAGCAACCAGAATGACACAGACAATCCCCGTCCAGGAAGCAAAGAGTCCCAGCCAGTCATGCTGCGCCTCTCCGTTGGTAAATTCCAGAATGAACGGCACGCTGGAAAGCAGCAGCAGGTAGGCCCACTGAAAAAGACTGCGCCCGACAAACAAATCCTGCCAAATGAGCTTGGCAATTCCGCCCAGCCCCTGCTCCTTGGCTGCCGCCCAGACATTGCTGAAGTTGCGGACAAAAGTCTGCAGTTTTTGCTTGAAGGCTGCACGAAGCTGAGCAGGCGAGAGTTTTTGCATGTTTATATTTCTTACTACCATCTATTTTACCACTTTCTTTTCTAATCTGCTTGATAAATGCTATCAATTGCCTCTTTGGCTGCCTGATAGTTGTCCAGATAATCGCTGGCCAGATACACCATCGGAATATGCGGCAGAAAGCGCTGTCTGAGCCGGTCCAGATAGGCCGAAAAATCCTGACGGATAGCTTCATCTGCCATGCTCATATCGCGGAAGCCGTCATTGACATAGGAGCCGACCGGCTGAACAAAGAGTACCAAATCCCATTTTTCCTTCGCCAGAATGCTGGAAAAGAGATTGTCAAAGGTAGCTGTCTCATCATCCTGAGCCGGACTCTCCTTCAGATAATAATCATAATACCCCTTGGTCACCAGCGAATTCGTATCAGCTACTACCAGACCGCGATTGGCGTTGCTGTCAATCAGGCGCGAAGTCTGAGCATACTGCCCCAGCAGCAGGTAATAATAGTCCTTGGGAGTCAGCTCATCATCGCGGACATTGTTTTGAATCTGGTATTCGCGGGCGTATTCCAGACTGACCGGCGCATCGTAGAAGCGAGCCAAATCTTTAGCCAGTGTCGTTTTACCATTGCTGGCGCTGCCGATAATCAGCACTTTCTTGGTAAACTGCCTGCGGAAGGGCTGGGCGATATACTTCCAGTACTTGCTGGGATTTTCCCGGATCATGCTGGCCGAAATCCCGAATTGGCGGCCTTGCAGACTGCTGTCAAAGCCCCGTTTAGCCAGCTCAGCCTGATAGTCAGCCTCTCCGACAAAGAAAATCAGCTCCTCCCGCTCCGGCTGATAATCGATCAGCTCCAGCAGAGCGCTCAGCCACTCGTCCCAGCCCAGAGGATAGCGGGGCAAGGCTGTCTCGTCCAGCTTGTAAACCTGCGTCAGCTCATCATCCGAGAAGGTCTCACGGATATAACGGAAGCGTTTCTGCAGAGACAGGCCGACTTCCTGCCCCCGATCGCCTTCATAGCCAGAGACAACCACCTTCACCCGGTCATATCGGCGCTTGGCTTTCTGAATCAGATCAATATGCCCCTGATGAAGCGGAGCAAAGGTGCCAAAGACAATCGCAGTTCTTTCTTTCATGACATTACCTTTTTATTGTTTTCTATATTTTTTATTTATGTTTTTATTATAAACTATATTTTCTTTTTGTCAAGAGTTTTTTATATTTTTTTATAAAAATATTGTCATATCGTTTACCTTTTATTACTTTGTTAGCTCGCCTTGCTCTCACAGTCCGGGGGACTGTGAGAGGTTGGAGATAAAACAAACGCAGTTTGTGCCAAAACAGTCCGAAAGGACTGTTGGAAGCTGGGGATAAGAGGAAGACAGTTCCTGACTTTCGTTAAGTCCGGGGGAGTGAGGCTGGGACGAAAGTCCTTCAGCCTCGCTTTGTCTTGGTAAAAAAATCTTGACGCGGTATGAAGCTGTCCCCCAGACAGTTTCACTACTAAAAGCAAACGAAAAGACTATATCCCCTTTCTCCCAAATCCGACCGCTTCAAAAGAAGAGCGACTGCACAAAAAAACTCATACCTTGCGATATGAGCGAATATTTCTACTCAAAGAAAATCAAAGATAAACAGGTAAACCGATGCTGCTTCAACAGCACTCTGGACTAGTGAAGCTGGCAGGCAAAGTAAACCCGTTTGTGTCAGTTTGTCTTCATCAAAGCGCTTGAACACCAGCATCTTCGATTTTCAAAGAGGAGCAAACAATGAGAATTCACACTAGGCAGACACAGACAGGAGGGGAAGGAAACAAGTCCATCCTGTCACGAGCAATCCTATGGGAATGTCTCGAACTCCTGCAGGAGCTGTTTGGATTGAAAACAGAAAGAATGCAACAGCTTTATTGTTGGTAGACTTCCTGATAAAATTCCAGTTTGTCGCCGTCTTTCAGAGTGATTTGATTGGCCGCTTTCGGTGCCATTTCGCCATTGACCTTGAACATCCAATAGAGGCTTTTAGCTTCATCCTGAGCCCGGCCGTCAATAGAGGTAATAAAGCCATCTTTTTCCTCCACTCGGTAAGCTTTTTTCAAAGCATCCATGGCTGTTTGCCCTTCTTCAACTTTCACCGTTTTTTCTGACTTTTCCTGACCGTCCGGGGCAACACTGACCGTGATAGACAGCTCGTTTTTGGCCGAAGACTGGGCTGAGCCTGAACTGCTCTGGTCGGTATGTGAGGAACCGCCGCTGCAGCCTGCCATTGCAAGAGCCAAGAGCAGCGTAACGAAACTAAAAAGTTTTTTCATGATAGAGCCTCCTTAAAATAGGGTAAAGAATCGGATAAAAGAGCAGAGTCGACAGGGCATGCGCTAAGTTAAAACCTGCCCCTGCCGCCACATAAGTCCACCAAGGCATTTGATACAGAGCAGCCATTATACTGTCAATCAAGATTCCGTAGCCAAAGGCTAAAAGCATGGCCAAGACGCTCTGGCCAAACAATCTAAAGTGTCTGTACAGCAGGTACCATAGGCAAATAACCGCCGCAAAGGTCACAATTTGAAAAAGCACCCAAGGTCCCATTCCCAAAAGAAAAGAAGAAACAAAGATGCTGATGGACATGACCAAAAGCGAACTCTTCAAATCTTCAGCATCTACCAGCAAAAAATAAAGGGCTGAGATGGGCTTGATATTGGGCAGACCGGCAAAAGCGTAGCGAAGGACGACACAGAGGGCTGCCAACAGAGCGATACGGGTAAGTTGACGGACAGACACGGCTGCTTCCTTTCTAAAATGTATACCCTATCAGTATAACATATTTTTTATAATATAAGCAAGTTTCCAAAAAGAGCCGGGCAGTCTCGGCTCTTTCTGCTTATCAAGTATCTATCCGCACCATGTCCCTGAGCGGTTTGTCACGGTAGAGCAAATCCTCTCTCAGCCCGAATCCCAGCGCTTCCCAGAATTGATTGCCAGCGGCATTGCCTTCAAAGACGACCAACGATACTTTGTGGAGCCCAAGGCTTTTTACCGCTTCCAAGGCTTGCTCTACAAGTGCCTTAGCGATTCCCCTTCTACGACAGTCAGGGGCAACCGCTGTGTGATAAATGTAAGCCCGGCAGCCATCCGTTCCAACCAGAATGGCACCGATAAGCCGGTCCCCCTCCACTGCTACCAAGCAGGTATCCGGATTTCGCTGCAAAAAGCGAACTATCCCTTCCTCAGAATCATCCAGATTATTGAGCCCCATCCCGGCACAGGACAGCCACAGCTGACAAAGCG
Organism: Streptococcus sp. DD11; assembly: GCF_001578865.1. Classification (NCBI taxonomy): domain Bacteria; kingdom Bacillati; phylum Bacillota; class Bacilli; order Lactobacillales; family Streptococcaceae; genus Streptococcus; species Streptococcus sp. DD11. The sequence goes on from NZ_KQ969392.1 coordinate 482,585, forward strand.
CTGGATAGTCAGCCGCTGCCATCCTACGAATTTTCATTCTTTCACCCTTTCAATTCAGCTGGAATTTTACTCCACTTCAAACTTGAGCTGGCCGGCCTTGACACCAACCTTGAGGGTCTGACCGGCTGTCAGCTCTCCTGTCAGCAGCAGCTCAGACAGCTTGTCCTCGACCTGAGTCTGCAGAGTCCGGCGCAGCGGCCGAGCGCCCATTTCTATGTCATAGCCCTCTTGCGCCAAGAGTTTCAGCGCGCTGGCCTGAAACTTCAGTGCAATGCCTTTCTCTGCCAGACTGGCGATAAGCGGCTTGACCATGACCTTGACCACTTCCTGCATATCTTGGCTGGACAGGCTGTGGAAAACCACCTTTTCATCGATCCGGTTGATAAATTCCGGACGATAGGTTTTTTTCAGCTCTTCCAGCATGCGTTTTTCCAGCCCCGCATGATCCAGACGAAGATCACGGGCTCCAAAGCCGACCGTCTTATCATCACGCAGACTGGTTGCTCCCAGATTGCTGGTCATAATGATAATGGTATTGGAGAAGTCCACTTTACGGCCCTTGCTGTCAGTCAGCACACCATCATCCAGCACCTGCAGAAGGACATTGAAAATATCCGGATGGGCTTTTTCTACTTCATCAAAAAGCAGAACCGAATAAGGTTTGTTGCGGACTTTCTCAGTCAGCTCCCCTCCTTCTTCATAGCCGACATAGCCCGGAGGAGCCCCGTTGAGACGGCTGGCTGCGAATTTCTCCATATATTCGCTCATGTCAAAGCGGATCAGTGCAGACTCATCGTCAAAGAGCGTTTCTGCCAATGCCTTAGCCAATTCGGTCTTGCCGACCCCAGTCGGACCCAGAAACATGAAGGAGCCAATCGGCCGCCTGCTGCTGCGAATACCGGACTGATTGCGGCGGATAGCCCGGCTGATTGCCGAAATAGCCTCATCCTGACCAATCACGCGCTTGTGCAGTTCTTTTTCCAAATTCAGATATTTCTTAGCATCCGTCTGTGTCAGCTTTTGCACCGGAATGCCGGACAGATGGCTGAGCGTCCTTAAAATATCATCTTCCTCCACCCGAAGCTCATAAACGGCCGGCTGCTGCTCCTCTTCAAGCAATCCGGCAAGCTTTTTAAAATCGCCGGCTGCCAAGGCTTGATCCACAGGTGTCAAATCCATCCGCTCATGCTGCTGCGGACTTTCATTCTGCACCGTCGCACTGGCTTCGTCCAAAAGATCAATGGCTGAGTCAGGCAGGTGCTTGCTGGTCAGATAGCGGTGGGCAAATTTCACTGCCGTCTCAATAGCCTGATCGCTGATCAGCACCTTGTGGTGTTCCTCATAGCTTTTCTTAAGCCCCTGTAAAATAGCAATGCTGTCAGCCACATTGGGCTCTTCGATGCTAACCTTGGCAAAACGCCGGGACAGAGCCGCATCCTTCTCGATGTGCTTCTGATATTCCTCCTGAGTCGTTGCCCCTACTGTTCGGAGACTGCCGCGGGCCAGTGCTGGCTTGAGAATATTGGCCGCGTCCAGCGTTGAGTCAATCCCGCTGCCGGAGCCCATGATGGTGTGCAGCTCATCAATAAAGAGAATGACATGGCCGTCCTCTTCAATATCATTGATGATATTGTTCATGCGCTCCTCAAAATCGCCGCGAAAACGCGTCCCAGCCACCACGTTCATCAAATCCAGCTCCAGCACCCGCATCTTAGCAATTTCAGCCGGCACCTGGCCAGCTGCCACGCGCTGTGCCAATCCCAAAGCCAGAGCAGTCTTCCCTACACCGGCATCACCGACCAAGACCGGATTATTCTTGGTCTTGCGGCTGAGAATCTGGATCATGCGGGAAATTTCCTGGTCCCGGCCGACCACAGGCTCTAAAAGACCGTTTCTGGCCAGCTCTGTCAGGTCGCGGGTATAGTCTTCCAAGCCGCCGCTGGTCGAAGGCGGCATGCCCATCATATTGGCCATGGTCTGCTTAGCTGCCATCATGCCCTTATTGAGACTGCGGATAGCCTTGATTTCTTCCTTGCCCCATCCAGCCCGCTGTTCCAGTATTTTGCGGATATCGCTGATTCTAGGACTTTCACCCTTGTCCTCATAGCTAAAGCCGGTAAATTCCAAGATGCGCGCTGCCAGCGTTCCCCGGTCAAATATCATAGCCAACAGAACATGCTCAGTGCCAACACTCTTAGCATGAACAGCCTCTGCAATCTTGCCAGCTTCTTCAAAGAGTGCTTCCAGCCGGTAAGAGAAAGGCAGGAGCTCAAAATGCCCCTCCGGCTGATAGGTCTGACCGGTGATATGAAAAGCCGCTTCCTCAAAATCATCAATCTCAATCGGGAATTCATTAAGTACTGAACCCGCGACGCTGTAAGGATTATTAGCCAAGGCAATCAGCAGATGCCAAGATTCCAGATAATCCGTTTCAAAATGGCCTGCCAAGAGCTGAGCAGCCTCTAAACTTTCTATTAAAGCTTTTGAATATTTCATTAATGCTTACATTCCTTTTCTGTCTAATTGTTGCAAAATCTTCTTCAGCATCCGCGCTCGAATGGCTGGTGCTTCCTCTCCCAGCACAGAGTCCGCTGCCGCCGCCAGCAGGAGATTGCCCTCACGCTCCCTTAGAATCTGCTCATCAAAGAGCAGCTGGATAACATCCGTAAAAACCTGCTGGCTGATGCATTCCCCCACATTGTCAAACAAATCGCAGAGCATCTGATGCCGGTCGGAAAACTCTATCTTGCCAATCCGGATATAACCGCCGCCCCCGCGCTTGCTTTCGACCATATAGCCCCGACTCTCTGTAAAGCGGGTCTTAATGACATAGTTAATCTGACTGGGAACCACCTGAAAAACATCGGCCAACTCGCTGCGCTTGAGCTCAACCATACCAGCCTGCGCCAGAATAGCCTTGATATATTCCTCGATACTGTCTGATGTATTTTTCGCACCCATGGCTTTCCTTTCTATCCTGATACTCAAACGATTTTGAATTCACACTAGGCAGCGAGGCCCCCAAAAGCTCCAGTGGAGGATGTGAGACTGCGGATGAAGCTGCCGAGAGGAAGCAGCAAAAGCACTGCTGTGAGCTGGCAGATGAAGCTTCCGGCAGGAAGTGCCTGCTGGACTGGGGTCAGTCGAGCCGAACAACGTGTGGATTTAAAACAGAAGGAGTATGAGAGGCAACATCCGCCGCTCCTAAGACTGTCTCTCTAACATTGACTATCTTTGACTTTTATTATACCGAAAAAGCCGCTATTTTGAAAGGAAAAGGGATAGCTGAAAAGTCTGACAATTCAAACTAGTGAAAAAGCTGTCCGTCCGGCAGAAAAGCGAGTGTAACCGCTTGCTTTCTGCGGTTAAAGCGTTATAATATAGGTGGAAACGAACTAAAAAACCCATGAAAAGCTGCCGCTCAGGTCCTTCCTGCAGCCGTGCCAATTGCAGGCCCGAATGAGCAGGCAGAAGCCAGCTGGCCAATAGCCAGCCCCCTAGCTTTCAAAGAGGATAAAATAAAGCGAAACCGGAAGAAAGAAGCCGGCCGCAAATGAAACAAAGGAGGATAATCCAATGAAAATGGATTGGCTCAAATATACCCGCCATGTACTCAAATGTCTCTTTATGGCATTGTGTATCTTTACGATCTTCTCTGCTGACTATGTCGATGTGCCTATCGGCATCATCATCGCCTGTCTCTACATACCTCTGCTCTTTGAGCAGCAGCCGGTCAGCAGCCGAGCCAAGTGGTATACCTTCCTCATCATTGTAGCTGTTACCCTGCCCGTCTTGTTTATTACCAAGACCTACCAAATCAGCTTGACCTATTCCGAAACCACCATTCTTCTCTTCTTGTTTGCCATTCTCATATTTACCAACGCTTTCATCGCCCATAAGGAAGAAAACAAAAAAGCAGCCAAGTAACACCACGAGGCAGAAAACAGCGAAGCACACTTTGAAGCCGCAGATTAGACTGACCAAGTCAGCAGCAGGAACAGGGGGCATTTGAGGCAGACTGCGTCTGCTCTGTCTACAGCCTCCCTGCCTCGCTTTCGAATGCTTCGCTCGGACTGATAAGTGTCCCCAAATCCGCCTCACTCGCTTGCTTCTGAGCACAGACTCTTGAAGCAAGCCGAAGCGAACGGCATGCAAGCTTATACTCTTTGAAAAGCTCTTCAAACTGCGTCAGCGTCGCCTTGCTCCAACAGTCCTTCCGGACTGCACGACGGACAGGAATTGCCTTTTTTATCTGTAACCTCAAAGAGTCTGTCCCACCGCCATTTGAGCAAAAAGAGCATAAAAACAGCAGCCTACTCCCCACCCCTTCAGAGTTCAACCGATTCTGAAGGGGTTTTGCTGCCTAAAAACGACAGCAAAAAAGACTGAGAATCCAATCTCAGTCCTGTTGAAAATCCTATGCAGTCTTTTAGCCTGCTTTTAACAGAGAGGCTGTCTCAGCCTCTCATGCTGCTGAAGCAAGACAAAACAAAGGCTGGCTGCTTTGGACTTTCGAAGAGTATTAGTCTTTTCCAAGTGCTGCTGCCATAGTTGCCGCAACTTCATTTTCAAAGTCATTTGCTGCTTTTTCGATACCTTCGCCAACTTCAAAGCGGGCAAAAGCAACAACAGAAGCATTTACAGATTCAAGGTAGGCTTCAACAGTCTTGCTGTCGTCCATGATATAAACCTGAGCAAGAAGAGTGTAAGCTTGGTCAACCTTGGTATTGTCCAAGAAGAAGCGATCCATCTTACCTGGAATAATCTTGTCCCAGATTTTTTCTGGCTTGCCTTCTGCAGCCAATTCTGCCTTGATGTCTTCTTCAGCTTGCGCAACCACTTCATCGGTCAGCTGAGCTTTAGAGCCAAACTTGAGGTGCGGAAGAGCTGGCTTGCCGACCATCGCACGGCTTTCATTGTCTTGATCGATTACGTGGTTAAGCTGTGCCAATTCATCTTTGACAAATTGGGCATCCAATTCTTTGTATGAAAGAACTGTTGGTTTCATAGCAGCAATGTGCATAGAGATTTGCTTAGCAAGCGCATCGTCACCGCCATCTACAACAGAGATAACACCGATACGGCCGCCATTGTGCTGGTAAGCACCAAAATGCTGAGCGTCTGTCTTTTCAATCAAGGCAAAGCGACGGAAAGAGATTTTTTCACCAATCGTTGCAGTTGCGCTGACATAAGCTGCTTCCAGCGTTTCGCCTGAAGGCATCGTCAGAGCAAGCGCTTCTTCATTGTTGGCTGGCTTGCCTTCTGCGATGACTTTTGCAGTCGCATTGACCAGGTCAACGAACTGAGCATTTTTCGCAACGAAGTCTGTTTCAGCATTGACTTCCACAACTGCTGCCACATTGCCGTTCACATAAACACCGGTCAAACCTTCAGCTGCTACACGGTCAGCCTTCTTCGCTGCCTTAGCCATGCCTTTTTCGCGCAGCAATTCAATCGCTTTTTCGATGTCGCCGTCCACTTCGACCAATGCCTTCTTCGCGTCCATAACGCCGGCACCGGATTTTTCACGCAATTCTTTGACCAGCTTAGCTGTAATTTCTGCCATTTTTGTTTCTCCTTTAAGATACGAAGAGCTTGAGCCCGATTCACTGCAAATCACTGAGACTCCCGCTCCGGTTTAGACTGATTATTTTTACAATAAAGGGACAGGGCTGAGCCCCGCCCCTTCAGGTTTTTATACTGATTACTGATTAAGCGTTGTCGCCTTCCACAACTTCAACGATTTCTTCGATAGAATCTGCTTCTGTTTCGGCTGCAGCCAATTCTGCTTCTACTGCTTCAACACTGTCCTCACCCTGACGGCCTTCGATAACAGCGTCAGCCATTTTAGCGGTGATCAGTTTAACAGCGCGGATTGCATCATCGTTGGCTGGAATAATAACATCAATATCATCTGGGTCTGTATTGGTATCCACCATCGCAACCACTGGGATGCCCAATTTCTTAGCTTCCTTCACAGCAATCTGCTCTTTGTGCGGGTCAACCACATACATCACATCTGGGATTCGAGGCATTTCTTCGATACCGCCCAAGAATTTTTCAAGACGGGCACGCTGTTTGTTCAGAAGCGCTACTTCCTTCTTAGGAAGAACGTCGAAGATTCCTTCTGCTTCCATGCGTTTGATTTCTTTCAAACGCGCCACACGTTTTTGGATTGTTGCCCAGTTTGTAAGGGTTCCGCCCAGCCAACGGTGGTTGATGTAGTACTGTCCTGAGCGCTCTGCTTCTTCTTTCACAGCGTCAGCAGCCTGTTTCTTAGTACCGACAAACAGAATGACTGCATCGTTTGCCGCAGCATCACGCATGAAGTCGTAAGCCTGATCAGCATATTTTACAGTTTGCTGCAGGTCAATCACATGGATGCCGTTACGCTCAGTGAAGATGTACTTAGCCATCTTAGGGTTCCAGCGGCGAGTTTGGTGACCAAAGTGAACACCAGCCTCAAGAAGTTGTTTCATTGAAATTACTGCCATGAGTAAATTCTCCTTTATGTTTTTTCCTCTTTCAGACTTCAGCTTGCAGGACCACCCGTAGGCAACAGCCCCACAATTCATCTAAAATGAGTATTTTGCCGTTTGCACGGCAACCACTATTATAGCAAAAACCCAGCCCTTTGACAAGCACTTTAACAGAACTTTCTCGCTCTTGCAGGAACGGCAGCGCTGTACTGTCAGTCTTGGTCGGTATTTCATCCTAGCCTTTCTCAGATAGAAAATGTTCAGCCTCTTGACGAAAAAGAGGATTTGCGGTAGAATAATAAGAGTTGCGGCGGTATAGCCAAGTGGTAAGGCACGGCTCTGCAAAAGCTTGATCGTCGGTTCAAATCCGTCTACCGCCTTCATAAATGTATTTCTAAAAGTCCAGTAAAGGGCTTTTTCTTTCATTTTCTATTGTTTTCAGCAAATTTTACTGATATAATCATTATAAACATATCATTCACCATCAGTGAAAGGAAAAAGATTGATTATGAAAAGAGTCAGCTTCTATGCCCTCAGCCTCCTCTCCTTAGCAGTCCTCACAGCCTGCATGCCTGCCAAGCAGACACAGCAAAGAAAAGAAACGCCCAGCTCCCTCAAAGCTTCTAAAAGTTCAGCTTCTAAGGAAACATCCAGCCAATCATCTAGCAGCAGCTCTAGCACCTATGAAAGCAATGATGAGGTATTTCAGAAGCGTGCTACCGTTGATCCAGATGATGCTTCTGCACTGCAATACCTACCAGATGCAGCCTCTATTCCTGAATTAGAGAAAATAAGAAATTTTTATATTTCCACCGGCTTCGTCATTCAGGTAAACGGAGAGGATATCAATGGTGACAAACCTAAAACTTCTTACGATGAGGTAACAGCGGCTCTAGGTCAACCTACTTTCAGCACTGAGGAGAATGACCCAGGCAACTCTGTCAACATCTGGCACACAGACAACGGAGACATTATGTGCTACTTTACCAATAATGTCCTGACGAATTTGAGTTTTAGTCTAAAAGACGCTCAGCCAGCCAAAAACAGCTATTCTAGCATCACCACATCCGACACTCCCAAGACAGCTTTTGACAAACTTGGTCGTCCAGAAACAATTATACGCTCAGAACGCGATACAACCTATGTATATAAAAATTCCAATGACGAACAGTTTAGTTTCTCCACGCAGAACAATCAAATCGTTGGGGTCATGTCTACTTATCAAATGAAACAAACCAAAGACATTATTGACTCTGTCATTAAGGATAAATAATCTTGCAATCAATTTCAAAAAATCGTCGTACTACAAAAATCCAAGACCTATTTTAGTCTTGGATTTTATTTTTGATGAGATCAGTGAAGAGGTTCCCCCTTCTTTGTCAATTAAAGCTCTGCAATCTGGCTGAGATTGACCTCAGCAACTGTATCATTGCCAAACATAGAAATAATCATCTTGACCTTGTTATTGTCAATCTCGGCAATCTTCCCGGTATAGTCCGTAAAGGCGCCGTCAATGATGCGGACTGTGTCGCCGACCTTGACATTCAGATCAAATTCCTGAACCGTTTGTCCCATAGAGATAAGGATATTGCGGATTTCTTCTTCCAAGAGCGGAGTTGGTTTAGAGCGGTTCCCGTGGGATCCGACAAAGCCGGTTACATTAGGCGTATTCCGCACAACAAACCAAGCTTCGTCCGTCATGACCATCTCAACCAAGACATAACCCGGAAATCGGTTTTCTTCCACTTCCTTGGTCTTGCCGTTTTTCTCTACCTGTACGGTCTGAGTAGGGATTTCCACGCGCAGAATATTTTCCAGCATATTATAGGTCTGCGCCCGCTGCAAGAGATTCTCCTTTACCTTATTTTCGTATCCTGAGTAGGTTTGCAGTACAAACCAGCCTTTATCAAAACTGTCCATGTCTTGTCCTTTCCTAAATAAAAAAGCCTGCGGCTCCTGTTCTTGTTTTCTAGCCCTATTATACCATAAAATCTGCAAATGCAAAGCAATTTATACTCTTCGAAAATCTCTTCAAACCACTTCTTCGTCGCCTTGCTTTGACAGTCCCTTCAGATTATCGGGATTTACAAATATATAAAAGTTTTATCTGCTCACAAATAGATAAAGCTTCTGAGTGATACGGCATGCCGATAACTATCCTCATCAGTCAGTGCACTTCTTTTTATACCCTGTCAAGTCTTACCCGAGACATAAATATACAAGAATTGTCAAAAACTGCCTGCAAATCCTTGACAGGGGAAAACAGAGTGGTATAATAAAGTTATCATTTTATATGGTTATCTTTCAGTTGGGTATGAGGCCTCGTCGGCTTCATCTATCTTTAAAAACTGACTTTCTAATCTCCACTGAGACATAGAAGGCTTAAGAGATAGTGCAGGAATACAAACAAACAATCTACGAAGCTATGGGATTGGTATTCTGACAGTTTTTATGTAACAGCTTAGATTTTTGTGTTGATTATGGTAATGATGACTTTTTGAGCAATGCTTAAAGAACACTGAGAAAGTTTTTCTTTCTGCACTGGACTGAAATTGATTGTTCTATCAGTTTTGGAATAGCTGTTTTTAGTGTGCTTTTCATTTGTTTGAGAGTTTTTTTGCTGTATCAAGATGAATGTCGGATCAGTTGAATTTTCCAGTAGGAAAAAGATGCTGGTTTTACAAGGTTCAAAGGCAAAGCTGCAGTTGTGGCTTTTTTGTTTGAACAATTTTCTACCTTTTATGGAGGCGAGATTATGAAATGAGCGACTGCAGACCCGCAGCCCATCAGCTAATCTTTCTCCTTAAGGTACAAGCCAAGCTTGGCTAACAGTTAAAGAAGACGCGTATTCTTTAACAATCCACAAGTTCCGCATGTCCCAAGTTAGGAGAAGATCGACATGCTCAACACCATCCTCACCTCACTGAGCACCGCGGCCCCTACCATTGTTTCAGGGATTGCCGTCCTCATTCTTTCAGACCTTTACAAAGGCCTGAAGAAATTGATTCGCTGGATTTCTCAGCGAATTCAGAAAGTTTTTTCTGCAGCGCAAGTTGCAGAAAAAAGAGCTCGAGTTGAAAGAGCTCAAGGCAGCTCTGAATACCTGCCCCAGGTCTCAGCGAAAGCAGCTGAACCTGCAAAAGCAGGATTTGCACCAGCAAATTAAAAAGCTGAAGTGCAAAATCAGGAAGCTGTCGAATCAGCTGAGCTGATTCGCTCGATAGTTCTCCCTCATATGAGAACTACAAGAAGCCCTCATCTACTCACAATAGATGGGGGCTTCGGCTTTTTTTTTATGCTATTCATAATCTTTCTCAAGCAATAGCGGCCGTCAGCTTCCACTGCACGATCCTAGAAACAAAAGAGTGATACAAGCATACAAAAAGCTTTACCTACTCACAATAGATAAAGCTTCTGAGTGATACGACATGCGTATAACTATCCTCAATAAATAGCATAACTCTTTTTTTATACCCTGTCAAGTCTGATTCAAACATGGATATACAAGCCTTTTTTGCCCGCAGAATAGATGGGATGCAGGCCATACAATAGCAATCGTATTTTTCCCCATTTTCTGCCAAGTGCCTATGAGAAAATATTGATAATGCGGAAAAGGCCGCTGGCAACTACCTTGTCAAAGATATAAATGATTACCACAAAGAAGGCAGTGTATTCCATAACAGAAATAAAATCTGTCCATCTTTCCTTGCGGGTAGGCCAAGTTGTATCTTTCAGCAGTTTAAAAATATCTTTAAAGAATTTCACAACAATCAAATCTCCTATCTAGTTTCTTTATGTAAAGTATATTTACTGCAGTGTTTGCAGAATTTATTGACTTCTAGGCGTGTTGGTTTAGGAGTGCTGCTAAGCTTGATAGAATAATTCCTGGAACCGCATACTGTACACGCTAGGCTCGCTTTTTTTAATACCATAGCCCTATTATAGCAGGATTCCTTGCTTTTGACAAGCTGCGTCCACTCTGCTCAGCGGCGGGTCCGGCTTCTTCGGCCTGTTGCCCAGTCTGATGCTGCTTGCACGGGGCAAGTCTCTGTTTTACTGGAACCAGCTAGTGATGGTATCCCAAAGGTTTTTGGCCTTCTCAGGCAGCCCTGTATCATCAATCGCTTTCTTGGCCTCGTCCACCAGATTCTGAGCCCGATCCTGAACCTCCTGCAGGAAGTCCTTGTTTTCAGTCGTTGTGCCGGTTTCCTCTGTGCCATAAGTGTCCACCGGTGAAATACCGTTTTCAGCATAAGCATTTTCCTGACCGGAAAATGAAGAGCCCTCGGTATATGGCAGGATACTATTGGCAACATTGCGGAAGACAGCCGAAGCTTCATTGGCACTGGTACCCGTCAGATAATGGCTCTCGTCTGTTGTCGGGAAGCCCAGCCACTGGCTGATGACAACATCCGGAGTATAGCCGATGACCCACTGATCCCCGGACAGATCCGGATTGAAATCCGTCTCTGTTGTCCCTGTCTTACCAGCCATCGTATAGCCGTAAGGAGCCGCATAAATCCCTGTACCATTTGAGAATGTTCCCAGCATCATGCTGGTCATCTTTTCAGTGGTTGAGTGATTGAGGACCCGGGTTGAGGTCTGACGATGGGTCTTGACAACTTGGCCACTGGCATTTTCAATCTTGGTAATGAGATGGGCATCGTTCATGACACCGTCATTGGCAAAGACAGAGTAAGCCTGTGCCATTTGCAGCGGATTGGTCGTGACACCGCTGCCCAGAGCAACCCCCAGTGTCTGGTCAACCTTATCCATATTGAGGCCGAATTTCTTGCCGTACTCAAAGGCCTTATTGACTCCTAATTCATCAACTGTCGAAACAGCCGGAATATTAAGGGATTCAGCCAGAGCCTGGTACATCGGCACTGTCGGTGAACTTTGGATATTGCCGTAGTTATTGATGGTGTAGTCGCCAAAGGTGGTGCGGGTATTATCCAGCTCCTTATCCGTGGGCCAGCCGGCAGCGACCGCAGGACTGTAAGCCACCAGAGGTTTGATGGTCGATCCGGGACTGCGGGAGGACTGAGTCGCATAGTTAAAGGACCTGAAAGAAGAACCTTCCTCACTGTTGACCCGGCCGACCAAGGCGCGAACGCCGCCGGTTTTCGGATCCAGCGCCACACTGCCTGACTCAGCCATGGTGCCGTCTTCTGCCACCGGAAAGAGACTGACATTGCTGTAGATGACCTGCATGCTGGCCTGATAATTCTGGTCCAGCTCTGTATAAATGCGGTAGCCATTGTTGACGATTTCTTCCTCTGTCAGGCCGTAATTGTTAATGGCCTCATTAATGACCGCATCAAAATAGGACGGATAGCGGTAATCTTCTGATTTGCCGGCATAGGCATCCACCAGCTGACCGCCAATCCCCACCGCAGCTGCCTGATCAGCTGTCGCCTGATCAATATAGCCTGCCGCCACCATATTCTGCAGGACCGTATCCCGACGGTTGGTCGCATTTTCGACAGAATAAAGCGGATTGTAGATTTCCGGTCCCTTGAGCATCCCCGCCAGCACAGCCGACTGATCCAGGCTGAGCTGACCGGCTGATACACCGAAGTATTTCTTGGCAGCATCTTCCACTCCCCAAACCCCGTTTCCGAAATAGGAATTATTGAGGTACATGGTCAGAATCTCCTGCTTGGTATACTTTTTATTGATTTCCAAGGCGAGGAAGAACTCCTTGGCCTTGCGCTCGATGGTCTGGTCCTGAGACAGGTAAGCATTCTTAGCCAGCTGCTGGGTAATGGTGGAACCGCCGCCTGAGCGCCCGGCTGTCAAAATAGCCAGGATAAAGCGGCCGTAGTTGATTCCGCCGTTTTCATAGAAACTGCGGTCCTCCGTCGCAATGACTGCATTCTGCAGATCCTGACTGATCTCCGTCAGCTCGACATAGGTCCCCTTCTGCCCGGACAGGCTGCCTGCTTCGCCGCCGTCTTTATCGTAAATCAGCGTGGTCGCCTTAAGGGCATTCTGCAGATCCTTGACATTGGTCGTCTTGGCTACATAAAAGAGATAGCCGCCGACAACCAGACCAAAGGTCAGACCAGAAATCAGAAAAATCTTGGTCAGATGAAATTTTCGCCAGAACCGGCGGATAGGATGCTGAGAGAGGGGCTTTTTCCTGTTTTTGCCTGAGCGGCTGAAGCTAGGCTCTGCCGCTTCTTCTCCTTCCAGCTCGACCTCCTCTGCTGCCTTTTTGGGCTTATCGATCGTAAAATAATCTACTAATCTTTCAAACAAATCTTTTAAGTTCTTCATAAACTTTATTTTATCACCTTATTTAGGTGCAGACAAGAAAGGACCTTCTTTCTTCGCCTATTTTTAGTTAACTTTAAGCAAAAGAGTATATTAAGTCCTGATTTCCAAAAGAGAGCGATGCCGATTCCGGCTTGCTGATTCCCAAACGGCCGACTTTCTGCTACAATAAAACCATGCAATTCATGATAGAAATCCCAGCTGCCCTGCCAGCCACAACGGTCAAGGAACTACTGGAAGAGCACTTTCTCATTCCCCGCAAAATCCGCCATTTTTTACGCATCAAAAAGCATGTCTTGATCAACGGCCAAAGCATCAACTGGCAGAGTCCCGTCAGGGCCGGAGACCGGATCTGCCTGACTTTTGACGAAGAGGACTATCCTCCCAAAAGCATTCTCATGGGCCGGGCCGAACTGGTCGAAGAGCTCTACCAAGACCAGCACCTCATCATCGTCAACAAGTCCGAGGGCATGAAGACCCATGCCAATGAACCGGCCGAACTGGCTCTGCTCAACCATGTATCAGCCTATGTCGGTCAGACCTGCTATGTCGTCCACCGGCTGGACAAGGAAACCAGCGGAGCGGTGCTCTTTGCCAAAAACCCCTTCGTCCTGCCTATTTTGAATCGGATGTTAGAAAACAAGGCGATCCGCAGAGAGTACTGGGCCCTGACCGATGGGCAGCCCAGTCAAAAAACGATGACCTTCAGGGACCGAATCGGCCGCGACCGCCATGACCGCAGAAAGCGGCTGGTGGACCCCCAAAAGGGCCAGACCGCTGAGACCCAGGTGACGCGGCTGAAAAACTTCAGCCAGACCAGTCTGGTCAACTGCCAGCTGAAAACCGGCCGCACCCATCAAATCCGTGTCCATCTTTCTCACCATGGCCTGCCTATTGTCGGCGACCCTCTTTACCATCCTCAGCCGCAGGGCCGCCTCATGCTCCACGCCCACCGGCTGACCCTGACCCACCCTTTCACGCTGGAGAAGCTGCTTGTCGAGGCTCCGTCAGTGAGTTTTGAGGAAGGGTTGAGATAAGAGCCTGTGTCCATGGCTGATTTTACCATCTAACCCCCTATATCCCGGCAGGCATCCCTGAATCTTTCGGAAGATGTCCAGCATGCCTGCAGCACGCCGCCTAGATTAACTGAAAAACCATTTCTCATCTAGCAAAAGCTGCCTTCACAAATAGTGGTTCAAAAACAGAC
>NZ_KQ969392.1:497724-512653 GCF_001578865.1 Streptococcus sp. DD11
AACTTTTGGACCAAACGCGCTGGACCAAGGAGGAGAGACAGATGTTTGATGAAAAACGCAGACAGCAGGACCACTATGAGGCCACTATGGCCCAGATTTATTACGAGCATGAGCTGGCCATTCAGGAGGAGCGTGAGAAGGGGATGGAACAAGGGCGAAGCCAAGGAATGGAACAAGGTGTCCAGCAGCTCGTCCTAGCCATGCTGAAGAATGGGGCCAGTCCGCAAACTATTGCCCAGCTGACCGATATTCCCGAAGAAAAAGTGAAAGAAATTGCCGAGCAGAACTTGGTCTGACTCCGCAGTATGATATGTAAAAAGAAGTTGGGACAACAGTACCCAGCTTCTTATATTTCTATCGTTTGATTGCAAGACACAGTGGTTCATTAGGCACTTTAGCGCCAATGAGCCGCCCATCGCCAAACAGCTGAATCTCAATGAGCGCGTAATTGTCGAAGCAAGCCTTTCAAGCTCCTATATTTATAGAGGCTATAAGCCAGATAGACCAGGCCATAGGATGCTGCAGCTAGATAAACTGGCAAAAACCAGTTGGAAGCGATAAAGACAAATGTCATCAGCAGCTCAATCCCCATATCCTTGACTACCGCAATCTGCATCCGCTTAGCTAGGATAACTTCTGCAAGGATACTTCTGACCGTCAGTAACAGCACGATAGAAAGGACTGTAGCATTTAGGTTGTGAAGGAAAACAGCAAAAACCAAGGTACTAGCAAAGCTCAAGAGCATAGCAGTGACATTCACTTTAAAAATCTGTCTCTCCATTCGCAATGCCTTTAGATAGGTATTGATGAGCAATGCCATCTTGCCCTCGTAAACAGACATTGGAAAGACCAGAGCCATAAACATCAGCGACTCTTTGTAGGCTGGAAGCCAATGATCTAAGACTATTTTTAAAGGATAATATAACAAAAGCACGCCAAACATAACAATCATGAGGATATTGCGCAGCTGATCATAAATCTTTGGCAGCCTACTCTCGTCTGTCCGTTTTAAAATCGGAAAAACAACTAGCCCAATGGCATTGATAAAAGTCATGAGCAGATTGGAAATGCTCAATGTCAAGGATACCTTCCCAAAGGTAGCAATATTCCAAACTCTCTGGATTCCCATCCTAACAGTTCCGATAATCAGCATACTGGCCACATTTGACAGCATGAGATTAATCCCGACTGCAATATTGCTGACCGTCTCTTGGAAGTCAAATGAGAACTGTCTGAGAGGTCGAAACGCCATATCCCTGCAGAGATACATGGCATAAAATAATGAAACGAACCGACCAATCAAATCTGCATAAACCATGATTTTAAAGTCTCGAAAGCCAATGAAAACAAAGACCAACAAGAGCAGTAGATAAAGCAATCGATCGCCGCTGATAACACAAGAGCTTTCTTTTAAGCGGTTGGTCATCTGCAAGACATAAACAAAGAAAAAGCGCAAATTCGTCACCAACATGGTGTAAGCCAAAAGCGTAAAGACAAAGCGGCTATTTGCATCTGTGATAAAGGCGGAAATCCCCAGCAAAAACAAGAGACCCACTCCTATCAAATAGGACAGCAGTATCAAAAATTGGGAGAAAAACTTTGTCTTATCCAAATCATGATATTCCATCCCGCCATAGCGAAGATAAATACCGTCAGTCCAGCCCAGATGAATGAATCCTGCATAGGATAGATAGAAGATATAGAGCTGCCAGTAGCCATACTCTTCCACCCCCATGATTTTAGGCAGAATCAAAACTACTAGAGACGTCACTAAAACAGTCAGCAGGTTGGATAAAATGACATAAGAAAAATTAGCTGCTAATTTTTTAAATCCACTAGACACGCACCTACCTCCTAATCTCTCTTATCTGCTGCCATGCTCTGAATCAACCTCTGAAACATGATTGTCAGATCTGTCTTAGCCTGCCAACCTAAGCTTTCAAGTTTATCCGTATTCAGACGAATCTTAACCGTCGGATTATAGCCCAGCTTTTCTATATTTTCCGCCAAATCAAAAACTAGCTTGGTCTTACTGCTGCCGCTTTGCTCAATGACCAGATCTGCCATCTCACGAATGGAAATAGCCGTTTCTTTATTGGCAACATTGTAAGCCTGCCCAGCCTGCCCTTTCAGCAGAATGTAGAAAATAGCCTCAACAGCATCCTTTGTATAACAGTAATTTCGAATAGTTTCCCCCTTGGTACGGAGAACAATATCTTTCTCCTCTATGACAGCGCGAGCAAACTGTGCAAAAACACGGTTGTCCTCATAAGCTACACCTGGTCCGAAGGTTTGTGACAGACGAACTATTCGCGCCGGCACCTGATACTGATGATAGTATGCTGCGCTCAAGGACTCTGCCATACGTTTGCTCTCCGAGTAGCTGCTGCGAACACTGGTCGGGTCTAAATAACCATAGTCTGCTTCAGTAATACTGGATGCTTCCGGATTTGTGACCCCATAAACTTCAAGAGAGGACAGATAAACCATACTACGAACCTGCTTGTCTCTCGCCAACTTCAGCATTTTTTCAGTGCCTCTGACTGCCAAAGCAATGGTCTCTACAGGATGCTCAACGAAAAAAGAGGAGTCCGTCGCACTGGCTCCATGGATAATATAATCCAGTTTTTCGTCAATCCGCCAATCCGACAGCAAATCAGCATAGACAAGCTGTAAGTGCTCGCTTTGCAGAAAGGGGGCAAAAAGGATCTCTGCCTTTTGGCGGCTGCGGGCCAAACCCAACACTCTGATATTAGCATTATACAAAGCATTCAGAGCCAGCAAAGCAAAGACACAGTGGCTGCCCAAAAGTCCAGTAGCTCCTGTTATCAAGACGGTAACATTTCTCAGGTCTTTGAAAATAGGACTGGTCGCAGCCAAGTCTGTCATATCTTCTTCTAACATCGTATTCTTTTTCATATTAACCAAAAATTTGTGCATTTTCTCGCGCCTCATAGATTGCCCTGAAAATATAGAAATCTGACGGAGTTGTTATTTTGATGTTTTCACTGCTTCCCATAACTGTATGAAGCGGCAGCCCAAAATAGCGAGCCAACGTAGCAGAGTCGGTCATATCAAACTGACCTTCTGCCTGAGCCTTTAAATGCAGGGAATGAATCTTTGAAAGCACAAAGGTCTGAGGAGCAACAGCTGTCTGACAGGTTGAGCGTTCAATGACCTGATTGATTACATCTGCTTCATCTACCTGAATGACTGTTTCGATGACAGGCTTAACCGTGATGGCTGCTCCATGCTTCTTGGCCGCTTCAATATTTTTAGAGATAATCTCTCCGTCAATCAAGGGTCGAACGCCATCGTGAATCAAAACATAATCATCATCATTTTGATATTTTTTCCGTAAGGCTGCCAGACCATTGAAGATAGACATTTGCCCAGTCTCTCCGCCAGGAACAACTTGACTGACTTTTTTGATATTAAATCTAGCCAGCAAATCTCTGCAGTAGTCTAACCACCCCTCCACGCAGACAACAACAATGTCTGTCACTGCCGGATGGGCCTCAAAATGCTCAATTGTGTGAATAATAATAGGCTTGCCGTGCAGCTCCAAAAACTGCTTGGGCAGGGTTTTGGTATTCATACGGCTGCCTGTGCCACCTGCGAAAATCAAGGCCGTTGTTGTCATACAGATACTTTCCTTCCTCTCGTTGTAAATCTTACCCTGCTAAACAAATCAATTGCTATATAAATAGCAAAGGCATAGACAATCCGATTAATATGGGTTGTCAGCAGCGACAGCAGTGTTTCCTGAAAAAATGAAATAACCAAAGGATACGCAAACAAGGCGAAAACGATGGCCTTCAGTGGGGTGAAATAGCGTTTTTTTATAGAATAGTAGAAACTTCCATAAAAGAAGCCATAAACAAGCTGCAGGATTAGAACTGAAAAATAGCCAAAATCCTTGATAAAATAGTAGTAAATCGTATAAACATTGGTTTTGTCACCATTAAAGTGAATGACCGGCAAAAAAGGAGTCAAGTCATAGCTGGATAGACCCAGAGACTTTAAGGTCCCGTAGACAGCAATAAGAGTATTTTCTCCAAAGACCTGATTATTATCATAAAGAGAAGGATTTTTCAGATAATAGTCAAGAGCTTGTATGGGAGATCCCATATACTTTATCAAATTATCCAAGATCCCTAGCTCTGCTTGACTATCTACACGGTTCAGAACGAAGGTTCCAATAACCATAAACAAACCTAGGAAAACAAGACCGATTGTCAGCAGCATTCGAAAAAGCTTCTTGCCATAGCGGCGGTCTTTCCATGAATAATATTTCGAGAAAAATAAGATATATAAAATAGCATACCCTGAAATCAGACCAAGCAATTCCGTCCGTCCGGTCGACAAGAGGGAAATTCCCAGAGAAATCATACTAATCAACAGCAATTTCCCCTTATAAAAAATACTATCCTGCCCCGAAAAAAGAGACTCACAGAAAAAGTAGAAGAAAACAATTCCTAAGGAAAAGTTAATCCGCAATAAGTTCAGACTAAGGCGACTGAGAGAGAAATCATAATTTGTCGTCATATGCCGAGCCAGCTCAATCGTTCTAAATACTCCACCTGGCAACTGCTTGCTCTGCGCTGCCAGATAAACTAGCTCAGAATAAACAAATCTAATCGCAAAAGCAAAAAAGAGGAGAACTAACAAAACACAGAGATTGCTCACTTTTATCTGACTGAGTTTGATTTCCAACTTTCTTTCAGCAAACAAATTCGATGACAGCAAAACCCCCATTAAAAAAACAGCATTACCAATAAGGATGATAATGACGGTTATCAGGGAAATTTCTTCCCCCCATCTGGATGAGTAAAATGCAGTAGAAATACTAGCAATCAGCCATACTGCCAAGTATATAAAGACTGGGTTTGCATAGTCTTTTCCCATCATTCTGACTGTCAAAAACAATAGGAAAAGACCACCCAAAATTAGTAAAAAAACCATTATCTTCCTTCTATTAATTCAACCCAATTATCTCTCAATCTGACATGACGCTCTGTCTGCTCTTTCTTTTCAGGCGGCGTCATATAGTCACCATAGCGATTCGTCAGATACTTATCTGCATCATTCGGTCCATCAAACTCATATCCTTCAAAGGAATACTTCTTAGCTGGGTAGAAACTTTCATAGTCGATCGTCTCTCCCAAGTAGCCTTTTACGCCATAAGCAATGGTTATTTTTGAAGTCTTCTTATTGGACTGGATAAGCCTCTCCATCAGCTTGTACATATTGGCCGGTCCCATGATAAAAGAAGGAAAGCCTACAAGCCTTCTAATCCAAAGATTTTTTCTGAGTTCCTTAGATTCTTTAGCCATATAAGTCAGATGCGGCGTGAACTTCGTATAGCAGCGCGAGCTATTGTGTGACAGGTCTAATGCCCGAAAAATTAGCCCTTTAATCTTTCGAAGCATATCATTTTCTGGAACAAAGTCAATGGGCAGCATATCCAGATAGAGGTGTTTCTTCTTGCTGAAACCTTCTCCTAGAACATCGTAGTAAGTTAAGGACTTACTCTGTAGCTTCAGGACCTTGAAAACGCTGTCTGTCGCCTCAGCAGGGGAAATCAACTCGAAATCTTCGCTGTTTGCAAAAATATCCTGCAGACGATTATAATCTTCGCGGAACATCACCAAGTCGATGTCATCGTCCCAAGGTATATAGCCCCCGTGCCGCAAAGAACCAATCAGAGTTCCTGCAACCATATACGAATGAAGCTGATGACGATGACACTCTGCATCAAAAGCTTTATACATCTGTAAATAAGCTTTCTGCAACGCTTTTAACTTCTCGTCTGTAATCTTCTGATACATGGGACTGAAACGCTCTCCCAAAGCCAACTCCCATTCAATCTTACTTGTCCCTCTCATTTTCTTACCTCCCAAACTTTTTCAATAATTTTCTGGCGACTCCATTTAATGAGTAGGTATAGACTATATCACTAACGAAGTCTTTTATTGATTTATACTCCCTTATTTGAAATAACAGCCCCAAGGCCAAAAATGGATTTCTAGACTGTAAAAATCTCAGTCTGCGCTCGGTCAGGGCCAAAGCTTTGTTAGCTTGCCGGCAAGCCTGCTCAGAAGCTTGGCGCTCTCTAGCAATTTTCAAAATAGACTCATAGCGTCTGACAACTTTTTGCAAATAATCGATTCTTGACCGTCTTGTTTTTGTAAAGCTGAGCGATGCAGCAGACTGAGTCACATTGGATTGATGGATACGGTGCTGGTCTAATATCTGACCAACATCAATGACTCGACCATAAAGAGGAGCTAGCATACCAAACAAAACATCGTGATAATCAAACCCGGGATAGTCCTTGTACTGCTGCTGTATAATATCCGTCAGTACCGACCTTCGAAAAGCTGTCTGATAGCCTGACGGCCAATTTTTCAGAAGATAGGCCAAGTCTCTCTCCCGTCTCTCTTCTGAAACCTTGGATTCCTTGATAATCTGACCGTCTTGGTCAATGACATACGAGCGGCCATATACCATTGCAGCTCCCGTCTCCGACAGCACTTTATACAAGGCTGCTGTTTTATCAGGCAGCCATTTATCATCCTGATCAGCAAAGAAAACAACATCATGCTCAGCCAGGCCAGCTAATTTGATAAAAGTCTGATAATGGCCGATATTTTCTTGATTCTCAATCAACTGCCAATTCGTCAGCTGGTGCTTAGCGATATAATCCTTGACCAGTGCGACCGTCTGATCTGTCGAACAATCATCACAAATAATGACCTGATCCGCCTTCATCTTTTGCATCCGAATAGAATCCAGCTGCTCTAAAACAAAACCCGCTCCATTGTAGGTCGCCATTGCGATAGAAATCATCTCTCCCCCTTCCTAAACTTTTCCCCTATATGAAAGTCGCCCAGTTCCTGCACCTTCAAGCTTGACGGCTCGGCTCGTAAAAAAGATTACTTCCTTCTGAGAACATATTTATAAATAAATGCTTTTATCCAAACCGGTGTCCCTACAAAAACACGAATCAGCAGCATGTTTTGAAAATACTGGCTTCTCTTTAGCATGCCTTGTGCCAACAGAAAAGTGTTGACAACTTTCCAGCTGGCAATCTGCTCCTTCTGGCTTCTTCTCACATGCATGCCGTTTCCGACACGCGCATAGACAAGAACCTGATCAAGATTGGCAAAACGACAGCCCTGAGAAGCCATTCTGGCCCAAAGATAATAGTCTTCCACTAAAGGTAAGGACTTGTAATTGCCAGCTTTTAAAACTGCTTCTTTCCTGAAAAAGACTGTCATGTGGCAGAAAGGATTCCTGCGCTGCAGCCTCCTAACTATCTCTTCATGAGAGATAGGCATCCTTTTCTCGGCTACAGGCTGATCCGGCTCCGTATCAAACTCAATGATATGGCCACCCAAAACATCTAGCTCCGGATGCTTCTCAATATAGGCCAACTGCTGCTGAAAGCGGTCGGCTGCCGCAATATCGTCTGTATCCATCCTAGCAATCCAATCATAGGAACAAGCCTGAACTCCTTGATGCAAGGCCTCTCCCAGGCCGACATTTTTTTTAAGGAAAGAATTTTGATCTCTAAAAATTTTTCCTGAAAATATCGAATGGTTTGATAGAGCTCGTCTGTCAGCGGTCCATCCTCCACAAGGACAAGCTCGTCTGGCTTGCAGCTTTGCTCTACAAGAACGCTATTCAGACTCTTTCTCAAAAAATCCGGATGCTCCTTTTGATAAACAGACAT
This sequence comes from Streptococcus sp. DD11, assembly GCF_001578865.1. Lineage (NCBI taxonomy): Bacteria > Bacillati > Bacillota > Bacilli > Lactobacillales > Streptococcaceae > Streptococcus > Streptococcus sp. DD11. Next base: position 505,463 of record NZ_KQ969392.1, read on the forward strand.
CAATACCGAAAATTTCACAAATCACTACTCTCCATCATTCTAAACTAGTTTCCCTTCTCTGTCTTTTCAATAGAGCTCCTAAAATCTGCAACTTGATAAGACTGTGAATACGCGGATAAATCTTTAGCATAGGTCAAATCTGAAAAGAGCTTATTCAGAGTTGCAGCACGTCTAGACAGGCCTTTTAAAATCCAATGAACAGCAGGCAGCAAGAACACTTTTTGACCATGCACTCTTTTTATCTCTCTGACTAACTGAGAAGTATTTACATAGTCCTGATTTTGAGGATAGAAAAGACCGCTGTCTTGATACTGAACAATCAATCTGATAAATTCACAAAGATTGTCAATATAAATCATACTGCGCTGGTTGTTGACCAGCGGGAATATCGGTAGTTTTTGGGCCAGCTTGGACAGCCGCTGATAGTTTCCCTTAGCTTGGCGGCCATAAACCATCGGTGGCCGGAGAATCGCAATACGAAATTTTTCACTCTCTAATGAGGACAAAAGCTGCTCCGCAGCCAGCTTGCTTTTGCCATAAAAAGAAGTCGGAAGCTCCGGTGTATCCTTCGTGATGACTCGGTCACCTAGCACTTCGCCATAGACACTCATACTGCTCATAAAGATAAACTGCTTGACACCTTCTTGCTTGGCCTTTTTCGCCAGCTCATAAGGCAGCTGAGTATTGACCTGATTGTACATTCCCTCCATTTCCTTTGCTGGATTGGAGATGTGAACAAGGGCCGCCAGATGCAAAATCGTATCAAAAGATGAAAAATCCTTTTGCTTCCATGTCTCCTCACGAACATCCAGCTCCTCGACCTGAACATCCTCCAACAAGGAAACATGCTTTTGAAAACTCTGGCCGATGTAGCTGTTTGCTCCTGTAATCAATACTTTTTTCATCAGCTCTGCTCTCTCTTCTCCGTCTTCCCTGTTCCGCCTTCGACAACCCCTTCACTCTTGGCAACACTTTTAATCGTAGCAAAGAAACAGCGAACGTCTAGGCTAAAAGATAGGTGTTGGACATAATAACCGTCCAATTCAGCCTTTTTTGCGATTGGCAGTTCATCTCGTCCGTGAATCTGAGCCCATCCTGTCAGACCCGGCAAAATATCATTGGCCCCATAGCGTTCCCGCTCTTCAATCAAATCATTCTGATTCCAAAGAGCTGGACGCGGCCCAATGATACTCATATTTCCTACAAAAATATTCCAAATCTGGGGCAGTTCGTCCAAAGAAGTCTTTCTGAGAAATTTGCCGGTGCCGGTAATCCACTGCTCAGGATTTTCCAGCAGGTGCGTTGGGGTATCTTTCGGCGTATCCACGCGCATGGTACGGAATTTAAGAATATTAAAATGTTTTTTATGCAAGCCTACTCGTTTTTGCTTGAAGAGCACTGGCCCTTTTGAATCCAGCTTGATTGCCAAGATTATGGCAAGAAATAAAGGAGATAAAAGAATCATCCCTGTTAATGACAACAGAATATCCAGCCCTCTTTTTACTGATTTATACATTTTTTCCTCATCTCCTACTGCTGTGCAAATGCAACCAGGCTATCCTTCAGGTCAGCGCCCTTTAGATTGGACAGAGAGGCAATAAAGTCATCAACCGCTGTTTTGGAAAGAAGCTGGACATTGCCGACAAATATTTTATCATAGATCTGCTCATCCACTTTTTCTTCAGCTGACAGCAGCTCTTCATAGAGTTTTTCCCCCGGCCGAATACCTGACTCTACAATTTTCACCTCTTCTTCTGTACGACCGCTGAGGGTAATCATTTTTTTAGCCAAATCCAGAATTTTTACGGGCTCTCCCATATCCAGCACAAAAACTTCTCCGCCCCGCATCAGGGCTCCAGCCTGAATTACCAGCCGGCTTGCTTCTGGTATAGTCATGAAATAACGGGTCATCCGAAAATCTGTCACCGTTATTGGTCCGCCTTTGGAGATTTGTTCCTTAAACAAAGGAACAACACTGCCGCGGCTGCCCAAGACATTGCCAAAGCGCACCGCAGCAAACAGTGTCTTTCCTTCTTCATTTAAACTGGTAACAACCATCTCAGCCACACGCTTGGTTGCTCCCATGACATTGGGAGGATTGACCGCTTTATCTGTTGAAATCATGACAAACTTTGCTACACCTGCTGCTTTTGCAGCTTCCGCGACATTTTGCGTTCCATAAATATTATTTTTTACTGCCTCCGTCGGATTGTACTCCATCAGCGGAACATGCTTGTGGGCTGCCGCATGGTAGACACGGTCAGGCCGATAATGCTCCATAATCTGGAAAATCCGTTCTCTGTCCTGAATATCCGCAATAATAGGGATAATCTCGATTTTGTCCCGATAGCGGAACAGCAGTTCTTTATGAATAGAATAAATGGAATTTTCGCCATGCCCCAGAAGCAACAGTCTGGCAGGCGAAAACTGCACAATTTGCCGTGAGAGTTCTGAACCAATGGAACCGCCGGCTCCAGTGACCAAGATTGTTTTTCCTTTGATATTTGATTTTAAGCTGGACTGGTCAAGTTTGACCTCTTTACGGCCCAGCAAATCAGCAATATCTATTTCCCGCAGTTTATTAACAGTTAATTTTCCAGTAATAACTTCTTCATACTTAGGCATGGCACTGACCTTAGCCTCCGTATTTTGGCAATATCCTATAATTTTTTCATAATCTTCCGGAGCAAGGGAAGGGATTGTGATGACAATTTGTTCGATTTCATAGTTTGTAACAATTTCCGGAATCTGTTCGTCAGTACCGACCACCTTGATGCCGTGTAAAAACATTCCCTGCTTGCTCTTATCGCTGTCAGCAATAGCTACAATTTTTAAATCAGGAGAGTTTTTCAGAGCTGTTTTAATAAATAAATTTCCGCCATCACCGGCTCCAACGACCAGCGTCCTCCTAGCCTGATCTTGATTTATTATACTTTCCGGCTGTTTAATTTCATGCATGGTCCGCCAAGTCAAACGAGCTGACAGAGTAAATAAAACAGAAAACAAACAGCTCAGCAGCAGAAACCTAAAGCTCAATGTCACAGAAAGAGCAAGACTTCCTAAATAAATCAGATTGTATATCAAGATAAATATCAATCCTATCTTGCCCAAAGTGCGATAGTCTGTATATCTATTAATTGTCGAAAAAATCCTGGCACAAAGCCCCAAAGATAAATAACAGACTATGATCAGCGTCGGCAAAAGCAGCAGCAGCTCATCAGAAAGATTGATATAATTTATCAGAAAAAAATAAGCTACTAATGCACTTAAATAGATTAACAGACTATCAATAAGGATTAGAACAATCCTTTTTTGCCCCCTTGTTAACTCCATAACTCCCTCTTTCAATTTTCATCCCTAAAAATTAATTGCTCTTCCCATAATTCCCATAACTTCCGTATGCTCCGTAGGAGCCATAGCGTTCTAAGTCAATGTTGTATTTGTTTAAGACGACACCTAAAAAGGGGGTGCCGGTCTGTTCCAGCTGCTCCTTGGCCTTCATCACGGCCTTGCGCTTGACGCTGCCTGCTTCGGTTACCAGAAGGCTGGCATCGCATTTCTGCGCGATAATGGCTGCGTCAATGACGAGACCGATCGGCGATGTATCCACGATGATAGAATCATAGCGGGGACGGAGGTTGGCCAGTAAGGTCTCAAACTGCCGGCTCTGCAGGAGGCCTGTCGGGTTGGGCGAGACTGGACCCGCCAGAATCACATCCAAATTGTCAATATCCGTGTCATTCAGAATCGTCTGCAGCTCTGCCTGTCCTGTCAGGAAGTCGGTCAGCCCCGATACCTTGCTTTGGCTCTTAAAGACACCCGACATGACCGAGTTGCGGATATCCGCATCCACCAGCAGGGTCCGGTGGCCGGTCCTTGCAAAAGCCGCAGCCAGATTGGTAGCGGTGGTTGACTTCCCTTCATTGGCTGTCACAGAGGTCACTTCGACCAGCTTGATACTGGCACCGCTCAGCTGCACATTGGTACTGAGCGCATTGTAGTATTCTTCTGTCAGCTTGATAAGATTTCTTCTTTTTCTGACTAATTCTAAGGTTGCCATCTTTTCTCCCTACATTTTTTTCATATCTGGGATGACTCCGAGCAGAGTCAGCCCTAAAACTTCCTCAATATCTTCTGGTTTTTTCACACGGTCATCCAAAATCTCCACCGTGATGATAAAGAAAGCCACCAGAACAGCGCCCCCCACAAAGCCTAAAAGGACATTGCGGCGGATATTCGGCGATGAAGGCTCCTGAGCGACCGAAGCTTCTTCCAGCGTCGTCACATCAGGCACCTTGGTCACTTCGATGATTTTCTCAGCAGCTATATTGCGGAAAGCATTGGCAATGCGGGCCGCTTCCTCGGGACTGCTGTCCTTGACCGTAATCGAAACGATACGGGTGTCGGCAGGGACGGATACAGTGATGTTTTGGGCCAATTCATCCGGCGAGGTCTGCAGCTGCAGCTCACTGATTGCCTGGGACAGAACGGCCTGGGACAGGATGATTTCCTTAAAGTCCTTTACCAAGTAGGAACCTGCCTGCAGATCCTGATTGGTCAGAGCAGACTGGGCTTCATTCTGCCGGCTGACCACATAAATACGGGTCGTGCTCTGGTAGGTCTTTTTAGCGATAAAAACACTGTAGCCAAAGGCTAAAAGCGAGAAAAGAACAGCTCCTAAAAGAATGGTAAACTTTCTCAGCCATAAGGTTCTGAGCAAGGACAGAATATCAATTTCTACTATTTGCGTGTCTTGTTTTTCCATTGTTTCTCCTAAATTAATTCATCTTCCAGCAATAACTCTTGATTGCTCTGAAATAAGGCAGCCGCTCGCTGCGGGCCGTATTTCTTCTCAATCACGTCAAAAGCTTCTCTCATATAAGGCGGCCGTTTTGACAGATTGTGCATGTCGCTCGCGACAAAGTGCACCAAATCTTTCTCCAAAAAGAAATGGGCTCTTTTTTTCATAAATTTGTCTGTATCGCCAAACAGCCTCGGCTTAAGCACACTGGAGCTGTTGATCTGCGTATAGCAGCCCATATCAATCAGTTCCTGCACCTTTTTTTCGTCCTGCTCCAAGCAGTGATAACGCTCAATATGGGCCACGACTGGGGTCAGACCCAGACGCAGGATATTGCCCAAGGCTGCATGGATTTCCTTATAAGGCGTTGCCATGCTGAACTCAATCAGGACATACTGGGTCCCGGCCAGGCTGGGAAGCAGCCCCTTTTCCAGCTTTTCTAAAACATCGCTGCTGTAGTAAATTTCCGCTCCGTAAAGGACCGTCAAGTCAGGGGCAATCAGCTCTGCCAGCTCCTTGACCAACTGAAAATGGCTGCTAATCTGTTCTTCAGGTGTTTCAAACATTCCCTTTCTGCGGTGAGAAGTGGAAATAATCGTCCGCACCCCCTGACGGTAGCTTTCTTCCAGCAGGCTTTTGGTCTCTTCGATATTTTTGGGACCGTCATCCACATCAAAAACAATGTGAGAATGAATATCAATCATGCTTATTTCCCTTCCATCACATTCTGGATTGCTGCCTTGGCTGAGTCTAAGCTTTCCGGCTGGATCTCCATCATATACAGACTGGAATCAGGCATCGCATAGGAAGGCAGGTCCATGCGGCCGTTTCCTGCAATCGCCTGTGACGCTACCTGATAGCTGCCGCCAGACTCCAGCTGGGTATTGACCAGATTCATGAGAGTCGGCAGCTCCAGATTGGTCTGAACAGAGTCCTGCAGGCCAGAGATGATTTCATTGTAATGTTTCAGGGCGCTGGTAGAGGTCAGCTTCTGGATCACTGCCTCAATGACTTTCTCCTGATTTTTCCCCCGGTCATTGTCTCCGCCTTCCAGCGAGTAGCGCTCACGGACAAAGCCCAGAGCCTGCTGGGAGTCCAGATGCACCGTCCCGACCGGAAAATGATAATTGCCATGGGCGCTGGTAAATTCTTGGTCATTTTCCACATCAATCCCGCCCAAAAGGTCGACCAGCTTGAGGAAAGAAGTGAAGTTGAGACGGACATAGTAGTCGATGCGGATACCGTAGAGATTTTCCAGCGTATGGACAGAAGCGTCCACGCCGTAAATCCCTGCATGGGTCAGTTTGTCCATCTGGCCGCCTCCGCCGTCCGCAATGGCAACATAGGCATCGCGCGGTGTCGTTGTCAGCAGGACTTTCTTGGTCTTGCGGTTGACCGTCATGATGATATTGACATCAGAGCGGGACACAGACGAGATTGACCCGTAGGTGTCGATACCGCTCACATAGATATTAAAGACATCCGCATTGGTGCTGTCGCTGCGCTTGCCAGTCTCCACCTGCCGCGTAATCTTATAAGAATAAATCTTCTTTATCTTGGAAGCATAGTCCGCATCATGCGAAGCGATCATGTCTTCGAATGTGCTGTTTAGGACAATCGCTTCCGTTTCCTGATGGACCAGAGCATTGTAGGCCGCGATGTAAGAGGAAGTATTGCTGAGCGCAATATCTGTCTTTTTGCTTTCTTTGATATGCTCCAGCAGGGCCGTGATGTTGTCCCGATCGCCATTTTCAGTCGGCGCAAGCAGGGCCTGTACCTGCTTGATGTCGCTGACTTGGCTGTCTGAGCGGACATAGACCCCCAGTTCAAATTCGGAGTAATTAGAGGTTGACTGAACTCCGCTAGACAGGTCCATCAGGCTTTTGACGCCATACATGGCCCCTGAGGACAGCAGCAGAGTCACCAGCAGCAAGGCAGCCGTGAAAATCCTGAAGGTATTTTTCCATATAAAAAAGGAGGATAGAAGGACTACGACTCCCAGAGCAAATGCGATTATCAAATTCAGGCCGCGGAAGGCCAGAACATTATTTTTGAGCAGCGAAAAAACCAGTAAGCCTGAGACAGCGCTTACCAAGATTAGCAAGGTTGCATTAAATAAGCGGATTTTCTTTCCCTTTTTAGAAAACCGTAAACTTTTCCTATAACGACTCATTTTCTCCCTTTTTCTCCCCTGAGATAGTAAGTATGTTTTATTATACCATAAAAAGATGAACAAAATGACCATTTTTAGAAAAAAATAATTTATAAATATACACATTTTCGGCTCATTTGTCATCAGCTCCAGCAAAAAAGATGCCTTTTTAAGCAAGACATCTTTCTATAATATCTCCTGTGAGATGGGCGGTGGGACAGAACTAAATTTTTAAAAA
>NZ_KQ969392.1:513048-545086 GCF_001578865.1 Streptococcus sp. DD11
AAAACAAAGCGAGGCTGAAGGACTTTTGTCCCAGCCTCGTGGCAGATAAAGCTTCCGTGAGGAAGTGTCAAAAGCAGGGCAAGGCGAGCTAACAAAGTCATAAAAGATAAACGAAATGACGATAAATGCCCGCAAGCAAGCCTCCGCAATGGAGACCGCGGCTGCTGCAAATTTTGATTCCGCCTATTAAATCAGGTTATCTCGGTCCACCTGCTCATAGGCCTGCAGACCGTCATTGAGTTTTTCCCAGATGACGACTTGGCCTGACTGGAGCGACTGTTGCACATTGATAATCCGCTGGTTGGAGGAGCCGCGAAACTGCAGCATGAGATTTTTCTTGCTGAGGTCAAAGCGGCCGTCAACCAAGATATCAATGAGACTGAGCAGCTCCAGCTTATCATCCGTTTCCAGCATCATTTCCTCCCAAGTATAGCCGGTCCAGGACCATATGTCCTTATCGGGCAGCTCGCGCCGAATTCGCTTGACCAAGGGCAGGAGGATGCCGGTATTGAGAAAGGGCTCGCCGCCCAGAAGGGTCAGCCCCTGCACATAGGGCTCCGCCAGATCTTTCATAATCTGCTCTTCCAGCTCCTCTGTATAGGGAATACCGGCATTAAATGACCAGGTCGCTGCATTGTAGCAGCCCTCGCAGTGAAACATGCAGCCGCTGACATAGAGCGAATTGCGGACCCCCTCACCATCTACAAAGTTGAAGGCCTTATAGTCAATAATCCGGCCCTTACTCAGTTCCTCGCTTTTCCATTCTTGTGGTTTTGGATTGTTCATGCGGCCTCCACATCTATCCAAAAACGCTCATGGCCGGCGATGGTATTGTCATAAACGCCGCCATTGGCCAAAATGGTCCGGCGGCTGGCTTCATTGTCTTCATCGCAGGTCACAAGGACAAAGTCCAGACCGCGTTTCTTGGCTTCTATCAGTCCCAGATGCAGCTGCTCCTGTCCATAGCCTCTGCCTCGCTGACTGGGGCGAATGGAGTAGCCGATATGGCCGCCTTCAATAAAGAGTTTTTCATTGAGCAGCAGGCGCAGAGCCAGAAAGCCTACAGGTCGATCCTCCTCATCAAAAGAGAGGAACTGAACAGAGGGCACCCAGCCCGCCGGCAGGTTATCAGCCGTTTCCTGCTCTCTTAAAAGCCGCAGCCAGTCCGCAAAGTCTTGGGAAGCATTCCAGGCACTGCTGCGCAGGCCGTTTGGGTAACATTGTCTTTCTTCGTACTCAGCCATCATGTCGAGGACGGCTGCTTGGTCTTCTAATCTCGGTCTTCGTAATTTCATAGGACCTCCTCAATCTAGGTCAATCCAATAACGCTCACTTCTGTCAATTGTATTTTCATAAACTCCGCCGGCCGCAAGAATGGTGCGGCGGCTGCCTTCATTGGCCTCATCACAGGTTATCAGCACTCGGTCCAATCCGGCTGTCCGGGCCTCTATCAGGCCCAAGGCCAGCTGCTCTTTGGCCAGCCCCTGGCGACGCTTGCTGGGCCGAATGGAGTAGCCGATATGGCCGCCTTCGATGATAGTCTTTTCATTCAAAACTGGTCGCAGGGCCAGAAAGCCTAGTACCTGCCCCTCTTTATCAAAAGACAGAAACTGAATGGAGGGCACCCAGCCGGCTGGCACCCGCCGGCCCTTTTCTTGCTGCTGAACCATGTCCAGCCAGTCTTCGTAGCTGTCGGCCATCTTCCAGGTTGCCCCCATGCCGCCGTGCATGTAAGAATCTGCTGCAGCAAACTCGGCAATCATCTCCAACACCCTATCTTTATCTGCCGCCGTCGGCCGCCTTAGCTCCATATCTTACTCCTCCGCTAGATCTATCCAATAGCGCTCTGTCCCATCCCGGCTGTCCTCGTAACTGCCGCCATTGGCCACAATCACCGCCCGGCTGGCAGGATTTCCGCCTGAGCAGGTCACCAAAACACGCGGGATATTCTTGCTTTTTGCCAGCTGCAAAGTCTGCCGCAGCTGCTCTTTTGCAAGACCGCACCCACGCGCCGACGGACGGATGCTGTAGCCGATATGGCCGCCGTGCCGGAGCAGAGCCTCATTGAGCCGCAGGCGCAGATTGGCAAAACCCAGCGCCCGACCGCACTCATCAAAAGAAACCAGCTGGATATAGGGGACAAAGCCATCCGGCAAGCCCAAGCCTGCTTCAGCCAGCTGGATTGTCTCCAGCCAGTCTTCGTAAACAAAATCCGCTCCGCCGAAAAAACCATCCTTGGGACCGCCAGCTGCCTCAAAGTCAGCCAGCATCTCCAAAATCGTATCCTTGTCTGCCAAAGTCGGCCGCCTTAGTTCCATCGCTTTTTCTCCTGATACGAAGAGAGTGAGACTGCATCGCGCCCCACTCCAACTTCTATTGTTTCTTCTTTTTTTCTAAAAATTTCTGCCGCAGACTGACTAAGCGGTCTTTTTTGTCGCTGCCGCCCTGCGAGTGCTTCTCGTGGAAACGCCGTACTTGAGCCTTTCCCTTGTCATCTAGTTGGTATTTTCCCATCTTAATTTCCTTCATACTTAATGGTCGAACCGTTCATATGCTTAACCCGGGCCGATATTTCCTTGTGACGGCCCTTGACCATAGGCCGAGCCTGAGGATTGCCCAGATAGCCGCAGGTCCGCTTGACCACATCTACCGTCTTGGGGTCGCTGTTGCCGCAGTTAGGGCAGGTGAAGCCCCGCTCAGTCGGCGTGAAATCTCCTTCAAAATCACACTGATAGCAGCGGTCAATCGGTGTATTGGTCCCCAGATAGCCGACCCGATCGTAAGCATAGTCCCATACAGCTTCTAGGGCTTTGGGATTCTGCTGCAGGACCGGATATTCACAGTAGTGGATAAAACCGCCGGAAGCACCGGCCTCTGGATAAACCTTTTCAAAGTCCAGCTTTTCAAAGGGCGTCGGATTCTTGCGCACATCGTAGTGGAAAGAATTGGTATAGTACTCCTTGTCAGTAATATCCTCAATGACACCAAACTTCTCCGTATCCAGCCGGCAGAAACGGTCTGTCAGACTCTCAGACGGTGTTGAATAGACAGAGAAGTGATAGTCGTACTGTTCAGACCATTCTTCCACGCGCCGCTTCATATCCTTGACAATCGAAACGGTAAATTCCTTGGCTGCTGGATTTTTTTCCCAGTCGCTGCCATAGAAGACTGCTGCCACTTCATAGAGGCCGATGTAGCCCAGAGAAACGGTGGCCCGGCGGTGGGTAAAGAGCTGGTCAACCTGATCGTACTTGCCCAAGCGCCGGCCGAAGGCCCCATATTGGTAGAGAATAGGCGCATTGGCCGGACTGGCCTCCTTAGTCCGCTCCACCCGATAGACCAGCGCATCTTCGGCGATATTCATGCGCTCATTAAAGATTTCCCAGAACTTGGCAAGGTCGCCCTCAGACTCCAAGGCAATCCGCGGCAGATTAACCGTGACAACCCCCAGATTCATGCGGCCGGAGTTGACTTCGTCCCCATTTTCGTCCTTCCAGCCCTGCAGGAAGGAACGGCAGCCCATGGGCACCTTGAAGGAGCCGGTCAGGTCAATAATCTTGTCATAGGACAGCACATCCGGATACATCCGCTTGGTGGCGCATTCCAAAGCCAGCTCTTTAATATCATAGTTCGGTGTGCCGGGCTCTAAGTTCAGGCCGCGCTTGAGGGTAAAGATCAGCTTGGGGAAAATGGCTGTGCGGTGCTCGGATCCCAGCCCCTTGATACGGATATTGAGAATGGCTTTTTGAATCTCCCGCTCAAAGCGATTGGTCCCCAGGCCAAATCCCAGCGATGTGAAAGGCGTCTGACCGTTGGATGTAAAGAGGGTATTGATCTCATATTCCAAGGACTGCATGGCATCATAGATATCCTTTTTGGTCTTTTCCCAGGCATAGTCCTCGCGCTTATCCTCCAGGACCCAGTGCTCCGCATCCCGCAGATGTTTTTGATAATTCAGCGCAGCATAAGGCGCCAAAACCTCATCAATCCGGTCAGCCGAACAGCCACCGTACTGGCTTGACGCTACATTAGCGATGATTTGCGAAATCTGAGCTGTCGCAGTCTGGATAGACTTGGGACTTTCCACTTCAGCATTGCCGATCTTAAAGCCATTCTTCAGCATCCCCGCAAAGTCAATCAGGCAGCAGTTGGTCATCGGTGTATAGGGACTGTAGTCCAGATCGTGGTAATGAATATCGCCTTTTTGATGTGCATTGGCCACATGGGGCGGCAGCATTTTCAGTCCGATGGATTTGCCGACAATCCCCGCTGTCAGATCGCGCTGGGTATTAAAGACATCGCTGTCTTTATTGGCATTTTCATTGACTACCGTCTGGTCCTTGTTGAGGAGCTTGTCGATGGTAAAGTTGATGTCCGTCGCTTTTGAGCGCTCAAAATCCCGCTGGGTGCGGTAGGTAATGTAGCTCTCTGCAATGGTATACTCCTTGGCATTGAGCAGCTCATGCTCTACAATATTCTGAATCTCATAGATTTTGACATACTTGGCAAAACGATCGGTGATTTCAGCGACAATGCGATCCGTAATCGTTTCAAGCTTGGCTTCCAGCATCGGCGTCAGAGGGCCGACTTCCTGCGCAGCCCGCACCATAGCCTTGTAAATCTTCGCAACATCAAAAGTCACCCGGCGGCCGTCCCGCTTTTCGACATAAACAGCTGGAATGGTTTCAAACTTTTCTTCTCTTAAAATCATCATGGACACATCCTCTTTCTGATACTCATGAAAATCATCTCAGCTCTGCTGTACACCCAAACCACAGCAGCTTGGCCTTGCAGCAGCGGACAAACTTCCGCAAAAAAAGTGCCGGTACAGCTGGCAGCGGACAGCTTCAGACCCAGATTGTTCCGGGCTGATTTTCAAAAAGTATGCTATGATTGATACAAGAATCATTATAGCACGTTAAAATAAAAAATCAATATGTTGTGTAAAATTTTTAAAAATTTTATTTTATACACAACATATTGATAATTTACTTCAGTTCGTAAAGTTTAAAATGGCTCAGTTTGAGATCCGTTTCTTTATAATTTTTAGAAAGATTTTGGCGGGTATCAGACAGCAGCTCCAGATGATTGTTGACCAAAATAAACTTGGGCTGGACATTTTCCAAAGCGCTTTGCAGTCCCAGACGATTTTCAGCCGTTCCCAGATAAAGAGCGGGCGAAAGCAGGGAAACAGCTGACTTGCGGCCGCTGGCCTGATAGAGGCTGGCACTATTGTCCCAAGCATACACCCTATCGTCCGCGCTGCTCTTTTCCTGAATATACTGAGCTGCTCTAGCTCTTTCAGCAGACTGACCGCTGGAAAGCAGGTATTCATTGACCAGCGGATAGCCTACTAGATAGAGCAGAGCCAGGAGCGGCAGGAAGAACTGGCCGGCGATGTAGCTGGACCAGAGGGAAGGCTGGCGGCGGTCCCTGCGGTGGCGGCCCGCCTGCTTCTTGCCCTTATTAAACCAGAGAGCCAGCAGAATCATAGCAAAAGGCAGGGCTGGCAGCAGCTGATAGCTGCCTTGGTCCGGCAGACCCAGCGCCCCTAAAACCGTTGCCAACAGGCCCAGCAGACCGATAAAGCGCAGCACGCGCGTGCTGGTTGACTCCGCCTTGGTAAACAGGCCGACTGCAAAGGCTGATGCAAAGCCCAAACCGACCGTCAAGAGACCGTAATAAAGCAGATTGCCGAGGAGATGGCTGCCGAGCAGGTTAAAGGAATCCCAGGCATAGGTCACCTGGCTGATGGCCTGACCGAACGTCTGATTGACAACGGTAAAGTAGCCCAGCGGATAGAAAATCAGCGAAAAGCCCAGCAGTGCTGCCAAAAACTGGTAAAAACCTCTGGCCTTCTGCTTGCTCACGATATTGTAGACAAAGAGCACCAAGCTGGTCAGCGCATAAAAAACAAGGCTGACCATCGGCTCAATCATAAAGGCAACGGCCCCGAAAGCACCGTATAAGATGAACTTTTCATCCTTGAGATCGTCCTGCAGATAGCGCACTAAGAAAGAGAGATTCCAAAAGATAAAAGGAAAAACAAATATAGTGGAGTAAAGACCGCCAAAGCCCAGCGCAAAAACCAAAAGGTAAAAGAGCAGCAGGAGACTGCGCGACAAGCCTTGCTTGGGTCTGAGCCGGGCCACTGTCCGATGCAGGAAAATGCCCGCCAGCCACAGAGCCAGTGTTTGAAAAGCTATGAGCAGAAACTGCCCAAAGACCAGACTGCCAGCCCAAAGAATGAAATAATAGAGCAGGCCGCTGGTCCCATAAATCTGCGAATAAGGCAGCTGCCCCTGACTCATGGCCCAGCCGGCATACAGATTCTGCGACTGCAGGTTGGTAGACAAGTGGGTCAATAAAGGGTTGACCACACTGAGCAGGCTGAGAATCAAGCTGCATAAAAAAGCAAGAACATAAGGAACAGGCTCCAGTTTTGCAGGCTGGCTCTCAGCCTGTTCACTTCTGCTTAAAGAGGCCTCAGACACTTCCAAAACCGGCTCGTCATTTGTATCGTACATAAAAAAGAATCTCCTTGATATCAGTCTTATCTAGTATATCAAATTCCTTTCTTCCTGTCAGCCTTCTCTTGCATTTCCTTTCTCTTTTTAGGCTTTGCAGCCAGACTCTCCAATTCCCGAAAACGGCGGTATTCTCTGCTCTCCCAGACCAGTTGGCTGCCGTAAAGTACTTCAAACACTGTCATCCAATCCTCCCTTTATTTTTACTATTCGCAAAAAACAGCAAAAAAGCAGAGAGACGGCTGAATCTGATGTCCGCTTCACTTAAAAAAACAATTATTCGCAGCTCATACAAAACTCCCCCAAAATCCAAGCCGGTTCAGGATTATGGGGGAGTTGTTTTTTCTCATTAGGTGACAGGCTTTGCAGTCTGATTTCGATTTTCAAAGAATGTGAGCATGGATTTCACAAAGCAGCAGCCCTTACAGCATAGGAGCAAAGAGCTGCATGACCTCTTTCAGCAGGCGTTTGTACCAAGTGATATGGAGATTTTCCGGCAGAACTTCCTCAGAAATGTCAAAGACAGCCTCAAAATCCTCTTTGATAGCCGGAATGGTCTCGGTCCGATAGAGAAGCACTGCATTTTCATAATGGTGAACCAAACTGCGGTAGTCAAAATTAATGGTCCCCACCACGGCAAATTCGTCATCTGCCACAACATGTTTGCTGTGAATGAAGCCGGGCTTGTACTCAAAAATCTTGACCCCAGCCTCCAATAAGTCTGGATAGGCCCCGCGGGTGACAATCTGAATCAGCTTCTTATCCGGGATGAAGGGAGTCACAATCCGAACATCCACTCCCCGCATAGCAGCATTTTTAATGTCCTCCGTCAGATCGTAGTCAATAATCAGATAAGGAGTCGTAATATAGACATAATCCGTGGCCTGACTGATGATATTCTGGTAAACATTCTTGCCGACAGGCGACTTATACATGGGCTTGGGACCGCTGCCGTAAGGGATATAAAGTCCCTGACCTGCCACTGCCTGATTGTCCAGATGATACTTATCAAAGTCGGAAATTTCCCCGCGGTTGATGTACCAATTCATGAGAAAAAGCCGGGTCAGCGCCTTGACAGCCCGACCTTCCAAGCGGATACCGCCGTCTTTCCAGTGACCGAAGCGCTCAATATGGTTGATGTATTCATCCGCCAGATTAATCCCGCCGGTGTAGCCAATCTGACCGTCAATGACCAGAATCTTGCGGTGGTCACGGTTATTATAGGCTACCGTCATCCGCGGAATCACCTTATTAAACTTATGGGCATCAATCCCCAGCCTGCGCAGCTTGCGGGTATAGTCCCCCGGCAGTGTCGCCATACAGCCAATATCATCATAGAGCAGCTTGATTTCGACGCCCTGTGCCGCCTTTTCCGTCAGCACCTGCAGAATGCTGTCCCACATCAGCCCCTCGTCGATGATGTAAAATTCCAAAAAAATGAACTTCTCAGCCGCCCTTAAATCCTCCAGCATGGCCGCAAACATCTCCTCGCCAATCGGAAAATAGCGGGAAGCCGTGCCGTCATAGACATCCGCATTGTGGTCCATGGCCAGAAGCGACTTGACAATCCCGTAGGCCGCCTTATTTTCCTTTTTGAGACGGACTCGGAGGTCATAGCTATTGTCCTCCCGGAACTTCATGGAGTCCATATTTTCCAGCTGCACCATCTCTTTTTTGGACAAGCGGCGCTCCCCGAACATCAGATACAGCAGAAAGCCAAAAATCGGTACAACTGCAATCAGGAGCCAAGCAACCTTGCTTTCAGGAGGCATGTTGCGGTTGACAATGGACAGAATCGTCCCGATGTACATAAACACAATAATGGCTATTGACAGCCAGTTAGGAGCAATCCCGCTGAAATAGAAAAAAGCAGCAAAAACAAAGGACAGCTCCAGCAGCATGATAATCATACTAAAGCCGTACTTGGACATCAACAGACGAAATTTCCCGAAAGTCATAGTCTCTCCCATCTCATACTCAAATTAGTTTGCTCTTTGTTTTTCATGAATAGTCCTCTGAGAGGCCGGGACAGACTCCCATGATGGCAGTGCCCTCACCCGCAGAGGGAAAGGAATAGGACAAAACAAAAGTAGCCAGCTTCGCATCTTTCTATCGTTTGATTGCAAGACGCAGTGATTGGGGGAGCTTTTGTTGACTGTCGTCAACCAGAATCTCCCCTGCCCAAGTTCATTAGGCACTTTAGCGCCATCAACCGCTGCTGAGCGGCTTCTCATTCCTTGAACCATCAACTCTTACAAGCCGCTGCTTTGACAGCGAGCTTTGCTTGACTGTATTCACAAGCTCAGACCATCATTCCCTGATTGGCTGAGCTGTTCGGAGGTGGGAAGACGGCTTCTTTTTATTTTTCGGCATTCTTTCCCACCCCCGCTGTCCCGGTTTATACAAAACAAAAAGAACAGCTTTACATATATTCTAGTATAACAATAAAAGAGCCGTAAAACAACGCTTATATCAATGCAAAAGGAATTTTCCTGCCCAAAAGACTGCAAAAAAAGAGACTCCGACAAGCTGAAAACAGTCAAACCGCTTCAGCCAGAGTCCCCCTATCCCCATTCAACATTTAAGAAGCTGTATTCAAGAAGGTGATTGCACCAGAAAAAGACTGATTTTTTAGTCTTTTAGTCTGCTTTTAGCAGTGAAACTGTCCGGGGGACAGTTTCAGCCTATCGCTTAAAACACAGGACGATAGAGCAATGAGCAGCCGTGCGGAGCCTGCCATCTTTACTGTCTACTGAAAATCATAGTGTCATCATCAGAAGCTTCCTGCGAGAGATCCTCCAGTGTCAGCTGATCGCCATCTAGGCGGTAGCGTTTAACATCGTCTCCGATGACCATTGTCTGATTGCTGGAATCAATCTGAACCTGCTTGACCTCTGACTGTCCCTCTGCTTCAAACTGGGTCAGACTGCCTGTCGTACCCGAAATCTCCAAGGTCAGCTGCTCGCCGTCATAGTTAGCCTGGTAGCTGCCATCCAGCTGAGCAGTCTCTTGGTTTTCAGAAGCAGAAGCTGCTGACGAAGAGCTGCCGGCAGAAGAGGAAGAGCCTGCGGAGGATGATTCCGCTGCACTGCTGGACGAAACTGACTGAGCCTGAGAGGACTGACCCGTCTGCTCTTGATTGGAACTGCCGCAGGCAGCCAAAGCTATAGCCGCCAGCGCCGTTAAAGCTGAAAAAGTGATTTTTTTAGAAATTGTCATCTGCTTGTCTCCTTTTTATCCTTATTGTAGCAAAACTTGCTTCTCGCGGTCAATCAGCAGCTGTCAACTCGGCACGGACCTCCGCTATAAAATAGAGCGATCCGGTGATGAAGAGCAGCTGCTTGCTCTTTCTGTTCTTCTTAAAATTTTCGATGAATGTCCGGTAATCATCCGTATAGGCAAAGGTTCCGATTTCCGCCTGACCTACTGCCTCTCCATAAGCAAAGGTCGTCACTGTCAGAGCTCCGGCGGGCAGAACTTCCTGCAAATAAGCCAGCATGCCGCCGTAGTCCTTGCGCTTGAGCGCTCCAAAAAGAACCGTGCAGTCTTTGCCGTCCTGCGACTGGATAAATTCCGCCAAACGCTGCAAAGCCGGAAGATTGTGGGCACCGTCCAGATAGATTCCCGGACTGACTTCCTCCAAGCGTCCAGCCCAGCGCGTCGTCCGCAGTCCTTCTTGAATAGCCGCAGTATCCAGCTGCCAGCCCTGACGCTCCATAAAGAGCAAGAAAGCCTGCAGGGCCAGAGCTGCATTTTCTTCCTGATAGTGGCCCTTGAGCCCTAGCTGCAGGCCGGACAGGCTCACTGATGAATTGCGGAACGTTTGGTGTGACCAAGAAAAATCCCGGCCATACTCATAAAGGCCCAGACCCAGCTCCTGCGCCCGCTCCCGACAGACCAAGCGTGCCGCTTCCGGCAGAGGTCCGATAACAGCCGGGCAGCCTTGCTTGAATATACCGGCCTTCTGCCGGGCAATCGCTTCAACACTGCTCCCCAAGGTTTCCTGATGATCCAGTCCGACCGATGTAACCACAGAGACAGCTCCTGTCAAAACATTGGTCGTATCCAGCAGTCCGCCGATTCCGACTTCAATCAAAGCCAAATCCACCTGCTGCTCCCTAAAATAGAGAAAGGCGAGCAGGGTCAAAATCTCAAAATAAGACAGCTGATCCTGCGGCTTCAGCAGTTCCGACTCCATTTTCTGGATGTGCAAACCCAAGCGGACAAAATCCTCATCAGAAATCGGCTGCCCATTTACGCAGATCCGATCGTGAATGCTGATGATATGCGGCGAGGTGAAGCTGCCCACTTTCAGACCCTGACCAGCAAATAAATTCCTCATAAAGGCAATAGCAGACCCCTTGCCGTTGGTTCCCGTCACATGGATGGCCGGATAGGCCCGTTCAGGACTGCCCAACAGCCGAACTGCTTGCCGCATCCGGTCCAGGCCCGAACGGAAATTCAGGCCGATTCGGCTGTTCAGCCACTCTTCAATTTCATTCATTTCCTTACCTAAGAAAAAGAGAAGCAGAGCAGAATCCAATACTGAATTACAACTCGCTCCTCTTTCATGTTTTTATTTTCAACCGAGCCGAAAAAGTGCGGCAGAACAAGCATTCGTTCTCGCCTCTCAGAGCGAACCCCCAAAGCACCCCCTGCCCTCTTTCTATGTACAGAACCGAGACGACAGCGCACACTTTCTCGCCCTCGCATTTTCAAACTGGGGCCAAAGCGGTCCGAACAGCCAGCTCATTCTCACTGCTCAGAGCAGGTCTGAAACCAACCCCAGCCCGACTGGCCCTTTTCAAGCCCAGACTTAAAATCTCCCAGACCTCTTACACAGCCTCAGCCTTACTCTTCCATAAAGCTGTTAAAGACTTCCTCAATCATGTCCCATTCAGCATCGGAATCTTCTGGAATCGGCTGCAAGTCGCCCTCCGTTCCGTCCTCGTTTTCAGTGAATGAGTAAGCTTGGATTTCCACTTCGCCGTTTTCATCCTCTTCCGCATTGGCCGGAATCAGAAGGACATAGTTTTTGCCAAATTCTTCCTTGCCGTCAATCGTCAGAAGAATCTCAAACAGGGTTTCATTTCCTTCTTCGTCTACCAAAGTAATCAGTTCACGCTCTTCATGCTCGTGGTCATGGTTATGATCATGTGCCATATAGGTTTCTCCTCAAATTTCTTTTTAAAAATTTCGATCTAAATAATTCTGCAGAATCAGCTGAGCTGCCAGCTTATCAATGACTTTTTTGCGCTTGCTGCGGCTGACATCCGCCTGCTCAATCAGCATACGCTCTGCAGCCGCCGTCGTCAGACGTTCATCCTGATAGTCTACCGGCAGCTGAAACTGCTCTGCAATCTGCCGGCCATAAGCCTGACTGGCTTCCACCCGCGGACCGCTGGTGTTGTTCATGTTTTTTGGCAGACCGACGACAAACCGCTCGACTCCATACTGCCTGACCAACTCCCCCAGACGCTCAAGGCCAAGCTCCCCCTTGTCTTCATTAATCGGAATAATCTCTAAGCCTTGGGCCGTAAATCCAAGAGGGTCGCTAACGGCGACGCCCACGGTTTTTGAGCCGACATCCAATCCCATTATTCTCATCAGAGGTCAATGCCTTGCCCTTTCAGATAGTAACGAACCAATTCTTCCACAATCTCATCGCGTTCGTACTTGCGGATTTGATTGCGCGCATTGTTATAGCGAGGTACATACGCAGGATCGCCGCTCAGTACGTATCCCACGATTTGATTGATTGGATTGTATCCCTTGTCATTGAGCGACTTGTAGACATCTGTCAAAGTCTCGCTAATTTCCTTTTTATTTGAATCATCGAGATTAAAACGTACTGTTTCATCTGTAAATCCCACAATTACACCCTCTTTCTTTAGAATATCCCTATTATAGCATAATTAAAGGCTTTTCACAAATTTATACTCTTTCTATTGACGCAGGAGACAGAAAAACCAGTCTCTCTGTGAAAACTGGTTTAAAAATGCAGATGCTCCGTTTTGATTACTCGGAAGGATTGGGAACTTCGCTGCCGTCTGCCCCCTTGAAAGTGCTGAGCAGCTCTTCGGGACTCAAGGTCTGAATCTGCTCAAAAATCGGCCCATAAGTCGGCAGCTGCTTGACAGCCTCAAAGTCAAGCTCTTTGGGATGAACCGTCAGGACAAAGAGAATCTCATCTGCTGTAAGGTCTGTATGCAGCTCAATTCCCTTGATAGCCGCAATCTGGTCCAAACCGAGCAGTCTTTCCGCAACCTTCAGCAGCTCCTCCTTGACCGTCGAAATATCCTGATCCCCCAGCGATTCTTTGATATTGGCAGGAATGGTCCGATTGACCCGCAAAACAACCGTTTCATACTGCTGGCCGCTATAAGTAACAGTTAAAATCCGGCTCTCTTTTCCGCCTTCAAATTCCTGCTCTGTCCGGTAGGATTTGGTCACTGTCTCCGCCTTTGCTGCCTGGCTCTGCGAAGTCTCTGACAAATCGGACTGACCCGCATTCCTGCTGGAATCTGACCGCTGGCTGCAGGCAGATAAGAACAGCAAAGCAGCTAACAGGCAAATAAGCGCTTTTTTCATCTCTTGTCTCCTTCACAATAAGTTAACTACATCATATCATGATTAAAAAAGCGCTGTCAATTCTATTCCCCTTCCCGTAATCAGATTGTAATAAAAGAGCAGTTATTTCTGCTCTTCTGCGCCATTGGCCAAGAGATTCGTGATATACTCCTCCGGAGTCAGCTTCACCATCTCTTTTAAATTCAGGTTTTTAAAATAAGGCATGTCTGCTGCTTTGTTGATATCCAAACTCTGAAAATCACAGGTTGAGGTTATTTTCAGCTCATTTTCATTGAGAACGGTAACGGAACCCGTAAAACCAGCTAAAGTCTTAGCCTGAGCATAGTCTGTATCCTTATCCAAGGACTCATTGAGCGACTTCTGCGCTTCCTCTATCCCCAGTTCTTTAATCGCTTCTTTCAATTCAGGGTCTGTCGCAGTGACTCTTTCAATCACCAGCCGCTGGAAATGACTGCCCTGATAGGTCACAGTCTGGGTCTGCTGTGCTCCTTGCTCATCCTTTGGAAAGGCTACTGTCCGAGTGATGACCTCCTGCTGCTCTGCCTGATTGATAATGGGTAGATTGTTGCTGATTTCTTCTTTTTTTCCCTGACTTGCCGCAGTCTCCGTTTTTTTCTGGGCGCAGCCGCTTAAGACTGCCGCAGTCAAGCCCAGAAGCAGTAAAATTTTTTTCATGAAAAATCCTCCTCAGAGATATTGTATCACAGTTCTGCCTCTTGTCAATCAGCCCCTGTCATCTGCAGGCATAAAATGAGGAGCTGGGAAATCCCCCAGCTCCTGCAGACTGTATACGATTTAGAGAGCCGCACGCAGACGGGCTTCTGCATTTTCAACATTACGGACAGAACGCGGCAGAAAGGCACGGATATCATCTTCTTTGTAGCCAACTTGAAGACGCTTATCATCGACCAAAATCGGACTTTTCAGAATCCGCGGGGTCTCCATGATGATGTCCAGGACTTCGTTGACACTCAATTCCTCGATGTCAACACCCAATCCCTTGGCATAGCGATTTTTAGACGAAACAATACTTGCAATTCCATTTTCAGTCTTGGTCAAAATATCCAGAAGTTCTTCTTTGGTGATGCCTTCTTTGCCGAGGTTTTGTTCCTTATAGGTTAATTGATGAGCGTTTAGCCAGGTTTTTGCTTTTTTACAACTAGTACAACTTGAGACGGTATAGATTGTAATCATGTAAGTACTCCTTTCGCTACACGATACTAATATCGTAGCCTATTATACCACAAAAACCATCAGTCTTGCGACCTATTTTGAAAAATTATTCTTCAATTTCAATGGCATCGTCCAAATCAAGAGTCACTTCTTCAGCTTTTGCTGTAAGGTTTTCTGAACCTTCAGCCGCCGGTTCTGCCACTTCTTCACCGTCAATCAAACCAAAGCGGATACGGACCTGACGGTCAATTTCCTCAAAGACTTCCGGATGGTCAGCCAAGTATTTCTTAGCATTCTCAGAACCCTGACCGATTTTTTCATCGTTATAAGAATACCAGGCTCCTGCTTTCTTGATGATATCCAAATCAGTCGCAATCTTAATCAGCTCACCGGTCTTAGAAATCCCCTCGCCGTACATGATTTCCACAAAAGCTTCCTTGAACGGCGGAGCAACTTTGTTTTTGACAACCTTAATCTTGGTCTCCTTACCAACATTGGTATCTTTGGCGTCACCGGTTCCCTTGATTTGAGTATTGCCGCGGACATCCAAACGGACTGAAGCATAGAATTTCAAGGCCCGGCCGCCCGGCGTTGTCTCAGGATTGCCAAACATGACGCCGACCTTCTCCCGCAGCTGGTTGATGAAGATGGCAATGGTCTTGGTTTTATTGATAGAAGCAGACAGCTTGCGCATGGCCTGGCTCATCATCCGAGCCTGCAAGCCGACATGGCTGTCCCCGATATCACCATCGATTTCTGCGCGCGGTACGAGAGCAGCAACTGAGTCCACAACCACTAAGTCTACTGCCCCGGAGTCAATCAGCTTACCCGCGATTTCAAGGCCCTGCTCACCAGAGTCTGGCTGAGACAGCAGCAGCTCATCGATATTGACACCCAATGCAGCTGCATAGGACGGATCCAAAGCATGCTCCGCATCGATAAAGGCAGCGATACCGCCTTCTTTCTGTGCCTGGGCTACTGCGTGGAGGGCTACCGTTGTCTTACCAGAAGACTCCGGACCGTAAATCTCAATGATCCGGCCCTTCGGATAGCCGCCGGCACCAAGAGCAATATCCAAGGCCAGCGAGCCCGAGCTCATGACCTGCACCTTTTGCTCTGCCCGCTCGCCCAGGCGCATAATCGCTCCCTTACCGAAGTCTTTTTCGATATTTTTCAGAGCCGTATCCAACGCTTTTTGGCGCTCATCGCCAAACTTTTTCGTGATTTCATCTAATTTTTTTTGTTTCTTTGCCATTGATTTCTCCTGTTTTTCTAAAATGTCTGTTGGCCATTTGTTAATTATACCAAAATTCAGCTCTTTAATAAAGTTTTTCGTACGAGATTGAAAGCATGCAGAACGGCAATTTTTCGTACATCACGACGGCTGCGGCCAGCGATGTTAACCTCTATGATTTCTGTTGCAGCGGCACTGGCTAAAGCAATAAAGACTGTCCCGGCCGGATGGCCTTCAAGGGAGTCTGGACCAGCCACACCTGTCAGACTGACGGCTAGATCGCTCTGGGTCAGTTTTCTGGCCTGCTCAGCCATTTTTTCTGCTGTAAAGGCTGACACAACTCCATGCTGCTGCAGCTCAGCCAATGGAATATCCAGCATCCGGCTCTTCTCCTCTATGCTGTAAGTCACATAGCCGCCATTAAAGACTGCGGATGCCCCAGAAAAATCAGCTAAAGTCGCCTGAAAGAGACCTGCCGTCAGGCTTTCGGCTGCCGTGATGGTCTTGCCCTGCTCCTTCAGTAAGTCGAAGACCACCTGAGCCAGCGAATGGTCATCGCCGTAAGCGTAGAAAATCTCTGACAAGGGCAGTCCTTCAAAGGTTTTATGGGCCAAAATAGACTTTTCCACAGGCTCAAACTTGGCATCCGCTTCCGCCTGACTCAGCGCCTTGGTAGACAGGCGCAGGGTCACTTCACCGGTCTTGGCATAGGGAGCAATGGTCAGATCCGTCTGTTGATCAATCAAGTCCGTCAGGACCGTTACCAGCTGGCTTTCCCCGATTCCAAAGAAGCGCAGCACGTGCGAATAAAGCTTCTGCCCTGTGGATAAGAGAGGAACCAGCTCATTATTGACCATGGGCTTGAGCTCGCTGGGCGGACCGGGCAGGACCACATAGGTCACTCCGTCTGCTTCCAGCAAGCCACCGACAGCCAGTCCCGTTTCATTCTGCAGGGGAAGCGAACCCTCTATAACTTGGGCCTGACGCTCATTGTTGGGCGTTCGGGCATAGTCTGGCCGACTGGCAAAAAAGCGATCTAATTTTTCCACAGCCTGTGGGTCAAAGATCAGCTCGCGTCCTAAGAATTTAGCCAAGGTCTGCTTAGTCAAATCATCCTCTGTCGGTCCCAGGCCGCCGCATAGCAAGATCAAGTCGCTGCGCTGCTGGGCAATTTCCAGAATGGATAAGAGCCGACCTTCATTGTCACCGACCGCTGTCTGGAAATAAACATCAATCCCCAAACCAGCCAGCTTTTCAGATAAAAATTGGGCATTGGTATTGACAATCTGACCTGTCAGAATCTCGGTGCCCACAGCAATAATTTCTGCTTTCATAGAACCTCCTACCTTACAATTCGGAATTGGCTTTATTTTATCACAAAAAATCTTAAAAAAGTTGATTTTCATTTCAGGAAATAAAAAGAACTGTCAAGCTCCTTGACAAACTTGTCAACATGCTGTGGAAAACTTTTAAAAAGGACTGGTGTTATGCAGAATAACCAGATTGTTAGGGAAATGCTATTGGCAAATGGTTTCATTATTTTTATAATAAAGATGAAAAAAGGATATCCTCTAAATATTTTTATTTAAAGAAAGGAGTTCATCATGAAAATTTCTCAAGTTCTCAAAAATATCCGTCAGGAACATCATCTAACCCAAGAAGCCTTGTCTGAACGGCTTCAGGTTTCCCGCTCCGCCATTGCCCGCTGGGAAAGCGAAAAAGGTATCCCTGATATTGGAAATCTCATCGCTATCAGTCGGGAGTTTGATATCAGTCTGGACACGCTCATCAGGGAAGATGAGCGCTTGGAGAAAAAGGTCATCGAAGACAGTAAAGCTAAGAAATGGCATTACTTAGTCATTCTCTACCTTTTTTCCATCTTGGTTTATATTGGTGTCTTTGCTTACTTGCACCATATCTTTATGGCTGGCTTCCTCATTTCCACCCTCTTTATGCTCTTCTATGAACTGCGCATCTTTATCAAGGAAAAGATTTGGATGCAGAAAAATACATAAGACTTAAAGTTGCGAGAAAATAAGTTCTGAAAAGCATTTAAAACTTAGAACGTTGTTTGTTTAATATTGATTTTATGCTTTTTATGATAATCTACTGACGTATCACTAAGAAAATTTTAGCTATTTTTGATTTTTATAAAATAAAAAAGTTGAAATAAATCAACTTTCCAAAATAACTAAAAAGCTCCAATAATTCTATTCCATCCTTACAAATATATCTCATCTACGGACTTTCTATAATTTCTTGATTTACAATTTTATATGACCTATCTGCAATTTTTTTGATACGATCATCGTGAGTTGCGATAATGATAATTTTTTCTTGTTTTTTTAACTCTTGAAACATTTCTAATACCAATCGAAAATTGTTTTTATCTAAGTTGGTTGTAGGTTCATCTGCGAGTATTATTTCTGGATTTAATATTAAGCTTCGAATAATCGCAACTCTTTGTTTTTGTCCACCTGAAATAAATCTTACTTTCTTATCCAATTCTTTCTCTAAATAAAATTTTAATGCAAAAGATTTAGCTCTTAAAATAGCTTCCTCTTTGCTAAAAAATCGACTATATAATACTGGCAAGATTATGTTTTCTAAAACCGTGTAGTCGTCCACTAATGCAAAGTCTTGTAGAATATACCCAATATTTTTATTACGAAAACCACTCATTATATCATCATCATTACATAAAATCTCTTGATTATCATAATAGTATTTTCCTGAATCTATTTTTCTTAGCCCTGCAATTATTTCCAAAAAAGTCGTCTTCCCAATACCAGATTCTCCTGTAAGCAGGACAATTTCTCCTGTTGAAGCCCGAAAATTTACTTTACGAAAAATATTCTTATTGTCATATTTTTTGCAAATTTTCTCTAGTTTAAGCATTGAAAACTCCTTTCGTATGCCTGGATATATTAACATGAGCTGAAATAATAAAGAGTAAGTTAAAGACAAGTAAATAGATCCAGTCCGCCCAAATAAAGTTTAATCCAATAGCAAATATAAAAAGCACCATTCCTATAAAACCCATCACAATCGGAATCGAAAATAAAATTAGAAAACGTCCTCTTAGCCATCTTTCCCCTGCACCAATCACCCGTAATAGTCTTAACTCTCCTTGACAAATCTTTATTGATGCTGAAAGCAACCAATATAATATAAAAAATGCAAATGTAAGCAATAAACATGAAAAAGCTACAGCAAAATAAAAATTATTCATATAATAATCTTTCTCAACTTGATAAGACTCTTTCATTGTTCTTATACTGAATGCTTGATTAATTGCTATTATTTTTTTAAACAATTCCTTATTATCTCTAGATTTCTGAAACAATATATCATTTAAAAAATGTTCGCTTAACTCTTCTTTTGAGAATACATCTTTAAGTTTTGTTGCTGTAAGTAATTGAAGTTTTTCACCTTTTTCAATATAAGCAATTTTATTTCTATAAATTGCTCTGCCATCTCTTAAAGCAGTCAAAAGTGTATGATATAATTCATTTCTCTCCTCCATACTGATGGAAATAAGAGCCCCTGTTTCGTCAGCTTCTGGAATATAAAGCGACTCATAGCTCCCTTTATCTGCCTCTATCTTTAACCTTTCAATAGCTGGATATCTGCGAATCAATTGTGTGCTTTCATTCCAAAGAACACTATTTGTTAGAAAAACGAGTAGAAATAGAATAGTAAATAAGAACCAGC
Source organism: Streptococcus sp. DD11 (assembly GCF_001578865.1). Classification (NCBI taxonomy): domain Bacteria; kingdom Bacillati; phylum Bacillota; class Bacilli; order Lactobacillales; family Streptococcaceae; genus Streptococcus; species Streptococcus sp. DD11. The sequence continues at coordinate 532,288 of NZ_KQ969392.1, forward strand.
GTTTTTTTAAAATAAGAAAATAGATATTTTTCATAGAATTCTTCCTATAGATATAGCATAAATCCAAATATTGATGGTAAACATAATTAGTACCCATAACAAAAAAATCAATATTAATCTTATATCCTTAGCTAGATGCAAAATAAGATACATTACGGTACTAATAAGATAACTAATCAACAAATTGTAGAAATGCCATTTTAAATACTGATCAACAAAATTTGTATGCGACTTACCTAAAATATGATAAATGATAAATTGTTTCTGATACTTTTTATTTATAACAATTAACATAATAACATTAAAAAAGTAAAAAATAAAGGAATCCAAAAATATCCTTTCTGACTGTAAACAAAAAGAGAAATAATGAAAACCGTCAAACTATCTAGTACTGCAATTTGATGCCAATATTGATTGTTAAATAGTCTCATCATCTCTCCTATTCATTATCGTATTAAAGTTTATATCTGTAAATTGTTTTTGCTGCCCATGGATTCATTGAATCCCAAACAGTTACAGCTGCATATACCCTGTCACTAGCAGGTCTCCAAGAATCCTTCATTGCAACGGCACCACCTAAATAAGTATTATTCCTATAATAACGAATCCAAGTAGTATTCCCATTTCTAGTAGTCCAAGCTTCACCATGATAGTATAGTTGATAATGTTCTGTACTTCTTACACCGTTTGAATAGTTACCATGTGTGGCAGCAATTGCTATCTCCCCTATTACGAGAGTTAATAAGAGTGTAAATATAGTAATTATTGTTTTACTACGTTTCCTTTTCATACTATGCAACCTCTCTTCTTTTACAATATCATAATCCAACAATTTAAATTATTTAGTCCATTGGACTCACTCCTTTCCTATGCTATTCACTTTACCCCCATGGCCACCACCATGGAAACACACTTGTAGTAACTATTAACGCTACTGCCAGTAAAATTAAATTGTACATTATTTTTTTCATATTTGCCCTCCCTTTTATTTAATGATATACTATTTTAAAACGCTTTCTCAAAACGTGGCTTTTAGTAACATTTTCAAAGAGGGGTCTTATGCGCTGGGATTATGGAAAAATCTATAAAGAAATTAGGAAATCAAAAGGGTTGACTCAAGAAGAAATTTGTGGAGATTTTTTAGCTCGCTCAACTTTGGCACGAATTGAAAGCGGGAAAGTCGTGCCAAAGTTCGATACCATGATTTTTTTACTTCGCCAGATAGATATGACACTAGAAGAATTTAAATACATTTGTGATTATTATCAACCTAGTCAGAGACAGAAAATTTTAAATTCTCTTTATAACCAAGGTGAGTCTATTGTAGGGACAAAAGGTTTGTTACAATTAAAGAGAGAATGCGAGGCATATCTATATAAATATTCCGATATTCCGATTAAACATGCTTTAGATATCATCAATATTACTATTCATTTAAGACAAAATGGAATTTCTGAGACAAAAGAAATTAATGCTGCTACCAATGAAATTTGGGCGTATTTAGAGAAACAGGACACTTGGTATGAAAGTGATTTTCGACTTCTTTCTACTATCCTTTATTTCTTCCCTTTAGAAAATATCAAACAATTTACCCAAAAGATTTTAAATAGCATAAAAAAATACAAATCATTTCGCTATAGGAATAATGTACAAATCGGACTCTTAGTCAACCTTTCTACCATCTATCTTTATAATGGATTAAAGAGAGAATGCGCTGAAATTACTAAGTACATTTACGATTTGTCAAAAAAAGAAAAACGTTATGATTCCCTCGGGCTTTCACAGATTCGACTTGGAATTTGCAAAAATGATAACGAATTAATAAAAAAAGGGATTGCTCTACTACAACTTGCTGATGAAAAAGAGCTAGTAAAATCTCTAAAAGAAGAAATTGAAAAATACCGTTGAGAATCTTTCTCAAACGGTATTTTTATGTAGATTAAAGTCACAGTCATTCTCATGGTCATTAATCAGGCCCGCCGCCTCCATAAAGGAATAAACACAGACAGGACCGACAAATTTGAAGCCTTGTTTTTTCAGCGCTTTGGACACTGCTTCCGACAGTTTGGTCTTGGCTGGCGCTTCCTTGTAGTGGGCGATTTGATTGTCAATGCTTTTAAAATCGACAAAGGACCAGATGTAGTCGTTGAAAGAACCAAACTTCTGCCGAACAGCTAAATAGGCTTGCGCATTGGCTCTGGTCGCATAGATTTTCATCTTGTTGCGGACGATGGCTGGATTGTCCAAGAGACGGTCCAGATCAGCATCCGTCATCTGGGCAATTTTCTGGGCATCGTAGTGATGAAAAGCCTCCCTGAAGGCTTGACGCTTATTGAGAATGGTCTCCCAGGACAGACCGGCCTGATAGGTTTCCATGCAAAGCAGTTCAAATAATTTCTGTTCGTCATGGAGGGGCCGGCCCCACTCCTCATCGTGATAAGCTACATATAAAGGGTTAGTCATTTTGACCCAGCCGCAGCGTTTGGTCATGTTATTGCCTCCTATTTCACCAGCATCTTGAGGGCTGACTTGATATAGTTTTCAGCTGTGTCGGTCGTACCGTCAAAGAATTTCTTGATTTTCTTGAGCTCAGCTGCCTTATAGCCCAGGGCCAGCATGGCTTCCATGGCTTCCTCCAGCTCCTGGTTATCCGCCGTCTGGACAGGCGCCTTGCTTTCTGTTGGGCCGCCTGTTGCTGCCACTTTGCCTTCCAGATCCAGCACCATCTGCTGGGCTGTTTTTTTGCCAATCTTGGGAAACTTGGTCAGGTAGGTGATGTTTTTCTGCTCAATGGCCTGCACCAGACCGGCATTGTCATCTGCTGCGATAATGGCCAGGGCAGAGACAGGCCCGATACCGGAAACCGAGATTAAACTGAGAAAGAGCTGCTTTTCCTCCTCAGTCACAAAACCGTAGAGGAGCTGGGCATCTTCCCGCACCACCTGATGCACATAGACCTTGGCTTCCTGATTGAGCTGTCCTGAGTAGCTGTAGGGATTGGCCACATGGAGAATATAGCCAATATTACCTGTCTCCAGCACGATATACTTGGCTGTGATTTTACTGATAATTCCTTTAAAATATTCGTACATGATTTTCCTTCTTTTTCATCAATTTGCCTTTCTAGTATATCATATTTTCTCTTTTGAAACTGCTAATACAACTGCAACTTCTGGTTGACAAAAAGGAAAGCAGGCTGTATTCTCAAAAGCAAAGAGATTTGCTAGAATAAAGACAGAAAAAGAAAAGGTGGTAGTTGTCATGAAACTGGCTGATAAATTATTTGAACTGAGAAAGGAAAAGGGCTGGTCCCAGGAACTGCTGGCTGAGAAGGTCAATGTTTCCCGCCAGAGCATTTCTAAGTGGGAATCCGGCCAGGCCCTGCCGGAACTTGAGAAAATCGTCGAACTGAGCCGGATTTTCCAAGTGACGACGGATTACCTGCTGTTAGAGGAAAGTCCAAAACCAGAAATAAAACCTGTCCTATCAGAAAACGAAAAAGACCGCTATTACAAGGAAGTGAAATCCTACGGCTTCTGGCAGGTTCTTTCTGTTTTCGTGTCTGCTCTGGCTATCTTCCTTTTCTTTGCCGGATCCGGTTTTCCGGCCAAGTTTACCATGCTGGTCTGGCTGAGCTTTTTCCTGCTCATGGCCTCGGCCATAGCCATTAACAAAGGCCTCAAGATTAAAGAAAAGTATCTGGATAAGGTCATCGGGCTTGATTCAAAAAAGGAAGAAGGAAAACAGTGACGGCAGGGCAACGATTCATCCTCCTGCATCTAAAAAAGGCTTCAGTCGTTTGACTGGAGTCCTTTTGATATTTTCTAATACTTCCCCAGCTCCCGCAGGCTGGTGTGGTTTTCCTGAATGCGGCGGAACATTTTTTCCATATCAGACTTGGTGAAGTTGACTAGAACCGGCCGGCCATGGGGGCAGTTGTAGGGATTGTCGCACTGGGACAGCTGGAAAAGCAGATCACGCGCCGAATGCTCGTCCAGACGGTGATTAGCCTTAATCGAGCGTTTGCAGGACATCATGATGGCCAGCTCTGCCCGGTATTTCTTGATAGAGACTTCCTTGGTCAGGAGGAGCATGTCACACATCTCATAGATACCGGACTCGATTTCCTCCTCCTTCATCCAGATAGGGTGTTCACGCAGGATAAACTGGTTGCTGCCGTAGTCTTCTAAGAACACCCCGACTTCTTCCAGCAAGTGCATCCGCTGCTGCAGCCGCAGCACATCGTCCACTGGAAATTCAAAGAGGTAGGGCACCAAAAGCTGCTGTTGGCTGCCGTCTACATCGCCAATCTTTTCCCGGTAATCCTCATACTTGACCCGCTCCTGAGCGGCATGCTGGTCGATGATATAGAGACCGCCTGTGCCCTGAGCAAAGAGATAGGTGCCATGCATCTGACCGAAGTATTCCAACTCAGGGAAGGTGGACTTTTCTTCATTTTCCAGCTTATCCAGAGCCCGCTCCAGACTCTTTTGATCCAATTCTGGATGGTCCAGCTGGTCATAGTCTGGGCTTTTTCTTTCTGCAAATTTTACAGAGGATGCTGACTGAACTGCCTCTTTTTCGCTGTCAACCTTCTTGACAGAACTGTCAACTTGGCCAAAGGAAGCCTGATGCTCGGCCACCTGCGGCTTGACATAAAAATCATTGCTTCCTTTGTCATAATAAAGGCGGTTTTCTTTGAGGGGCAGGCTGGTCTGTTCTGGTTTTTTTGCCCGCTGAATGCTGGACTTAGCGAGATTTTCCAGTGCATCGGGAATCAAATCCTGCTCTTTGAGACTGGCTGCGACAGCCTTTGAAATCAAGGCCATGAGCTCCCGCTCCTTGGAAATCCGCACTTCCTGTTTGGTCGGATGGACATTGACATCAGCCAGATAGGGGTCTATCTGGATATTGATGACCGCCAGCGGAAAGCGGCCCACCATGAGCTTGCTGCCGTAGCCGTCCAAAATCGCTCGATTGAGCAGGAAATTTTTGATATAACGGCCATTGATGAGGATGGTAATATAGTTGCGGTTGGCGCGGGTCAGTTCAGGCAGGCTGACATAGCCGGTCACTTCAAAATCCAGATCTGATGCAGCGATTTCTATCATTTTCTTGGCCGTAGCCAAGCCATAAATCCCAGCAATAGCCTGACGGAGACTGCCGCTCCCGGCTGTCCGGGTCAGTTCCCGGCCGTCATTTAGCAAGGTAAAGGCCACTTCGGGGTGAGCCAGACTGAGACGGTTGATGGTATCCACGATATGGGACAGCTCTGCCTGCTGGCTTTTGACATATTTGAGCCGGGCAGGCGTATTGAAAAAGAGGTCTTCAACCCGAATGGTCGTTCCGACAGGCCGGCTGACCGGCTCCAGCTGCTCTATCTCCCCGCCTCGGGCCAGCAGCAAGGTACCGTGCCGGCTGCCTTCCGTCGCTGTTTCCAGACGAAAGTGCGACACCGAAGCAATAGAGGGAATGGCCTCCCCCCGAAACCCCAAGGTCCGAATCCGAAAGAGATCGGCCTGTTTTTTATTTTGCTGGTCGCATGACGGCGCAGGGCCAGAGCCGCATCTTCATGCTCAATGCCTTCGCCGTTGTCCGTCACCTGAATGCTTTTAAGACCAGCTTCTTCAACTTCAATGGTGATCTGGCTTGCACCCGCATCAATAGAATTTTCCACCAGCTCCTTGACCACGCTGCTGGGCCGCTCAATGACCTCCCCTGCTGCAATCTGATTGGCCAGAATTTCTGGCAGTTCCATAATTTTTGACATAGCTTTCTCCGTCCTTCTAGTGACTCCTATTATAACACATTGAGGTTTTTCTATCAGGGGATAGCTTTGCCCTCCCGCTTTTCTGCCGAATAGACAGCCGAGCCGACCGAATAGGCAGAAGCCCTTGTTTTATTCGCTGAACTGCGGTTTAATAAAGGGGAAAGGAGGAAAAGAAATGAAAGTCAATCTACGAATCGATCCTCAAACCACTGAAGACTCCGTCAGCATTGAAGCCCGTCACATGACAGAGAACATTCAAAAATTGGTCCATTTTTCTCAAAATCTGGGTAAACAGGACCAGCTCCATGTCAAAAGAGAAGACCAAATCTATCTGCTGAACACAGAGGAAATCTACCGAATCTATACAGAAAACCGGCAGATCCAGGTCCGAACAGCAGACGGCAGCTATCGAAGCCAGCAGCCAAGCTCTTGCCTCTCACCCTAACAAAGGTCGGAGAATTCAGCCTTATTTATCTGGTGATTTTTTTCTACTACACGGACTATCAAAAAATTCAGAAAATCAATCAGGGACTGTCTAGGAAAGCCTAAAGCACCAATCTTAAAACCGACCGCTGGCTAACTTCCGCGGTCGGTTGATTTTTAATTAACTGGCGGAACTGAAGGCATGAATAAACCTTTTAAATCATCTAGGCTGTCCGCCCTCACCCATTCAGCCAACCCTATCTTCCATACCAAGCTCGTAGGAAGAAATTGTCCTGAAACCGCCATTTGTGCTAAAGTGTTCATATCAAAAGGACCGGTCGCTTGCCCCTCAACAGCTATATGATAAGCAGTTGCAGGAATTGGAGGAGGAGTCCCCTGTGACTGAGCATCACCCGACATCATATTATTCATAGTCCCAGCAATATTTTGCCCTACAGCTCCGCCAACTGCCATACCAGCCATCATTGCAGCAGGATTAAATCCGGCATCACTGCCCAGCGAAACGCCTCCTGCACCACCAGCACCCATCTCACCTAGGGCATTAGCACCAGCAATACCGACTTCAGATTGTTTTTCAACCTGAAAAGCACCAATATTTGCAGATTGTGTTTGCTTGTGCTGAGCATACTGCCCTTCTTCACGCTGGATACGCAACCGCTCAACATAGTCAGTTGTTTCAGCCTGCATTTTTGCTGTGGTAAGTTCTTTGGTTACGGACATCAGCTGACGATAACCCTCACTTGATTTATCAATTTCCACCGCAGCAATATCTACACTTGAAACAATTACGCCAAATTGCTCTTTTAGTCTAGTAACTACATCGCTTTCAATCACATCATTAATTTGTGAAATTTTACTTTCTAACTGAATGACAGGAATGCCATTTGCGGCAGGTGCATTTGTTACCACATTCTTAGCATACCGCGCCACTGCATCTCGAATTTGTTTTTGGAAATCATCAAGATTAAAGGTATTCAGCCGATGCAATTTAATAAATTCTCTGTAATCATCAATTTTAAAGCTAATCGTTCCACGAACTGCAACAGGCACTCCAAAATCAACAAACCTTGGATCATAAACATCAAAAAATGGTACCGCAAACCTCACTTGAATAATCTGAGCAAGATTAATGAAATAGACTTCTGCTTGGAATGGCGTGCCTCCGTCATAAGCCAGGCCTATTATACTAGCCAATACAGGAAAATTTGACGTTTTGATTGTTTGGTCAAATGGCCCGACAATAAAGTCCTGCATCGTGCCATCCTTTTGTTTATAGACAAAGACAGCAACATCTCCATCTTTAACTCTCAGAGAAGACCCCCAGCGAATCGCATTTTCTCTATCTCCCGTACCTAATTCAGCTCCAGCAGGATGCCACTTCCAAATCAAATAGTATGGCTCATCGCAGCGAATTTCATCCATGAAACCGCCTGTTTTATTTCTGCTAAATAAGTTCATACCTCTCTCCTTCAATTTATTAACGGTAAAAATATATCAATTACTTACCTTCTTTTTTCTTAAAAAAATGATTAGAAAAGAAAATATAAATAATAGTGTCCCAAGCATTGAAATAGCCCTCCCGAAGAACATGATAATAGATCCGAAAAAATTACTAGTATCTATATTTTTTTCTATCGCTCCAGCAGCCCAAACCATAGTTAATCCGCCTCCAAATGATAAGAAGAATTGCAATTTATTAGAACTTCTGAGAGTTTTCATAAAAGATTTCAATCTTTTACGTTTTTGAGCCTGACTGTATAGCTGACTGATATATTGAAATTCCTTTGTGTTTCCGAAGGAAAGTGTCGCTTTCTGGTATGCTTGTTCCAATTTTGTATTCCAAGCCTCAAAATCATAACCATATGAATTCATATTTGAGGTTGCAAGGATAACAAACTCATAGATATCCTCTTTAGTGTTAGGAATATAAAAATTTCGAATAAGCTCAATTTTCTGTTCTTTATTTTTAGTTGACCCTAATTTATTCGCTAATTTCTCAACTCGACTCCTTGCTCCTGCCCCTCTCAGTTCATACCCACAGCTTGGGCAAGAAGACATAAAAGAATCTAACCTCTCAGCACAACTTGGACATTTATATAATTCACCACCATATACTGTTTTCCGTTGCGACATCTCTGCATCTGTTTTTCCCATTGCGACACCGCAGTTACTACAAAAATGAGCACCTTCAGCAAGTGCATGACCGCAGTTAGTACAAAATCCCATTTTTTCTCTATTCTCCTCTTCAATAACCGAAGTAATATAGTCTCATTATACAGCATTTCAACAATCTTGTAAATATGGATTATAGGGATAAAATCAAGATAGTAAGCGGTTTAAAAAAGATGAACTTTTAAGTAAAATAAACAAAAAAGTAATTTAAAAATTGATTTTATCAAAACTTTTCGCAGTGATGAAATGGCGGTGGGACAGAACTAAATTTTTAAAAATTTAGTTCGTCGTTCCAGCCTCAGCGGAGAACTTGAGACCTCAGGCTCAAGTTCTAGTCTTGGAATCCCGCAGGGAGTCGCAGACGTCCGCCATCACTTAAGAAAAGTTTTATAAAATCTAATTTCAAATATTACAAAAGAAATGATAAAACTAAGAGCCTGACATTTACATCAGACTCTGTTCTTTTCTTTCACAGCTTCTTCTTCATCTCCGCCACTGCGGTCAGGACTTCCAGCGGGGTCATGTTGTAGAGGTCCAGCTGGCGCAGATCTTCCAGGACTGGGTTTTCCGGTTCTTCTGCAAAGAGACTGATTTGCTCAGAAACCTGCGGACGGACTGCTGGTGTGGGGGGTGGAGAGGCCGCAGGCGATTGCCGATCCTGGCCTTCCAGCAGAGTCAGGATGCTGTCAGCCCGCTCCAGCAGATCTTCCGGCAGGCCGGCAATCTTAGCCACATGAATCCCGTAGGATTTATCAGCCGGTCCCGGCTCAATCTTGTGCAGGAAGGTCACCTGCCCATCCTTTTCCAAGGTCGCGACATGGACATTTTCCAGCCGATTCAGAGAATGCTCCAGATCCGTCAGCTCATGATAGTGGGTGGCAAAAAGTGTCTTGGCCCCCGTCCGGTCATGGATGTATTCGATAATAGCCTGAGCCAGCGCCATCCCATCATAGGTCGCCGTTCCCCGGCCCAGCTCATCAAAGAGGATGAGCGAATGCTGGCTGGCCTGGCGAATGGCCCGGTTGGCCTCCATCATCTCCACCATGAAGGTCGACTGGCCGGATACCAGATCATCCGCTGCCCCAATCCGGGTAAAAATGGCATCGAAAATGGGCAGACTGGCAGACTCCGCCGGCACATAAGAGCCCATCTGAGCCATGATGACGATAATGGCCAGCTGACGCATGTAGGTAGACTTCCCGCTCATATTGGGCCCTGTAATCAGCTGAATATCAGTCGCCGCATCTAAAACAATGCTGTTGGGAATGTAACTCTGGGCTCCCATGACCTTTTCTACCACCGCATGCCGGCCCTTCTCAATCCGGAGCTCCCGCTCTTCCGTAAAGTCCGGCCGCATCAGATGCTGCTGCTCAGCCACTGCCGCAAAGCTCTGCAGGACATCAACTGTCGCCAAAGCCGTTGCCAGACTTTGCAGGCGCTGGATGTACTTGCCGGCTTCCTCACGGATGCGCATGAAAATCTCATACTCCAGATTGGCAGACTTCTCACGCGCCTCCAGCATTTCTCCCTCAATCCGGGCCAGCTCTTCCGTCCCGAAACGCTCGGAATTCTTAAGAGTAGCCTTGCGGAAGAAATGGCTGGGTACACGAGCCAGCTGGGAATTGGTCACATGGAAATAGTAGCCATCTTTTTTATTGTATTCTATCTTCAGATTGCTGATGCCGCTGGCTTCTCTTTCCTTGCTCTCCATATCCGCAATCCAGCCTGTGCCGTCCCGCATGATCACCCGATACTTGTCCAGTCTTTCATCAAAGCCTGTCTGGATGATATTGCCTTCAGTGATGACATGAGGAGCATCCGGGGATATGGCCGCATCAATCAGTCCGGCCAGCTCTGGAATTTCATCCATCTGCTCCACCAGACCGGCCAGATGCGGACTGTCCATCCCCTGTAAAATCGCCTTGATCTGCGGGACATTGCCCAGCGTAGCAGCCAGCTGCAGCAGGTCCTTGGGATTGGTCTTGCCAAAAGACACCCGGCTGGCCAGGCGCTCTATATCGTAGACGCCCTTCAGGCTCTCGGTCAAATCGCTCCGCTCAAAGAAATGGTCCAGAAAGTCCTGCACAATATTCTGACGGCGGACTATCCGCTTCCGATCAATCAAAGGCTGCTGGATCCAAGCCCGCAGCAGACGGCCCCCCATAGCTGTCTTGGTCTCATCCATGAGCCAGTAAAGGCTGCCGTGCTTCTTTCCTGTCCGAGCATTCTCAGTCAGATCCAGACTGGCCTTGCTGGCATAGTCCATTTGCAGGAAATCCCTGATTTCATAGTGGTGGGCTTTTTTCAAATGGCTGAGCTCCCGCATCTGAGTGCGATGAACATACTCCAAGAGCTTGCCCGCTGCCTGATGCTCTGTCTTGGACAGACCGTCTCCCAGCAGCTGCACATCCTCCAAGGCTTGATCAACCTGCGAAAGCAGCAGATTCATCTGGCCGGCCAAGACCTGCTCCTCAGCTTCAGGCAATTCATAGCCCAGCACGACTTCGCGCGCCCGCAGATTGCGGATTTCGCCGCAGACCAAGGCAAAGTCACTGAGACTGGTCACCTGAAATTCTCCAGTGACCAGATCCATATAGGCCAGACCGTAAAGGCCGTCTGCCCGGTCCAAAGCTGCCAGAAAGTTATTTTCACTGTCGGGCTTGCTGGAATCCACCACCGTACCCGGTGTAATAACCTGAACCACTTCCCGCTTGACCACACCCTTGGCTTCTTTGGGATCCTCCATCTGCTCGGCAATCGCTACCTTGTAGCCCGACTCGACCAAAACATCAATATACTGCTGAGCCGAATGATAAGGCACCCCTGCCATGGGAATGGGGTTTTCAGCATTTTTATTGCGGCTGGTTAAAGAAATTTCCAAAATCTGAGCGGCATTGACCGCATCATCATAGAATAACTCATAAAAATCACCCATGCGGAAAAGCAGAAAAGCATCAGGATAATGCTGCTTGATGTCCAAATACTGCTGCATGCCCGGTGATAATTTGTCTGCTGTCATCTCTGTCCTTTCTAAAAACAAACGAGGCCAGGACTCCTGTTTCAACCTCTCGTCGTTGTGCCGCTTACATCAGTGCACTTATCTGTCCTTCAATCTCCCCGGCAGCTGCTTGGTCCCGGCAAATTACCAGCAGGGTATTGGCTCCTGCGACTGTCCCAAGGATGCGGCTGTCAGGCGTCCCGTCAACGATATTGGCTAAGACCGTCGCCTCTCCCAGACCGGTCCGAAAAACCAAGCTAAATTCCGCACGGGCCACACTCTGAATATGTCTGGCCAAAAACTCAATCAAGTCAATTTCTTCTGTTTCATGGGCCAGGACATAATAAGTCTGGCCGCCCTTTTTGACCTTGGTCAGGCCGATTTCTCGCAGATCGCGGGACAGGGTGGTCTGGGTCACATAAATCCCCTGCGCCTCCAGGCGGTCCTGAATTTCCTTCTGGGTGCCCAGTTTTTCCTCCTTAATCATCATTTTAACGAGCTGATGACGATCACTTTTTCTCATTTCTACCTCATTTGCTGAATATTTATACTTCTCATTATATCAAAAAATTCATATTATCCCAAAAATTATTCCCAAAAAAATTGAAGATTCCTTGAAAAATGTGATAAAATAATATCAAAAGACTCAAAGGAGCAGATATGGATAATAAACAGTTGATTGCCGGCGAATTAGCCAAGGTTATTGACAGCCTTGACCAAGATGCTATTTTAAATTTGTTGGAACAGCCAAAAAGTTCTGAACTGGGCGATATTGCCTTCCCAGCCTTCTCTCTCGCTAAGACAGAGCGCAAGGCTCCGCAGGCCATTGCTGCTGACATTACTGATAAGATTGACAGCACTCACTTTGACAAGGTCGCAGCGACCGGACCTTATGTCAACTTCTTCCTCAATAAGGCTGAAATTTCCGGTCAGGTCATCAAAGAAGTGATCAAGGAAGGCAGCGACTATGGCCAGCAGGACGAAGGCAAGGGGGAAAATATCACCATTGACATGTCCAGCCCTAATATTGCCAAACCATTCTCAGTCGGCCACCTGCGCTCTACTGTCATCGGCGATGCTCTGTCCAATATCTTCCGCAAAATGGGCTACAACACCATTAAAATCAACCACTTGGGCGACTGGGGCAAACAGTTCGGCCTCCTCATGGTCGCCTATAAAAAATGGGGCAGTCAGGAAGCAGTTGAAGCCAATCCGATTGACGAGCTCCTTAAGCTCTATGTGCGAATCAATGCAGAAATCGAAAACGACCCCGCTCTGGACGATGAAGCCCGCCTCTGGTTCAAGAAACTGGAAGACGGAGATCCGGAAGCGACCGAGCTTTGGCAGTGGTTCCGCGACGAAAGCCTGGTCGAATTCAACCGCATCTATGACCTGCTGGGAGTAGAATTTGACAG
>NZ_KQ969392.1:545106-554247 GCF_001578865.1 Streptococcus sp. DD11
TTTCTACAACGACAAGATGGATGAGGGCATCCAAATTCTGGAAGAAAAAGGCCTCCTGCAGGAGTCCAAGGGTGCTAGCATCGTAGACTTGGAAGAGTTTAACCTGCCGCCAGCCCTGATCAAGAAATCAGACGGTGCGACTCTTTATATCACGCGCGATATGGCGACCGCCATGTACCGGGCCCGCACCTACCATTTCGTGAAAAATGTCTATGCCGTAGGGCAGGAGCAGTCCAACCACTTCCGCCAGCTCAAGGCCGTCCTGAAGAAGATGGGCTTTGACTGGAGCGATGACATGGTTCACGTAGACTTTGGCCTGGTGACGAAAAACCGCCAGAAACTCTCCACCCGTAAGGGAAATATCATTCTGCTGGAACCAACCCTGCAGGAAGCTATCAGCCGCGCTAAGAGCCAAATCGAAGCTAAAAATCCAGAACTGGAAAACAAGGATGACGTGGCTCATGCTGTCGGTGTCGGTGCGGTGAAATTCTATGACCTGAAAACCGACCGCCGCAATGGCTATGACTTTGATCTGGAAGCCATGGTTTCCTTTGAGGGAGAGACCGGCCCTTACATCCAGTATGCTTATGCCCGGATCCAGTCTATCCTGCGCAAGGCTAACTTTGCGCCGTCAGCCGATGCCAGCTACAGCCTCAATGATGCTGAAAGCTGGGAAATCATCAAGCTGCTTCAGGACTTCAGCCGTGTTATCAAACGGGCTTCTGATAACTTTGACCCGTCGCTGATTGCCAAATATGCAATCAGTCTGGCTCAGGCCTTTAACAAATACTATGCCCATACCCGCATCTTGGACGACAGCCCTGAACGCGACAGCCGTCTGGCACTCAGCTATTCTACTGCCCTTGTCCTCAAGGAAGCCCTGCGCCTGCTGGGGGTAGAAACACCTGAGAAAATGTAAACCTGATTTGCAAATTTTAAAAAAACGGAAGCTCAAAACGAGCTTTCGTTTTTTTCAATGCCATAAAGGTCTTCAATAATCCCGGCAACTTTCTTAATATCGCCCAGCATGCCGCGCATTTCAAAGTCGGCTAAAACGGGGAAACCAAAGCGCTCTGAATACTGCTTGGCTGTCAGGCAGTATTGGTTGTTAAAGTTGCGGTTGCCGCTGCCGACAATGCCCAGACACTTGCTGGCATTATCTCCGTAGGCAATAAAATCCGCCACATCGGTCGTCAGAATTTCCACATCGCCATTGTCCACGCCGTTGCCGCCTTCCAGATAGGTGGGCAGAAAAGCGATAAAAGGATTGGCCATCTCAAAGAAGGGCTGCCCTTCCTTGACCATGTCTTTGATGGGAATCTGCTCCACTTCTATGTCTGGATGCAGCGCCAGCAGGTAGTCTGACAGCCGGCGGACAAAGCTTTCTGTATTGCCGCTGAGACTAATATATACTAAGGAAACTTTCATTTTCTCTCCAATCTATGAACACAGGTTCTACTACTCTTCAAAAATCTCTTCAAACTACGTCAGCATCGCCTTGCCGTACTTTTGAGTCTTCCTCTCGGAAGCTTTATCTGCGACCTCAAAACTTCCGCTGGAGCATTTGAGCGGCTAGCCTCCTAGTTTGCTTGTTGATTTTCATTGAATATAAATAAAAGACATCTGATTGCCTGTTGAAATTGTCAGCTCTCAGATCTCTTTTTTCAAAGCTTATTGAACTGCTTGGATTTCTTCCTTTTCCAGTTCCTTTTGCAGCTTCAGCAGTTTAAAAACAGTCAGCCCTAAAAAGACAAGGTTCAGTCCGACAAAGACGGCGACACCAAGCAAGCTGCTGGAACGCATGCCCTTGCGAGTGGCTTCGTCGGTAAAAAGATTAAAGAGCGGAGAAGCAGAGACATAATTGTAAACCAAGCCAATGATGGCCAAGAGCACGTAAAAAATATAAATGATGTTTGCCAGCTGGACATTTTTTCTCAGCAAAACGACAATAGCTGCAATCAAAACCGCTGCTGATAGAAAAAAGAGCAGGATACTGATACCGTTATGGCTCAGTTCATAAGATTTTTTAGAATACTCATTCAGCTGGTCAGACAAGGCTGCAGAATACCCAGCCTGAGTATAATCAATCACTGTATATTGGTTAAAGAACCGTCCCCAAATTCCAAGCAAGGTTACAAGCGTGGACAAGCCCAGCAAAATATAAAGATAAATTGGTTTCTTTTTCATGACAGCCTCCTGTAAGAAATGTTTTTACTTATTATACACCGAAAAGACAGGACTGACAAGGGCAAAAAATGACACGCTGCTGTAAGGGCTGGATTTCTCCTCGCTTTCCTCC
Organism: Streptococcus sp. DD11; assembly: GCF_001578865.1. Taxonomy (NCBI): domain Bacteria; kingdom Bacillati; phylum Bacillota; class Bacilli; order Lactobacillales; family Streptococcaceae; genus Streptococcus; species Streptococcus sp. DD11. The sequence goes on from NZ_KQ969392.1 coordinate 547,406, forward strand.
TCATCTGAGACTTCCAGACAACACAAAAAGCCGAAACACTGCTGTCTCGGTTTTTGCTTTGATGCAAAGAATATTATACTCGATGAAAATCAACAAGCAAACTAGGAGGCTAGCCACAGGCTGTACTGGACTACGGCAAGGCGACGCTGACATGCTTTGAAGAGATTTTCCAAGAGTATTAATTGTTCAGGTGCCAGACTTCCTCCTCGTACTGAGCAATGGTCCGGTCGGATGAGAAGAAGCCGGCCTTGGCAATGTTGACCAGAACTTTTTCCAGCCAGCCCTCGCGGTCCTCATAGTCCGCCAGCATACGCTCCTTGACTGCAATATAGTCTTCCAGATCCAGCAGGGTCATAAACCAGTCCTTGCGGATCAGCTCATTGTAGAGGCGTTCCAAGCGCTCGGCTTTCCCGACAGCCAGCACTGTATCACTGATGATAAAGTCCACCAATGGCTTAATCGCCTCACGCGCATAGTACTCGCTAGACTTGTAAGCTTCCTTAGCGTAAAGGTCAATGACCGTCTCGGAGTCTTTGCCGAAGATATAGATATTGTCCTCACCAACCAGCTCGGCGATTTCCACATTGGCACCGTCCATGGTACCCAAGGTCAGAGCACCGTTCAGCATGAACTTCATGTTACCAGTACCGGATGCTTCCTTGGAAGCCAGGGAAATCTGCTCAGAAATATCACCGGCCGCAATCAGGAAGCTGGAGGCTGTGACATTGTAGTTTTCCACCATAACTACCTGCAGATGCGGCGCCACTTCTGGGTCCTTGGCAATCACCTCTGACAGGCAGAGGATGAGGTGGATGATGTCCTGGGCAATCGTGTAGGCAGGAGCAGCCTTGCCGCCGAAGAAGACAGTAATCGGACGGGCAGGAATGTTGCCAGCCTTGATATCCAGATATTTAGAAATGACATAGAGAGCATTCATCTGCTGGCGTTTGTACTCATGCAGGCGCTTGATTTGAATATCAAAGATCGAGTCTGGATTGATTTTTGCGCCTTGCACTTCTTTCAGGTGGCGGGCCAGCTTGCGTTTATTGTGAGCCTTGATCTGCTCCAGCTTTTCTTTGACATCGGCAGCGCCGGAAAAGTCCAGCAGGCCTTCCAGCTTGGCTGCATCGTGATGCCAGTCCCGGCCCAGCAGTTCATCCAGATAGTGGGACAGGCGCGGGTTGGCGTGCATGAGCCAGCGGCGGAAGGTAATGCCGTTGGTTTTGTTGTTGAATTTTTCAGGGTAGATGTCGTAGAAAGCCTTGAGCTCAGAGTTTTTCAGGATTTCTGTATGCAGAGCCGCGACCCCATTGACACTGTAGCCATAGTGAATGTCCATATGGGCCATGTGCACGCGCTTGTATTCGTCGATAATCTGCACCGCCGGATCGCTGTAGCTTTCCTTGATGCGGCGGTCCAATTCTTCAATGATGGGCACCAGATGGGGCACCACTTCCTGCAGGAAGTCCAGCGGCCATTTTTCCAGCGCTTCGGCCAAGATGGTATGGTTGGTATAGGCTGTCATCTTTCGCACGATGCTGATGGCTTCATCCAAGCCTAAACCGCGCTCGGTCAGGAGACGGATCATTTCTGGGATGACCAGAGACGGATGGGTGTCATTGATCTGAATGACGGCATAGTCCGCCAAATCATGCAGGTTGCTGCCCTTTTCAATCGCTTCGTCAATAATCAGCTGCGCGCCATTGGACACCATAAAGTACTGCTGGAAGATCCGAAGCAATTCCCCCTGCCTGTCACTGTCATCCGGATAGAGGAAGAGAGTCAGGTTGCGGGCAATGTCTGTCTTATCAAAGTCAATGCCGTCTGCGATGATGGCTGCATCCACAGAGTCCAAATCAAAGAGACGGAGCCGGTTCTTGGTCGCTGTCTTATAGCCCGGCACATCAATATCATAGAGCGTAGATGTCAGAGTGAAGTGAGCAAAAGGTACCTGATAGCTGCGGCTGGATCTAACCAGCCAGCTCTGCTCTGTCAGCCAGAAATTGGGAACAGCCGTCTGCTCATTGTTTTTCAGGACCTGCTGGAAGAGGCCAAAGTGGTAGTTGAGCCCCACGCCGTCACCATTGAGCCCCAGAGTCGCAATCGAGTCCAGGAAGCAGGCCGCCAGACGGCCCAGACCGCCATTTCCCAGAGACGGCTCCAGTTCCACTTCTTCGACTGCAATCAGGTCCTTGCCGGCATCGGCCAGTTCCTGCTTGACTTGGTCGTACAGACCTAGATTGATCAGATTGTTGGACAGGAGCTTCCCGATGAGAAACTCGGCTGAGATGTAGTAGAGTTTCTTCTTGCCGGTATTAACGGGCTTTTGAGCGCTGGCCGCTTTGGTATAATTCAAAAGAGCCAGATACAGTTCTTCATTGCTGCAGTCAGCAAGGTCTTTTTGATAATGATTTTTAATATAGGTTTGTAAATTGGACATGATTTCTCCTGTAAAGAATAATTAATTCTGTTTTTCTAGTAATTTTCTGTTCAGCCGGCGGTAGGTCTTGGTCAGTCTGTAGAGCTCCCCTTCTACTATAGGGTTGAGCTGGTCTGCCGTCATGCGCCAGTCCCAGTTGCCGCCAATGGTCGATGGGTAGTTCATCCGGGCTTCGCTGCCCAGTTCCAGCAGGTCCTGCATGGTCGCAATAGCCATAAAGCTGACCGAAGCAAAGATGGTCCGCAGCATAGCATGAGGCACTGTTTCGTATTCCCTGCGGTTGGTATAGGCCGCCATATACTCGCGGACTTCGTCCTTAATCTCGTTCTGGTACCAGCCCAGCACGGTATTATTGTCGTGAGTGCCGGTATACATGACAGAATTGTTGCTGGCCAGATGCGGGCTGTCAATGCTTTCATCATTGGGATTGAAGGCAAACTGCAGAATCTTCATGCCGGGGAAGCCCGTCCGCTCACGCAGTTCAATGACTTCCTCAGTCATAAAGCCCAAGTCCTCAGCGATGATATTCAGATCCCCCAATGCTTCCTTGACCGCTGCAAAAAGCTTGTATCCCGGACCTTTGACCCACTTGCCGGGAGCCGCTGTGTCTGCCTCGGCAGGGATTTCCCAGTAAGACTCAAAGCCGCGGAAATGATCGATGCGCACGATGTCATAAATCTTAAAGCTCTCCCGCAGGCGTTCGATCCACCAGCGGTAGCCGTCCCTGTCCATGGCTTCCCAATCATAGATAGGATTGCCCCAGAGCTGACCGGTTTCGGAAAATTCATCCGGCGGGCAGCCCGCGACACAGGTCGGTCTGCCGGCAGCATCCGTCTTAAAGAAATGCGGCTGAGCCCAGACATCGCAGCTATCCGCTGCCACATAGATTGGCATATCGCCGACAATTTCAATCTGCCGCTCATTAGCATAAGCTTTCAGGCTTAACCACTGCTTAAAGAAGAAATACTGGCTGACCCGATGGTAGGTCAGTTGCTCAGCCAGCTGCTCTCTGTACGCGGCTATGGCCTCCGGCCGACGCAGACGGGCATCTGCATCCGGCCATTCGGTCCAGGCTTTCAAGCCAAAGTATTCCTTGATGGCCATATATTCTGCGTAGATTTCCAGCCAGGTCTGATTGGCCTCAACAAAGGCTTGGTAGTCAGCCCTATCCCCCCGCTGCAGAAAATTTGCAGCAGCCTTTTCCAAAAGCGGTCGGCGGGCCTTGAAAATTTTTGCATAATCCACTTTTTGGGGATTACTGCCAAAGTCCACCCCGGCTAAGTCAGCCTCTGTCAGCAGCCCTTCAGCAATCAGTAGGTCCATATCAATGAAGTGGGTATTGCCTGCAAAAGCTGAAAAGGACTGGTAGGGAGAATCCCCGTAGCTGGTCGTTCCCAGCGGCAGAATCTGCCAATAGCGCTGCTTGGTCCGCACCAAAAAGTCCACAAAATCATAAGCGCTCTGCCCAAAAGAACCAATCCCGTATTTCCCCGGGAGAGAAGAAATATGCATGAGAACACCGCTCTGTCTCTCTTTCATACTGATCACCTCAAAATTTTTTCCTGCATTTCCCACTTTATTCCGTGAAAACGTTTGCGTCGATTTGATTATAACGCATTTCTTTTTTTAGCGCAAGACTTATTTGGATTTTTTCCGGTAAAATTCGGAAAAAATCCAGCCTCCGTTCCCTATTAATCCAGCCAGAAAGCTTTTGTGCTTTTTCTGCTTTTCTCTTTCTTGCAAGCGTTCTCTTTTTGTGTTAAAATGTTTCTATAAACAGAAAACGTTTGCGCTTGCTGCCCTATCCCTTTTTCAGCCGTTGGAGAGGCTAAAAAGACGGAAAAAATGCGGGCCGCTCTCAAACTGCTGAATCAGTCAAAGCGGACAGCCTACGCATGTTACAGCAAAAGAACAGCAAGCTCCGCCAGAGGGCCTGCCGCTTGAAATCCGTATGAATGTTTGCATAGCAATGCTTTGCAGCAGCTGCCAGATACACTTGGGAAAAGGCCTCAAGGCTCGCCTGCTGGCTTTGCTGGTGATTGCCAGGGGGTGAGGCGGGATTGGACTGGAAGCGCAGCGGATTGGATTGATACTCAAAAAGAGCAGAAATGAGGAAGCTAGGATGCGTGTTACCATTAAAGAAGTTGCCAAGTTAGCTGGCGTGTCACCCTCGACGGTGACCCGTGTTGTGCAAAATAAATCAACCATCAGCGAAGAAACCAAAAAACGGGTCCGGGCGGCCATGAAAGAGCTGGACTACCACCCCAATCTCAATGCCAGAAGCCTGGTCAGCCAGTCCACTCAGGTCATCGGACTGGTGCTGCCGGATGATTCGGACGTCTTCTACCAAAACCCTTTCTTCCCGACTGTGCTGCGGGGGATTTCGCAGGTGGCTTCCGACTATGACTACGCTATCCAGATCAGCACCGGTCAGGATGAAGAGCACCGGCTGGAAAATCTCAAGCAGATGATTTACGGTAAGCGTGTGGACGGCTTGATTTTTCTCTATTCTAAGCCGGACGACCCCTTGGTAGACTTTGCCGCCAAAAATCAATTTCCTTTCCTGATTTTGGGAAAGGCTGTGTCGCCTTTCATCTCACTGGTGGATAATGACAATATCAAGGCCGGCTACGATGCCGCCAAGTATTTCCTTGAAAAGGGCTGCAAAAAAATTGCTTTTCTGGCCGGAAATAAAGAACTGGTCGTATCTCAGGACCGCTTTGCCGGCTACCAGCAGGCGCTGAAAGAGGCCGGGCTGCCTTTTGACGACAGCATTGTGAAGTTTTCCTTTGGCTTTCTGCTGGAGGATAACAGCTACAAGATTATGGAAAAGCTGCCGCTGGATGAGATTGAAGCCATCGTCACATCGGACAGCTTAGTCGCCGAAGGGGCACTCCATTACCTGAGAGACCGGGACGACCGTTTCCCTATTATCACTTTTGATTCGATACAGCCACGCATTGACGTGGATGCCTATATTGACATCAATGCTCTGGAGCTGGGCAAAGAATCCTTCCGAACCCTCTTTCAAATCATCAAAGACAGCAAGGAAGACAAGCATATCTGCTACCGCCAGCTCATTCCGCATACTATCGTCACCAACCGTTAGTGCATTTTTCTAAAAAGGAGGCAAGCCATGGTCTTTCGGAAGTTTGAGGCTTATTTGGACGATGAAAATATCATCAGCATTGAACTGGAAAAAAACTTTGATGCCTACTCCATCCACTTTACGCTGGAGGACCGGCACAGCTCCAGTCCTCTGACGATTAAAAATATTAACAATCAGGAAGAACGGATTATCTACACGGTTTCTGCTAATGAGCCCATTGACCTGACCCAGTCCTACAAGGTCTATGATCAGGACCGCAACCATACTGGCCTGCAGTACCGCCATATCGTTCAAAAGCCGGTTTTTGACCAAATCTTTGACTGCAGCGACACAGACTTAGGCGCTCGCTACAGCCCGCAGGCGACGGATTTCAAGCTCTGGGCTCCTATTTCAGAAAAGGTCCTCCTGCATCTCAAACATCAGGTCTATCATCTCAAGCGGCTGGACAAGGGGGTCTGGCATACCCGGGTCGAGGGGGATTTGGAAGGGCAGGCCTACTCCTACCTTCACAAGGTCAACGGCAGGTGGGCGGAAGTCCACGACCCCTATGCCCTGTCCTCTGATGTCAATTCCGGCAGCAGCTATATTATTGATTTGAACCGCATCGCAAAGCCTATTCAGCGGGCTAAGACTCAGCTGGACCCGACCGAGGCGGTCATCTATGAAATGAGTGTCCGCGACTTTTCTATGCAAAAAGAGGCTGGCTTTTCACAGCCCGGTAAATTTGCTTCTCTGAGCGAGTCACCGCAGGTTCACGGCCAGCGATTTGGCCTGGATTATCTGAAAAATCTGGGCATCAGCCACGTCCAGCTCATGCCGGTCTATGATTTCGGCAGCGTTGACGAAAAACACCCTGAATTGGTCTATAACTGGGGTTATGACCCCGTCCAGTACAATGTCCCTGACGGCAGCTTTACCAGCAAGCCGCGGGACCCTTATGCCCGCATTGAGGAACTGCAGGCCGCTGTCGCCGCCTATCACCAGGCCGACATCAGTGTCATCATGGATGTCGTCTATAATCACGTTTATAATGCCGACACCTATGCGTTTGAAAAGATTGTTCCCGGCTATTTCTACCGTTTGAATGCCATCGGCTTTCGTACTAACGGCAGCTTCTGCGGCAATGATGTCGCCAGCGAGAAGGCCATGGTTCGCCGCTATATCAAGCAGTCGGTTAGGCAGTGGATTACCCTCTATGGCTTTGACGGTTTCCGCTTTGACCTCATGGGGCTTCTGGATACAGAGACCATGAAGCAGATTGCCCAGGAGCTGAAGGCCATCTATCCCCAGATC
>NZ_KQ969392.1:554277-562887 GCF_001578865.1 Streptococcus sp. DD11
GAGCTTTTGGCCCATCAGTACAATGCCAAGCAGCTGCCTGACTACGGCTTTTTCAGCGACCACTTCCGCGACACGGTAAAGCAAACCATCGCCCAGAGCCGGCAGACTGACGGCAAGGAGGCCGCCAGCCAAATGGCCAATGTCCTAACAGCCAATGTCGGGCTAGAAGGTCCAGCTCACTTTCTGGCTCCCCAGCAGGCTCTCAATTATGTAGAGTGTCATGACAATGCTACTGTCTTTGACTATTTTGACATTCTGAATCCTTCGATTACGCTGCGGCAGCGGCTGGCCAATTCTCGGCTGGCCCTGCATCTGGTCCTGCTGGCTCAGGGCATTCCCTTTATCCACAGCGGGCAGGAGTTTTTCCGGACCAAAAATCTAATAGACAACAGTTACAATCTGCCAGACGAAGTCAACAAGCTGGACTGGCTGCGCTCACTGCATTATACGGAAGACATTGCCTTTTTCAGGAAGCTGATTGCCTTTCGAAGGGCGCATCCGCTCCTGCGCTTCCAGACCAGTGCTGAGATTAAAAAAGCCTGTCAGGTCCGCTGGCTGACGGACAGCCTGCTGGAATACAAGATCCAAAAGGGCAGGCAGACGCTGACCATTGTCGTCAACTTTGGCGACCAAGAGATGCTTTATGAGAACAAAGACAGGCAGCAGCTCTACCTGCAGTATCCGGCCATTGATGTCCAAGCCCCCATCGCTCCTCTGGCGGACAGCTATCCCGTTCCCAGCAAGCAAGTCATCGTGCTGAAATAAGAAAAAAAAAGAGCTCTTGTCTCTTTTTTTGTGTACAGTCTTTTAGTTTGCTTTTAGTATGAGGCAGCGAGCCGCAGACAGTACTGGCGTACGGCAAGGCGAGCTAACAAAGTAATAAAAGATAAACTAAATGACGATATTAGACTTGACCGGAACCCCTATGCTGTGTCAGTTGGCCTTAAGCGGTCGGCACACAAGCAAACGCCTCCGTCCTTTCATTGCCGAAAGGAAAAACCTAAGGTCTTTTCGTTTGACCCGCTCAAAAGCTTCAGAGAAGGGGGTTGAGGCGGCGGATAGAGCTTCCATGAAGAAGTCTCAAAAGCAGGCTATTGAAGCTGGGACAGCCACTCATCTGCAACCTTCCTGCCTCACCATCTCATTTCTGGGCTCGGGCTGGCGGTGGGGCAGAACTAAATTTTTAAAAATTTAGTTCCCTTCACTCTTTTGTTTCTAAGCTCAGGCTGAAAAGGTCCCCCGGAACTGCCTCGCTTTCCAGTTTTCTGGCTCGGGCTGAAAAGGTCCCCCGGAACTGCCTCGCTTTCCAGTTTTCTGGCTCGGGCTGAAAAGGTCCCCCGGACCTTTTCACTCCTCTACAAATTTTCCCAAGATATGTACATTGTCAGCGACGGAGACAAAGGCGGTGGGATCGGTTTTTTTCATGATGTACTTAAACTCATTGAACTCGGCCCGGGTGATGACGGTAATCAGCACTGCCTTTTGCTCATGATTATAGGTTCCTTCTGCGCCCTTGACGACAGTTGCCCCGCGGTGCAGCTTGTTGTGGATTTTGTCAATGACCTTATCGGGATGGCTAGTGATAATCATAGCCTGCATGCGCTTCTGCTTGGTAAAGACAGCATCCGTTACCCGGCTGGATACGAAAATCGTAATCATGGAGTAGAGCGCATATTCCCAGCCAAAGGTCAGACCGGCAATCAGCATGATAATGCCGTTGACAATGAGGGAAATACTGCCGACATTGCGACCCGTTTTCTTGCGAATGGTCAGACTGACAATATCGGTCCCGCCGCTGGAAATACTGGATTTGAGGGCAAAGCCAATCCCTGCCCCCATGACTACGCCGCCAAAGAGAGCATTGATAATCGGGTTGGTGGTCAGAGTCACCTCTGGCACAAACTGGATAAAGAGCGAGCTCATACTGACCGTGATAAAGGTAAAGACGGTGAACTTATGGCCAATCTGATACCAAGCCAAAATCATCAGAGGGATATTAATGGCATAAAAGGTAACGGACACTGGAATGGTAAAGCCCAGAAAGCGGGTACTGAGGGCTGTAATCACCTGAGCCAGACCGGTCGCTCCGCTGGAATAGACATGCCCGGGCTGAAAGAAGAAATTGACCGCTACAGCCGACAGAAAGCCGTAAACAATGGAAGCCGAAATCTTCTCATCGTATTTCTCGCGGGAGATGCTCTTTAAGGTCCGCAACAGTTTGACATTATAGGCAACTCTGCGAACATAGTAGCGAAAGAGTTTATAAAAATTAGTCCTTTTCATGTGCTTCCACTTGTAAACTTAATTCCTCTAACTGGGCAGCTGCAACTGGGCTAGGTGCCTGGGTCATTGGGTCAGATGCCCTGTTGTTCTTCGGAAAGGCGATAACTTCACGGATATTGTCCTCGCCAGCCAAAAGCATAACGAAACGATCCAGCCCCAGAGCCAAACCGCCGTGCGGCGGGAAGCCGTAGTCCATCGCTTCCAAAAGGAAACCAAACTGCTCAGCAGCCTCCTCAGCTGAGAAGCCCAAAGCCTTGAACATGCGCTCCTGCATGTCTTTCTGGTTGATCCGAAGACTGCCGCCGCCCAGCTCGTAGCCGTTTAAGACAATGTCGTAAGCAATCGCACGAACCTTGCTCAAATCGCCTTCCAGCTCTTGCTCAGAATCTTTCTGAGGCAGGGTGAAAGGATGGTGGGCACTCATGTAGCGGCCCTCTTCCTCTGACCATTCAAACATGGGCCAGTCCACCACCCAAAGGTAATTGAATGTATCAGGGTCAATCAAGTCCAACTCTTTGCCCAAACGTACACGAAGAGCTCCCAAAGCAGCATTGGCCACTTCCAAAGTATCCGCTACAAAGAGTACCAAATCATTGTCTTCCAGCTGTAAAGTTGCTGTCAACTTGCTTGACAAGTCTGTCAAGAACTTGGCAACCGGGCCTGCCAGCTCACCGGCAGAGTATTTGACCCAGGCCAGCCCCTTGGCACCGTGCTGCTTAGCCTGCTCTGTCAGCTTATCAATGTCCTTGCGGGAATATTTGTCAGCGGCATTTTTCACCACAATCGCTTTAACAGCCGGAGCCTCCGCAAAGACTTTAAAGTCAATCCCCTTGACAAGCTCTGTTAAGTCCTGCAACAACATCTCAAAACGAGTATCAGGCTTATCAACACCATAAAGCGCCATGGCATCATCATACTTCATACGAGGGAAAGGCAGAGAAACATCAATGCCTTTGGTCTCTTTCATAACACGAGCAATCAAGCCTTCTGTAATGTCCTGAATCTCCTGATCAGACAAGAAAGAAGTCTCCAAGTCCACCTGAGTAAACTCTGGCTGGCGGTCACCGCGCAAATCCTCGTCCCGGAAGCATTTAACAATCTGGTAATAACGGTCGAAACCAGCATTCATCAAGAGCTGCTTGGTAATCTGCGGACTCTGGGGCAGAGCGTAAAAGTGCCCTTGATGAATCCGACTAGGCACCAAGTAATCACGCGCTCCTTCTGGCGTTGACTTAGATAGGAAAGGTGTTTCCACATCAAGAAACTCCAGCTCATCTAGATAGTTGCGGATAGAGTGAGTCACCTTGGCACGGAGCTTGAAGTTTTCCAGCATCTCTGGCCGGCGTAAGTCCAGATAACGGTAGCGCAAACGCGTGTCGTCATTGACCTCAATGCCATTTTTGATCTCAAAAGGCGTCGTCTTGGCTGTGTTTAAGACAGTCAGACTTTCCACATGCAGCTCGACGCTTCCTGTCGCCAGCTTGTCATTAGCCTGCTCACGCGCAGCCACCTTGCCCGTCACTTCCAGTACAAACTCACTGCGCAGACTCTCTGCTGTCGCCATGACCTCGGCAGCTACGGTCTCAGGATTGATGACCAGCTGCATTATGCCCTCACGGTCGCGCAAATCAATGAAAATCAGACCGCCCAAATCCCGACGGCGGGCCACCCAGCCCTTCAAGGTGATTTCCTGACCGACATGCTCCGCTCGAACACGTCCCGCATACATGCTACGTTTCATTCTTACTCTCCAAACTTTTAATGCTGTTACTATTTTACCACAAAGAGGCGGGGAAAGTGCACTCACTGACTATTTTTCTGAAAAAATCTCGGATGCCAATCCCACTGACCGATAGGAAGAAAACCCGCAGAATTTCTGCAGGTTTGTGAATAGCTAATCTTTTTTTCGATCTTCATAGAGACTGGGTGCAAACGCTTTTGTCACCATGGCCGTCAAGAAGCGAAAACCTCCCGCTGCCAGACCAAAAATCGGCGCCAAGGCATGGAAGAAAAAATCCCCCCGCAGAAAATAGGCCAAAAGCCCCGTAATCACAAAGATAGCCAGCCCCTGAATCAGAGCATAGAGCAGAATTTTTTTCATCGCTTCCTCAACTTTCTACAGACTATTATAGCATAAGGGGGGAATGAGTGGAGAAAATTTTATCTTTTTAGAATATAGAAATATAATAAGATTTCTACAAAATAAACAGTGTTCTTATTATCATCTAATTGACAGATTGACGAGCAAAAAAAACTGAATAATGGAGATAAAAGAGAAGGCAACTGTCTCCTCTATAATTACTCTACTCTTGTACTAAACAAAGAGACCCAAAAGTTAGATTTTTTGTCTAACTTTTGGAATGCCTCTCACTCTGTCATACTATTTTGGCTTTTTTTATATTCTTTCGACTTTTCACCATACCAGTCTTTAACTGAGTAGCCGAATTGTTTCCGATATTGTTCAGAATATTTAAAAAGATAATAGCCTCTCAGAAGGTCAATAGAAAAGACATATACAGCAAATAAAAGAATCGCAGGCACAAAAGGTGTGACAATAGCATTGATTGCCCCCCTAGTATCACTTCCTGTCGAACGATCAAATAGTGCTAAAAAAGCAGTAATTCCCGTTCCCCCTATAAAAATGATGCCATCAGAGACTTTCTCTGTAAACAAAGCTGATAAAGGAACAAATGGTTCCCTTTTTTCTACCGATTCTCTTATTTTTCTAGGAACGGTTCTCATGAGATAATAGCAGACAATTACAAACAGAAATCCCGATAGAATTCCTAGAAGATTTCTTCGTGAAGCTATTGATAAAGTTAAACAAATTTCCATTATGAATATTAACAGAAGCATATAACAAAAAGTTATATATTTTAAAATCATTGGGTTGTTTCTATATTTTATAGAAAAAATAATATAAATGATGTAAAACATAAAGAACATAAGAATTAAAGGTACATTAAACCAACTGAAATTTTGCGTAGTATATATAGTATCACCGCTTAATAGTACAGGAACTACTAAAGATAAAATATATAGCAAGATTGAAAACAATGCAAATCCTATGAATCTTTTATAACTCCCTTTAGTCTTTACCTTATTTATAATATCTTCATTAACGAAAGATTGACTTTCTTCAAATGTATAATTGAATAATCTCATTTATATCCTCCATTATCCAAACCATCCTAGAGAAGGTGCACCTGAGAAAAGGTTTTTTGCAGCATCGGAAACAAAGTTCTTAACTGCTTTCTCTCCTTCATGAAAAGCATTTCCCACCGTGGTTTTAACGGAGTCAACAGCGTTTGTAACCCCTTTCCCAACAGCAGAATTAGCTACCCAATCATAAGCAGCGTTAAATCCATTCTTGACATGTTTATCCCAGTCAGGTATAGCCCATCCTATTAAATTTTTAGCTAATACTACACCAACACCTAAAATACTCAACAAAGCAGGAGTATTTTTATCTAATAGCCATTCAGAAATTTCACCATCAAGTGTCTGCCCTTTAAACGAAATTTCTTTCCCACTTTGTGCCCAAGCAATATTAGTTAGTGCATCACGAGTTGTAGAAAAAGTAACAGAGTGACCTTTGTAATTCTTTCTCAACTCTTCAACTCGCTTAGCCTCTTCTTCGGCTGCTTTCAGTGTTTCAGGAGAAGTTTCTTTCAAACGAGAAAAGTAATCCCAGTACTGTTTAAGCACATCATCGTCCGGAAGTTTAATTAGTCTTACTCGTGAAGCGTCAAATAGTCTACCACTGTAGTCCCCGCTATATGTTTTTAAATTTTGTTTAAATTCTTCAAAATTCTTGCTACTATGAATAATTTTAAATAATGTAGAATTTCCATTCGCAATCATCTGTTGGGCTGTTGGGCCGTTTACTGACTAGGGAGCTCCTTGAAAGCCATAATTATAAAGCACTTGTCTCTCTAAAGCAACTCTCCCACTCTGAAACTCCCCATAGGAATGTCCTGTTGTTGTTGTGATATAGTGTCCTTTTGCTTCTACCCTATCATAGAAATCAATAGCAGGCTGACTCATCTTCTTGAGATATAACGTATCATTCAAACCAATTGTTAAGTCGGTAATAATATCTTTTTGACCATCAGCTTTAGCATTTGTTCCTGCATAAGCAATATAAGTTTCTTCAGTTAATTTGTCATAAACTGCAATTGCCGCAACACCTGTGTCTCTATCATACATGGAACCAACAATTTCTGTATCTGTCGGCACAATCGTCTTACCTACAGCAATTTTATCTATGCCACTAACGTCAGATACTGATTGTCCAACCTGAGCCTCTCTGGCCTTTATTGCATCCGTATAGATGTTCTCGTATGTATAGACAGCATCCGATATTTGCGATGCCATATCTACCCGTCGTTCAGTTTTCTCTAACTCATTCATGTTCTACTCCTCCCCCGCTTCTTTAAAATCAATATGATTTAAAACACTAATATATTGTCCATTCTCAGCTTCAATACTGATATCCACCGAGAACTCTCCATAACCTCTATTAGTTAAAGTAATGCTTACGTAGCTTTTGCTCTTAATATTATAATTATTTTTTATCTCTTTTACAAAATCAAGATTATCATTAGCTTTATAAGTAATGGTTTGTAAAGTTGTCTCTGGATGATCTTTTTGAATTGAAATAATCGGTAATTTTCGAAAGACTCCCTCATGAATCTGAAGATTAAAAAGCCGCATATCATACTCTTGTGGGACTTCTTCTAAATAATTTAAGTGCTCATTCTCATAAATCACCTTATAAAGAGTTGAATTTGGCTTCCCATCATTATAACCAATATTATAATTTCCCTCTAATACATTGCCTTTTCTTTCTAAATCTATTTTATGGTGTTGTAAAGTACTTGAGGGATTCTCCTGTTCCAATAAATAAGAGCTATATTCTTGAACAGTTGATAAATCTTTCTTTTCTGCTGCTAAAAAGTCAAAGAAAGGCTTGAAGCTATTTTCCAGAACATATTCGTCCTCTGTTCGATTTTCAGGAACTGAGGAATTCAGTGTCCTACAACCATTTAATAATACCATTATTAATATTCCTCCTATAATTGTTAATAGAATCTTTAGCGTTTTCTTCATTTTTGCTCCTTTTTACTGCATAGTTACTTTAACCCTACTTCCAAGTCCATCTACTACATAGTAGTGTATTTGCCCTTCTAATTGCCCTTCTCTTAATGGCTTGTTTGTAATATTTAACAACGATTGATCACTGATTCTCATCCCTAACAAACCTTGTTTAAGGCCTTTAGCTAACTTAGAAGCCGAATCAATTTGTCGATTAAGAGTTGGCCCAGTCATCACGATGGAACCATAGCCACCTCGTAACCCTTTATCTAGCGCATAAGCTAAATAATCTAAAGCACTGTTAGATAGCTCATTAACCAATTCAACCATGTTATAAATGATAAGAGTAGCTTCATGCTGATCTCTACGTTCTGCTATTCTTGTTTGAATGCGATTTTTAACATCAAAGATTAGGTCTGAGGCTTCCTCTCCACTAGCTAGTAAAACCCCCTCCATCTCAGGCAGATTATGATACTTCGGCGCTAGCACAATCACCTTCTGCTTGCCTCGTGCAATCTGCTCCGTCAAAGCACTCATCTGCTCTTCTTTATCTGTTAAGTAGAGAAGATTGCCCTTAGAGAGGTTCCAAGTAATTGGTTCAACCATCTCCATGTCCAATCCTAGTGGTACCAAGCCCCGCTTATAAGCTGCTTGGACGCTGGCTCGGCTGTAGAAATCTGCCTCCGTCAGCTCCTCCGGTACCATCGGAATGGCACTTGGTCGCTGGCCGGTCCAAGCTTCTTGGAGAGAAGCGACTTCCTGACGCAGGTTGTTGAGCACTTGTGCATCATTGGCACCCGCTACTGGCAGAGCCAGCTGGAGCACATCCACTTCGTCACGCTTCATGAGCGCCCGGCCCTTGATGTCTTCCATGGTCGCCGCAAGCGGGGTAGAGCCCACGATAGAGCGGACTTCCCCCACATCATTCTGTGGCAGGGTCAGCTGGTGCTTGAAGTTGGCATAGAACTGCGCCCGCAGGTTGGACTGACGGCCCGCTGTCACGAGGAGGTGCACACCGATGCTGAGACCTTCACGGGAGATCCGCACCAAGAGCTTGAAGAGCTCCGCTTCATAAGCCTCCTCCTTCATGGACTCATAGCTGTCCAGCAGGATGACGATAGCCGGCTCTTCCTTGCCGCTGGCCTGACGGTAGAGCTCTAGTGTACCAACACCGTAGTCAGACAAGAGCTTCTTCCGCCGGCTGAGCTCCCGCTCCATGATCCGTACGAA
>NZ_KQ969392.1:563265-569216 GCF_001578865.1 Streptococcus sp. DD11
GACCGTATCTGGGATAGAGCTTTTCAGATTCTGCAGGTGATGGAGCGGCGCCAAGGTCCGGGCGATGTCTTCCCGGTCATAGCCAGCCGGGAAATGATCCAGCTGGAAGTCAGTCTCCCGCAGGATTCCCTCTTCCATGACCAGCTGACCCGTATTGCGGTCCTTGATATTGATGACCGTCTTGATATTCTCAGACAGCGAGCTCATCACATCCTGCACGAAGATCAGCGAGCAGCCCAGATCCGTCATTTTATTTTTTTGAGGAAATAGCAGAGCAGAGAAATAAGTGGATAAATACAGAATTTTCAAGGTACTAAAAGGAAAATGTCCTTGTCCCATTATACCACATGAGAGATAAGGTAGGGTAGAGAGTAGAAAGAATGAAGCAGGGAAGAGAAAAAGAAAGGCCTGAGGCAAAGCCCCCAGACCTACTGTCTACTCTATAGATTATTCCTCTTTCTTGCAATCCTCATAGAGACTAGGCGCAAATGCTTTTGTCATCATGGCCGTCACGAAGCGAAAACCTCCCGCTGCCAGACCAAAAATCGGCGCCAAGGCATGGAAGAAAAAATTCCCCCGCATAAATAAACAAAGCAGACCTGTAATCACAAAGATAGCCAGCCCCTGAATCAGAGCATAGAGCAGAATTTTTTTCTATCGCTCCCTCAACTTTCTACAGACTATTATAGCATAAGGAGAGAATGTTAGGACAGAAACTTGCTACAAAAAGAATTACCTTTTCCTTAAAAAGTATATAAAAGTTTTATAGGACAGCAACAAGCGATGTAGGCAGGTGAAATGTTTTGCTAATATGGATAGTCACTGTATTTACTACGGCTGAATTCCATTTGTTTCTTATCCTGACCACTGAGTCCGTTATATGCTGCCACTTTTCCTTTCTCACTATTAGTAAAAGTAGCTAGCTTTTCTCCCCCAATCACACTAGCAATATTATGATCCATCGCCCGAAATTCCCTTGCAGCAGAGTTCAGAAATTCATCTAGAGCATCTACTGTTTCAGTCAAGTCCTTGGCCATCTCCTTTGCCTTAGCTGTTGCCTCACGAAATGCGTCTGAAGCAGAGGATTTCACTAGACTATCTGTATCCTCTCTCATATAGTGCTCCATAGTACTATAACGGACTTTAAGTCCTTCTATTTTATCAGCATCGATTAATTTTTCTCCCATGCTTATTCTCCTTCCTTATAGTATTTTTGCAATTCTTCCGCTGAATTAATGACATGTTCCTGCCCATCTACTGAATATTGAGCTGGGATAGTCACGTTCTCAAATACATTCGTTCCAGGCGGAAAGAAGAGTTCGGTTACGTTTTTTACTAACTCAACATCGGTTTCTTTATTTAAGAAAGCAATACAAGCATCTTTTTCATGCATAATCTTATATACTTGGGGATATTTACTTGATAGAAGTGAATTCTCAAATTGTTTTTCTGAATAAGAACTTTCCAGGGACATCCATGTTAAATGAAGTGCGACACCTCTTTTTTTCATACGTTCAGCAAAATTAGTGGAGGTCGTAAAATTATTAGGAAGATCTCTATATGGATTAATTCCCTTATCTGAAACAATTCGCCCTTCATCTAGATCAATACAATATGCCTTTTCTTTATCAGTTGACTTCTTTCTTAAATAGATTACTGCATAATACTTTTGAGCGTTTGAGTCCGCTATAATATGTGAACGTATTTTTATCGGAATCAAATCAGAGTCGTAGTTACGAACCATCTCAAAAACATCAAATTCTCTCTTTTTTAATTTTTTATTCTGGAATTTGTAGACTGCCAACTTCCAATATTCCCCTTTTTGAGGAATATTTCGATTAAATTCACCTTTATTCAATAGATTGGGATTAGCTTTGAGCTTCATGTAACTATTGACGAAATATCCGGAGTCAAACTCTCTTATGACATTATACTCAGGATCTATATATGATTTTGCTTTTTTCATATTTTCCTGTTCTTCAGAATTTACAACTTTCCAGTTATAAGCAATAGCCTTATCGTTTTCAAGAAAGCTATAAACAGGTTCATATTCAGGAGAATAATACGTAAACTGTCCGTATTTTTCTTGAAATTCTTTCGCATTTTTTTGATATAAATACCAAATAGCAAAAACTGAGAAGCTTATTAATGATAGAAAAATCAGAATACGAAAACTCTTATTTCTTTTGCTCATATCTTCCTCCCTATTTGATAACTGATGGCTGATATGCATTATTCAGATAAGTAGTAAAGCTTTCAAATCCATTAATAGATTCACGTTTGTCATTAATATCAGCTGCTTCTAGTGCTTCAATTCCATCACGTAATTGACTAAGCTGATTATAATTCATCTGTTCAATCGACACTTTCCCTTTTTCATCATCTGGCGCCCCTCCCAAGAGATAATTCTTGATCTCATCATCAATTTTTAGGTCATCTAATTTTTCACTATAAGTTTTTAGAGGAATCCCATTTTCTTTCAAATAACCTGTCACACCAAGATTATCCAATTCCTCAATACGCTTATACACACGGAAATCATGATAATTTTCGGTACTAGTCATAACTGTTTTCTCATTAGCCTTTAAGGCCCAACCACCACCGCCAATAATACTTTTACGTAGGTTTGCAAATTCTGTCTTTTCCTTATCATCTAGAATCTGTTGTTTTACTTTATATTTGTCATGTGCCTGAATCAAATCAATTGCAGAAGCAGCGGCTGCAAAACCTTGATCATGATTTAAGCCAGCCTGTGATAAATCTTGGTGGGCACCTCTTTTAAATAAGGAAAAACCAGATTTATCTAGGGCATCTAACCCTGCATGAAGTGGTCTATCCAAAAACAGTTTACTTGCAATAGATGCTACCCCAACAGCTGCAGGGACTGGAATAACACCATTAGATGCTGCCGCTCCCAGAACTAATAAACCACTGGCCATAGATTTCATATAAGAAACTTTTGCTTCTTGACGTTCACGTTCAAGGTCTGTCAGTCTTTTTTCTACTTCACTACCTACTTGACCTGCATAACTAGTATTAAACTCACTAGTATATATAGTTTTGGCCGACTGTGCACTATGTTCATAAGAAGGAAGTGGTGATCCATTGAAGGAGCCAAGCCAACCAGAACGTTTAACAACAATTTCTTTACCATCCTGCCAAATTTCGATATCATCATCAACAAATGCCTCTTGATCAGCCTCATTTAGGTGAAATTTACTAGACGGGATTTTAAATTTGATTTGACCATAATTAATAGCAATTAGGGTCTTTATAAAGCCATTATACCGATTAACTCTCATCATTTCGTTATCTAAGGCTATCATCCTATCAGAATCCAAGCTAGCTTTCCCATACTCATTGTATTCCGCTTCCTGCAACTTACGAACATCTTCAGCATGCTCATCTCCTGCAAATAACATCCCCCTTAAGATACGCTGAGTGCGCTCCTGAGGGACTTTTCCTAAAGCCCCAAATAGAGTATTCATTCGACCTTTTTTTATAATTTTTCCATGTTTATCATATTCATCAAAGTCACCTGCTTCCATCCAATTCAATACTTCCTCGCCTAAGATACGATAACCACCCGAGGTAACTTTTTCATCATTGATTTGGCCAATATCTTGAAGCCGATCTTCCAATACAATTTTTAAAACTTCAATATCAGCATCGTTTTGTATTAAAGCTGTATAGTACATATTTTCGGCAGTAAGATGTCCTTGCTTAATTTGATCAAACAGGTAGGTTGCATTAGCTGAAGCAAAAGCCTTCGCATTCTGCACAACTGTAATATAAGCTTCCAGTGTTGCCTTAATATTTTCCAATTCTGATTTAAAAACTGTATTTCCTTGATCAAGCTGCTGATGAGCAGTTTTACGATTAGTAACACTCTGAGTTAATTCAGTTGTTGCTGTTTTGGTAGGGGTAACAACATCTGGTGACTCAATCCCTAATACCTCTGCTGCTTTATCAAGAGCAGACTTCAATGATGTTTTCGTCGTTTCAATCTCTGTAATTTGATCTGTTTCAATCTTAGAGGCAACACTACTTATACCATCACCTGAGGTTTTAGCACGACTAGTAAAACCAGCCCCTTTGACAGTCCCCTCAAAATTACTCACAATTGTACTGTACTTCTTTAACGTTTCTGGTACCTGATCAAAGACCTGACTCTGAAGTGTATTTAAACGGAATAGGAAAGCTTGGATAGCATCAGCATGACTCCCTTGAATTTTGTCTGTAAAGTTGCGTTGAGTTTGATCTCCTGCTGACTGGACTGCTTCCGCATAGGAACTAATAGATACGCTATAAGTTCCAAGTCCTGGAACATCTTTTACTTCAATAACTTCTGACATCGCTTAATTCTCCTTCGTAAGTGATTTTTGAACTTCCAATATACTAATCTTTGCGCTAAGCCCAGCTGCTTCTGCTGCTTTTGAAAGCGTCTTGGTAACTAACTGCGATAACATTGTATCTTTATGGCCTTGAAAATTCTTTTTTACAGTATCTACTGTACTTTCTTCTTGAGTTGCTAATTCTTCATACTTTTCTCCACCTAAATTATACGCTTCTTCAATTGATTCAGCATCACCTAGTATATATTCAAAATCAATTGAGACGCCAGATAGAGTTTTAGTTGCTTCTTCTAATTCTGCAATTTCTGCATTTAGACCTCTCAATGCTTCACTCAAACCATTGATTTGTGCTTGTATGGCTGCTTTTCCCATAGTTTTCTTCCCTTCTTATTTCATCAATACTTTTAATTTTTTCGTTAAACTATCCACTGTGTAATAGTGAATCTGTGTATCAAGGGCCCCTTCTCTCATTGGAGGTTTATTTGTTGCTGTCACAATCGTTTGATCATTGAATCGTATGCCCATAAGAGACTGTTTATAAGTTTTTACTAATCTAGATACTTCATCAATTTGTCTTGAAAGATTGCTATCACTAATAACAATAGAAGCATAGCCAACTCTTGCACCTTTTTCTAACACATAGAGGAGCTTATTTTGATTAGATAAACTCAGTTCTTGTACTAGGTTCACCCAATCATAAATGACAACTGTAGCTACATGTTCATATGCCCGACGCTCTAAACGCCCCTCGATTCTATCTTTTATAGTATCCAATGCTGCCACATATTCCTCTTCCTGTGTTATATAATCTACTCCGTTCTCAATTTGAAGGCCATGATGTTTTGGTGCAAAAACAATAACTTTTTGTTTACCGTGAGTCAATTGATTAACAAAGTCCATCATGTACTCCTGACGATCTGTTAAGTAGAGAAGATTGCCCTTAGATAGGTTCCAAGTAATTGGTTCAACTGTCTCCATATCCAATCCTAGCGGTACTAAGCCCTGCTCGTAGGCAGCTTGGACGCTGGCCCGGCTGTAGAAGTCTGCCTCCGTCAGCTCCTCTGGCACCATCGGAATAGCACTTGGGCGTTGTCCAGTCCATGCTTCTTGGAGAGAAGCGACTTCTTGACGCAGGTTGTTGAGGACTTGTGCATCATTGGCACCCGCTACTGGCAGAGCCAGCTGGAGCACATCCACTTCATCGCGCTTCATGAGCGCCCGGCCCTTGATGTCTTCCATGGTCGCCGCAAGCGGGGTAGAGCCCACAATCGAGCGGACTTCGCCCACATCATTCTGCGGCAGGGTCAGCTGGTGCTTGAAGTTGGCATAGAACTGCGCTCGAAGGTTGGACTGACGGCCCGCTGTCACCAAGAGGTGAACGCCGATGCTGAGACCTTCGCGGGAGATCCGCACCAAGAGCTTAAAGAGCTCCAATTCATAGGCTTCTTCCTTCATGGACTCATAGCTGTCCAGCAGGATGACAATCGCCGGCTCTTCCTTGCCGCTGGCCTGACGGTAGAGCTCTAGTGTACCAACACCATAGTCGGACAAGAGCTTCTTCCGCCGGCTGAGCTCCCGCTCCATGATCCGCACAAA
>NZ_KQ969392.1:570077-586391 GCF_001578865.1 Streptococcus sp. DD11
AACCGTATCTGGGATAGAGCTTTTCAGATTCTGCAGGTGATGGAGCGGCGCCAAGGTCCGCGCGATGTCTTCCCGGTCATAGCCAGCCGGGAAATGATCCAGCTGGAAGTCGGTCTCCCGCAGGATCCCCTCTTCCATGACCAGCTGACCCGTATTGCGGTCCTTGATATTGATGACCGTCTTGATATTCTCAGACAGCGAGCTCATCACATCCTGCACGAAGATGAGTGAGCAGCCCAGATCCGTCGGGTCCTCCATGAAGAACTCCATGATGACATGGTCCAGGATCAGCTTCTCATCCGTGATGATGACCACATAGTGGGGACTGTAGAGGGTCGTCTCCTGCCGAATCGCTTCTTCCTTCTGGGCCTTGCGCAGTTTCAGGATCTGATTCAGGCTGTTCAGCACCTGATCATGGGTCCGCTGATTGTAGACAAAGCCCCGCACATTGAGCTCCTGCAGGGTCGCATGCGGCAGCCAGCGCAGCCAGTCCCACTGGTCCCGCTCCTCCTCCGGCATGATGGTGATAAACTGCACATCATGATAAGAGTGGAAGACCGCCAGCTGCATGACCAAGAGCTGGAGCTGTTCCAGCACTAAGTTTCTGGGGCCGATATAGCCGACCGGCCCATGGCTGAGATTGGCCACGATGGGCAGATCCGGGATTTTCTTATGCCGGGTATAGAGGGCATAGCCCTCCTCTTCCAGCGCATCCTTCTTGCCGCTGCGCTCCTCCTGACCGTAGGTCAGCTGATAGGAGGTCGGCACCTGCCCCAGACCCAGACGGTAATAGAGAAAGTCAAAGTGCAGCGGCGTCTTCTCGTAGATCCGGTGGCTGTAGCTGTCCACCAGCTCCGTCAGCTCCCCGATATTGGGGAAGTGGTAGAGCATGCCGTCGCGCTGTTCGCGCTCCAGCTTGGTCAGCTCAATGGCCTTGTCCTTCAGATAAAGCCGGTAGAGGTCCACCCGATCCTTCTTTTCCTGCTTGAATTTCTTACGGTTTTTAAAGAAAGTCCGAATAGAGAAAATCACACTGGCCCCAGACATGGCTACCGTCGCAAGGATATAGATCCCCCGCGGCTGCACCAGCGTGATCAGCACCGTCACCCCGATCATGAGCAGGGGCGGCACGACCAGTCTCAAGAGCTCATCACTGGGCTTGGTCGGTTCCTGACTGGGCGGAGTGATCCGAATCTTCTCCTCCGAACCCCGGTAGATGATCCGCGGCGAGCGGTGGTAGTCCGGATAATCCGGATAAAAACCGTGGCGGGAAGCCGCCCGCAGAGTCAGCTCCGGCCGGACAGCCGCCGGCCCGGTCACCCAGATTTCCTCCGGAAAGACCTTGAAGCAGACCGAAGCAAGGCTCAGCTCATCCCCCGCCTCCAGCAGCACTTCCCGCTCTGAGCAGCGGACATTATTGAGATAGAAAACACCGCGCAGATTGGTCAAATGCCAGCTGCTGCCCTCCCTGCGCAGCAGGAGTTCTGCCGGCAGCTCGACCTGCAGTGCCGCTCCTTTGTGATTGCTGATCAGCAGCTCCTGTCGGTCCAGCAGATCATAGACAGCCGGCTCCGAGTCGGCCTGATAGAGGATTAGATCGCCCAGAGCCAGACCGTCGGTCACGAGCCCTGTCTCTTCGCCCATCTGGTAGAAAAGCTCGTCCCCCGACAGCTGCAGCCAGATGGCCACTTCCTGTCCGGGCAGATAGAGCTGGGCCTTTTCACTGGCTCCCAAGAGCACTTTCCTGTCCTCTGTCAGCGGCAGCTCATAGCGCAGACCGTCGTTATAGATGATAATGGTCTTGGTCATACTTACTCCTTCGCTGCACTGCTGGAGGAGGCTGCCTCACTGCTGGAAGCTGCTGTATCAGAAGCAGCACTTCCCTCACCGGAAGCCCCTGAGCTGGAGTCGCTGGTCAGAAGCTCCTTGCGGCTGTCCCAGTATTTCTTGTACTCGCCTTCCAAGGACTCAAGCTTGCTTTCTCGATCCTTACCAGACAAACTATCGTCCTCGCGCACCTGCTTCATCTCCTGCGTCAGAGCATAGATAATCAGGTCGGAATCATTGATCCGCTTGGCCGTATCCAGCGCATCCTCAAAGTCATTGCGCCCCACCTGAATCCAGTAGTTCAGATAGAGATCATCCGACTTGAGGGTCACATTATTGAGGATGACCTTGCGCTGATCGTCGGAAAACTCCATCCCCTGGATATAGGAATAGGCCAGCTCATACTTCTGCGTATTCGGCAGCGATTTCGGCGCAATCCCCTCCAGCTCATCAATGACCTGACTGTAGTCCACCTTGATAAAGGCCGTGTCCGCCTGCAGCAGCTTTTCCTTGAAAGGATTTTGAAGGAAAATCAGGTAAATCAGCGGAATGGTCAAAATGACCACAGCAGCCGTCAGCCAGATGGTCGCCAGCTTAAAAACCTTGTGCTGGCGCTTGGACACCAGAGCCAGCTTTTCCGCTTCTTCAGCGGATTTTTCGCGGTAGGATTTCTCCAAAACAGCAACTGCCGCTTCAATGCTCTCAGCCTGACGCAGCTCGACCAGAAAGTCCGGCAGCGTCTCCAGCTCCAAAGAGCCTTTGTAGAGCTCCATAAAGTCCAAGTCGGCAAAGAGTGTCACCGTGAAGCACTTGGCCTGACGCAGAAAGTCCTCTCTGGAAAGTGCCTGCGGCGTCATAATCCCCGGAACCCCGCGGTAGGCAATCCTAGCCTGAGCATCCTTGCTGATAAAGAGATTGCTGGGATGCAGCAGGAAGGTCACCGGCAGCTCCAAAGCCGCTTCCAGCGCAAAAACATTGAGAGCCAGCCGAATCCGCTCCGAAATCGTGCGCTTCTGGATATCTTCCCTTGACAGGCCCAAAGGCTCAATCTGATAGCTGAAATAAACGCTGTCATGGTCAGACTTGGTCTCCTGCTCCAAAAAGAGCGGATGGTGCAGGTTCAAGATCAGCAGCTCCCGCAGATCCTGAGTGGCCACATCTGAGCGTTTGAGTGTCAGCTCCCAGTTCTTTTCATTTTTTTCATAGATAAATTCTTGTTCAGCAAATACAAATTTTTCCTCTGCCACCTTAAATCTCCTCAATCTCTACTAAATCTCCCGTCGTCACCGGATAATCCGTCAGAAGCTTGCCTTCATCCAAGATCATCCCTTTATTGACAATCCGCAGCTGATACTTCCGACGCTCTATCTGGATATTGAAAATCTGGTCAATCTCCCGGATGAAACGGCGAACCTCAATCCGTTTGGGAATGCGAATATCCACATCCTTCTCCTGCAAACGGAGTGTAATATTGATATGTCCTTCCATATTTATCTATCTCCCTTACTGATGCGAAAGCTGAGAAAAGCCGTCAGGCCGACCAAAAGCATGGCTGCTGCAAAATAGAAAACACCCGGCAGAAAGTCATTCCAGCTGCTGCCCTCATCCTGATTGTTTAAATTGCTCTGCAGCTTGGACAGTTTCTCCGTTCCCGGCTGAAACAGCTCCTTACCATGATAAATATCCGTCTTCCCCTGTATAGCAGAAAACAGCTGTCCCGCTTCCGTGGCCAACTGTTTGTTTTGGTACTGCTTCATTTCCTGAATTTTTTCCTGATTTTCGGCAATGAAAAGAGACTTGGTGCCTTCCGACTGCGCACCAAAGTTCATCTCTTGCTCCTTTTCAATCCGAGAATTATCTATCTGTAAGCTGTTGTCCCTCAAGTCATCTGCGGCAGCAGCCGGCGCCGCAAATGCAGAAAGGACCAGGAATAAAGACAGGACTTTTTTCATCATTTTCTAAACTTCCTCAGTTTTTAATGTTTTTGTCTTGATAAAGATATTGGCTGCCACCAGCAGAGCCAGAACCACAATCAGACCAAAGACAGCAAAGAAGCCGGCGGTCTTTCCGTCAAAGTAGCCAGAAAGCATGCCTTCCAGCACAGACAGAGCGTTGAGATTCTTGATAAAGGCCGGGAAGCCGGTCAGGCTGGCAGTCGTACCGATTGCGTTGGACAGGTAGACAAAGCTGACAATCATGAAGAAAGCCAAGCCCATTCCCAGTACGCGGAAATGCTTGAGAATGAGATACTGCCCCTGAATGAGGACAAAGCTGGCTACGACAATCAGCAGTACCCAAGACGGTACATATTCTTTTCCGACATAGAGCTGAACGCTGGAGACAATCCCGATAATCAGGCCGATTGTCAGAGACAGGAAGCCCAAGATTCCCACCGTGGTGATATCCGTATCCTGCAGCTTATTCAGCTTAAATCTGTCTTTGACCCTGCGGACAATGTTTTGCGTTGCAAAGAGATAGGCCGTAAAGAGGCTGACAATCTCCAGCAGCAGGATCCAGGTAAATGGACGGTAAACATTGACGGTGGCCTTGACAGACGAAGACGACTGGGCGACCGGACTGGACAGGAAGTCCAGCAGCACTTCATTTGGAACCCCATTCTCATAGGCATTGTTGAGAACCTTGACGAAGGATTCCACAAAGTTGCCGTTATCTTCCAATTCCTTATTGAACTGCCCCATCAGGCCCTCTGCGTCCGTTGACAGTTTTTCAGTCGTTCCCTGCGCATTTTCCAGCTCGCGGTTGAGACTGCTGAAAATCTGATTGACCGAGTCCGCCGCTTCCACATTGGTCTGAGAAGAAGCCTTAACACCAGAGGTCGAAGCCAGAAGAGACGTAAATTCTGATCCCAGTGAGGTCAGATCGGAGTCTGTCTTAGCAAAGGCTTTCGAACTGCTGTCTTGAGAGACAGCGATTGCCTCCTTCATCTCTCCATATTTTTTTATCTGCGCACTAATCATTGCTGCAAGATCTTGATTGCTGGTTCTGACACCCTCAATCTTAGTTTTGAGCTGGTCGATGGACACATTCAGATTTTGCTGTACACCCTGATCCGGCTGACCGTTGTCACCCTGAGATAGACTATTTTGATAGGAATCAAGGTTAGATTGGATGGCATCCACCAAGAGGTTGGTCAGAGCCTCGGTCATATCGCCATTCTTCAGCTCCTGCAGAGAGTAGTAGGCATCCAGCAATCCTTGAACACGAGTATAAGCAGAAGCAATTTGCTGTGTTTTTTGACCATAAAGGGCTGCTGCTTGCCGCACTGCTGGAAGGTCCGCATTTACGCTAGTGGCCTGCACACCATTGAGCATGATGCTGATAGAAGCGTTGGTTGAGTTCGCAGCTGCATCATTGGTGACACTGTACTGCACTTCAAATGTGCCATTTTCAACCAAATTAATCTTCTGACCGTCTGTAAGGGCAGTCCCTGCATAAGATACAGAATTGACTGTCACTCCTGACGGTGCCGTCCAAGACACGCTTCCGCTTGTTCCGGCTTGACCGGCTGTTCCGCTGGTGGCAGTAGCCTGATTGACTAATTCAGCCAATTCACCAGAAGATGGGCCGCCGCCCGGTGTGCCGAACTGTCTCGCGGCACTGTAGTCCACACTTGGAACTGACACAGAAAGATTGAAAGCACTGAATGTCTGACCGCTGAAATCGTCTGCCGGAAGTTCTGCCACAGCCGCTGCCAGCTGATTTTTCAGTGCATTTTCCGCATTGGTCAGCTTGTCAGAAGCAGCTGTATTCAGGACTTGGCCCAAAGTGAGACTGTTTCCTCTGTTCACGCCATAGTAAGTTTCCAGCTTCTGAGCCACAAACTCACTAATCACCTGCTTATGACCATCCAGCTTAGCCCGCTCTGCCTGCAAGGCAGCTTCCAAGTCTGAGACCTGCTTAGCCAAGTTATCAGCGTCGTCATTATTGGCTTGGGCTGTTTCCCCCAGCTGACTGGTCAGATTAGCCTGATTCTCTTGCAAGGCACTATATTGACTCTCAATCAATTGATGCAAACCATCTGTCCCAATCAGCTGATCCATAAAGGCAGCATAGCTGATCTGGTCTTCTCCCCGCTGCTTGATTAGGTTTTCAAAATTATTTCCGTAGGCTGACTGAGACTGGTCCAAGTCATCAAAGGCCTTAGAATAGGTCTCCAGAGTCGTCTTCAGGGAGTTGTTGGCCTCCACAGATGATGAAGACATGCTGACCAGGGTCGGGAAGATATTCTTAGATCCGATTGCAGACTCCAGCAGGTTGGTCCGGTAGCTGCCGATATTGGCGATCTGCACCTCTGAGCTGGCCTGCACATTTTGCTGAGCCGTATAGAGATTGCTCAGGATGCTGGCCATATACATATCCACCAGCTGACTGTTGAGGTCAGCGATAATGTCCTTGGCCAGATTGTTGGCATCATTTTCCACCTGCAGATTGCCGGCCGCATTGACCTTATAGGTCACGGTCGTCTTGTCAGCACTGATAGCATTGACATCCAGGATTTTTTCTGAAAAGTCACTTGGAATCGTGATGGCCAGCTGGTACTTGCCGTTGCTCAGACCGCTGTCAGCAGCACCGCGCGTTACGACAAACCAGTTTTGCGAATCATCGCGCTCAATGTTTTTCACATAGCTGGCACCGAGATTGTATTCTTTCTTATCCACCCGGACAGCCTGGTCTTCATTGACAATAGCGACATTCAGCTTGGTCTGCTGACTGGTTTTCAGTTTGCTGTTATTGCTGCTGGTCGTATTCTTTTGAACCGAGATATTCAGAGCAACAACCGCCGCCAGCAAAGCAATAATTAAAACAATATTTCCTATATACTTAATAACTTTTTTATTTCCCATGAATCGTTTTCTTTTTCTGTAAATTTTGTAATCGTTAAAGGAGGAGCACATCAAAAAGACACAGATAGCCCCAACAGTCTTGTTTATTTCAGATTGTCAGAGCTTACAAATTTACTATATGAGGGGCTTCTTCCGCAGGAAGAAAGCAGCCGTCTTTTCTTCTTTTTATTCTTTACAAAAATAGGAAGGCTCTCGCCTTCCTAAAGCCACTTATAACAAAATTAACGAATTTGTGCAGCGATATCTTGGTCAGTTTGCTCAACGATGTCAGCAACTTTAACCAACTGAACGTTGATATCTTGAAGCAATTGTGCAAATTCTCTGATTTTTGGAGACAACTCGTTGAACTGAGCTTCAAAGCTGTCAAATGCAGAACCATCCCAGTTAGCAGAAATAGTTTCTTGCTCGTTAGTCAAATTAGTCAAAATTTGAGTTACTTCTTCAGAACCTTGAGTGTATCTAGTTGCAGATTGACGAAGTTCTTCTGGAGTTAATTTAATTAGTGCCATAGTTTTCTCCTTTAGCAAATTTATATAACAATTAGATTATATCAATTATTACTTTATGTTTCAAGCCTTTTTCTGAAATTTATGCAAAAAATATATTGACAACCTGTCAACCATTTTCCCGCAAATCCTTGATCTATCAACGTTCTGTCAAGCCTGTACAGCAGGCAAAAAACTCATAATAAATGATCAGAAAAATGACAAACAGATTACTGGCTGCTTTCAAGCTCCAAATCCGCCGCCTCCAAAACCGCCTGAGCGGCATTGCGGGCATTGATGATGGGCTGCGTCAGTCTAGGACGTTCTCCCTCAGGGATGACGACCGAATCATCGCCGACCTGGGCTATCTGCGAATTAAAATTGGCTTTGGCTGTTTCCAGTGTGTCTTTTGTATCCTGCAGATTTTGACGGTAGGTCTCCCTATCCGAAGCCGGCAGCTTCTCCGCCAAGGCCTGTGTCCGCTCCCAGTAGCCGTCAGCCAGCTTGGTAAAGAGAGCTTTGAAATCTCCGACAGTCTGAGCCGCAGCAATCTCGTCATCCGTCAGCAAAGGCTCGCTGACCGCTGCTGAACTGGAAGACTGCTCCGTCTTGCTGACCGCTGAACTTTCCGATATCGAACTGGAAGCGGATGACCCAGTGTCGCTCTTGTTGCCGCAAGCAGCCAGAGCTGTCACCGCCAGTAAAGCAAGGACTGATGAAAATAATTTTTTCTTCATAGGGAACTCCTTTATTATTATAATACAGTATTATTTTATAGGTTTTCCCTGTTTTTGTCAACCGTTTTTGTCTCCGAATACTCAATGACGGCAATCCACACTGGGCTGAAGCAGAAAGGGCGGCAGAAGTGACTCCCTGACGGCGGCGCCAGACCCTAGGCCAGAACAGCGGACACGAGGCTGAGACAGACTCCCCTCTGCGGGTGAGGGCGCAGCCATCATGGGAGTCTGTCCCACCGCCTTATCAGCCAGCTCAAAGCAGCGTTATGGTCGAGAGTGGAGCAGCCTCTTTATCTGCAGCCTCAGCATCTCCGCTGAAGCTCTTGGGCGCTTCCCAGCAGTCTTTTATCTGTCAGCCCCTGAGCAGCAGGCCATCATTTGCAAACATTTCTCTTTAAAAGCCTAATGCTTCAAATACCGACTGAAAGTTGGACTGAATCTGGTCCAGACTGACCGTGACTTCGGATCGGTTCTGGTTGTTCTTGACCGTAACCTGTCCGCTTTCGACTTCGCTTTCCCCCAGCGTAATCAGGGTCTTGGCCCCAAAGCTGTCAGCAGATTTGAACTGCGCCTTGAGCTTGCGGTCTAGATAGTCCCGCTCAGCCGCAAAGCCTTGGGCGCGGAGAGCCTGCACCAGCTCCAGAGCGCTGCTGTTGGCGCCAGCCCCTAAGACAGCGACATACACGTCCAGGCCAGTCTCAACCGGCAGCTCCACTCCCTGCTTGTCCAGTACCAGAAGCAGGCGCTCCAGCCCCATACCAAAGCCGACACCCGGCGTTTCCGGACCGCCAAAGTAAGCGACCAAACCGTCATACCGGCCGCCGGCACAGATGGTCAGCTCACTGCCGGCCACATCAGTGGTGAACTCAAAAATCGTGTGGTTATAGTAGTCCAGACCGCGAACCATATTGGTGTTGATAACATAAGGAATGTCCAGACTTTCCAGCATGGCGCGGACGGCCTCAAAGTAGGCCCGGCTGTCCTCATCCAGATAGTCCAGAATAGACGGCGCTCCTGCTACAGCAGCCTTGTCCTCTTTTTCCTTAGAATCCAGCACGCGCAGCGGATTTTCCGCCAGACGCCGCTGACTGTCCGCTGAAAGGCTGTCCTTGAGCGGTGTCAGGTAGTCGATCAGGGCCTGCCGGTAGGCAGCCCGGCTGTCCGGATTGCCCAGACTGTTGAGCTGCAGACTGACATTGCGGATGCCGATTTCCTTGAAAAACTGAGCCGCCATGGCAATCATTTCCACATCTGTCGCCGGATTGCTAGAGCCAAAACACTCCGCTCCGATTTGATGAAATTCCCGCAGACGGCCAGCCTGAGGCCGCTCATAGCGGAACATAGAGCCCATGTAGTAAACCTTGACCGGCTTTTGCACTTCCGGCGCAAAGAGCTTGTTTTCCACATAAGAGCGGACCACCGGGGCAGTGCCTTCCGGCCGCAGCGTGATATGGCGGTCGCCCTTGTCGTAAAAATCATACATTTCCTTGGTGACAATATCGGTCGTATCGCCGACAGAACGGCTGATGACCTCATAGTGCTCAAAGATTGGTGTACGGATTTCACCGTAATGGTATTTCCTGAATGTCTTGCGGGCAAATTCTTCCACATACTGCCACTTAGCAGCATCCTGCGGGAGAATATCCTGAGTACCTTTAGGTTTCTGTAATTTCATCTTTTGACCTCTGCCTTCTTTCAATAAGTCCATTTTACCATAAATGGCTGTTTTTTAGGAGCGCAAAGAGAATTTTTCCAAAAGACTGGTCCGAAAGCTTGGTCTTGAAACCCGCAGCCATCACAGCAGCGCTTTGTCCATCAACTCCAGCACAGTCTCGCCGATTCTGTTTCCTACTCTTTGAAAAGCAAGAGCGGATGAAAAGAGACGGGGCTCAGACAGACCATTGGGCCGGGCAGGCTGCTTTTTGAAACTCCGCCGCTGGTCCGGCAAAATAAAATCCGTTTTCATTGCATAAAATAGCTTGAAAAAAAGTCAGAATTGTGAGAAAATAAAAACAATTCAAGAGAGATAGGAAGGAAGGGCCATGAGAGACGATATCAAAATCAACGACCGCGCCGCTGCCATTGCAGACAAACTAATCGAGCAGCTGGAGCGCATTTACGACCCGGAAGTCGAGCTGGATGTTTACAATTTGGGGCTGATTTATGAGATTAATCTGGATGAAGCCGGCCACTGCAAGCTTGTCATGACCTTCACCGACACAGCCTGCGACTGTACAGAGAGCCTGCCTATTGCCATTATCAACGCCCTGCAGAAAATCGAGGAAATCGAGAGTGCCTCGGTCGAAGTCACCTGGTCTCCTGCCTGGAAAATCACTCGTATCAGCCGTTTCGGCCGTATTGCGCTGGGGATCAGCCCCAGATAAGAAATAATGACAGCCTAGGCAGTCTATTCATATCTAGTTGAAATAAACATATCAACCCGCTAGAAAAACTAGCGGGTTCTTTTGCGATATAGTCTTTTCCTTTGCTTTTAGCAGGGAAACTGTCCGGGGGGACAGTTTCAGCCTATCATTTTGAAATAAGCAAATGATAGGAAGCGAGCCGCTCAAATAGTCCAGTGGAGGTTTTGAAGCGGTGGATGGAGCTTCCGCTAGGAAGTGTCAGCAGGGCGGTGGGACAGAACTAAATTTTTAAAAATTTAGTTCCCTTCACTCTCTTGTTTCTAAGCTCAGGCTGAAAAGGTCTCCCAGACCTTTTCACTCCCAGCCCGCGAGGCTCTCACAGTCCGGGTGGACTGTGAGAGGTTGGGGATGAGGAAAACAGAGTTTTCCTCAATGTAGGAGCTTTTTGGAGTCTAAAAGACGAACAGTCTTGACACATCCTAACGGATGTTTCATCCATAACCTCAAAGCAGTGCTTTGAGCAATCAGCTACCGCGTCAAGAGTTTTTTACCAAAACAAAGCGAGACTGAAGAACTTTTTATACGGTATCTTCCAAAAGATCCATCCCTCTGTGGGTGAGGGCACAGCCATCATGGGAGTCTGTCTCAGCCTCGTTGCGGATAGAGCTTCTGCGAGAAAGTCTCCAAAGCAGGGCAAGGCGAACTATCAAAGTAATAAATGAAAAACGAAATGACGTTGCATCGCTTATTTCTTTCCTGTTTCTTCCGGTTTCCAGAAGTCGGTGACAGCCCCCTTGGCTGCTGAGGATACCATATGAGCATATTTCCCGAGAACACCGCGGCTGTAGAGCGGCGGAATGGTGGTTTCCTCTCTGCGTTTGGCCAGTTCCTCTTCAGAGACAGCCATGGAAATCTCCTTGGTATCTTGGTCAACCGTGACTGTATCTCCGGTCCGCAGATAGGCGATGGGACCGCCATCCTGAGCCTCCGGAGCGATATGCCCCACAACCAAACCGTAAGTACCGCCGGAGAAGCGGCCATCGGTCAGCAGGGCAACCTTGTCTCCCTGTCCCTTACCGACAATAATAGAAGAAAGTGACAGCATTTCCGGCATACCCGGGCCGCCTTTTGGTCCAACATAGCGCACAACCACAACATCGCCGTCCACTACTTCATCGGCCAGTACCGCATCAATGGCGGCCTCCTCTGAGTCGAAGACCTTAGCCGGTCCGACGTGGCGGCGGACCTTAACCCCAGATACCTTGGCAACCGCCCCGTCCGGTGCCAGATTGCCGTGCAGGATGATGAGCGGACCATCTGCCCGCTTAGGATTTTCCAGCGGCATGATGACCTTTTGACCCGGTGTCAGATCAGCAAAGCCGGCCAGATTTTCCGCCACAGTCTTGCCCGTACAGGTGATGCGGTCTCCATGCAGGAAGCCGTTGGCCAAGAGATACTTCATAACAGCCGGCACACCGCCGACATTGTAGAGATCTTGGAAGACATACTGACCCGACGGCTTCAGGTCGGCCAAGTGCGGCACGCGCTCCTGAATGACATTGAAGTCATCCAGCGTCAGCTCAACATTGGCTGCATGGGCAATGGCCAGCAGGTGGAGCGTTGCATTGGTCGATCCGCCCAGAGCCATAGTCACTGTAATGGCGTCTTCAAAGGCCTCGCGGGTCAGAATATCCGACGGTTTCAGTCCCATTTTCAGCATGCGGACAACCGCACGGCCCGCCTCGATAATGTCTTCTTTCTTATCCTGAGACTCGGCCGGGTGAGAGGAGGAGCCAGGCAGGCTCATGCCCAGAACTTCGATAGCCGTCGCCATGGTATTGGCTGTATACATACCGCCGCAGCCGCCGGGGCCGGGACAGGCATTGCACTCAATCCGCCGCACTTCTTCGGCTGTCAGATCGCCGTGATTCCACTTCCCAATCCCTTCAAAGACGGAAACCAAGTCAATGTCTTTGCCATCCAGATTTCCCGGCGCAATGGTCCCTCCGTAGGCAAAGATAGCCGGAATATCCATATTGGCAATGGCAATCAGCGAACCGGGCATATTCTTATCACAGCCTCCGATAGCCACAAAGGCATCCACATTGTGGCCGCCCATAGCCGCTTCGATAGAGTCTGCAATGATGTCGCGCGAAGTCAGGGAAAAGCGCATACCCGGTGTCCCCATGGCAATCCCGTCTGCCACCGTAATGGTTCCGTACTGTACCGGCCAGGCCCCCTGATCCTTGATGCCTTCCTTGGCTAGCTTCCCAAAATCATGCAGATGGATATTACAGGGCGTATTTTCCGCCCAGGTCGAAATCACTCCCACAATCGGAGAGTCAAAATCCTTGTCTGTCATCCCGGTCGCCCGCAGCATAGCGCGGTTGGGAGACTTGACCATACTGTCATAAATCTTGCTTCTGTGGCGCGTATCTACCTTATCTGTCATCTCTTTCCCTTTCCTAGCAGCATTTCTGTAACTTTCATTATACCATACTTGACCCGCCTTGGACAGAAGAAAATTTTTAAATTTTCAGAATTTTTTATTTTTTCGGAAAATAGCAGTGCTGCTCAGCCTGCTCCTGCACCGCTCATCTGCAAGCCAGTTTGGATTCATACTCTGCAGACATCTCTTCAAACCATAGCCGCGTCTCCTTGCCCTGACAGTCCGGAAAAGTGAAACGAGACTTACTTTAAAATGAAAAAAATCTGTCAAGTAACTTTACTTTACAAAAAAGTTTTGATATACTGTTACAGTTGATGAAAATCATCAAATTGAATCGAATTCATAATCTAAAAGGAGAAACCAACATGGCAGTACCTGCACGTCGCACTTCAAAAGCGAAGAAAAATAAACGCCGCACTCACTACAAAGTGACAGCTCCAACTGTAACTTTTGACGAAACTACTGGTGACTACTCACGCTCTCACCGCGTATCCCTCAAAGGATACTACAAGGGACGTAAAATCGCCAAAGCTGCAGCTGCAGAATAATAGAAGGGAGCTATCATGCGCGTAAATATTACACTTGAACACAAAGAATCCGGTGAACGCTTGTACCTTACTTCTAAAAACAAACGCAACACCCCAGACCGTCTTCAATTGAAGAAATACTCACCAAAACTCCGCAAACATGTGGTGTTTACGGAAGTGAAATAATTAATATGACAAAAGCCCTTGAAATCACCTGATTTCAAAGGCTTTTTCTTTGCTCTTCAGCGGCATCATCGCATGGGCAGGGGGCAGAAAAGCGAACGGATTCCCCTGATTATGGCTCTTCTTTCCGCCTCAGCTCAAAAAGCTCTTCGACTGTGAGCCCAAATACCTGAGCGATTTTAAGAGCCATTTCCAGCGAGGGATTGTAGCGATTGTTTTCCAGATGCAGAATGGTCTCACGGCGCATGCCGATGCGGTCGGCCAGCTCCTGCTGGGTCATGCCCTTAGACTCGCGGACGGATTTGAGATTGGTGATAATCTTGCTTTCTTTGGCCATGTTCAGCTCTCCTTCTCAAAGACAAAGAAGGCAAATCCAAAGAGCAGGACCAGGACGCCAATGGCGATGAAGAAGAGACCGGCATTGACTGCGATGGATCCCCGAACTGCGCTGATAGCTGCAAGCAGCAGCAAGGTCAGCACGCAAAGAACAAACATCAGCGTTGCCGCTTTGGCCAGATTGATGTAAAAGCGTTCATCTGCCTTTTCTTTGACCTTTTTCAAAGCGAAAAAGAGGAAAAAGAGCAGCTGGATAGCGAGGAGAGCCCCCAAGGCAATATCCTTTATCAGGGAGGGCTGGGTGCTCGGCGTCCACAGCCAGACTCCGACAGTATAGATAGAGGTTGCCGCAAGAGTCAGCAGACTATAAAATTTAGCGGTCAGGTTATAGACCTGCTTTTCCTTAACTTCTTTAATCTTTTCTGGCCACGGTTTCATGTGCAGCCAGCCCCAGACAGCTGCCAGCTGGCCCAGCCCAGCCAGACCGACAATCGTCCACTTGGCTGCCCAGCTGAGGTTGCCGGAACCAAAGAATACAGTAAAATCAATAAATAGAGCAGTGGCAATCATTGCAAGCAGACCGCCCGTTTTTTGTTTCTTTTTCATGATTGACTCCTTTCGTTATGTTAGAAATAATTCACTTCTTTATGTTATAAATATATCACCTTTCTCGGAGAAATGCAAGAGATTGCAGGCAGTCTTTTAAAAAAATTACCAAAACAGCCCCGCATCCAACGGAAATCAATT
This sequence comes from Streptococcus sp. DD11, assembly GCF_001578865.1. Taxonomy (NCBI): domain Bacteria; kingdom Bacillati; phylum Bacillota; class Bacilli; order Lactobacillales; family Streptococcaceae; genus Streptococcus; species Streptococcus sp. DD11. Next base: position 584,597 of record NZ_KQ969392.1, read on the forward strand.
TCTCCACCCATAAAGAGGCTGCCAGCCATTCCCTTGCCTGGCTCAGGGCAAAAAGAAAAAGCCTGAAAACAGCTGAGCTGCTCATTCAGGCTTGATACAATCAGAAACTGCATTTCCTTTGACCGCTTCTTCGAGGCCGGGACGAAAGTACCCAGCTTCGTATAGTCCATTCAATTGTTTGATGTTCCAGACGCAGTGGTTAGGAAGTTCTGTTGTTGACTTTAGTCAACTGGCATTTCCCCTGCACACAGGACGGCTGACTGAGTGTCATCAGAAAGAGAGTCGATAGTACTAACGGGCAGCAACGGCATTGTAGACCATCGGCTTGACGATTTTCTGGCAGCCGATACTCATCAGATAGGACAGCAGGAAAATGATAAAGACGCCAAAGCTGTAGACGGTATTGCGAGGCATCAGCAGCCTAAAAAGGAAGATAATAAAAGGATGGATGATATAAATCATGGTGGCGTATTTTTTGGCGATATTATTCAGGATAGGGATATTGATATTGCGGGAATTTCTGATGGCATAGAGGAAAATGGCACTGGACAGAAAAAGTGTGCTGGGATAGAGGTCATACTCCGTCCCGATAAAGCGGTACTCCAGCAAGATCATGCCGGCGATGCCCAGGCCCAGGCCCCATTTCTGCACTGCAGACAGCTGATAAGACAAGATGCGCTCCCGATACCGAGCGAACTGCATTCCTGCGATAAAGAAGGGGAAGCCAAGAAAGAGAAAGTTGCGGTAGTAAAATTCATTGTCCGTGCTGAATTCTATGCAGAAAGCTGCCGCCAGCAAGAGCAGGGATACCCCAAAGGTAGACAGGTGGTGAAAATGCTTATAAAAGAGGAGATAGAGCAGATAAATGTAGGAAATAGCCAGCAGATACCAAGTCGGTGTCCCGGCTGATCCGATTAATTCTTTGGGACTGTTAAAGAGGAAAAAGTCTATAAAATCAGTTGCTTTCAGCTCTGCCAGTTTCTCTGCCAAACCTTCCCTCGCCGTCAGATTGATCACATGAACCGCACCATAAAAGAGAAAACTGCCTGCGGTCAGAAGCAGCATCTGCTTAAGCCGGCTCTTTACTTTCTCCCTTGAGATATGAAAGGAGAAATAGCCCGACAGCATCATAAAGAAGGGAACGGCAAAACGGGCTACAATCTGATAAAAGTCCCCAAATTCCCCGGGCAGCAGAAAATGCAGGGTCACAATACTAAAACATGCCAAGGCCTTGACAGCATGCAGGGTCGTATTTTCGGTTTTCATCGCTGGTTTCCTCTCATTCAGCAGCATTCAAGATAGCAGCTTTGTGCCTAGTACTCATTCTGTTTTAAACTCACAGCTCCTCATCGCCTTGCTTCGGCAGGCTGTTGGAGGCGGGTGGGGAAGGGCGGCGGGACAGACTCCCATGATGGCGGCGCCCTCACCCGCAAAGGGGCGTCTCTTTGATAAGGTACTGCATAGGATCCACTCTCCAGTACAGCTGAGACTTCCTGGCGGCTGTTTCTACTCCAGACAGTGCTCTCAAAAGTCAGAGAAAGGCCCCTAGATTTTCCTCTGTGAATCTCATAGATTGAGTCTAACTTGCTGAACATTATAGCATTTCTCTTGTTCCATTCTGAATACAGACTATTACGCTCACATTAAAAAATGCTTCATTTTATGACAGGAAAAATGAAGCAGCATTGACTGTCAGGAAATGAACAGCAGCGCCGCTGGCGGCTTCCTTCAAAAAGGGTGTTCTGCATTGCCACACTTCCTTTAATAAGCTTCGAAAAATAGCAGCAGCTCGCAT
>NZ_KQ969392.1:587438-605476 GCF_001578865.1 Streptococcus sp. DD11
CGATATTCCCGAAGAAAAAGTGAAAGAAATTGCCGAGAGGGCAGACATGTCCCAAGCTGAAATCGGGTAGATTGCTGAACAGAATGTGATTGGATGACAGTCTGCCAATCCAGACGGGCTGATGATGAGAAAGAACACAAGGAGGCCGAGACATTGCAGTGTCTCGGCCTCCTTGTGCTCTAGTATTGTCATGTTCTGTCTTTTTTATCCTAGTATACGGGTAAATCCACGGATTCTCAACCGAGGGACTTTTCATATTGTCTCAATGACGATATTACTCCATCTCCCGCAGATAGTTCAGAGCCTCATCAAAGGTTTTGACGGGAACAATCTGCATCTTGCTCTTGATGCGGATAGCGGCGCGCAGGGCTTCATGGTAGTTGGAGCGCAGTTTCGGATTGTACTGGGCAATCTCTGGGTCAATGCTGTCGTCAGGAACGAAGAAAATCTGAGCTCCTGCCTGATCAGCGGCCCGGACTTTCATTTCCACTCCGCCGATTCGGCCGACGTCACCCTTATGGTCGATAGTCCCAGTTCCGGCGATCACCTTGCCTTTGGTGATATCCTCTGCCACTAGCTGATTGTAAAGCTCCAGACTGAACATCAGTCCGCCTGAAGAACCACCGACGCCATTGCTCTTAAAGGAAGCCAAGGGATTCATCAAAACGCTGGCTACAGAGCCAAACTCAACCCCCAAACCGGGCTTGCCAGTTACTTCATCAACAATCAAGGGAGCGCTGGCCAGACCGATCACACCTCTGCGGCTGTACTCAATGCTGACGACATCGCCAACTTTGCGCTGCTCCATCTGGTCTACAATATCATAGGGGCTGCTGTAGCTTTGATTGTCAACCTTGAGAATCAAGTCACCCTGCTGCAGCTCCTTAGCCAAAGCCGTGTCTCGGCTGACACCGTTAACATAGATGTTCTTATGAACGACTTCCACCGGCCGATTGGCCGCCCGATAAGCAACCTGCAGGGCATTGAGCTGGGAGGAGGCCATGGTGCTGTTCTCCAGCTCTTCCCGCTCTTTGTCCTTGTCAAAGTAATTTGCCGGTGCATTGATAAAACTCGGCTCCAGACTGTAGTCAGGCAGCAGGGCTAAAAGAAGGCTAAAAACTCGGGCTTCAGAAACACCGACCGCCAGCAGATAAATTTCACCGCTTTTCTGACTGCTGCCTCCTTGAATCTGGACAAAGTCTTTGGCATTCATGGCCGGACTTAAACGTTCCAATTCATAACCGGGCAGCGGGATAAAGCCGATACCGGCCAGCAGCAAAACAGCCAGTAAAATTCTTCCCATCGATTTCATAACTTTTATTCTCTCCTATTATAGTCTTTTCGTTTGCTTTTAGCAGTGAGGCGGTGGGACAGTTTCAGCCTATCGCTTAACATACAGGACGATAGGGCAGCGAGTTGCTCAAAACCTCCCATGGAGGTTTTGAGGTGGCAGATAAAGCTTCCGTGAGGCAATCTCAAAAGTACGACAAGGCCAGCTGACAAAGTAATAAAAGAGAAACTAAATGACGATGCATACTGCATTTGCTCGATCTCCAGCCTAACTGTTTCTTTTTCGGGTTTCTCAGCTCAGGCTAGTCTGTTGGAGCCTCGCGGGCTGGGTTGCTTTGGGTGTTCAAAGAGATTTACTCTCCGAAATCAGCAACATCCCAGTCCTTCTCCATCAAGCTGTTTGCAAAAATGGTCCGTGCCGACAGGGAAAAGGTATAAAAGCCGCTGGCCAAGATCAGGGCAGGAAGCAGCAATATACCGTAAATGAGGGACTGATAGCCGCCAAAGCTTGCAGTGAGGAAGGGAACCGCTACCATGAGCAGGAAATGATAGAGGTAGCAGCCCAGCATGGCTGCAAGCATCAGGGAAAAGCTGAGCAGCACATAGCGGCCTCTGTAACCATCCATGAGTGTGACCGACTTTTTCAGACAGCCCATGAAAGACAGGGGTCTGGACAGATTGTCAGCTGAGCTGGTATCCTGAATGATATAGGGCAGCAAAAAGAAATGCGAATCAACCAAGAAGGTAAAGAGCAGATAAAAAACCATGAAAAGAAAAGGAAAGAGAAACTGAAAAATCACAACGGATTCAGGGCTGATGGCCAGCCGATAAAAAGTGAAAAGACTGGCAACTCCGAGGCTGACTCCAATGGTCGTCCAGCCCATGTACAGGAGCAGAACCTGCACAGCACTGACGATAAAAGAATAGAGCAGACGGGTAAAAAAACCGTCCGATATGCTGTACCAGATGCCGGGCCCCAAGTAGAGTTTGACCAGATACGGGCTGCGGACCATGGTCAGGGAGAATTTATTGATATAGGCCAAACCAAAGGCGATGAGAAAGGCCAGGCAGGTCAAAATGAGAATTGACTGATAACTCCAATTGGAAATATGGAAAAAGAGAACAGCTCCCAGCAGCACCAGCGGAATGCCAATCAGCAGCAAACCGCCCAGCCAGACAAAATAGTAATCAGTCATAGAAACCCAAGCCCGCTTGAGAATCCTGAATACTTTAACTTCATTCATAATGTATCATCCTAATACTCAAAGAAAATCAACTGTTGAAAAGGGATAAGAGTCAGGTCAATGTCAACGGGCGATAAATCGTCTCATTGACCTGCGAGAGTCCTGAACATCAGTCCGGGAGACTGTTGAAGCTGACGGATAAAGCAAAAGCAGTTTGTATCAGCTTGTCTTCATCAAAGAGATTGAACACAGACCAAAAGCTCCAGCGAAGCCTTTGAGCCGGTGAATGAAACTTCCGTAAAGAGTGACATCTTCGATTTTCAAAGAGTATATAATCTTTTAGTTTGCTTTTAGTCGTGAAATGGCCTGAGAGTGAGGCTGAGACAAAAGTCTTTCAGTCTCGCTTTGTTTTGGAAAAAAACTCTTGACGCGGTAGCTGATTGCTCAAAAGCTCCAGTGGAGGTTTTGAGGTTATAGATAAAGCTTCTGAGAGGAAGCAACAAAAGCACTGCTTTGAGTTTGCGGATAGGACTTGCGAAGCAAGTCTCAACTTTGTTCGTCTTTTAGACTCCAAAAAGCTCCTAAGCATCCTCGCGGGGCTGGGACAGAACTAAATTTTTTCAAAATTTAGTTCTGTCCCACCGCCTGTCCCACCGCCAGCCCCTGCCCAAAAATTCAAAAGCAGGGAAGGTTCGGGGAACCTTTTCACTCCCCCGACCTGTTTCAGCCAACAAAGGAATAAAAGTTAAACTAAATGACTATAAAATTTCTAAAAGCCTTTCTATTTTTACCCATACTAATCCCCAAAATCCACAATTTCCTCGTCCTTTGCCATTAAGGCATCTGCAAAAACTGCCCGCGCAATGAGATCAAAAAGCTGAAACACAGCTGTAAAGAGCAGCGGCAGAAATTGCACCACATTGAGCGCCTCAGCTCCCAAAAGCTTCACAAAAAGCAGCGTCAATAAGACAACAACATAATTTGCCCCAAAAACCAGCAGTTTCAGCAGAAATGACAGCCACATATAACGAACCCTGTAACCCCCAATCAGGGAGACGGACTTTCTCAGACAGCCAAAGAAAGACAGAGGAGCCAAACGATTATCTCTGGAACTGGTATCCTGCAGGATATAAAACAACAAAAAGAAGTGGGATTCAAAGAGGTAGCTGTACAGCAATTGAGACAGGACCCAGATAATCGGCCCTAGATAAGACAAGAATATGAGCAGGCCAACTATCTGTTCAAAATTCCCAAAAATTTCCTGCCAAAACAGTTCATTTGTCAAATTCTGCAAACCAGCATACAAAGCAATGACCAGAGGCAGAAAACAAAGGAAAGTATAAAGAAAGCGGGTCAGCAGGCCGTCGGAGAGACTGTACCAGACAGCCTGCCAAAAGTTCCTGCGGACTGCTTGCGGATTGCGGACCATGGTCAGGGAGAATTTATTGATATAGGGAACTATAATACTAGAGCCCACAGCCCAAATCAAGGGAATGGCAATGGTTACGCTGTCCCAGCCAGCCCGGTAGTTTGAATAAATATTAAATATAAAATCACCCAGTATACTAAGAGACCAACTGTAGCCCAGAGCAAATAAAGGCAGAAACACCACGAGCAGGCCGCCCAACCAAACGAAAAAATACCGGAGCATCAATTCCCAAGCTTTTCTAAAAACTATGTTTATTCCTATCTTTTCCATTATAAATGTCTCCTAATATAAATGTCTCCTAAAATTTGACAACAAGCTTTGCTTGACTTTATCCACAAGCTGAGGCGGGACGACAAAATCGAAGACTCCGTCTGACCGATTTTTGCCCCACTCTCTTATACAGTATCTTCCCAAAGATACATCCCTCTGTGGGTGAGGGCGCAGCCATCATGGGAGTCTGTCCCACCGCCTCCTGCGGAGTCAGAGAAAGTCCTGTGGGATTTCTCGCGACAGGATGAGCAGCTAACTGTTATCCTGTCTGCTCCCGCCTGGTTTGCTGATGATTTTCATCAAGTATAAACAGAGTGTCAGCAGGCGATCGTTGACCCAAAAAAGAGCAGAGATGCTTCTCCACTCCTTAGCCTTTTGTCTTCAAAAAATTCCGAATACGAATCGCAATCTTGCTGTGCCAAGTTTTGTCTGATGCGTATTTGACATTGATAGCAGCCATGCTCTTGCCGTTGTAAAACTGGCCGCCCGGCTTGAGATAGTGCTCGCTCAGATAGCGGGCTACCGTGTCAATGCCGTCATCAAATGTTGCGAAATTTCCTGCGCTGGAAAAAGGACTGGAGTCGTAGGCCATGAAGCCAAAGAGATTGTGCTTGGCTTGGGCGATTTGGCTGCGGCCGTAGTCCGATTCGTGAATGGCCAGACCTACCAGAAAAATCGCATTCACGCCGTGGTCTTTTTCTGCTTTCTTGAAAGCTTTGCCCAATCCAGCCATAGGCGTACCCGCCAGACGGCTGTCAATAAACTCAGCTGATACCGAGCTTGCCACGGTCACATCTTCGGAAAAGACGACAGCGCCCGTTTTTTTAGCCTTGAACTGCTCAGAAACCCGAACAGCAGACGAATCCAGATTGGCCCTTTCATTGGCCGACAGTTGACTGGCCGAAAGCAGGCTTCCCGCCAAGATTGCAGCTGTTGTCAGAGCTGCAGCAATAGTTTTTTCTTCCTAAACATTTTTCTATCCATTTCTAATACTCAAATGATGCACACCAGTCCTACATTCCTCCCCAGAAATACAGGATGACGGCCATGATGCTCATGGCTGGGCCAAAAGGCACTTCTTCTTTTAATTTAAATTTGAACTTCTTAAATATCATCGCAAGGAGAAGAATCGCTCCTGCCACAAAGAATGAGCCGTAACCGAGAATGGCGGTATGCAAAGGGCTGAACCAGCTGCCCAAAGCAGCCAGGTAAAGGATGTCCCCCATGCCAAAGGCTTCTCTCTTGTAGTAGGCCTTGGCCCCAAAATAAATGAGGGAGTAAAGGCCCGCGCCAACCAGCATAGAAAAGAGCATATCCCAGTAGGAATAATCCGTGACAAACCAGATGACCGCCAGACGGGCCAGCCAGAAAACCAGCAGCACCGTATCGGAGATATACTGGGTATCAAAGTCAATATAGCCGATAATGATACAGAGCGATACCAAGAGGCAGGCCGAGACAACCATCCAAGGGCCCTGATCCTGAAAAATCAGGTAGGAAGCCAGCCAGAGCAGACCGGTCAGAAGCTCGACAATGAGGTAACGCGGCGAAATCGGCTGCTTGCAGTTTTTGCACTTGAAGCCCTGGATGATAATCGACACAATCGGAATCAGCTCCGCTGCAGTCAGCTCATGGCCGCAGGAAGGACACATGGACCGCCCCTTGGCAATGCTCTTTTCCAGCGGCACCCGATAAATGACGACATTGAAAAAACTCCCAAAAACGACACCTAAAATAAACACTAAACTTGCAATCATCATAATCTTTTTCCCTTACTTAGATGCCAAAATGACAGTAATCTGCCCCTCCTCCAAACTCAATGAAAAGACCATATCCGTATCTGTATTGTTCTGAACAGTCAGTTCTGTCAAGCCCTCAGCGGGATTCCCGATATTGAAAAACTGTCCTCTGTAAGACACGACATTCATCCGTGAAAATGCGAGCTGCCGAATGGCATCTACAATCTGCTCAGCTCCCATACCATATACTTCTTTATCCTTATCCTTGACTGGCAGATAGCCAGATTCAGCCGTCAGATCTCCCAGCAAGTCCGAAATGGACTTGGTTTCTCCGGCCGCCAGATAGATATTCTGCAGCTTATAAAAGGCTGTCTTCATGTTTGCTTCCTGAGTCTTATTGTCAGGAAAGGCCACCTCTGTGCGTTCCAGATAATGGCTGTATTGGCCCAGCAGCTCGGCCTGGTCTTCTGCTTCTACAGACTGACTCTCAACCGGAACAGCGTCAAATTTGCCGGATTTGGCAATTTCCTCCGCTGCCTGAATGAAGGCAGCAGGCTCAATCTGATAGCCATTGCTCTTGTCAGCCACCTTAACAGCGGACTCCCCATCCATGACCAGATGATTGGTCGCAGGCTGCTGGCGCAGCAGGTTCGGATAGCCTGTCAGCACTTCTTCCAGCGGTTTGAGCCAGAAGATACGGTTAGGGTAGACAGCGATGGGCAGATTTTCACTTGTGTCAAAAAAAGGTGTAAACTTGTCCCAGACTGTCTTGGCCGAGATGTTGTCCAGACGTCTCAGCTCCTCAGCCGTAAAATAGCTGAGCCCCAAAAAACGCATATCCACAGAAAAGCTTTGGCCGGTGGACAGCTGAAAACTGGCTTTGTAGGGCAGCTCTCTGTAAACTTCTATTTCAGCCTGACTCCGGGAATGGACCTGAAGGGGGGAGCGGCCGTTGATACTCATATCGATAGCGGGATGAAAGATGAAAATGACATAAAATAAACTACCCAGCAGAAAGGCAGCGAGTGTCCCTGCTGGAAGTAGTTTTTGATATTTCGATGAAATCTTTCTTTTTCTTCTTGACATGAATTTCATCCCAGCCTTATACGACGCATTCAGCTAAGCGGATAAGGAACTTGCGGTCGATGCGGCGCAGAAAGTCAATGACATCATCGCTCACTGTATCACCGGCATAGAGAATCACACCGCCGTCTGCATTCACCAAATCTTTCTGCAGTTTTTTGCCGACCAAGAGGCGTTTTTGCTGGCTGACAAAGTCATTGGCTTCCTGCTTTTCTGCTGGTTCTTCCTCAGCGACAGGTGCTGTACTGATAGCAGTCTCTACAGCCTCATGAGACGCGGTCAAAACTTCCTCCAGAGCTGCATCCAGACTTGGAGCATCCGCTTCGAGGCTGAGCGCCTCGCCTGCCTCAGATACCTGCTCAGCTGCTTCCTGCAGCAGGTCTTCTGCCTTCGGCAGATCTGCTACGGCTGATTCAGCCACTTGAACGGCAGAAAGATCCAATTCCTCCGCTGCATGCTGCAGCTCAACAGCAGCCAAAGCCTCTGTCAGGTCAGCTGCTGCTTCTTTTTCAGCAGCAATCGGCTCGAAAACAGGCTCCTCAGGAGCTGCCGCTGTCTCTGCCGCTGCAGGCTCAGGCTGAGCCGGCGCTGCTGCCGCAAGCAGATCAGCCGCAGCCAGCCGGCCCAGCTCCGCATCTGCTTCAAAGTGCACTGCTGACTTTTTTTCGTCATTGAGGATGATGTATTCCTTCCCAATCATCAAAATACGTGATTTCGGAATCTGAATTTCCTCGCCGGCGTCTTCAGGATTGACAACCAGATAGCCGATTTCATTCTTTTCATCGATATGGTAGTCTACCACTGTCCCTACTTTATTGCCGTCAATGGTGATGACAATTTCATCAAAGATGCTGCCTTGCTTGTCATTGAGGACTTGGAGGTCTGCCTCGTCAAGGTCCTGAAAGACAGAGCTGTTTTCCACCATGACCGCAAAATCACCGATGCCTTGGATATTCTTGCTGGAAAGCAGGGCAAATGGCTGAGCTGACTGTTTTGACTTGATGACAAAGGTCAGATTGACCCCCTCATCTACAAAAACTTCATGCACTTCCCCAAGGCCCATACCTTTTTCAATCTCAATGACAACGGTCCCTGTAATCGTCTTACAACTTTTCATAATTTCCCCTAAAACCCTTCTAATTGATGTTGATCAATTGATATGTATACTATAATATTAAATTTTTCCAATCTTGTCCAGTAACTTGAACGCTTCTTGGCGAACTTTTTGGTCCGTGCTGCCGGATAAGATCTCCTGCAGATAAGCTGCCGCTTCCTGACCTGCATCTGAAGCCACTAACTCCTGGCTTTCCAGCAGCAGAAATTGGTAGTAGACCTCCTCATGCTCTGCTTTGGGACTGGCTGCAGGCTGGCTGGATTCTTCCGAACCGCCCAGTATGCCAGCGATTTCTTTCAGCAGGTCCTCTTCGCTCTCCTCCGCAGGAGCTGCCGGATCCGCTGCAGACGGTGCTGCAGGCCTTTGCACTGCGGCTTCCTCAGCTTGCAGAAGCTCTGCGATTTCTTTCAGCAAGTCTTCTTCACTCTCTTCTGAAACAGCTGTCGCTGCGGGCTCAAGCGGATCAGACGCGGCTGCGGCTGCTATTTCCGTCTCATCTGCCGGCTGGATGTCAGCTGCATCAAAGGCCACTGCTGCAGACTGGCTGAGCTCTGTCTCAGAGACCGCCTCGGTCAGAACAGCACTTTGCAGTCCGGCGGGCTCACTTTCAGCAGCTGCCTCTTTCAGACCTGGCTCAGGCACCATTTCCGCAGCTGAAGCTGGATCCTCAAAGACTGCCGCTTCCTCAGCAGGTCCCAGCAAATCAAGCTGGATCTGGCTGAGAATGTCTTGGTATTCCTGGATTTCAGCAGAATCTCTGCTCCAGTCTGCCTGTGCAGACAAGTCCGCAGCAGGTGAAGGCTGACTGGCTGCGCTCTCAGCAGCCGCACTGTCTGCAAAGAAGAGGGATTCCAGACTGCTCACAGGCTCTGCTGCCGCTGTATCGGCCTGAGACCGCTCAGAAGCTTCTGCAGAAACTTCTGAAACAGCAAAGAAATCCTCTAAACTGCTGGCAGCTTCCTCTCTCGCAGGCGCTTCAAGAGACTCCTGACTTGCCAGCTCACTGGCTGCCGGCTCGCGGGAAATGACACCTGTCATTTCTGAAACACCGGCCAGCTGCGGTCTGATACCGCCATAGTCAGACTCTGCATAGGATGTCGGTCTGATTTTAGACAAAACAGCCGTTTCAAAGATCGGATCATTAATATCGGTAAAACCTTGGTCATTGAGGGAGCCGTCCACATCCGCAGAGGAAAGGAGCGAGTTGGCCACCTTGACCTTGGTTGAGCCCTTGCGCAGATGCAGCAGAGACTCTAAAAATTCATCGCTGGCGCTTTGCGGGCCGCCCTCTGACTCTGCCGGCTCCTTCCGGCCGCTCGAATCGTACTCCTCAAAGACAGGAGCTTCCGCCAAATTATCCGCAGAGTAGGGATAGTTGGGTTTATCGTGTCGTTTCATATCGCTTCGGATAGGGATTGGCTCATTGGACGAGGCCTTCTCAGCAGCTTTTGTCCGCTTAGCAGGCTTGTCCTCAAACTGCATCCCTTCACTTCTTTCCTTTCTCTTTCTGCCGGTCGGTGCCGCAGCAAAGTTCAGCTCTCTGCTGGATGCCGGTTCCGAATCCTCCATCTCCGCTTTTCTCCGTCTGCCCTTGGCATGCCTTCTGCTTCTGGCGGACAGGGCTGATTTTTTCCTAGCCGGAGCCAATTCCTGAGCAAAAAGCAGGACAAAATAGAAAATGACCGCCAGTGCACAGACACCCACAAAAGCTAGGCTCGGAAGATATTGAAAGAGGAAGGGCGCACCAATCACAAAGAGCACCACCCACACTACAAGGAAGAGACGCTTCAGCAAAGAAATCTTCGTCACCAGCAAAATGCTGATCGTATGCAGTGCTATCAGTCCTGCTCCAAAAGGTAGAAAATATGTCATCTGGTCTCTGCCGCACCTCACTTTCTAATATCTTATACTCTCTCCGCTCAAAGCCACACATTCGCGCCTCAGCTGCTGCCTCGTGCGCATGCTCGTAGGCGGAGTATTCTTTTTAAATTCTATATATTTTAGTTTACTATAAATGCAAGACTTATGCTAGTCTAAAAACCAATTTTTTTTTCGTTTCTGATGTTTTTTTGCAAAAAACGAAAATTCCCTTAAAAAAGGGAAGCGGCTTAGTTGACAACAAGGTTGTCAACCGCCAGATTGTCCAGTTTCATCGTCGTTTCTGGGCTGTCGCCGCTTGGGGTTTCAAAGTAATAGCCCATGATGGTCATCGGATAGCTGAAGCCCGGAATGTCTGCCGGATTGAAGCTGACCTCGCGCCAGCCGGTCCAGCTGTTAGGACGGATGACATGCAGGTAGATCTTCTGGCCGCTGGCATTCTTGACTATCAGACCCGTTTCACCCTGCCATTTATTGGACAGATAGAGTGAGTAGCTGATATAGTCAGGCTGGCTGTTGAGGCTGACATAAGGAGCTGCAAATTCCATTTCAAACAGGGTCGAAGACTTGGTTGCCGGAATTTTGACAACATTGGAGCCCGTTCCCTCTAAGAAGTCGGTATTGTCCACAGTGACGTCATATTGGTTGCTGCTGCCGGACTGAACCAGCTTGAGCGGAGACTCAAAGCGGTAAATAGTTGATGAGTTATAGTAGGCGGACAGGCCATTGTTCTGACTGGACAGATTGCTGAGTTGCTCTAGATAAGACGGAGCTAGGTTGGTATTGCTGTCAGCATTGCTAGTTGTATTAGTCGTTGCAGCCCCCAACGTGCTGTTGCTGCCTGTCGCATCCGTCCCGCTTCCAGCTGTTTTCAACGTCAAGAAAGGTGCCTGCCAAGTCGGAATGGCAAATGGAGATTCCCAGTTAGCAAACTCGATCGGCGTCTTGTCCACATTGCTTTCCAGCGTTACATAGCGCTCCACGTCCTTGACCTGATAGAAGCGCAGCTTGATCTTACCGGTGGCCATCTCAGGATTTTTATTCTCTTCAGTATTGGACCAGCTTGTCTTTTCACCTAGTTCCAGCTCGCTGGAGACAATCTTTTGCTGATTGCCGTCGATTAGCTCCAGCAATTTCAGCACCTGCGTATAAGTCCCTTCGAACTCAATATCCGCCGTCATCTGCGTGATATTGGTATTGCTGTAAGGAGCACTTCCTGTAGTCGCTGTGCTGGCCGCCGTTGTCGTCGCCGTATTGGCATCCGAGGAGCTGCTGCTAGTTGAAGAACTGGATGAGGAGCTTGATGATGTCTCAGATGAGCTAGAGCTCGTACCAGACGAAGAAGAGGTCTCACTTGAGCTGGAGCTGCTGGTCGTGCCAGATGAGTTAGAGCTTTGGCCATTAGAGGAGGTCGCAGAGACGCCCTCCGGCTGAAGCTCTAGCTCTTCGCTCTCAGTATAGCTGACCGACTTAAACTTGATGCCGCTGTCCTTGACCAGCTTGTCAACGAGGAAGATAAACTCTCCCTGATTGGTCGTGCCATAGTATTTCTTGGCCTGCTCAAGGGTCTCCGAATTGAGAGCAGACAGCTGCTTCGCCAGAGATTTCTTCTGGCTGATTTTGGCATTCTTTCCGTCCAGCTCGGCCGTGATTGTCGCATGCTCTTCAGATAGCTGAGCCATCTTCGTATAAGAGTTTGACACCAGAAAGCCGCCGCCAGCAAGTACTGCCGCTCCTCCGACGACGGTCAGCAGCATTTTGTCGCGCTCATTCAAATTACTCAGGAAGCTTTTCTTTTCTTTCTCATTTTTGTTCTTCATTGAAATCTACATCCTTCGTTAAAATTTTAATGTTAAACACATATCTTGAACTATTATCTTTTTCCTCTCGAGTAATGTTGTCCACAAAAATATGGTTAAACTTGTCAGACTTGCGCAGCTCTTCTTCAAACTTAGCGATGGAAAGTTGCTCGTGAGCCGAACCAACGATTTCTACATTGTCCTTGTTAATCTTAATCTCATCAAAGACTAAGTCCCGTGTCACATTTTTATTGAGGAAGTCCATAAAGGCTTTATTGACCCGGTGCAGCCGGCGGAAGTCGCCTTCCAGACTGCCAAAGAGGGCCTGATCGTTTTTGACTGTAGCAATCTTGCTCTCCGTCTCAGAGATAGACTTGAGCTCCTGAGCCAACTCCGGACTTTTCAGGATCTGCTCTGCCCGGTCAATCTCACTCTGATAGTGCATGCTGCTGAACTGGAAGTAGCCAATCAGCAGAATCATAATAGTAACAATGGCTGTGAAACCGGATATGGCCGCCAGCTTCAAGGGACTGGTCTTGGCCGGTGCCACATGATATTTTGAAAAGTAGTTTAAATCTCTCCTAATCATTAATTTGCTCTCCTAATCAACATGGCTGTGGCTGGAATAAACTCAGCATTAAATTCGGCTGTTCCCTCCCACAATACATTTTCATAATCCACACTGTCAATGGATACAAAATCCCGATTCATATTGGACTTCAGGATTGAAGACAGCTGCCAGCAGATGTCCTGATCGCCAAAGACATAGAAACTGTCGATGGTCTGACCGGTTGATCCGCTGAAGAAGTTCTCCGTATTGAGAATATGGCTCTTGGCATCTGCCAGCCACTCATCCAGAGCCTGCTTGAGCAGACCGGTGTCCAGCTCGTCTGAGGCCAGAGCTGTCAGCTTTTGCAGCAGGCTGGCATCGTCAGCATAGTGCAGAATATCGCTGTAGCCTCGGTTGAGGTAGTTGCTGGTGACAAACTTGCCCTCAGAATAAAGGTAAACCCCGATAAAGGTCTTGCTCAGATGCACCATCCCGATATTTTGCTGGGTCAGCTTCTTAGCCCGGTTATTGATGGCCTGTACCCGCTCCAGCCACTTTTCAAAGGTATTGGACTGAAGGTCAAAGACATAGGGGGTCAGCTTGAGGCTGCTGGCCAAGTTCAGATACTGCTCGACCACCCCTTTTGGCACAGCATAGACCATGAGAGAGCGGGTCTCCGTATCTTCCGGAAAAGCAAGGTCAGCGCCTGTCTCCTGCTCCTGAAACTGGATGACATAAGCTGTCGGATCGATATCCAGGTATTGCTGCAACTCATAAGAGACCAGCCCCTCAATATCTTCATCGCTTTGGACGCTGGCTGCCACATCGACCGAACGGGCGATGATATTGGTATTGCCCAGCGCAAAGAAAGCATACTTAGCCGTGATGGAGTGCTCTTCCATCAGGTCGCTGATGACATCTTTCAGTGTAATCGGGTCTACGATTTCGCTGTTGAGAACGACCCCTTCCGGCAGGCCGGCAGAAGCCATCTTGATAATCTCCAGCTCCTGGCGCTTCTGTCTGGCTACGACCAGATAGACCGCTTCGTCATTAAAGTCAATGGCCATGAGATTGCCCTTGATGGGCTTGCCAAACATGGTATAAGGCGCGTGCGCACGGACAGCCGGTACAGACGCTCCGCTGCTGCTTTTCTTAGAAAAGAGCGAACGGCGGCCGGATTTAGCCGGTGCCGCATCTCCCTCATCAATATCGGCATTCTTGCTAAAGAGCGGTTTATTGAGCTTGGTCAGAAAACTGCCCTTTGCTGCTGGCTGCACCTCATCGTCAAAGTCATCCTGCCGGTCATCAGCCTTGATCTCCACTCCCTGAATGGACAGGCGGCCCTTGCTGTTCTTTCCCTTGGACGAAAAGAGCGGTTTATTGAGCTTTCCTAAAAAGGAATCTTTTTTCACATCATCCTGCTCGTCTTCAACGTTTCTGTGCCGTTTGGACGAAAACATACTTTTTGCCATAATCTCCTAATCTCCCTTATTTTCCTAAAAACTTTTCCTCTCAGCTTGCTTTGTACTTATCTCTGAAATATTCTGCAAGCTTTTGTATATTGCTGTCGCTCAAACTCTGCATATAAGTGGCAAACTCATTGATATAAGTATTGCCGCCAAAAATGATCTGACCGTTATTGATATTGTGCGTTGTTCGGCTATTTTTAAGCGTGACAGTCTTGTTGTAAGCTACTTGTCCATTAACAAAGACCTCTATGCCCAAAACACCATTTTTCACCGTGCTTCGCACCTGAATAGAGTTATCATTACTATAATTCAATTTTGTCTGCAAAGTTTCCTGACCGCCATTGTTAACTCCTGTAGTGTCTACTGTCTTAACAGCGATTGTACCATCACTTTCCAAGTTCAGACCCCAAGTTAAGGTGTTGTCCAACTTATAGGTCAGGAGAGGGCCCGTCTGCTGGCGGTTGCCAATGAGAATTGAAGTGGTATAGCCTGAATTAAAATTAATCGCTCCATTACTATCTGAGTTGAAAACCATCGTATTCCCATTAAGGGCAATCAGTTGACGAGTCTGCTTAATGGTCTCTTCATAGTAGTTGAGTACCGGAACAGAACCACCACGTTCTTTATTGTTATAATAATCATATACCTGCGTATTGTCGTGAGGCACATTATCAGTCGGTATGATTGACGTTTTATTATCGCCAATCTTCAGCAATGCTAAGTCTGCATCGGTATGAAAGCGCAGCTTATCTGTCAGGGGCAGGCCCATAACCCAGATACGAGCAGATGAACCTTGATTTTTTGCTTCTTGATAGTTACCAACCCGCCCATAAGAGTTGATTGCCCGGGCCGCAAAAGTCAGATAGCGTCCTCTCATACTATCCGTGATGTGTACACCAGTTTCAGCTTTCGACTGCTCACGAAAATCTGTCGGCATTTCCGGCAGAACTATTTGAGAAACAATGTCGTCTCCTGCTTCGCCAATTGTTCCAACTGGGACAATTCCCGAAGTTCCTGAACCAATGCTGCGGTCGCTGAGAAACCAGCCAGACTCTGTATAAATCCTAGCCTTGCTGTTCTGCTGGCTATCTTTTAGACCGACCGACCCGCTAGGAGTAGTCTGACCAACATAGTAATAGCGACTAGCATTAGGGATTTGAACCTGCAAATCGCTAGGAATGTCTAGCACGCTTTCTTTTTCATTAGCAGCAAAGAGATGAATATTCTTTTCTTTATATGAAAGAGTCTGTCCCGTCACATTGACACTTTGGCTGTTATTACCGACACGGTAGGTAAAGGTCTCAACCTCCGTACCATGACCGCTATTTTTCTTAATGTCAGCTAATTGCGTTTCAAAAGACTCCTGAATATCGAAGTTAGTCTTATTCTGGCCTCGCTGACGGAGGATGTTATTGAAACTGCCGGCAAAGAAAGTCAAAAGGCCAGCTGTAATGACTCCTATGAGCACTAGGGAAATCAAAACCTCCACCAAGGTGAACCCCTTTTGTTTCTTTAATCCTTTCATTGCTCTTCCTTTCTATGGTCCTGATACAAACCAAAGATCCTGCTGAATCTGCTTCTTGATGTCCGAGAAAGTCTGCTGCAAAGCTGCTTCATCAGCGGCAGGGACATATTTGGCTTCCATGCCTCCCTTACCGATACTGTCAGTTAAGTCCTGCCCGTACTCTATTTCTGACTTTTTCCCAGAAAAGCCAATCACATTGACCCGCTTGATGCCGGCACCGAAGGTTTTAGAGACCTCGCCAGCGTACTCAATCGATTTTTTCCGTAAGGCTTCATTAGAGTATGAATCATAGGCGGCACGATTCTCATCTGTTGTAAAATTACTTGTTAAATCAAATGGACCATTATTAAATGTCACCAAGTAACCCTCTATAGATCTCTCATATCTACGAGTATAATAGTTATAATAAGAGCGGCCATAATAAGGCTGGGAAATTCGATTGCGAGAAGATGTGTCATTGGTATTAACGGTGTAAGCATTAGGAATTCCATCAGTCAATAAAACGACGTACTTGAGCTGCGCAGGATTATTTTGCAAACTGAACATACCATAGCGAAGGCCATCTCCAGGATTGGTCACGCCGCCCGTTTTTAAGCCGTCAATACTGTTTTCTATTGTTCCCGTTCCCTTATCCAGCTCAGAAAAATCCTTTTGGACATAAGAGCCTAATCTAGAGAAGGAAACCAGATTAACACTGACATTGCCAATCTCTTTGAGATCTTTCATCATGATTTTGGCCTTATCCTGCAAAATGCTCATCCTGCTTTTCGCACGGCTGTATTGATTAATCGCATTTCCATTTAAATCCCAGGCCATCGAGCCAGACTTGTCAAAAACAAAAGAAATAGCGACATTCATCTGCCCTTCAATGGGATCGTTTCGATAAGCCAGAGCGATACCCTTTTTATCCTTTGCAACTTTAGAGAAAACCTGCTTGGTATTGAGGGCAGAAATTGCTGTTTTCATTTCAAGTTTAGCCTTTGTATCCGGATATTGACCAGTCAGATTATAATTAATCAGGCGGTTATCCTGATAAGCCGCTCCGTCGGTCTTAAACTCCAGATCCAGCTTCATATTATAGAGGGACTTGGTCCCCAGCTCACTAACATCCCAGTCCTGTTTTTGCTTATTCCAGACATAGTTGAGCACTTTCTTGCCATCAGCCGAAAGGCCGATATAACTCCAATCTTTGGTCAGTCCCTCCTTGCTGCCCTTAAACTTACTGTCATCCAGGATAAAGACCGAGGTAGCCTTGGCAACAGTCCGGTCCACATACTGCATGGAGGTTCGCATCTCAGACTGGATGCTGGCTTCTCGCTCGATCAGCTCTCGACTGGAAAACATGGTATTAAATATAATCCCGAGAATAACTGCTATCATACTCATCAGCATGATGGCCATGACCATCTCGGCCAAAGTAAACCCTTTGCGTAATTTCTTCATCTTTCCTACCTATTTTTGCTTCTGAGCCGAAACCAAATGCCCCTCTTCCGAGCGGATACCGTTGGTTGCCCAGTTGAAAATCACGACATGCTCATAGTAGTCCTCACTGCCGGGCAGCTTAGACCTAGACTTGATGGTGATATTGTAATTTTCCGACCCGCTGCCATCAAACTTGCCATTCATCTCAATCTCAGCTGTACCGCCATCCTTAAAGGTATGGGTGGAAGTGACAGGGGCTGTTGAACGAGATCGTCCTTGCGCCCGGTTTCTAAACTCTGTATTAAGTGAAGAGGGCTCTTTATTTTGAGGTTCAAAGTAAGCTCCCAGAGCCAGCTGTGAGCCAGATGTCGCTACATACTTAGCCTTGAGATAGCTATACATACGCTGAGTCTGGACCTGACCAGTATCCACGATAGAGGCTAAAATCCCAATCATAGCCACTAGCAGCACGATGGTCACAATGACCATGGGCAGGGTCGATCCCTGTCTTTTTTTTCCTTTCATTGATAATATCTCCTAAATTTCCCTTTTGATATTGCCAAAATAGTTGTCAGACGATGACAACTACTTTGGTAATATCCGACTGCTAAAGCAGTCGGATAGAGAAAGGTTCTCCAATGCTAAGCAGTCTGATTAGCTGCCACTCTTAGATTGCCAGTCATATTCCCAAGTCTGTTCTGTTCCACCATTTGAAGGCTTAAATTTGGAAATCAGCTTGTGGTTAGTTTTGTCAATCTCATGGGCAATAACATCACCGTTCTTCGCAAGGGTCTTCGTTAAATCCGCATCACCCTTAGAGTTTTTAGCAATATATGGTGCAAGAGTATTGAGGTCATCAATTGTTACATTCTCAGGGTCATCCTGTGAACCAATGTAAGACTGTACAGCTGATACCAATTCGCGGTGTTCAGACTGGATACGGCTCTTACGTGCATTATCTTGGAAAGAGGTGAGAGCCGGAATGGCTACCGCTGCGATAATCGCGATGATGATGATGACCACAATCAGCTCGACCAAGGTAAAACCTTTACCTTTTTTCTTCAAATCCTGACGGAATTTTTGCAATTTGTTTAACACTTGAGTTTTTCTCCTATACTTAATGATAAATCACAACAATTTTTTACTTAGTAAATCGTCTAATCTTATTAGCTGCCGCTCTTAGATTGCCAGTCATATTCCCAAGTCTGTTCTGTTCCACCGCCTGAAGGCTTAAATTTGGAAATCAGCTTGTGGTTAGTTTTGTCAATCTCATGGGCAATAACATC
>NZ_KQ969392.1:606089-656528 GCF_001578865.1 Streptococcus sp. DD11
ACCTTTTTTCTTCAAGTCCTGACGGAATTTTTGCAATTTGTTTAACATTTGAATAGTTCTCCTATTTCTTTTTCATATTTTTTTAATATGTTCGCCCACAGGGGCGGTTGTTTTGTACCTTGCTGGGAGACCCTACAAACTCCCAGCTGGGGTACAGTTCCTAACATTTTATGAGCAAGGCAGACGGTCAGGTCCGCCCTGCGACCTCCTAACTTGTCTAAGGCAAATCGGTTATTGATTTGCCTCAGCACCTGCATCCACAGCATGAGCCAGTTCAAACATTGGCAGCATGACAGAAGCCACGATGCCTCCGATGATGACCCCCATGACGATGATCATGGCTGGCTCCAAGAGTGAGAGCAGCTGCTTGATGGCTGTTTCCAGCTCTTCTTCGTAAAAGTCCGATGTTTTATTGAGCATGGACTCCAGTGAGCCGGACTCCTCACCGATCTTGACCATGGACAGCATCATCGGCGGGAAGAGGCCGGTAGCGGCGATCATCCCTGTCAGACGCTCCCCTTTCTGCAGGCCTTCATTGGCTGTTTTCAGCTTATCAATGACGACGGCATTATTGGTCGTTGCGGCCGCAGACTCGATAGCTTCGACCAGAGGAATACCGGCGCTGGTCAGAATGGCCAGCGTGCTGGCAAAGCGGGCAGTGATGATCTTCTGCATCGGCCCCTTGATGACCGGCAGCCAGAGCTTGAGCTGGTCCAGCTGGTAGCGGCCTGTCTCCGTACTGCGGTAGCGCAGGAAGAGAAAGACCAGAAGTCCTGTCACGCCAAAGAGGATATACCAGTAAGAGCGGACAAAGTTGCTGGCAGCAAGGACGATCCGCGTCGGCAGCGGCATAGCCATGCCGCTCTGCTCAAAGATCCCTGAGAAGCTGGGGATAACCACATAGAGCAGGGCCAGAACGGCAGCCACAGCCAGAAAGGCCAGAACTGCGGGGTAGATCATAGCTCCGCGGATCTGCCGGCTGGTCTTGAGCTCCTTGGTGTAGTGCTCCGACATCTTTTCCAGCACCTCGTCCAGCTTACCGGTCTTTTCACCGGCCTGGATCATGCGGATCAGGAGATCGGGATAGAGCCCTTCCTGGTCCAGCATGGCCTTGGACAGCTGATTCCCTTCTTTCAGGCTCTTACTGATGATTTTCAGACTGGCCTTGAGATTCTTGGCATCCGACTGCTGCTCCAGGATATCCACCGCATTGTTGAGGGGGATACCGGAGTTGAGCATGACGGACATCTGCTTACAGAAGAGTGAGATGTCCTTGAGCTTGATCTTCTTGCTTTGGAAGAGAGTGATCTCCTTGGAGCCCATGACCTTCTCTTCGATGCTGATGGGCTTGCCCTTGAGGCGGATCCTGTTGACAGCGTCTGTCCGAGACGGTGCATCCACCTCCAGAGTGACCACACCTTGCTTACCATCTAAATATTTACAAACATACAGTGTCATGTGCTAGCTCCCTACTATTCCCAGTGCTTTTTCGACCTGAGCCCTGTCTACTGAGTAAGACAGCAGGGTTCTCTGGTCGATGACATTGCGGCGGTAGAGACTCATGAGCGAAGCATCCATGGTAATCATGCCCAGCTGCGATCCGGTTTGGATCGGCGTCAGCAGCTGGTGGGTCTTCCCTTCGCGGATTAGGTTGCGAATGGCCGGCGTCCCCAGCATGATTTCAAAGGCGGCTACCCGGCCCTTGCCGGTCGCAGTCCGCATCAGCTGCTGGGAGACGACGCCTTCCATCACGGCTGAGAGCTGGACGCGGATCTGCTCCTGCTGCTCGGCCGGAAAGACGTCGATGATCCGGTCCATGGTGTTGACAGCACCGACCGTGTGGAGGGTTGACAGGACCAAGTGACCGGTTTCTGCAGCCCGCAGGGCGATTTCGATCGTTTCCTTGTCCCGCATTTCTCCGACCAGGATGACATCCGGGTCCTGACGCAGGGCCCCTCTCAGGGCATTGCCGAAGCTCTGCGTATCTGCTCCCAGCTCACGCTGGTTGACCAAGCATTTATTATGCGTGTGCATGTACTCGATCGGGTCCTCGATGGTAATGATGTGCTCACTGCGCAGGCTGTTCATGTAGTTGATCATGGTCGCCAGCGTCGTTGACTTCCCGCTTCCTGTTGGTCCGGTGACCAATATCAAGCCCCGGCGTTTTTCGGCCAGCTTTCTGATGACCGGCGGCAGTCCCAGCGATTCCATGCTTGGAATGTCCTTGGGAATGACCCGCAGGGCAATCCCGCAGTTGTTTTTCTGTTTAAAGATATTGACCCGCAAACGGTAGCCGTTATCAACCTCGTAGGCACAGTCCACTTCGCCGACTTCCAACAGATGAGCGATCTGCTTCTCTGTCAAGATCTGCTTGGTAAAGCGAACGGTGTCCTCATTGGTCAAAATTGTATTGCTGAGCTGGGTTAACCTCCCGTGCAGGCGCATGGTGGGCTCGGCATCGACCGTAAAGTGGATAT
Source organism: Streptococcus sp. DD11 (assembly GCF_001578865.1). Lineage (NCBI taxonomy): Bacteria > Bacillati > Bacillota > Bacilli > Lactobacillales > Streptococcaceae > Streptococcus > Streptococcus sp. DD11. Next base: position 608,567 of record NZ_KQ969392.1, read on the forward strand.
CCGACGCACCTGCTTCGATGGCCTGCTTAATTAACTCATCCAAATTCATCCTAAACTTCCCCTTCCAGACTAAAGGCAATCTTCATCGCTTCTTCAATCGTTGTAATCCCCTGTTTTGCAGTATCGATGGCTTCCTCGGCCAGATCCCGCATTCCATTTTTCTTGGCTTCTGTCCGAAGCTGAGCTGTTGTTCCACCGTCATTAATTAGTGATTTTATCTCCCTTGTCACTGCCATAATTTCGTGGATAGCTATCCGTCCATAATATCCCGTGCCGCTGCAGTAGTTGCAGCCGCGCCCGCGATACATGGTGTCTCCCTTGTGAATTCCGATTGCTGCATGAGCATCTGTCTCTACAGTATATTCGGTCTTGCACTTAGGACAGATACGCTTGATCAAGCGCTGTGCGATAATGCCGACTGTCGCCGTTGAGACCAGATAAGGCTTGATGCCCATATCGACCAAACGGTTGACCGTACTGGCTGTGTCGTTGGTGTGGATAGTCGAGAGAACGACGTGCCCGGTGATAGCGGCCCGAACCGCGATACTGGCTGTCTCTTCGTCCCGAATCTCCCCCAAGAGAACGATGTCCGGGTCCTGACGCAGGATACTCCTCAGACCACTGGCGAAGGTCAGTCCGGCTTTATTATTGACCTGGACTTGGTTGACACCTTCCAATCGGTACTCAACCGGATCTTCAACCGTGATGATATTTTTTCCTACATCATTGAGCTCTCGGAGCGCTGTGTAAAGAGTGGTCGTCTTTCCGCTTCCTGTCGGACCGGTCAGGAGGATGATCCCTTCCGGTGCCTTGAGGATTTCATCGAAAATCTTTTCATTGGCTGGCGAGAAGCCCAGCTCCTCCTTACTGAGGAGAGTCGCATTCCGGTTCAAAATCCGAATAACGATTTTTTCCCCGAAGACTGTCGGCAATACGGAAACCCGCATGTCCACATCCCTGCCGTCAATGGTCGTTTCAATCCGACCATCCTGAGGAATGCGCCGCTCAGCAATGTCCAGACCGCTCATGATCTTGATCCGTGTCGCGATGGCTGAGTGGGTGTTGGCTTTCAACTGCATGTTTTCCACCAAGGTCCCGTCAACCCGGAAGCGGACACGGACGGTCTTTTCAAAGGGCTCGATATGAATATCGCTGGCCCGGGTCTTAATCGCCTGACTGATAATCGAGTCAATCAGCCGAACCACCGGAGCGTTTTTGATTTCGAGGTCTTCTTCCATGACCTCATCTTCCATACCGAAGCCTTCGATCTCAGTCGCTGCCTGCTGGGCTTCTTCTCCTTTGGAATAATACTGATCGATATACTTCTCAATATCATCCCGGAAAGTTACATAAGCTTCTACCGCCATTTTGGAGACGATTTTCACATCGTCCAGAGCGATATAGTTGCTTGGGTCTGCCATCGCAACTATCAGTTTTGGTTCTTCTTCCTCTGCTCCATCTGAAAAAGAGATTGGAATCAATCCATGACGTTTAGCAACTTTTTCCGAAACCTTCTCGACAGCTTCCTTTTCTATCACAAACTGCGATAGATTGACATGAGGTACACGGTAGTAGTAACTCATGACTTTGAGCATATCTTCTTCTGTCACATAGCCTTTGCTGATTAGATATCTTTCTAATGGCATATTTGATTGTGGCATATCTTGAAGAATTTCTTCTTTTTGAGCTGCCGTTATCAGATGAAATTGAACCAAGATAGCAATTAAATCCATTGATTATTACTCCCATCTATGATTCTTAAAAATCATTTTGCTTTCTTAAATATGCTTTAAAGATAACAGCTTTAAAAAAATCTTCTTCGCTTAAAAATTCCTTTAAGGTTTTTTTAAGGTTCTTTCGTTAGGCTAAGAGTATAAAATTTTACAAAAAGAACAAAACTATATAGTTTATAGAAGCTTTAAGCGGTATCTGCCTGATAGTCACAAGAAAACGGCTCTTGAAGCAATCCAAGGATTGACGACGGAACGATTTTTTTATTTATCAGCCAAGGCGCAAAAAACCAATGCCAAAACATTTGCTTTCGCGCGTCCGGATGCTGCTCAAAGCAGCTTCTTTTGTAAATTTCCTCATGCTTAGTGAGACAGGTTAAACCGTGTGTGTGAAGTTGAGTTTTCCCTGTTTCAGCCAAGCGGCCGGCACCGTAAGGTAAGTTTCTTATCTTGCGGTGTTTTTTTCGTCTTTTCAACTAGATGGACTTCTGTCAGGCCCGTCCTCAGACTATTTTGAAATCCCATCCGGCCAGCCGAAGCCAGCGGCGTGTGAAATCAAAGCAGAAAGAGAAACAGCAGCCAGAGACAGCTTCCTTGTCTATTGATCAGACTTCCTTTATCGATATGCATACAATAGTAGGAAATGTTAGGAACAAAACAAAATTTGTCATTTAAACATTTTCCTAATACAGTATATGATAAGATTGACACGATGTCAACACATTTGCCTCAAAAAAAATGAAATTCCACAAAAAACTTAGAAGAACCAGCGAAAACACTGGGTTTTCACGATTAAAATAATTTTTTTACGGGCCTTCTTTTCCAAGAGGAGCGCAGTCAGACAGACAGGAAACCCTGCCGTCGTCATCTCCAGCTCTCAGTCCAGCAGTGTGACAGAATGCTGCGGCCTGAGCGGCTGACCGACATACCACAGGAAGGCGCTTGAAGACAGGACATCATCAGCCTTGTCCGCATACTTCCTTACTCAATAGTATATGTCAAAAAAAATGCAATGTCAATGCTTTTGCACTGATTTTTAACTAAAAAATCTCTCCAAAACTGCACATTTTTTACAAGCTGTCTATTTTCACCAATAACGCCCCCGAAGTTAGAAAAGGGCGAATTTTCAGACAGAGAAGTGGTGGTGGATGCTAAAAAAGGAACCAGAAAATGAGAATTCTGGTTCCTTATAATAGTGAAGTTCATCTACATCTGAATAATCAATGTTTAGACCGCACCATATCTGTCAAAATCATATAATTCTGGATCTCTAAGCCAGTCTTCACGCCTCACGAAGGGCTGCCAAGGCAGACTTTCCCAGTCAACTTCTGGAGCAGTTAAATAGGTTCTTTCTGCCTGACCAATAGTCATAGCTGACCTACCTTTTTCTATATCTCCATACTCATAAAGAAAGTTAGACCCTTGCAAACTATAGAGAGATATTGTCGATTCCAATCTTTCAGTTTCTGGGTCAACTCTGTAAATTCGATAATTTGAAAGTTTTTTACCATTGTATGTGCCATTATACGTGTCTTCATAGCCTGAATAAGTTCTTATCGAACCATCATCCAAAATTTTAACATCACTATAGCTGGCATAGTCTATAAAATACATCCCATTTGCAGGCGCTAAAACCACTGATACAATTTTTCCATCCAATAAATAGTATATTTCTGGACTTCCATCTTTATTAGCATCATATAAAGTGTAATAAATAGGTTTGTTATCTACATTGCTATGGAAAGCATGATAGTGGGCTGTTTCTATTGGAATATCTGGATAAGTATACGGCCCACCTGCCAACTCCCATTTTATCCATGGGTATTTGTTAATATCAAAAAGCAGTTCACCAATCTTAATATTGGTGATAGGGCGTGTTGGCTCAAGTCCTCGGTAACCCGTAGTTGGTTCCCCATCTTCATTATCATTTGAAGAGCTGGATGTGTCATCTCCAACGCTGCGATAGTCTTCCTCGGTCATTGGCTTGGCATCTTTGAGTTTGCGCTTGCCGCTGTCTGGTTTGTAAGTTCCTTCAGCTAAAGGATATTCAAAGAAGCGTTCATTCTTGAGAAATTTTCCTTTGAGCTTGAGGCCTGCAAAACCGACTTCATAGCCCATGGTCAAATCACCAAAGAGGATCACATGACCGCTGGCTTCCTCTAGCTTAGGCGCCTGCAGATTTTTCTGGCTTACCTTAGCATTAAAGGCTCCATCCAGACCGAGACCAACCGCTACATCAAAGGAAGCAGCCGATAGGTTTAAAAATCCTGGTTTAAAGACGGCTAATGGACCGACTTTGACCTGTCCGGACATATTTAAGTCCAATTCATTCTCCAGCTGAACCTGCTGTTCAAAGTAAGCTTCTCCATCTTTGACACCCAGCTCTGCCGCCAAGTCCAAATCACTCTCTGTACTGATATTGAACTTTCCTTTGGCATCTACAAAGACATAGATGTCCGTGGTGATAGTCGTACCATAATAGGTTGTGAAGTGAACGGTCAATAATTTCTTTTTGCCGCTAAAGCTGGCTTCCTTGGTAAAGTCAGTAGTCAGGTTGAAGTTCAGAGATGGGCGGACATAAACATGTGGCGATTGGCCAAATGACCAGTTGAGTTTGCTTTCTACTTTACCGGTAATTTTAAAGGCAACATCAACGCCGCCGATTTTCTTCTTCCAGACACGTCTTGCTGCCGCTTCCGCTGAAATCGAAGCACGGTTGCCCAAGCTATCATCTTCACCTTCGACCATGGTCGTACCTTCAGCCAAGACCACTGTGCCTTCCGAGAAGTCAAACTCGGTTTGCACATCAATTTCTTTGGCAACTTCTTCTAGACTGGCATTGGTCACCGTCAGGATTGTCTTGCCGTCTACAATTTTAGAAGACATAACCTTAAAGGCGAAGCCGGTCGGATAGCTGCCGCTGGCTGGCAGGACAATGATATCTCCCGGATTGAGCTTTTTCTCCTCGGGGAAGATGACCTGATGGGCCGCTTCATCTACCTGATAATCTACAATATCCAGCTGGACAACAGATGGATTGAGGACTACTTTGCCATTGGTATCTGAGTTATTGCGTCCCAGAGAAAACTGACCCAAAATGTTGTGAACTTGGAAGTCATTATTGCCATTGGCCGTAATGCTAGCCTCAAAATCCTTACCATGCAGGGTATAGGTCTTGCCCTTGGTCAGATGGACATAGAAGTAGCCATCGCTGTCCGTCTCAAAGGTCTGAATCTCCCTTCCATTTTCTCTCAGACTGACTTCTCCAAACTCCATACCTCTGCCTGTGAGATTGGAAAGAGCATAGCCTGAAACTAAAATTTCTTCAGAAGATTCTTTTTCTGACGCATTGTCAGAACTTGTATTTTCATCCGTTTTATCAGAAGATGGCTTGTCGTCATTAGACGACTGGTTACTATCTGCTGACGGTTTATCTTCCTTGCCGCCATCTGTTGAAGAGGCTGTCGGGTCTGTTGCAGTTGAACTAGAACTACCAGCACTTGTATCTGTCTGAGTACCTGACTCAGATGTGCCTGAATTGTCCGTTTCTGAAACAACTGGTCCTGTATTTACAGCGGATGAATCTCCTGTAGAAACAGTTGCGCTATTACCAGAATCAGCCGATGGTGTCGGTAGGCTGCCACTATCTGCTGGAGTGCCCGTATCCGTTACTGCTGCACTGTCTCCGCCTGGAGCAACAGAAGCGCCGCTATCTATAGACGGGACTGTAGGAACAGCCGCATCTGAGCTAGACGCAACAGTACCTGTGGTGGTGTCCACGACTCCTGTATTGGTGTCGGAATCCGTCACAGGTGTGCTTGAGCTGCTGGAATCAGTTGACACCGAGCCATTATCTGTCACAGGGACAGTCACAGCTGAAGATGATGGCGTGGTATCTACCGAAGACTGGTCGCTACTAGATACGGTCGTAGTCTGTCCGCTATCTGTAGACGGAACCGACAGGCTGCTGTCGGACGAATCTGAGCTTACATCGCTTGTCACAGGATGGCTCGATACTTGGTCTGTAGCAGACGATGACGAGCTGCTGCCGGCTGATGTTGAGACTGATAGGCTCGCACTCGATGAACTGCTGGCCAAACTTGCGGACTGGTTTACCAAAGATGCTGGAGCAGATGACTGAGCTGCTACTGAACTAGACGATGATGTGTTTGCCAGACTGCCATTATCCGCCTCAGCTTGATAGTAAACAGCCAAATGCACTGGGACATCCTGATTAAACAGACGCACAGTTTGACTAACCTCAAGTAAAGAGCCCGTCAGCGTATTGGCTGATACTAAGACCGTTCCAAGCACACTGCCTGCCAAAAGCAGGAGCGTCAGGAAAACTTTTCTTGAAGCACTGTATTTCCATAGGAAAAGACCTAGGGCTAACAACGCAAAGCCAACTAGCGAGAAAAGAAGTATCTTTTCACCAGTTTTGGGCAGAATTCCTGTCTTGTTCTGCTTGACTCTGACCGTGAACTCATGAGACTGGCCAGCCTTTAAAAGCGTTTTCTCAGGCAGTTGGCCGTCCGGCTGATAACCTTGCGGTAGATTGAGCTGGTAGTTTACATCACTCATATCGCTGTTGCTTTGGTTTCTCAGAGTCACTGACAGCTGATTCTGGCCGTCGCTGCTGATATCTGCTTGAATCATCTGATCTGCAGCAACGCCCTGCTGAAAACCAAAAATCATTGCTAAAAATAGCAATATACTAAACAGTTTCTTTTTCATTTTACCTCCTATTTTATTTTTAGAGAAAGGCAGATTTTCTCAATAACTAGTATATGATAGATAAATATCTTTGTCAATATAATAAATAATTAATCGAATAAATGGATTTTATACTATATTTAGTAGATTTTAAAACAGAAACTAGTTAGAAGTATTTTCCCATTCCAGCTCCGTGGCTGGGCACAAAAAAACAGCCCTGAAGCTGTGAAACTACGAATCTTTCATGACTTAGGCGCTCTCAAAACCGTCATACCAGACTTATAAAAACGAAAGACAGCCCGAAGCATCGGACTGCCCAAGTATATGCCGCAGCGATATACCCCTATTCGATAAGGTTATTTTAACACATTTGGTAAATGGTTGCAACAAGAAAGACGAATATATTTATAATGATACATAAGAAATAAGGGTGTCTAACTTCTGATTAGAGTTCATTCCAAGTAGTAAGCCATATGTTGAATTTGGTATTTTCCCAAACAATTTTTCTTTTGCCCGCTTGAAACGGTTAAGATAAACTTTCAATTCCCTTTTGCTAAAACCTTGTTTTTCAGCACAGGCTTTGATTATCAACCTATTTTAACATTCCACAGACTGTCTCTAAGACCTGCATCCCCTGACTCGGCCTGTGTTTAACAGCATATGGGGTTAGCCAGAGTGCATCACTCTCCGCCTAAGCAGCATTCCTCATGCTTTTCTTGGCTTTCATCGGTCTGGATGGTTGCCTTGGTGATGCCGTAGGCCTGCAGTTCTTGGCGGAGAGTGTTTTGGGTCTCTGCCAGCAGGGCAGGATTTTCCAGACAGATGTGAATCATGGCAAATTTTTCCAGACCGTCTGTCGTCCAGACATTGAGCTGGGTGACTGCCTGAACATTTTCTACCGCCAGCACCTCCCCATAGAGCCGGCTCAGGTCCACATCACTGGGCACATGATCCAGAAAAATCTTGATATTGTCCCAGCACTTTGGCAGGGCCTGACTGAGGATAAAGCCAGCAATCGGGAGGGACAGCAGCGGATCCAGGAAATACCAATCGGTGAAGCGCAGCACGATAGAGACGAGGATAACGGCCACCCATCCTAGGATGTCTTCTAGGAAGTGCAGGCTGAGAATCGACTCATTATGGCTGTGACCGTGGCTGACAACCCTGCTGGCCGCCAGATTGACCACAATCGCGACAATCCCCAGCACCAGCATGCCGTCATAATTGACCTTCTCAGGCGCAAAAACCTTGGGAACATTCTCGATGATGACCATGATGGAGCCGAAAATCAGAATCACCGAGGTCAGCAGAGCTCCCAAGAGACTGTAGCGCTTGTAGCCCAGTGTATAGTTGCCGTCTTCTTTCTTATTGGAAATCTGTTCAAAAAAGGTGGAGAGACCGATGGCCAGAGCATCTCCCGTATCATGAACAGCGTCGGCCAGCACCGCACTGGAGTTGAAGAGCAGGCCAAAGACAAACTCCAGAATGGCAAAGGAAAAATTCAACAGAAAGGCGATGGTCATATTTTTACTGGATTTCATGGCTGGCTCCTTTGTCAAATCAGGCAATGTTATAGTATAATATATTCAAAACAGAACACCTTGTTTGATTCTATTATCCAACATTTCAAGAAAGGAAACAAGAAGCAAAGGAGAGGCTTTGTCCATTACGGAACAATCCTGCTCTTTTGTCCGGAATCGCTATGGACAGACGAGTCAAAAAATCACGCGCAGCCATTTACCAAGCCTTTATCAGCCTGCTCAATCAGAAAAGCTATGAAAGCATCACGGTACAGGAAATCATTGACTTGGCGGATGTAGGGCGGTCTACTTTTTACGCCCACTTTGAGACCAAGGAAGCCCTGCTGGAAGAACTCTGTCAGGATCTTTTTCAGCATACCTTTATCGAACGCCCGGAAGGCGGCGATCTCTTTGATGCCACTGCTCATATTTTCCACCATTTCCGCAAAAATCAGGACAGGATTGCAACCCTGCTCCTGTCTAAAAACTCTTACTTCACCAATCGCCTGAAGATTGAGCTGGAGCATTATCTCTTTCCCCGGATTCAGGAGCAGCTGCTACAGACCAAGGCCCAGCTGCCCGAGAACTTTCTGAAAAACTATGTGACCTCCACCTTTGTAGAGACAGTCAGCTGGTGGCTGCAAGAGCGGCAGCCTGTGCCCGAGACCATCATCACCCGATATTTTTTGGACCTGATGGACTAGCCCTATACCATTTCTGACAGCTCTGTGGTATAATCATTCTTGCCTTATATAAGAAGAAAATCAGCTGGATCGGAGCCAGCTGCTTGGCAGTGAAACCGGCTCCTCTGAAGGCTCTGTTCCGTCATCTACAGAAGGACGCGGCTTTGATCAGATAGTCTATAAGAATCCTGACGATGACAGGATACCGCCAGGCTTCGTTCTGCTCTGGTCATCTTTGATTTTCTTTGTATCTATTTACTTTTTAGGAGATGCTATGAAAAAAAATCATTCCGCTTTTCTGCTGCCGGGCATTATGATGCTGGGCATTGCCCTGCGGACACCTTTTACCGTCCTGCCGATTGTCCTGACCGACATCGCTAAAGGACTGCAGGTCCCCGTCAATTCCTTGGGGCTTTTGACCAGTCTGCCCCTCATCATGTTTGCCCTCTGCTCGGCTTTTGCCCCGCGGCTGGCTCAGAAGGTCGGACTGGAAAGGCTCTTTAGTCTGGTGCTTCTGGCACTGACACTGGGCTCGCTCATTCGGATAGTCAGTCTGCCCCTGCTCTATGCCGGCACCATTATTCTGGGCGCTGCGATTGCTATTTTAAATGTCCTGCTGCCCTCCGTCATTCAGGCCAACCAGCCTCATCGGATCGGCTTTCTGACCACTCTCTACATCACTTCCATGGGGCTCTCGATTACGCTGGCTTCAGCTGCGGCAGTCCCCATTGTCAAGGCCAGTTCTTGGCGGGGGCTGATTCTGGTACTGACCCTTGTCTGCCTGCTGGTCCTCTTGGTCTGGCTGCCCAACAGCCGGCACAACCACCGCCTGACCAGCAAGAGCCATGACAGCCAGCTGGGAGCGCTCCTGAGAAATCCCAAGGTCTGGGCGCTGATTGTCTTTGGCGGCCTGCAGTCCCTGCTCTTTTACACCGCCATGACCTGGCTGCCGACCCTGGCGCTGCAGGCCGGTCTGTCAAAGGATGCGACCGGTATGCTGGCTTCGGTCTTCTCCCTCATCAGCCTGCCCTTCTCCATGACCATTCCCAGTCTGACAGCACGCCTGTCAGCTCAAAAGCGCCGCATCATGATCAGCCTGGTGGCTGCTTCCGGTCTGACAGGGATTGCTATGCTGCTGATCAACACGGATTCTTTTATTTACTGGCTGATTCTCAATCTGCTGATCGGCATTTCGGTCAGCGCTCTCTTCCCTTATCTCATGGTGACTTTCTCACTCAAGACCAGCACGCCTGAACAGACAGCCCAGCTCTCCGGTCTGGCCCAGACCGGTGGCTACATTCTGGCCGCCCTAGGCCCCAGCCTGTTCGGTTTCAGCTTTGATGTTTTTCAATCCTGGACACCGGCCATCATCGTCCTCTTTGTCCTGACTATTATCATGACACTGACTCTCTTTTATATCGAGAAGTTCGAGAAAATTTTATAAATGACGAGGCTCATCCTAAAAAAACGCTTGGAAATTCCTAAGCGTTTTTCTAGTCCATCAAGAGCAAAGAGCGAAGCAGGAAGCCAGGCGCTGGTCTTTTTCCCGGCCCAATCCGATAGGCTGCGCTGCTTGCCTTCCTGCTCGCTTCAAAATTTCTCTTTTCTTCATTTGCCGGCCTTTTCCCAAGTATCCTCATCTGCCAGCAGGCCTGATTTGGAAATTTTTGACACATGGCGGTTGCCGGCGACATAAAAGCCCAGCGGCTGATCCCGCCACCTGTCTGTACAGGTGACACCGATACGAGGCCGGCTGCTGATCTGGACGGGCCGGCGACCCGCTGCCAGCTGCAGACTGGAAGCCGCTAGATTTTGCCCATCAAAGTGCTTGTCAATGCCGGCAAATCGAGTCAGCTTGCCCGGACCATTGGCCAGCAGCCGGCCGTCTGGCAGCTCCAATGCTCGGATAAGAACGGCCTCTGCCACTCCCTCTCCCTTGGTCACAAGATTAAGCATCTGATGGCCGTAAATCTGATAGACATACCAGTGCCCGGCGGGCAAATACATGGATGCATTCTTAGGGGTGCGGCGGCCGCCGGCAGAATGACAGGCGCTGTCCTCACTGCCCAAGTAAGCCTCCGTTTCGACAATGCGGCCAAGGACGGCTCCGTCTAAGAGAAGGCTCATGCCGAGAAGTGCTTTAGCCGTTGCGGCGGTGTCCTGCTGCATCAGCTGCTGAAATTCATTTGATAGCATAAAAGTATTATAGCAAAAAGAAGCAAAAGAGGACAGACAGAGCAGGATTTTCCTTGTTTGTCAGAGCGATTCAGGAAGAATTATTTTACAAAAATGTTACAGAGAAAAATCTTGCTTTCTCTCTCAAACCCTTGCGAAATATGGACAGATTCGGTTTTTTGTGTATTTTTTATATGTCATTTAGGTTAAAGCGGTATGTTATTTTTGTAACTTTCTGTTTTTGTTTGATATGCTTGTCATAATCGTTTAATATTATACTTAGAAGGAGGGTAAAATGAAAAAATTATCTAAAATTTCTTTATTTTTATTACCACTAGTTGCACTTTTTGTTTTAGCAGGCTGCGGAAACGCTGCAAATAAAGATACAAAAGAGAGCTCAAGTTCCAGCTCAAGCTCTAGCGTATCTTCTTCATCTAAAGCCAAGACAAGCGCTTCAAGCTCTAGCAGCTCAGCCGAAGAAGGCGGAAGTGCCAGTGTCAATGTTAACGGCGGAGATGTCAGTGTTGAAGCCAATGGCGGCGACGAAAGCGGCAGCGCTTCTGTTGAAGCCAATGAGAACGGTACTGCTAATGTAGAAACTGACAGCGCCGGTGTTAATGTAAACGAAGATGGTGTCCATGTCCAAGGCGGCGGTGTTGATGTTAAGGTCGGCAGCGACGGCTCTGTCAATATCCAAACACCTTAATTGAAAAATGTGTTTCGATGATGATAATGATGAAAACCGAGCTCTACTCGGTTTTTTTGATGCTCATATTTACAAAAACTTAAAAATCATTAAAAAGACTTGCAAAGACTTATTTAAAATGTTATACTCTTCTTAGCAAGACAAGGAGGGAAAAGCATGTACCAAGAACAGCGCCTTTCCAAGATGCTGGAGTTGCTGCAGGATAAAAAGCAGCTGGCTGCCAAGGATATGATGGACTATTTTCAGGTTTCCAAGGACACCATCCGCCGGGATTTTTCCATTCTGAGCGACCGCCGGCTGGTCCGGCGGACCCATGGCGGCATTATCCCGCTGGAGAAGAGCCAGCAGATTCCGTCCTTTAACGACCGCATCAGCCAGCTGACCCAGGAAAAAAAGGCTATTGCAGCTAAGGCCCGTGACTTTCTCAAGCCCGGCCAAGTCAGCTTTTTTGATGTTTCTACCGTGGTCCTTCATCTGGCCCAGCGCATTGAGCTGCCTATGACCATTTACTCCCACTCGCTGGACAATGCTATCATGCTCAGCTCTCAGGAGCAGGTGGATTTTCATCTCTTAGGCGGAAAATTTCATCCTAAAAACCGCTTTTACTATGCCCTCAATGAAGCAGAGCTTTTAGAGCAGACTTCCTTTGATACTGCCTTTATCGGGGCTGCCAGCATCCGTGACGGTCTGGTCAGCTTTGAGGATCCGGAAGACGCTCATCTGAAAAAGCTGGCACTGAAGCATGCCAAGACCAAGATTCTGCTGGCTGAGCAGGCAAAGCAGCACAAAGATTCTAGCTATATCTTAGGAACTATCAGCGACTTTGACTACTGGATTACCGACCAGCAGCCCAGCCCGGAAGTGGAGGAACTGCTGGCAGGTCAGGTAACCATTATCTATTAGAACCGGCACTTGATGGATAACCATTGCATTCAAGATTATATAGTTTTTTAGTTTGCTTTTAGTAGTGGGCGGTGGGACAGACTCCCTTCACTCTTTTGTTTCTAAACTCAGGCTGAAAAAGTTCCCCAAACCTTTTCACTCCCCCGGACTGTTAAAGCAAAGCGAGCTAACGACGTCATAAAAGATAAACTAAATGACTGTATTGTGGCCAACGCTTATCTGCAACTTCAAAGGAGGCAGCACTATGACCAAACGCACCATCCGTCTGATTATCAGCGACATTGACGGGACTATTTTGAACGACCGGCACCAAGTCGACCAGAAGCTGAAGGACATGATTCCGGCACTCAAAGAGCTGGGGATTCCTTTTGTACTGGCTTCTGCCCGGTCGCCTCTGGGCATGGAGCCTATCGCACAGGAGCTGGGGCTGGATGGCAATCCGCTGGCCTGCTACAACGGCGCCTTGGTGATTAAGGGCGACCCCCAGCGGTACAGCACCATTATCGAGCACCCGCTGGATAAGAAGGAGATTCGGACCTTTCTGGAATTAGTCAAGGCCGAATTTCCCAGCGTTTCCATCAACCTCTACTCCGGCAAGGACTGGATTGCCGACCGCTTGGACCAGTGGGTACAGATGGAAGCTGACATCACCGGTGAGCAGCCCATTATCCAGAATGCCCTCCTGCCGGTGCTGGATGTCCTGCTGCCCCTTCACAAGCTGCTCTTAATTGATGAGCCGGCGGTCATTCAGCAGCTGCATGCCTACCTGCAGACACTGGACTTTCCTCATACTGCCTTCTACCTGTCCAAGGACAACTACCTGGAAGTCACAGCCAAGCATGTGTCCAAGGAGCAGGCCCTGCAGGAGATTGCCCAGTATTACCAGACTCCGCTGGAAGAGGTCATGACCATCGGTGATAATTTCAACGACATCCCCATGCTGCGGCTGGCAGGACTGGGAGTCGCCATGGGCAATGCGCCGCAAGGCGTCAAGCAGGAAGCCAATGTCCAAACCTACAGCAACAACCAGCATGGGGCAGCCGAGGCTGTGGAGAATTATGTGTTGATATAAACCAAAAAAATCTGCCGTCAAGCAGATTTTTTCTATTGGTGATAATCATAAGCAAGCCGTGGACTGCCGTCTGCCAGATAGATCCTGCCGCATGGGGCAAAGCCATAGCGCAGCACTGCAGCCTGCATGGCCTGATTGTCCGCATGGGTATCGATGCGCAGATAGGGCATCTGCTGCAGGCAAAAGTCAAAGCACTGACGGGCCAGCCCCTTAGCTTGGCCCGAGGAGGCTATTCGGTGGATGGTGCCGTAAGGTTCTGAGAAATGCCAGCTCCCATCCTCAATGACCTGATAGGCCGGGTCCTCTCCGATGATGAAGGCGAAGGTGCCAACGATGCACCCCTCCTGCTCAACAACATAGGAAGTTCCTCTGGCTATATCCTCTTCTACTATAGTCCGACTAGGATAGGAAGCGGGCCACTGGGTCGGGTTTCCCTGTTCCTTCATAAACTGCCGGGCTGCATCATAAATTGCCATAATAGCTGGGACATCTCTGGATTGAGTGGGTCGAATCATCTGCTCATCTCCTTTAAAAACTAAGAATGGCTATCCTAAAGCCGGCTGGGCCAGCTGGAGCAGCCGCCCTGACCTGAGGAAAATTTCCTTCTCTTCCACCGCTGGCCTTTACTCAAATTCTTCCGGTTTGCCAGTATACTGGGCCCATTCCTTGCTAAAGAATCTCTCATTGATTTGGTAGCTGGGAGCCGGCTGGGGATTGGCTACAAAAGGATCGACAGCCTTGTCAAAGGCCAGCCAGCCATTCCAGCCCATATGGATGGTATCCTGCATAAAATAAGGTTTGTCGCCGTCCTGCGAGAAGTCGGCAATGTTGCTAAAGCCCTGACTTGCCAGCTGATACTTGATTTTCGCGACTGTCCGCTCATACATGTCCGGACGCAGGCCAGTGTAGGCCGCCCACTTGGCATTCACTGGGGGAATGACAAAGATCACGTTGGTCCTGGATTTGGCAAATTGATTCAGAACCAGCTGCAGATCGCCGTATTCCGGTGACTTTTCATAGGAAATGCGCTGTTGAAAATCCTTGTATTTCCTGAGTTTGCGGGCTACGCGCAGCTCATAAAAATTGTCATCAATGCCAAAATCATTGCTCTTGGTATGCTTCTTCGCTTCTTTGATGGCAATTTTTTCCAAATCCTGATAGGAAAAAGCATCCGGCAGCTGATCGACATAGGGCAGGACCTGCCTGTCATAATTGTCATTGTTAGGAGCTGCCAACATACTGAAAACAGCATCCTGCCGCTGGTTGAACTGGGTCATCATTTTCAGATAATCCTCCTCAAAGCTGGTCAGCTGCCTGCGGTCGCGAATCTTCTGCACGGTCTCTGCCATAGCCACTCCAGGATAGAGCTGCAAAAGGCGCCGGGCTGCATACTGGGCTGCGGCATCTCCCTGCTGCTGGCTGAGGTAGGCCGTCAGCTGATCGCTGTTGAAATACTGCTGAAAGGCAGATGCATCATAGCCAGTCTTGGTAAACCACTGGGGCGATACGACGTAGACTGCGGTCTGTCCCTCCAGCTGCGAGGACATCTGCTGCATGCCAAAGTACTGATTGAGCGAAGCTGCCCCCCGCTGGCCCAGAAAGTAAGGCCGGTAGTTACGGTCGTACTTCTCCGCCAGCACAGCCGGATGCACACTGTCAAAGCGCAGCCATTCGCTGGAGCCGAAGAAAGGCACAAAGCGCAGCTTCCTGTCAGTCAGGGCTGTCATTTTCTTGCTGCGGCTTTTGAAATTCTCCGCCGTCAGGGTCACTGCTGAGCGCTTTTCCGTCTCTGCATCATGCTTTATCTCGATTGGATAGAAAAATACCAGCAGGGCGACCAGAGCCAGTGCACAGAAAACCGGCCCCAAAATCAGCCATAACCGTTTAAGCATCACGGAGCTCCGTCACGCCTTGGACGATTTTATTAGCTGTATTCCAGTCATCGCGGCCAAACTCTGATACAGGAACGCGAATATCAAAACGGCTTTCCAGCTCTACAATCAGCTCCACCGTCCCCATACTGTCTAAGACCCCCGCATCAAAGAGATCCTCGTCCATCATGTCAGAGACATCTTCCATAAAAAGTTCGTCGATAATTTCAATCACTTCTGCTTTTACATCCATCGTAATTTCCTCCTTCATTTTTTATTTTTTAAACCAAAGCTCATTTAAAAATCCGGAAAAGATTAGAAATGAGAGCATGACAACATTGAAAGTAATCACAATCCCCAGAGCCTGAGTCCACTTGTTATCAGGCAGGGGAGGCAGGCCCTTGGCCTTGCGCTCTTTATTGAGCGTTTTTTTCTTGCGCAGCCAGGCGTCATTGATGACCAGACCGGCACCGTGAAAGAGACCGTAAGCGATATAATACCAGGTCACTCCATGCCAGAACCCCATCAGCAGCATGTTGAGGATATAGGCTATACTGGATGTTGTATTGCGATTTTTAAAGACCTTATTGCGCATGAGCACCATGACCAGCCGCATAAAGACAAAGTCGCGGAACCAAAAGGACAGGCTCATATGCCAGCGGTTCCAGAATTCCTTCAAATCGCGTGACAGGAAAGGCTTGTCAAAATTAACCGGACTCTTGATGCCCATGAGATTGGAAATCGCCAAGGCAAACATCGAGTAGCCGGCAAAGTCAAAGAAAAGGTCCAGCCCAAAGGCATACATAAGGCCCAGAGTCCCCAGATTAAAGAAGCCGCCGGTATAGAGAGCATAGGTCTTCAGGTGGCCCAGCAGCAAATGGCCGAAGATATGAGCCAGGATAAACTTGTAGAGAAAGCCCAGCATGATATAGCGGACCGACTGCTCCAGCATATCCAGCAGCTCCTCGCGCTCCGGAATCGTTCGGTAATCTTCATTAAAGCGCTTGAAACGGTCAATAGGACCGCTCGAAAAGGTCGGCATGAAAAGCAGGAAGCGCAGGAATTCCCAAAGGCTAAAGTCAGTCAGGACCCCGTCCCGCAGCTCAATCATCATACCGACTGAGCGAAAGGTCAGATAAGAAATGCCCAAAAAGCCAAAAAGCGACTGGTGACCGCTGATAGCCGGCTCTACCTTTACAAAGACAAGCGGCAGCACCGCCAGCAGCGTATGCAGGTAAAAGATCCACTTGCTGTCACGCGCTTTTCTGTAGACTTTATAAGAATAGAGCCAAAGGGTCTGCCAGACGACATAGCCCAGAAGAGCATAAATCTGCACCAGACTGGGTCCTGTCAGCATAAAGACGATAAAGGCCAGGCTGACCAGCGCTTCATAAAGTGGGAAGCGCTTCTTAAAGAAGAGGCCGACAAAGATGGGCAGCACCGCCAGAATGATATAGACAAAGTAAACTGGATTGCCGTAAGGCTCCAGATGAGGCAGCTGTTTGAGAAAATCGATCATCGCTGGTTGACCTCACTGATGAGCCCCTTGATGTCAATCTTGCCGTTGGGTGTCAAGGGCAGGGACTCACGATAGAGAAACTTAGAAGGCATCATATAGGGCATCATAATATCCTGCAGGTCTTCCTTGATGGCCTTGGTGATGTCGATTTCCCGCTCAAACTGCGCAGCCACTCCCTCCTTTAAGATCACATAGGCCAGCAGATTCTGAACCTTGTGGTCTTTATTATAGCGGGGCACAGCTACCGCAGCCTCGATATAGTTGGATTTGTTAAGATTTTGCGACACATCTTCCAGCTCAATCCGATAGCCGTTGAACTTAATCTGAAAGTCCATGCGGCCGCCGTAGAGCAGCAGACCATCTGCAGTCATTGATCCGACATCACCGGTATGGTAGGCCGGCAGCCCTTCAAAGTCAAAGAAAGCCTCTGCTGTTTTTTCAGGATTGTTCAGATAGCCCTTGGAAACGGCCGGCCCGCAGACGATAATCTCCCCCTGCTGACCGTGAGGGACTGTTCGGCCTTCTTCGTCAATGACAAAGGTCGGCGAATCTGCCTTGGTATAGCCGATGGGCAGACGTTTACAGCCGGCCAGCATCTCATCGGTCACAGCCACTGCCGACAGGGCTACCGTTGCTTCGGTCGGACCGTAAGCATTGACAATGCGAGCCTGAGGGAACCGCTCCCGCAGTTTTTTAGCAGTCTTGACGGTCAGCTCCTCACCATCAAAGTAGAAATGCGTGAGCCCCGGCATCTTGTCACTATTGAAATCCTCCGACAGCAGAGCCATATCCGCAAAAGACGGCGTAGACGTCCAGATGGCAATGGGCAGGCTTAAAATCGTTTCAAACAGCTGCTTGAAATCTTGCGCGAGAGCACTTGGCAGAGCAAAAAGCGTTCCTCCCAGCGCCAAGGTCGGCGCCCAGTACATGACCGACAGGTCAAAGGAATAGGGGGGCTGGGCCAGCATCTGCGGCCGGGACGGCGTCGCAAACTCTTTGTCCCCAATCATCCAGTTAGTAAAGCTGAGCAGATTGTCATGGGAAATCTGCACGCCCTTGGGCTTGCCGGTCGTACCGGATGTAAAGATGATGTAGTAATTCTCATCGCCCTTGACTGGATGGGTCAGCTCATAAGCTGTCTGTCGGGCGATAGCCGAGCGGACCTGCTCAGCCGTAAGTATCGCTACTGCCGCATCAGCCAGCGGAAAGTCAGCGATGGCAATCACCAGACTGGGCTCAGCCACTTCTACAATAGCCGCGACACGCTCCAGAGCTGAATGACTGTCAATCGGAATATAAGCATGTCCCGACTTGGTCAGAGCCACAAAAGCGGCCAGCATCTCATACTCCTGACCGCCATAGACGACGACCGGAGACTTGGCCGGCAGGCCCAGTCGGTCAATCTCAGCCGCCAAGGCATCCGAATCCGCCTTGAGCTGGCCGTAAGTATGAACTTCTCCCAATATATCATAAACCGGAAAGTCCGGCTGCACCTGAGCAAAAGACTCAATGGTTTCTATCATATCATGTATTGCAGTATGTGACATCGTTCTTCTCTCTTATATTAAAATTCATTGTAAATAAAGCCGCCCTGCCCTTGGCCAAGATAACTGAAAAAATAAAGCAAGGCCAGAAAAATGAAAAAGTAAAGCAGGGTCTGCCCGATAAATTTGTAAAGAGTTTTGTGTTTTTTCATATTCATTTCATCGTTTCTGTCTCATTTAGATAGACTGACACCATTTTACCATTTTATAGAAGAGGATTTCAATTTATAACCTATGAATTCACGAAAGTTCTTGTAAAAATGAAGAAGCGTATTTGGAAAAAAGCAGGCGACGCTGACGTGGTTTGAAGAAATGTTTGAAGAGTATAAACAGCGGCTAATCATAGAAGTCTGACATTCTTTTGACACTGCTCTGTCTGCAGTCTTCCAGCCTCACTTTCGTGTTTCTGGGACTGGATAGTTTTGATGCAAACTGCATTTGCCTTATCTACAGCCTCCAACAATCCAGTGGATTGTTGGAGCGAACGGCCCCAGCATTTGAGAAATGGGCAAAAATCTAAAACAGCATCAATATTTGAAGAAAACATCCGCTATTTTAAACCGAAAGTTCTGCTTTTTAAAAAAATATATAAAAAATTTATATATTTACTTGACATTTGTTTTAAAAGAAGGTACACTACGTATATAAAGATTATATATAGAATTTTTACACAAGGAGGTGTGCATATGTATTTTCCCACATCATCTGCTCTGATTGAGTTTCTTATCTTAGCAATCCTTGAAAAAGACGACTCCTATGGCTATGAGATCAGCCAAACCATTAAGCTGATTGCCAACATCAAGGAATCAACTTTATATCCTATTTTAAAGAAGTTGGAGCAAAATGGTTTTCTGGCTACTTATTCACAGGAGTATCAAGGACGCAAAAGAAAGTATTACTCATTAACGGCTTATGGCCAAGAGCAACTGAACACTCTGAAAGATGAGTGGCAGACCTACACGACAACCATCAGCGGCATCATAGAAGGGAGCATCCGCCATGACAAGAACCGAGTATCTAGCTGAGCTAGAAAAATATCTGAAAAAACTACCGCGCAAAGACTACCAAGAGACTATGGACTACTTCGTCGAGTACTTTGACGAGGTAGGACCAGAAGGGGAAGCAGCGGCTATGGCCGACCTAGGCAGCCCCAAGGAAGCAGCCCATGAGATTATGCTGAATCTTTTGGATAAAAAGGTAGAAGAAGACAATCAAGACAGCAATACCCCAAAAAGCACGAAAAGCATCGTCCAGATTGCCATCCTGTCCATTTTGGCGGCACCTTTGGCTATTCCGCTTTTTATAGTGGCCGCAATTTTGACCTTTGTATTCTTCCTCCTGATTTTCATCCTTGCTCTGGTCATGGCTGTAGCTTCCTTTGCCTGCTTTATTTTCGGCATCAGTCTGATCTGGGACGCTCTGACACTGGGACTGACAACCTCTGTCCCAGCCTTCCTGTTCATCCTGGGCTTCAGCGTCCTATCCCTGGGACTGTCCGGTATCTTCTACTCAGGCATTTCTCCGATTTCTCAGTTTGGCAGGAATGGATTTGTCAAACTAGCCCAACTGTTTGCAAAGAAAGGAGTTCGTCATGGCTAATATCAACTGGAAAAAATCTCTCTTATCTGCAGCTGTTCTAGCCTGTCTCTTTGGCGGAGCCTTGACAGCCATCGGCTCCGTTACAGGCGGTGTCAACGACTTGATTCATTCTGCCAATAGCGAGCTAAAGCTAACCAAGGAAGAAAAAAGCTTCTCTGACATTTCTTCCCTCAATATTGACCTGGCAGCCAGAAATCTTGTCATCAGTCAATCTCCTGATGACAAGGCCCATCTGACCTATTATCAAAGCGACAGCAATTATGAGATTGACGGCAAAGCGCTGGGAAAAATCACGGCAACTGATGAAAACGGCTCCTTAAACATCAAGGAAGACAGCAAAAAGTCTTTCTTTATAAGCACTGGCATCCGGATAAGCACTGGCATCCGCTCCTTACTCAGCTTATTTGACCAAGAATCTCAGGAGAAGCGTACTGTGGAGCTTTCCCTGCCCAAGGGGACCAAGCTTGAGACATTCACCGGCAATGCATCTCTGGGCGATGTGACCCTCTCCAATCTGTCGGTCAAAGACGCTGACTTCTCCCTGTCCAATGGCAGCCTGACTGTTAATGACAGCCAATTCACCTCTGGCAAAATCAGTAATTCACTAGGAGATATCACCCTTAATAACAGTCAGATTGGCTCTGGCAAGCTCAGCTTGTCTTCAGGCAGCATCAGCCTGAACAACAGTCAGTTCTCCTCCGGCGAGATTAGCACCGATTTGGGCGACATTCGTGCAAACACCAGCAAAATCTCCGACAGCAGCCTGTCAGTCTCAAGCGGGTCACTGAACTCCGAACAGCTGGAGCTGGCTGGAAAAATCACTATCACCGACCAACTGGGAGATGTCAACCTGAACCTAGTGTCCGGCAGCCTGTCTCAGCTATCCTTTGATCTGAAAACAGAGCTGGGCGACATCAGCCTCCCTGATGATATACAGGTGAATTACGGTAAGAATGATGATGCGATCGGCGGCTCAGCCACCCGTAAGATTGATAACGCCGCCATTGACCTAACCGTCAACAATCAATCCGGCAGCATCAAACTCAGCGAATAACCTTTCCTACTCCTTCTATTTCGAACCCACGAAGCAGTTGAATACGGCGGGTAAGGCAAGCAAAGTTTGTGTCACGCACTCCAGTACTGTCTGCGGCCAGCTTCCTAGTTTACTCTTTGATTTTCTTTGAGTATACGATGGATCCCCTGCAGGACTACCAGACTGAGGGCTGGATCAAGGCCCTGGGCCAGACCAGCTACCAGCTGGCCCCCAGTCAGAAATGGGGCAGCAATGAATGGTATCTGCCAGATGCCCCGCTGACCTTCCAGCCAACTGAATGGAAGGTCTCCAATCCCGGCCAGGCGCGTGCGACCGCTATTGGAGGAAATCTGCCCACCTTCTCCCTCCTGCAGGATACGGCCCTACGCCCCCCAGCCTGACAGCTATGTCCTCTTTGTCGAGGAGGAGGAGGACTATCTTGAATTTGACCGCAATTTGGCAGCCCTCCTGCAAGCCTATCCTAATCCGCAGACCTTGCTCATCGGCAGCCTCCCCAAAGAATGCCAGATGACAGAAGACCTGCTCCTCTACATCTTGGATAAGCACCCCGTCCTCAAGACCATTCCGGTTATGTACGATCTGGACTTTGTTGCCCACACCCAGCCGCTTTTTACCATCACCATCGGAGCGCAGGTGACGGTGGATACGGACAGGATGCTGATTCAGTTGGATGAATAGCAAAACAGCCCCTCATCTCCTTCTGGAATGAGGGGCTGTTTTATATAGATACTCAAATCAAACGAGGCAACGAGCCGCTGCTTTGACATCCAGCTTTGCTTGACTTTATTTACACTTCGTCGTCCCAGCTTCGAGCTGTGCGGAGGTGGGAATCGAAGACTCCGCCTCGCCGATTTTTTATACGGTATCTTCCAAAAGATGCATCCCTCTGTGGATGAGAGCACAGCCATCATGGGATGCTGTCTCACTCTCGCCGCTCAAAATGCTCCAGCAGAGGTTTTGCGATTGCAGATAGCGCTTCTGATTGGAAGGATCCGCTTCGCTCGTCAAAGGGTATAACGGCACTTGGACTTGGTTTTCGAAGAGTCTGACTGGATTACCATCCGCCGGGCCCGCCGCCCTGACCGCCGGGAGCACCACCGCCGAAACCGCCGCCGCCAGGTCCGTCAGCTGTGATTTCGGTACGGGTTTCACCATTTACAGTAATGGTGCCGCCAGTATAGGTGGCTGTTCCGTCAAAGTCAAAGGCAGAAACGGTGGAAGTGATAGCCAAATTGCCGCCCGACATGATGATATCACCGTTGGAGTCAAGGGCATCGGTATCTCCCTGACCAACTTCTACCTTGATCTCCCCGCCGGTAATCTTGATAAAGATGTCCGCTCCGCTCACGTCGCTAGCAGCATTGATACCGTCATCCGTCGCGTAGAAGTCCAGTTCTCCTCCATTAATGGTGACATTGGTTCCTTCCAAAGCCTCTGTACTATTGGAGACCTTAATAGTGCCGCCGTCAATCACAGCTGTATTGCTAGCGTGGAGCCCGTCATCTCCGGCATCAATCGTGACGGTACCGGACTGGATATAGAGATTGCCCAGTGAGGTATCATTGTCATTATCAGCATGGATGGCATCCTCTGTCGCCTTGACATCAATCGTCGCATCCTTGATATTAAGGGCATTGTCTGCGGAGAGGCCGTGCTTGGCTGCATTGATAGTATAGGTGCCGCCGGTCACTCGCAGGGTGCTTTCCGACTTGATGGCCGTTTCATATTTGCCATCGACCGTCAGGCTGCCGGAGCCATTGAGAGTCAGATCCGAACTGCTGAAAACAGCCGCATCCGCGTCAGTATTGCTGTGGTTAGACGAATCAGAGATAGAGTTCTTGCTGCCATCTGCCAGAGTCAGGGTCGTTTTTCCTGCCTGTTCGACCAAAATAGCCGCATCCGTTCCGGTCATTGTGACACCATTGAGAACGATCTGCACCTGATCGCTGTCACCGGCCTTAACGACGATTTGCACATTTTCACTGCTGCCGGAGATGACATAGGTCCCAGCAGCGGAAATCGTCACAGTTGAGCCGGATACACTGACTCCGTCTCCAGTGCTTTGAGCGCTTGACCCGCTCAAGCTGATGGTTGCTGCCTTGGACGCATCATAAGAAGCATCTGAGTCTTCTGCGGCAAAGTAGTCAGCAGTGTTTGTCTTAGTCTGACTGGTACTGGCTGCGCTGGTGTTCTGACTGCTGCTGGTGCTGGCTGTTGTGCTGCTGCTTGAATTGGTGCTGCAGGCAGCCAGAGCCAGAGTGGCCAAGGCTAAAGGCACTAAGAGTTTGATTTTTTGAAATTTCGATTTTGCTTTTTTCATGTTTCTGTTCCTATCTAGTTTACTTGCTTGGGATATAATCTGCGGCCTTTTGATAGGCCACTCCGTATTTGGAGAAGGAGGCTGGAGTCAGCTGATAGCGCTCCAGTATGTCACTCAGCCAGGCAGGGCAGGCCCCTGGCAGTTTGACCTCCATGATGACATGATCAGCCGGCAGGAGGGGGTCTCCGTGACGGCCGTCCAAGAGGCTCAAATCGTACGGACGGTAAGTCAGATCATGGTCAAAGGTAATCCGAACAGCCGCGTCCTCAAGACCTTTCATAGAGTAGCGGTTGTAGCAGATCAGCATCATGGGTCCAATCTCGCCGAAATGCTGGGCAAGCCAGTCGATTTCCTCACGAATCTGGCTGTCTTCCAGCTGGCTGCGGTCGCCGTCCAGATAGGCTTCTGCCGTCAGGAGATTGCTGACAATCCGGCGCTTGTAGACGATGCCGCGCATCTTTTTCTTTATTTCCAGAAAAACCTGACTGCCTTCTGTCGGATATTCTTCATAAGTGCGGAGACGCAGCTTCTCATCAAAATAAGGATTTTCCAAAGTCTCTCGGATAATCTGATAGGTCGGCGTATCATAGTAGAGATTATTGATGGTTGAGTAGGCATGCTCGTCTTCGACTAAATAGCCTTCAAATTCCTGCAATAAATCCAGCAATGTTTCCTTCCGAATAATATATTTGCTTTCAAAGCGCTGAAAATTTTTCTTGATTGTTTTTTTAGCCATGGGATTCTCCCCCTCTGTCTTTCTTAAATCTACAGTCATTTTACGGATGAAAACTTAAAAGAAAGCTAAAGAAAACTTAAAGAAAACAAAACAGGAAATTTTCCTGAACAATTAAAAAGACTTGTAAAAACAGTCTCTGCCAGGCTCTTAGTCTGTATTTTCTGTCTATCGCACCCCCGTAGTTTGCTTTTATTAGGGAGATGGTCTGGAGGTAAAAGGAAAACGAACTGACGGACTGTCCGATAAAAAAACAGAAAACCTGCACACCGTCAACACCTGCCCTTTCTATTTTAAACAAACCCGAACTGTCGGAACGCGCGAAAGATAAGCCCATATGGATTGAAAATAGAAAGAGCAGGACCAGCTGGCAAACTGCTTTTCCAAGACCCGATACAGCTGAAACCATCAGCCAAAACGGGGCAAGTCTGAAAAAATCTTCTCTGCTGAGGGCCGCTGTTAAATTTTCTGCCTTTTTAAGAGTTTCTTCTGGTACGATTTTCCTAAAAATTTGATATAATAGAAGCAGGAGACAATCATTCTAACAGCAGCGAGTCAGGCAGACGCCTCATTTGCCGCAATGGGAGAGAATGTAGTAAAAAGGAGAAGGATTATGTTTGAAAGTAATAAGCGCCAGAAGACCAAGGCCATTATCGAAAATGCCATGGTCCAGCTGCTGAAGCAGGAGTCTTTTGACCACATCACCACTGTGCAGCTGGCACAGGCTGCCGGTATCAGCCGCAGCAGTTTTTATACGCACTACAAGGATAAGTACGACATGATTGAGCGCTACCAGCAGGGGCTTTTTCATCAGTTGGAGTACATTTTCAGCCACCATCAGGAAAATATCAAGACAGCTATTATTGAAGTCTTTAAATTTTTGCAGCTGGAACCGCTTCTGGCAGCTCTTTTGACGGAAAACGGCACCAAGGAAATCCAGAATTTTCTGCGCCACAAGCTTCAGGTCATGCTGGCTGAGGACCTGCAGGACCGCTTCAGCAGCCGGATTTACAGCCAGTTTGAAAAAGAATACAGCACGGTCTACCTGACCAACGCTTTTTTCGGCGTCTGTCAGATATGGATTGCCAGAGGAAAAAAAGAAAGTCCCGAACAAATAGCCGACTTTCTTTTGAAAATGATTTAAACAAATAGAGTGGGACGACCCCCATGATGGCTGCGCCCTCACCCGCAGAGGGATGTATCTTTGGGAAGATACCGTATAAAATCAATCAGACCGAGTCTTTGATGTCGTCAGCAAGTCTTTTAGTTTGTCTTTAGGACTAGGCAACGGGCCGCAGGCTGTACTGGGGTACGGCAAGGCGACGCTGACGAAGCTTGAAGAGATTTTCGGAGAGTATAAAAGTGCCTGATGAGCTGTGCAGGGAAGATGCTGGTTGACCAAAGTCAACAGAAGCTTTCCCAGCCACTGCTTCTGGCAGTCAAACAATAGAAAAATACGAAGTTGGGTGCTGTTGTCCCAGCTTCTTTTTTTCTTGCCTGTCCTTTTTAGAGCGGCCAGCGGATACTTTTGCATCTTATACCGATTCATATCTTTATTCTCGTGTGATGGCGGACTTTAGCTTCAACAGAGCCCCGGACTGTGGGAAGTTGTGAGTAAAGGAAACGCAGTTCCCAATTTTCGTTAAGTCCAGAAGAGTGAGGCTGGGACAGGCTCCCACCGCTTTCAAGTATCAGGTCCTCCAGACTGTCAGAGCAAGCCAAGCTAACAATCGAATAAAAACAAACTAAATGACGATAAAAGACAGCGGTAGGCAGCCTCAGCTTGTACTGGAGTTACGGACGATACTGCCTTCGCTTAGTCCGTCCTTCCAGGGATTACAGCTTCATGGCCAGCATATTGACCGTCATACCGGCTGCCGTTCCCATAAGAGCGATGGTATCTCCTTCCTTGACCAAGCCGCGCTCCAAAGCATAGCAGAGAGCAAAAGGCACAGCGACGGAAACCATATTGCCATAGTCCTTTACCAAGTCAAGATACTGATGATCAGGAATCCCCAGACTGTGCATAATCATGGGCAGCGCCCGGCTGGCCTGATGAGGGATGATGTAGTCAAACTCTGCTGCACTGAGACCGCTCTTGGTCTTAAATTCCTCAAACATTTCCGGAATCTTCCTTGCAGACAGCAGCAGAATTTTTCTGCCGTTCATATCAAACATATAGTGGCTCTTAGTGCTGTCTGAATATTCCTTGGGGTGAAAAGAAGTCAGACCGCCGCGAATCTCTGTATCGTGCGCACCCTCAGACCAAGTCCGCTGCAGGCTGGCAATGACGCCTCTTTCTTCCTGCGTTGCTTCAAAAATCAAGGCTGCCGCACCGTCGCTGAATAATTCAAAACTCTCTTTCTGCTGAGGATTAAGACCGAGACTGCCGACCTCGCTGGAAACGATGAGGATACGCCTGTACTCACCGGCTTCCAGCAAATGCGACATCAGGCTCAGAGCAGAAATAAAGCTGGTACAGGTTGTATTGATGTCCATAGCCGGAATAGACAGCCCCTTCGCCACCAGCTCATGAATCAGAGCTGCCGTACAAGGAATGGGCTGAACCCCGACTGCACTGGCCGATACAAGACAGTCAATGTCTGCAATAGTCAGTCCGGCATGTTTCAAAGCCTTTTCAATAGCCTTCGCCGCCAAGTCCAGCTGGGTTTCTTCGCCTTCGGTCACTCGGTAACGGGTCTGATCCTTAAAAGTCACTGTGTTGCGCGGCAGCTGCGTGCCGTAGCCAACAATCTTAATATGATTTTTTACTGCTGTCATCTTCTTTCCTTTCTGTCAGGCGAGGGGCCCGACCCAAACAATCTCCGTTTCAAATCCGGCAGATTCTTTTTAATTTGCGGCTGCGGTCCCGCTGGTAGTCCTTAAAAATCAGCTGAGGAGCAAGAAAATCCTTATCTGCCGCTAATTGCTGGAATTGCCGAGTCAGAGCAGCCTCCCTCTCCCGGCTGCGGTGTTCAATCGCAATCACCAGCTGCCGGCTGCTGAGCTGAGCGGCCTGATATTCTCCGATGCCATCCACAAAGAGCAGGCAGCGCCGGATAAAGTCCGGAAAAACCTCTACAGGCTCTCCAGCAGCATTTTCAAAGACAAAGATATCATCCGACCGGCCCTCAATCCTGTCAATCCGAGTGAAAACTGAACCGCAGGGACAGGGGTCAGGATTTTCCACTAAAATATCATTCAGCTCATAACGATAGATAGGCTGCGAGCGGCGTTTAAAATCGGTAATCAGAGGATAAAAACGGCCTTCATCCAGATAGTTCTTCTCTACAAAGACAATGTCCTCATTGAGATGAAGCTGACCGCAGGCACAGCTGCAAGCCAGAAAACCTTCTGTCGCCTGATAGATCTGATCGATTCTGTCCAGCTCAAAAGCAGCCTCCATGGCCTGCCGATCTGCCTCCTCCAAAATCTCAGCTACTGATATGACCTTCTGCGGAGCGATGTTTAACCTGCCGGACTGCCGCAGCTTGGCCAGCTCCAGCAGCATGGAAGCCGGCGCCACCAATATGCTTGGCTGATAGGCATTGAGAAGCTCCAGATGCTGCTCAGCAGCCTGAAAGGTATCAAAATACTGCAGACGGATAAGGGCCGAATGGACCGTCTGATAAAGAGCGTTATCGGCCCGCAGAAAAAAAGCAATCCTATGGCCTAAGAGTTTTCCCGGCGGCAGCATTTTAGCTAAAACAGCAGCAGCCCACATACTGCGCTCCTGCTCACTGGTGATAAAGAGGCCCCGGTGCCCCGAAGTCCCAGAGGATAAGCCGACAGCGATTTCCCCTTTCATAGGACTGAAATCACGCGTTCGTTCGCTCTCCAGAGCCAGCTCCAAAGCTTCATCCCGGTCCATTCCCACCGTATTTAGCTGATTGAAATGCCGCATCATCAGCGCCTTATCCATGCGGAAATCTGCCGGAATCCCCTGCCTGAAATAAGGAGATTTTTCCTGCAGAAAGGCCCTATAAGCTGCCAGCTGCCTGGTCTGATAAGCCTCCAGAGCCTGCCGGCTGTCAAAGCGGCGCAGCCAGCGCATCTCAATAAAAGTTTTCAGAAAAGTTCCTGCTTGCATGTAAGACTTCCTTTACCCTCTCTGTCGGATCGTGGCTGACCAGAACCTGGTGATTGTCTGCCAAAAGCCTTCGGAGCAAAGCAACACCGGCCAGATAGTCCTGCTTGCTGTCCTGCACCAAAGACGGCAAAAGGCGCATCTGCTCTGTATAGGGCAGCAAGTCCACGCCCCAACACAGATCCGCAGCAATAAAAAGGTTGTACTCCGGCAGAAAGAGGCAGCCCTGACCAGCTGCGTGTCCATCTACCGAAGCCAGATAAATACTGCCATCGCCAAATAAGTCAACGGTCTTGCGGTAGAGAAAAGCGGCCTCCACCTGCTGGGGCTCCACTACCTCCAAGCGGCTGTCAAAATCTGCCGGCAGAAATTCCCTGAAAATCAAATCTTTGAGGCGCCTCTTCTGATAACGGTCAAAAACCGCCTGGGTGAGGATAAAGCGAGCTTTGGGAAAGAAGGCAGCCCCTCCGAGGTGGTCAGGATGCAGGTGTGACAGGATGATATAGGAAATATCATCAGGCACCAGTCCATTTTCCTGCAGCAGGAGATCAATCCGATCCCCGCTTTTCATAGTGACAGGCGTCGCCAAGCCATAGCACCAATATTTCAAAGAAGGCTTCTGAATAGCTGGGGAATAGCCAGTATCGTATAAAATATAGCCTTTGCTGCGGTGTTTAAGCAGAAAAACACCGGCCGGGAAGCTGATTTTTTTCTTAGGGACTCCCTTGAACATCCTCTGTAAATGGCTGCTGCAGCTGCCAGCAGCAAAATAATCAATTGTTTCGATAATTTTGGACATATTTCGCAATTCCTTCGCTGATTGTCAAGCGCGGCCGATAGCCTAAATCCCTTACAGCTGCTGAGATGTCCAGCGTTTGGCTGTAGCGCATCAAATAGTAGGTGTAAAGGGTCAGTGGAGGCTCTTTTTTAATCCGGAAAAAACGGTAGATGCTTTCAAAACTCTGTGCTAAGAAGGCCAGCAAACCAGCCGGCAGCTTTACATAGCGTTTACGCACCTGTAAACCTTCCAAGGCTTGGTCCAGCAAATCCTTAAAGCTATGGGGCTCACCGTTGGTAATGTTGTAAACCTGCCCATGTGCTTGAGGCATTTCCAAGGCCAGACGCACCGCCAAGGCTGCATTTTCTACACAGGTCATATCCATCAGCTGCTGCCCGTTCTTGATGAGGGGGATCGCAAATTGTTGGCTCAGTCGCAGCACCCTCGGAAAAATACTGGTGTCCCCAATACCAAAGAGGCCGCGGGGACGCAGAATAACCGACGGCACCTGAGGGTATTGAGCAATGACACGCTCAGCCTGCAGTTTGCTCTTGATGTAAAAATTCAGTTCATTTTCCTTGGGCGCATCCGTTTCCTTGATATCCAGCTGATCCCGCGCCGCCGCATAAATACTGGGAGAAGAGATGTAAACCAGACGCTTGATGCCAAAATGCCTGCAGGCTTCTAAAACCCGCTTAGTTCCCAGCACATTGGCACGGTAAAACTGCTCCCAAGGACCCCAAATAGTGGAAAGAGCCCCCGCATGAACAACAGCATCAACACCCTCACAGGCGGCAAAAATATCTTCTTCCTGACTAAAGTCACCAGCAAAGAATTCCACTGAGGGTCCCTGCAGAGCCTGACCTGCCTTCTGATTGCGGCCAAAGGCCCTTACTTCATAGCCCTGCTCGACCAGTTCTTCAATAACATATTTCCCCAAAAAGCCTGTCGCACCAGTAACAAGAACCTTCATGTCTGCTCCTTTCCTTTTATTGGCACAAATAGGCGATGGGACAGGCCCCATGATGGCTGCGCCATCGCCCGCAGAGGGAGGTGTCTTTTGTCTTTTATAAGACACCGTATAGTCTTTTAGTAGTGAAACTGCCCTCTGGGACTGTTTCAGCTAACAAAGTAATAAAAGATTAACGAAATGACGCTATCAGACTCCCTTTGACTCTTGACCCCATTATACACCATTTAGACGAAAGTGCCTGAAAAAATCTGTAAAAAAACTTTACACACTGTAACAGCCGATATAGTCTTTAGTTTGCTTTTAATAGCGGAACAGTCCGGAGGACAGTTTCAGCCTATCGCTTAAAATATAGGACGATAGGGCAGCGAGCTAACAAAGTAATAAAAAACAAACGAATTGACGATACCATCCTGTCAGAGGAGACTGCTCCCACCCTTTTGATCAATAATACGCAGCTGCCTTGCCGTGTACTCCAGACACTCCTTGACTCTCTTATCATAGTCCGCTCCGTCCTTGTCAATAAAATCCAAAGCAGACACATGGTATTGAAAGGCCAGAGGGGAGACTTCTGGCACATCCGTCATAAAAACAATAATAGCATGCGGATTGTACCTGCGAATCAGCTGAGCTACCTCAAATCCCTTGTTGCGCTCTCCCTGAATATCCAAGTCCAAAAAATAGAGATGATGAGAGGTATCCCTGCCTAAAGAAGCCTCGAATTCCATGATTTTTCCTGTTGCCAGGATACGGGCAGCCACTCCTAACTCAGCCATACCCTTCCGGATAGCCGTTTCCAGACGCACCCGGTGAACCGCACTATCCTCTAAAATTGTAATTTTCATTCTTCTTCTCCTTATACTGCACATCCTGTCGCTCCAGCAGCCCTGCTGTTTCTATCAGCCTGGGACTGGCCTTCACCTGAAAAAGCAAGTGATTCTATGCGCTCTGCCCATATTTTGAAACATCATCCCCCTTGAAAAGCTCAGATAACTAGGGTAAGCTGTTTTGGCAAACTTTGGATGATGAAGCTGAAACAGCAATTTTTCATGCTCCATTTATTTCAAACCTACATGATGTTCACTCGCTTTGCTCAAAGTCTTCCATACTGATACGGTTGCTGCAAGCTTGGCTTGCCTTACCCGCCGATGCAAAAAAGGGCCGGCTGGGCTGCAATAGCAATACCGTCATCCTCTTTCTGCTGCAGATTACTGAGATGACTTGCTATAATAAATCTATTTTAGCATAATTTTTTAACATTTTGTAGTTTGAGGATAAGCATAAGGAAAGAATCAGTTCCCCTGCTCTTCAAAAACCTCTTCAAATCAGGCCGCTTCAACAGCCCGAGACTGCAAATTCAAAAGCGAGGCAAGGAGGCTGGGGCAGACTCTCATGATAACTGCACCCTCACCCACAAACAAGTCTAGTATAAGAATCAATCTTGACCTCTTTATTCTAGTATATCCTGCTGGAAAAATCTTCACTTGCCCCCAACTGTCATTTTTTCACCCTCAAATGACACTTTTAAAAATGAGGAACAGTGACAGTCCTGTTCAATGAAAATCAAAAATGACAAGAGAAAGCAATACAGCTTCATAGAGGCTGGGCAAAAACTCTCAGTTTCAACTTTAATTTTCAAAAAAATAAGCTTTTCAAGGCAAAGAAAAAAGCCCACTGTTGCAGGCTTCTTACAATATAAAGTCTTATCTTACAGCATTTTGTTGTAGAATTCAACGACAAGTGCTTCATTGATTTCTGGGTTGATTTCGTCGCGTTCTGGCAGGCGAGTCAATGAACCTTCCAGCTTTTCAGCATCGAATGATACGAAAGCTGGACGTCCCAGAGTTGCTTCAACCGCTTCAAGGATGGCAGGTACTTTCAGTGATTTTTCACGAACAGAAATCACTTGACCTGGCGTCACGCGGTAAGATGGGATATCTACGCGCTTACCATCAACAAGGATGTGACCGTGGTTTACGAACTGACGCGCCTGACGACGGGTAGTCGCAAGACCCAGACGGTACACAACGTTATCCAAGCGGCGTTCCAAGAGAAGCATGAAGTTGAAACCAAGGATGCCTTCTTTGATTTTAGTAGCTTGCACGAACAAGTTACGGAATTGCTTTTCACCTACACCGTAAGTGAAACGAAGTTTTTGTTTTTCAGCCAACTGCAAACCGTATTCTGACAATTTGCTGCGGTTGTTTGGTCCATGCTGACCAGGTACATAGTTGCGGCGAGCCAATTCTTTACCTGTACCGGTAAGAGAAAGACCCAAACGACGGGCTTGTTTCCAAGATGGTCCTGTATAACGAGACATAAAAATGTCCTCCTCTAAATAAATGATATTTGAGGAAATAACTCTTATTCAAACCTGATTCGTGCAGGAGGTCTTCGCCCAAACAGCAAAGGTTACTCTTATAGCTGACCTTCTGTTGACGAGCTTCATTTTGAACTGCTGTTATTTCACACAAAAGCTATTGTACCACGAAAAAGGCAGAATGTAAAGAGGCAGAAAAGAAAAGTATGCGTCTCAGTTTTTGCAAAAAACCAAGCTGCCAAGCTTGATTTGATGGGTTATTCCGACCAAAAAGCCAGTTCATGGCCAGCCGGGTCTTTGAAATGAAAACGACGGCCGCCAGGAAAGTCAAACAAGGGCTGACTAATCTCTCCGCCAGCTTCCAAGACCCTTGTCATCGCCTGCTCGATATGGTCTGTATAGAGGACGATTAAAGGAGTCTGCAGCCGTGCAGAATCGACAGCCAGACCGCTGGAAACGCCGCTGTCAGCCGTATCCAGATATTCCGGCCCCCATTCCTGATACTGCCAGCCAAAAACCTGCCGATAGAAATCTCTTCCTTGACGGAACAACTCCTTGTCAGGATAAGGAAATTCTATATAATCAATCTGATTAGGAACTTTGTCCATTTGCTTCTCCTTCCAACTTTGAAAATTGTTGACACCGCCATTTTAGTATAAAAATTTTTAAAAATCAACATTCCTATCGATTCATTCTAAGAATCTATAGGCATAAAGATCAGTTGGACAGATTGAGGAGTATGCTAGTGCCAATCCAGACAGTATTTCACAGGAAAAGCAGATGTATTTTTAGATTCTGTAAGGCCGAGTGGCGCTAACAGAGATGTTAATACAGTGAGATGATTTATTCAGGCAGGTTCTAAGATTTAACCCCCAAAATCCTCAAAATTTCCTGCTTATAGGCCAGTTTCTTCAGCTCCTTGTCTTTCTGGCCAGACCAGTCCAGCTGCAGCTCCGCCACCAGCTGGCCGGGCCGGTTTTTCAGAATATAGATGCGGTCGCTGAGAGCCAGCGCCTCCTCGATACTGTGGGTGATGAGGAGGGTGGTCAGGCCCAGCTTGCAGTGAATATCCAGATACCAAGCATGCAGTTCCATCTTGGTCAGCTCATCCAGCGCGCTGAAGGCCTCATCCAGCAGGAAAAGCTTGTGGCCAAACAGATAGGTCCGCAGCAGGGCCACGCGCTGGCGCATGCCCCCGCTCAGCTCATGCGGATACTGATTCGCCACTTCATAAAGGCCAAATTCCCGCAGAATAGCCTCCGCCCGCTCAACCGCTTCTTTCTTGGCTGCCTTTTTAATCAGGAGGGGCAGCATGACATTGCCCAGAACAGTCTTATGCTCCAAAAGCAGGTCTTTTTGCAGCATATAGCTGACCCGGCCCTTGGGATTGTCCTCGCCGTCTAACATGATTCTGCCAGACTGCAGAGGCAAAATCCCGGCAATCAGATTGAAAAGTGTCGTCTTTCCCACACCGCTGGGGCCTAAAATAGCCACCACCTGACCAGTTTGGACCTCCAGACTGATATCCTTTAAAATCTGCTGCTCCTCGTAAGCATAGCTTACCTTTTCAAGTTTAATTTCTGTCATTCTTTTATAAAATCGTTGCTAAATCCTTTGTTGCTCAGGTCATTTTCGACTATTCCCTGGTCCTTGGCCCAGCTGTAAAAGGCATTCCAGCGCCCGGCCTCAAACTGCCCCCACTTGTCCTTATCAGATGCATACTGCTGGGACAGGTATTGCTGCGATTCGATGACAAAATCCCGCTTGCTTTGCAGCTCCGGTGCATTCTTTATCAGCATATCAGCCGCTTCTTCCGGATGCTCCATGGCATACTGGTAGCCCTTTTTGATAGCCTGCAGCACCTTTTTAGCTTCCTCAGGATTCTTCTTCAGGTAATCATTGTTCGCGATAATGACTGGTGAATAGTAGTCAAATTCCTTGACATAGTCCTTCATGTAGAAAAAATTGGTCTCCATGCCCTGAGACTGAGCCATAATGCCGTCCCATCCATGGTAAATCCAGGCCGCATCAAAGAGGCCATTCTCAATCGGTGTAATGGAGTTGGAGTCATTATTAGGCACCTTTTCCACCTTTTCAAAGTCCGCACCCTGACTCTCCACCAAGGTCTTGAGCATCCCCAACTCCACGGGATCGTTCCAGGTTCCGTATTTCCTGCCGACCAAGTCCTTAGGCTCGGTAATGCCGGCGGATTTTTTAGAAATAATCCCCGAAGTATTGTGCTCGACAATAGCCGCTACAGCTGTAATCTCTGCCCCCTTGTCCAATTTCTTGGCCATTGAGTCCTGAAAATAAATACCAAAAGGCGCCTTGCCGTTGATAATCAGGTCAGACGTGCTGTCCTCAGGCGGCAGCTTAATATCCACATCAACCCCTGCATCCTTGAAATAGCCTTTTTCCTTGGCCACATACAGGCCCGTATGGTTGGTATTGGGCGACCAGTCTAAGATAAAATCAATCTTTTTATCCTTGCCGGCAGACTCTGACCCTGACTGACTCTGACTGCAAGCAGCTAAGCCTAGGATAGCTAAGGCAGCTAAGCCTGCCAGTAAGCATTGATACATTTTTTTCATTATGAACCTCTTTTCTTTTTTGTAAAATAGCTGAGCAGAGCTCCTACTTCCATTTCATCACATATTTTTCACTGACATCCACCAGCTTCATACCCAGAAGGCTGATTGCCGAGACCAAGATAATAATGGCAAACATGGTGTCGTACTGAAAGAGCTTTTTTGACTGAATCATATAGACTCCCAGTCCCTCAAAACCGCCCAGCCATTCGGAAACGACCGTTGTAACAAAGGCATAGGAGACACTGACCCGCAGGCCGGCATAAAAGTAAGACAGGGAAGCCGGGATTTTAAAATGCCAAAGCAGCTGCCAGCGATTGGCCTGCATCAGCTCAAAAAGGGTCAAAATATCCCGGTCGCAGTGCCTGAAACCGTCCAGAATGCTGACGATAATCGGAAACGTCACCGTCAGGATAATGAGAACAATTTTAGGCAGAATCCCATAGCCCAGCCAAAGGACCAAAATGGGCGCCAAGGCAATGGTCGGAATGGTCTGTACCACCACCATCATGGGATAAATCAAATCATTGAGCCAGAGCAGGCTGTCCATGAGCAGCGCCAGCAGACAGGCAAGAACGACTCCTAAAACCAAACCCAGCAGCGCCACTTTTAAGGTCGCCCAGCTGTGAAAGGCAAGGAGCCCCGCATCGCGGACAAAGGCCTGCAGGATTTCCAGCGGCGTCGGCAAAATAAACTTAGGCAGCAGATGCAGCAAACCCGCCAGCTGCCAAAGGACCAAAATGCCCAGCATGCCCAATAAACTAATCTGCTGCCGCAGTATATTTTTCAAGTTTTTCATCAATGGACAAAATCTCTCCGTAATTAATTTTTACATTGGCAAAGACAGTATCTGCCTGAGCCCCAGCAATCTCCACCGCCTGCTGCAAAAGGGGGAACAACTCTTCCCACTCTCCCTCCAGAACCGTCTCAAAAGGCGTTACAAGCTGTTTAACTGGCTGCTTTTGCAGAAAATCAATCACTTCCTCAATAACCGCCAAACGGTTTTCCTGAGCTCCTAAAGGCAGTATCTGTAAAGCAATACTAGCACGCATTTCCTTACCTCCTTGTACTTATTGACATTTAGTTTCGTTTTTACATTTGAAAATCTAAGATGACACTTCCTTACAGAAATTTTATCCGCCGCATCAAAAGTTTTTTGCCAGAACAAAGCAAAACGGACGACGATTGGTTTTGATTTCCGAAGAGGATGAAAGCTGATTTTCATTGAGTATCAGATGCACGGCAGCCTGTCGTACTAAAAACACCCTTTCCAATCGGGAAAGGGTGCACAAAAAAGCTGACATCTTGCTGAATTCCTACGCTGGCATTACCCAGATCAGGTGCGGTCGAAGCTTACACTTCCTCTCAGACTGTACACAGACTCCCCTATTGAATTGTCTTTATGATAGCGCAATCATGGCAAAAAGTCAAGGTCAGAACTTTTATCTGAGCTTTGGAATTCTCCTTGGACGGCCAGCAGCGCTTCCAAAGACCAAATATTCTCCGCCTCGCTCTTGGCTAGGATAGTTGCAAAGCCCAAATCCGCCGCTGCCTCCAGATTGGCCTCAATATCATCAATAAAGACACATTCCTCAGCCTGGAGATGATATTTTTCTAAAAGCTCCAGATAGATCTCCCTGTCAGGCTTGACAGCCCCCACCTCAGAAGACAGGATATAACCCGACAGGAGGGGATAGATGGGCAGGAGCCCCGCTTTTTCAATGTGGTAAAAAATCTCGCAGGTAGTAGAGAGGATGTAAATTCGATAGCCCTGCTGAGACCAAGCCTCAATCTTCTTCTGCAGATCCTGATAGACAGCTACCACCTCATACCAGTGATAAAAGATATTTTGGACGGCAGAGGCTAGCTCCGGCGGAAGCAAAGCAGAGGCTGTCCGGCTGGCCTCCTCCAGACTCAGCTCCCCGCTGTCGGTCCTGGCCCAAAGCCCCGAGTCAAAGACTGCTTCCCTGACTCTTTCACGGTCCTCCTCATCTGCCGCAAAATAAGTCAAAATTTTGGTAGGATTCCACTCAATCAGCACATTTCCTAAATCAAACACCAAATTTTTAATCATGGCTGCCTCCCATCTTTTCCCTCAATCTTCTTAGTCTGTACCTGTCTTCATTAGTCACGTTCGGATTTCAAAGCGATAGGCTGAAACTGTCCCCCAGACAGTTTCGCTACTAAAAGCAAACCAAAAGACTATAAGAGACGATTTTGTCCTCTGTTTCTCACTATTCAAGGAAAGCAAAAGTAAGAGTAAGCATTCGTTTCCGATTAAGTCTATTATACCATTTTCAGAGCAAACCTGTTCGGAAATGAATGGCACTTCTCTCTTGCTTTCCTTGAGCAGTGATACTCGTTCTACTATAACCCCACATGTCCTTAATTCTCCCGGACTGCAGCGCAAGAAGACGCTGCTATGGTTTAAAGGGAGGTTCGAAGAGTCTGACATGCCGGCCGCTTAAGGCAAACTGATTCAAGGCAACGTTTCTGAACAAATCTACTGCAAAAAAAGAGAGGGGCGATTCATTTCCGAACGCTGGTAAGAAAAAATCCCAGAAAAAGAAATTCTGGAACTTTTTTAGTCTTCGTCAAAATAACGGATTAAATTTTTCTCCGTTAAAATGTCAGAATAAGTGTAGGACTCCACATAGGAGTTGCTGATTTCACCCGGCTGGCCGCCGTCATTGGAATACTCAACGATAAACAAAGACGGATAAACCTCAATCAGCCGGCCTTGCTTGCTTTTCTGCCGTTTACGGCCGTTTTCTAAGGTCATCTCAACAACCTGCCCCTCATGGGCTTTGATGTCCTCTTTGATTTTTTTCATCTTTGCTACATCTGTAAATGCATCACTCATCTTTATCCTTCCTCTCTTTTAGAAATACTTGAAAACTTATTGTACTCTTTCTGGAAAATCAGCTCCACCGTACCACGCGCACCGCTCCGGTTCTTCTCAATAATCACTTCCACCTTATTATTGGGAATGCCTTCTTCCTCCTCACCGGCCCGGTCATAGTAATCATCCCGGTAGAGAAAGGCGACAATATCCGCATCCTGCTCAATGGATCCCGACTCCCGAATATCTGACAGCACCGGCCGCTTGTCCTGCCGCTGCTCTACACCCCGCGACAGCTGACTGAGGGCAATCACTGGGACTTTCAGCTCCTTGGCCAAAATTTTCAGCTGACGGGAAATTTCCGAAACCTCCTGCTGGCGGTTTTCCCGGCCGGTACCAGTGATGAGCTGCAGATAGTCAATCAAAACCAGCCCCAGATTTCCGGTCTCCTGAGCCAGCTTGCGGGCCCGCGAACGAATCTCCGTAATCCGAATCCCCGGCGTATCATCAATGTAAATGCTGGCATTGGCCAGATTGGCCGTTGCAATCGTGTATTTCTGCCATTCTTCATCCGTCAGCTGACCCGTTCGGATAGAGTGAGAGTTAATCACCCCTTCCGAAGCCAGCATCCGGTCTACCAAGCTCTCCGCTCCCATTTCCAGAGAGAAGATGGCAACGGTTTTATCCAGTTTGGTCCCGATATTTTGGGCGATATTGAGGGCAAAAGCTGTCTTTCCGACAGCCGGACGGGCCGCCAAAATAATCAGCTCTTCCTCATGAAGCCCCGTCGTCATCTTATCTAGTTCCCGGTAGCCGGTCGCAATTCCCGTAATATCCGATGTCTGCTGGGAACGCGCCTCCAGATTGCCAAAGTTCAGATTTAAAATATCCCGGATATTCTTAAACCCGCTGCGGTTAGCTGTTTCACTGACATCAATCAGAGCCTTCTCCGCACCTGCAATGATCTCTTCAGACAGCCGGTCACCATCATAAGCCTGGTTGATTGACTCAGTCAGACGTGAAATCAGACGGCGCAGAATAGCCTTCTCCGCAACGATTTTGGCATAGTATTCCGCATTGGCAGAGGTCGGTACAGAATTCACAACCTCAACCAAGTAGCTGAGGCCGCCGATATTCTGCAAATCGCTCTGGCTGTCCAAAATATTGCGGACCGTTGTTGCATCGATGGCATCCCCTCGATCAGCCAAATCAATCATGGCCTTAAAAATCAGACGGTTGGCATACTTAAAAAAGTCCGCCGGTTCGATATACTCACGAACAAAGACTAACTTGCTTTCATCAATGAAAATAGCCCCCAAAACAGACTGTTCTGCCAAAATATCCTGAGGCTGGGCTCGCAGTTCATCAATCTCTGCCATAGATCGTTCCTTCCTTCACAGTCAGCCTCAGCCTTCCTTGACCCGCAAGTTAATAACACCGCTCACATCCTGATAAATCTTTACAGGGACATCAATTAAACCAAGCGAGCGAATCGGTGAATCCAGCTTGATATTGCGTTTGTCAATCTTAATCCCAAATTGCTTTTGCAGCTCTTCAGAAATCTTCTTGCTGGTGATAGAACCGAAGGTCCGGCCGTCTGGTCCGACTTTTTCTGTAAATTCGACCAGCGTTGCTTCTGCTTCCAGCTTAGCCTGAATGATTTTAGCTTCGGCCACCAGTTCAGCATGCGCCTTTTCTTCGGATTTCTGCTTGCCTCGCAGCTCACCGACCGCCTGCGCTGTAGCTTCCTTGGCCAGTTTCTTCTTAATCAGGAAATTCTGGGCATAGCCAGTCGGTACTTCCTTGATTTCTCCTTTTTTGCCCTTGCCTTTAACATCTGCTAAAAAAATGACTTTCATGTTTTTTCTCCTCATCTATCATTACTTCATCTTTGATGACTTGGTCCATAATTTCCTGATTCAGCGTCTGAACAACCTCAGCAACCGAATGCCCTTCAATCTGAGCCGCTGCTAAGTTAAAGTGACCGCCTCCGCCTAGTTTTTCCATAATCCGCTGCACATTAATCTTGCTGCGGCTGCGCGCTGAAATGGACACATAGCCCTTGGTGTTTCGGCTGACCACAAATGTTGCTTCAATCCCCGACATGGACAGCATGGTATCTGCTGCCTTGCTGATAACAACCGTGTCGTAGGTATTTTCCTCAGGCCCCGCTGCCACAATGACATTAGGCAGAATCTTCCTGCCGTTTAAAATCAGCTCATTGACGGCTCGGTATTCTTCAAAATTAGTCGCTGAAATATCCTGAATCACCACGCTGTCGCTGCCGCGGGTCCGCAGATAGCTAGCTACATCAAAGGTCCGGCTGGTCACGCGGGCCGAGAAGCCCTTGGTGTCCAGCATAATTCCCGCCATAAGAATGCTGGCCTGCATTTTGCTGAGGCGGTTTTTTTTAGAATTCTGGAACTGAATCAGCTCCGTTACCAATTCGCTGGCACTGCTGGCGCCGCTTTCGATATAGGCAATAACCGCATTTTCCGGAAAATCCTCATCCCGGCGATGGTGGTCAACAACTATGGTCTGACTGAACTGATCAAAGAATTCTTTGGATAGGGTCAGAGCCGTCTTAGAATGATCCACCATGATCAGAAGCGAGCGGCTGGTCACCATACTGGCTGCTGTCTGCAGGGGCAGTAAGTAATCAGCACCTTCCGACTCCAGCTTATGAACGGCCCGCTCAATATCCGCCGCCATCTGTGCAGGATCATAGACGACATAAGCCTGATCAATTATATTGCTGGCAAAGAGCTGCATGCCCAGCGAAGCTCCCAATGCATCCATATCCAGATTTCTATGGCCGACCACAAAGACCTGATCAACACTTTTAATCTTATCAGAAATAGCCGTCATCATAGCCCGGGTTCGGGTGCGCGTGCGTTTGACCGATGCAGCTGTTCCCCCGCCAAAATAGACTGGATTCTTTGCTTCATCGTTTTCTCTGACAACGGCTTGGTCGCCGCCGCGTACTTCAGCTAGGTTGAGATTGAGAAGGGCCGTTTTCCCGATTTCGTCATGATTGCCGTCACCATAGGAAAAGCCCATGCTGAGCGTCAGGGGCAGCTCCCGGTTTTGTGCCTCTTTCCGGAATTGATCGATAATCGAAAACTTATTTTCCATGAGCTGGTCCAAAACCGTATAGTCCGTAAAGAGATAG
Source organism: Streptococcus sp. DD11 (assembly GCF_001578865.1). NCBI lineage: Bacteria > Bacillati > Bacillota > Bacilli > Lactobacillales > Streptococcaceae > Streptococcus > Streptococcus sp. DD11. The sequence goes on from NZ_KQ969392.1 coordinate 649,466, forward strand.
AAGCGATCCATGCCGACCCGGCGGTAAAACATCCGAAACTGCTCTGCAAATTCAGCCACAAAATTAGCCACAAAACTGTTGATATGGCTGATGTCCGTATCTGACACCACATCTTCCAGATCATCGTAGTTATCCACCGAGATGATGCCGATGACCGGCCGCGTAGTCACCAGACCGACCGTTGCCTCGTATTCATTGGACGCATCAAAAAAGTAAAAGACACCCGAAGCCTGATCCAAATAAACAGAGTATTTCTTGTCCCCGACAGTCGCATAATGGCCAGTATCTGAATAAGCTGTCTGCATGATATTCTGCAGTAAGTCAGCATCAAAATCTCCATCTTCCGTTGTGAAAATCAGCTCTGCATAAGGATTAAACCATTCTACATCTCCGTTTTCCTCGCTGATCTTGATCACACCGACCGGCATCTTATCCAGCAGAGAAGCCAGACTCCCTTCCGCCTGATGATTGACATAATGGATCTGCTCAATCTCATCCAGCTCAGACACTTTCTGCTGCTGGATAAAAAACAGAACCAGAAGGGCGAGCACAACAAAGAGAGCTGCCAGCATGGCAAAACTATCACCGAACAGGCGCAGACAGATAACCAATATTATAAAAGAAATGACGCCCGCCATCAGTAAATGAATAGGGGCAAAACGAAATTTTTTCATCATAGACCTCTTATTCCGCCATTTTACCATAAATCCCAGAAAAAAGCGAATTCCTCCTACTCTGAAAACGACCTCGCAAACCCTGTCACTTCTATGGCTGCATCCGCTGCTGTTTTTTTAAAAAAGCCAGCCTGAATCCCCTACTTCCACTACCGCAAATACTTTACAGTTTTGTAAAAAGAAAGCAAACATATAAATATAAATAAAAGCCAAATTCGCTTAACAATAGGATTCAGTACCTTGTTAAAACTTATAATAACTTTACAAACCTGTAAACAAAGAAAAAGGTCAGGAATGTCACTTCCTGTACCTTCTCACTTTGCAATGCTCATTGCTTTTTGGAAATGCTCCTCGTCCTGCCTTCTAAGTAAACCATAAGAATAGAAATATCAGCCGGATTGACACCAGAGATTCGGCTTGCCTGGCCAATGGTTTCTGGATTGATTTTCTTAAACTTCTGACGGGCTTCTGTCGCAATGGAATCAATGTCATCCCAGTCAATATTGGCGGGAATCCGTTTTTCTTCCATTCGCTTCATCTTATCCACCTGATCCAGAGCCTTAGAGATATACCCTTCATACTTGATTTCCGTCTCTATCAGCTCAATGACTTTCTCATCCAAATCCTCTGCTGCTGGACCGATAAAAGCAACTACATCCTGATAGGAAACTTCCGGCCGGCGCAGGAATTCCTTGGCCGTCACCGCATCTGTCAGAGGCTTAAAGCCAAGTGCTTCCACCTTAGCATTGGTTTCCTTGATTGGTTTCAGCTTGATTGTATCCAATCGTTTCATCTCATTGTCAAATTGATTTTTCTTCACTTCAAAACGGTTCCAGCGCTCATCATCTACCAAGCCAATGGCCCGTCCCATCTCTGTCAGACGCATATCTGCATTATCATGACGGAGAATCAGGCGGTACTCAGCCCGACTGGTCAAGAGACGGTAAGGCTCAACTGTTCCCTTGGTCACCAAATCATCGATCATAACGCCGATATAGCCGTCGCTGCGCTTGAGAATGAGCTCTGGCTTGCCTTGAATTTTCAAAGCCGCGTTAATTCCTGCGATAATTCCCTGACCAGCTGCTTCTTCATATCCTGAAGTACCATTGGTCTGCCCAGCTGTGAAAAGACCGGAAATCTTCTTGGTTTCCAAAGTTGCCCGCAGCTGATGAGGCAGAACCATGTCATACTCAATGGCATAGCCGGTTCGCATCATCTCCGCCTTTTCCAACCCCTTAATCGAATGAACCAAGTCCTTCTGCACATCTTCCGGCAGGCTGGTTGACAGCCCCTGTACATAGACTTCCTCTGTATTGCGGCCTTCTGGCTCCAAGAAAAGCTGATGGCGCTCCTTATCGGCAAAGCGGACAATCTTATCCTCAATAGACGGGCAGTAGCGCGGCCCCACACCCTTGACAACACCTGTAAACATAGGAGCCCGATGAAGATTATTCTGGATAATCTCATGGCTTTCCGCATTGGTGTAAGTCAGCCAGCAAGGAACCTGATCTTTAAGGTAATCTTCATCCCGAGAAGTATAGGAAAAATGATTGGCTTTTTCATCGCCTGGCTGAATTTCTGTCACATCATAATTGATTGACGATGCCTTTACACGAGGCGGTGTCCCTGTCTTGAAACGCCCGATTTCAAGGCCTAAATCACGTAAATTATCTGCCAAGGCAATCGAAGCCAGACTGTGGTTGGGACCAGAAGAATATTTGAGGTCTCCGATGATAATTTCGCCTCGCAGAGCCGTACCCGTTGTGACAATGACAGCCTGAGCAGCATATTTCTGATGTGTTGCGGTCTTAACCCCAACCACCTGACCGTCCTCTACCAAAATTTCATCAATCATGGTTTGGCGCAGGGTCAGATTTTCCTGATTTTCAACTGTCTTGCGCATTTCTTTGGAGTAAAGTTCCTTGTCAGCCTGAGCCCGCAGAGCGCGAACCGCCGGTCCCTTGCCTGTATTGAGCATCTTCATCTGAATATAAGTCTTGTCAATATTCTTAGCCATTTCGCCGCCCAGAGCATCCACCTCCCGAACAACAATTCCCTTGGCAGAACCGCCGATAGATGGATTGCAGGGCATAAAGGCCAGCATCTCAATATTAATGGTCGCAAGCAGCACCTTGCAGCCCATGCGGCTGGCAGCCAAGGATGCTTCCACTCCCGCATGACCGGCACCAATGACGATAATATCATAATGTTCAGTAAACTTGTGTGTCATATTCTTTCCTTATAGTATTCCATTTTCTTCACCAAAAAAGGCCAAGTCACGAGAAGTGCAGGACAAAAAGCCTGCAGCATCCATGAGCTTTGACCATCATAGGTATCGCTAAATCTATTCTAGCAGATTGAGAGAAATTGTCAATCTAAATGTACTGTAACAGCTTCTCATCTTTATAGGCCCTGTCAATCAATCCGCCACCCAAGCATTCTTGACCATCATAGAAGACGACTGCCTGTCCAGGCGTCACAGCCCGCTGCGGCTGCTCAAAGTTTACAGTAGCCTTGTCACCCTTGACAATTACTGTCACCTTAGAATCCGGCTGACGGTAGCGAAATTTAGCCGTGCATTCCATTGTAAACTCTTCTGGCATTTCTCTTGTAAAATGCACCTGACTGGCGTCAAGGCTGGTTGACATCAGGTTGTCATGGTAAAAACCTTGGCCGACATAGAGAATATTCTGACTTAAATCTTTACCAACCACAAACCAAGGCTCGTTGTCACCGCCATGCTGGCCCCCGATACCAAGACCGCCCCGCTGCCCTATCGTATAATACATCAGTCCAGCGTGCTGGCCCATATCTCGGCCATCTAAGGTCATCATCCTTCCAGTTTGTGCTGGCAAATACTGGCCGAGGAATTCCTTGAAATTTTTCTCTCCAATAAAGCAGATGCCTGTCGAATCTTTCTTTTTAGCTGTTGCCAGACCGGCTTTCTCAGCAATAGCCCGCACTTCTGGCTTCTCCAAATGTCCCAATGGAAACATCGTTTTTTGCAGCTGCTCCTGTGACAGCTGACTGAGAAAGTAAGTCTGGTCTTTATTCTCGTCACGGCCCCGCAGCATGTGAACAGTCCCGTCCTCATCCCGCTTGACCTGAGCATAGTGGCCTGTAGCCACATAGTCAGCACCCAAAGTCATGGCATAGTCAAGGAATGCTTTAAACTTTATCTCCTTATTACACATCACGTCTGGATTAGGGGTGCGTCCAGCCCGGTATTCTGCCAAAAAGTATTCAAAAACGCGATTCCAATACTCTTTTTCAAAGTTGACAGAGTAGTAAGGAATGCCAATCTGATCTGCAACAGCTGCTACATCTTTGTAGTCTTCGGTCGCCGTGCAGACACCAAATTCGTCTGTGTCGTCCCAGTTTTTCATGAAGATGCCAATCACATCATACCCCTGCTCCTTTAAGAGCAGAGCGGTTACTGATGAATCCACACCGCCACTCATGCCGACAACGACACGGGTTTTAGAGTTATCACTCATTGTGTTCTCCCATCTTTTCGTTATGTCACGATTGAAGGTCGTGCTGTGCTTTCAACGATTGAAGGTCGCTTGAGCAAGGTCTATTATAGCACGAAAAAATATGAAGAACAAACAAAGACAATCCTGCCCCTGTCCTACTCAATGAAAATTGAAATCAAAGCAGGCAGTCAGACGCAGGAAACTGCCCCGCTCTCAAATCGAAGCTGACAATGTATGGATTTAAAAGATAAAAACTGCAGCAGTCTTTCTTTGGCAGAGGTCGCTGCCCTCAATCAACTGTCAATATAGTTTACAGGACTGTCAAACAAAAAGAGGCTGAGACAAAAGTCTTTCAGTCTCGCTTTGTTTTGGTAAAAAACTTTTGGCGCGGTAGCTGATTGGACTTTTTGTTCGTCTTTTAGACTCCAAAAAGCTCCTAATCATCCTCGCGGGGCTGGGACGACGAACTAAATTTTTAAAAATTTAGTTCTGTCCCACCGCCTCCTTTTCTTTAATACCAGCCGTTTGCCAGCCAGAAATCCTTGGCAGCAGTCCATGATCCATAACGATTGACCACATATTCATTTGCTGCCTTTTCTTGATTTGCTTCAGATAAATCACCGTTCAAATAAGTAATCGTCAGCTGATAACGCCCATAGTATTGGCCATTCTGTGCTGTATAGCTTCCGCCGGATTCCTTTTGGGCAATCCATTCTTTGGCTTCGGCATCTTGGGCATTCAAACCAGAACTCGCATCTGCTGCACTGCTTCCCATCTCAGAGGCCGCTGTTGCTGTCGGAGTTTCTGCTGCAGGGGCTGCTGCTGTTTCAGCCGAGTCAAGCTCCAAGACCTGCCCAACTGCAATCAAATTGATATCGCTGAGTTTATTCTTAGCAGCAATAGCATCAACAGTCGTATGGTGACTGCTGGCAATAGCCGAAAGAGTATCGCCGGACTTTACAGTGTAGCTGTCTGCACTGACAGCATTCGGCAGCAGAAAGGCCGCGCCAGCTGCCAAACTAAACAGCCCGCCCTTTATCAGTTTCTTCTTTTTTAAATGTGCATTCATGATTGAATTCTCCTTTTCTGTGATGTTTCTATCTTAAGCTTTCATCATTACAGATTTTTATTGCTTGGGTTAAATACATTACAGCAGTGTGTAGGAGAGAATAAGAAGGACATGTATTTACTTGTTTTAAGCCTGCTTTAAGTAAATGAGGCAAAAAACCGCTCTTACTTAATAACAGTTCTGTTCAGAAACGAATGATTCCTATTTTTTTGCTTTCATTGGAGAGCAAAGAACAGCTTGATTGTCTAAAACATGTGATGTTCTCTTGAAAGCGATGATACAGAAGCAGCAGTCGCTGTGGTCAAGCTAAATTTAGCTTTTCTAAACTTAGGAGGCAAAGGAAAGACCCTCGGTCTTTTCCTTTAGCAATGATAGGGCGGACTTGGTTGCTTATAGGCCGGCCGCTTAAGGCCAACTGACTCAACATACGGTTTCCGAATAAGTCTAATCAAAAAAGCTTTAACCCTTGTGCTTCCCATATCATACTTTTTCTAACTTAAAAATCAGCAGAAAGCCCTTAACTTTGTTATAATAAACTAAGAAGATAAGATGAAGGAGTTGCTATGAGTTCATTAAGATTTCAATCCGTTTTTGACATTATCGGACCAGTGATGATTGGACCGTCAAGCAGTCACACAGCCGGTGCTGTTCGTATTGGGAAAATTGTTTCCTCCATTTTTAATGATGAGCCGACTGAAGTTGAATTTCAGCTGTTTAATTCTTTCGCCAAGACTTACCGGGGACATGGGACTGACTTAGCACTGGTGGCCGGCATTCTGGGTATGGATACAGACGACCCTGATATCCCCAATAGTCTGGAAATTGCCCACAAGCGCGGTATCAAGATTGTCTGGACCATTCAAAAAGACAGCAATGCCCCACATCCGAATACAACCAAGATTACCGTCAAAAATGACCGCAAAACCATCAGTGTAACTGGAGTTTCTATCGGCGGTGGCAATATCCAAGTAACCGAGCTTAACGGCTTTTCTGTTTCTCTCAGCATGAATACGCCCACTATTATCATTGTTCATCAAGACGTACCGGGAATGATTGCCCATGTGACCGAGGCCCTTTCCCGCTACGATATTAACATCGCTCAGATGAATGTCACTCGGGAACAAGCAGGGGAAAAAGCTATTATGATTATTGAGGTTGACAGCCGCAACTGCGAAGAGGCTATCAAAGAAATTCAAAACATTCCACACCTGCATAATGTCAATTTCTTTAAATAAGAGGAGCGCATATGTTTTATTCCATCAAAGAATTAGTAGAACAGGCCGATTTAGATTTTCAGGGCAATGTTGCCGAGCTGATGATTGCTACTGAATATGAGCTGACCGGCAGAGAAAGAGACGAAGTTCTGAGACTGATGACGCGAAATCTGGAAGTCATGAAAGCCTCCGTCCTACTCGGCCTGGATGAAAGTAAATCGCGCAGCGGACTGACCGGTGGCGACGCTGCTAAATTGCATCGCTATATTCAATCAGGAAAATCGCTGTCAGACTATACCATTCTGACTGCTGCTAAAAACGCCATTGCCGTCAATGAGCATAATGCTAAAATGGGGCTGGTCTGTGCCACCCCTACCGCAGGAAGTGCCGGCTGTCTGCCAGCTGTCCTCACCTCAGCCATTGAAAAGTTAGATCTGGATGAGAGCCAACAGCTCGATTTCTTACTATCCGCCGGAGCCTTTGGACTCGTCATCGCCAACAACGCTTCCATTTCGGGAGCAGAAGGCGGCTGTCAGGCTGAAGTCGGTTCAGCTTCTGCCATGAGCGCAGCAGCCTTAGTGCTGGCAGCCGGAGGCAGTCCTTACCAAGCCAGCCAGGCCATCTGTTTTG
>NZ_KQ969392.1:656928-667662 GCF_001578865.1 Streptococcus sp. DD11
CCGGTTTGGTCGAAGTTCCCTGTGTCAAGCGCAATGCTATGGGGGCCAGTTATGCTTTTGTGGCTGCAGATATGGCATTGGCAGGAATCGAATCAAAAATTCCCGTTGACGAAGTCGTTGACGCTATGTACCAAGTCGGGTCAAGTCTGCCAACCGCCTTTCGTGAAACAGCTGAAGGAGGACTGGCAACTACGCCGACAGGACGGCGTTTGTCAAAAGAAATTTTCGGCGAATAAGGTTGACAGATTTGTCAAGAAGATTTACAGCATAGTAAACAAGGAGAACGCATGGTGCATTTCAAATACATTTTTTTTGATCTTGATGGTACACTGGTTGACAGTTCACAGGGAATCAAGGAATCTTTTCATTACGCCTTTAAAAAGCTTAATCAGGAAACACCAGATGACAAGATTTTGAGAAGTTTTATGGGTCCTCCTTTGGAAGTCAGCTTTGCTTCTGTTCTTAAAGCTGACCAAGTAGCCGCAGCCATTCATCATTACCGCAGCTTTTACAAAGAAAAAGGAATCTATGGCGTCCGCCTTTATGAGGGAATTCCAGAATTGCTGAGCCGCTTAAACGAAGCTGGCTGCCAAATTTTTGTAACAACCAGTAAAAATGAACCAACTGCTCATGACTTGCTCTCCAATCTCGGTATCGACCGGCAGTTTGAGCAGATATTTGGCGCTCTGCCTGATTCATTCCACAAAGCAGATGTTCTGCGCCGAGCACTGAAAACAATCAAAGCTGCGCCTGAAGAGGCGGTCATTGTCGGTGACACAAAATTTGACATCATCGGCGGCAAGGAAGTTAATCTCTCAACGGTGGGGGTCCTATGGGGCTTTGGCAGTCAGACAGAACTCATTGAGTATGGTGCGGACAAGCTGGTTGACAGTCCTCAAGAGCTTCTATCAATTCTGGTCCAAACATGACAGTATGTCAGACTCCCGTACACATAAAAGGAACTGCTCTGCGGCAGTTCCTCTTTTTTATCTTAGTAGCCCCAAGCTGAAAGTCCTTGAGCATTGTAGGCACTGTAAGCTGACTGAATTTGATCGTCAACTGTGGCAGTTGATCCCCAGCCTGGCATCGTTTGGAAAAGGCCGCTGGCACCTGAAGCGTTGTAAGCATCAACCTGTCCATTGGATTCACGAGCAATAATGGCTTCCCAAGTTGAGGCTGGCACACCGGTCAATTCTGCCATACGTGATGCTGCGTAGGAACCGGTCGCTCCTGCAGTATTTCCGTTGCTGAGTACGACTCCTGAAGAAGCTGCGGCTGAAGGATCTGCGGCCGGTGCTGCATAATTTGTACTTGGAGTTGCAGCAGTGGTGGCAGATTCTACGGCTGTTTGAGTCGCCTGTGCACCATTTCCGAGTTCTAAGATTTGTCCAACACGAATAATATTTGGATCAGCAATCTTGTTGATTTCTACTAATTTTTCAAGAGTCGTATCTTTTTCATTAGCGATAGCTGATAAAGTATCACCTTCCTTAACAGTGTAGGTCTCTGCATTGACAACCGCACCTGTGGCAAATAAAGCTGTTGCAGCAACTGCCCCTGTTAAAGTCCATTTTGTTGTTTTTTTGTTCATTAAAAAATCTTTCTCCTTTCGGTGATAATACTATCTTACAGATAATTTATTACCAAATCATTACAATGCAAAGACAAAGATTACAATAAGATTGAATTTAAACACAAAAAACGTATTTTAGGGGCATTTTCTACTAAATATATTTTTTAACACATAAAAGGAGGGAATCTTAACTTATACTATTCTTTAAAAACATCTTTTTCCTAATTATTTTTTAGGAAATAAAGCAAAATTCCTAAAATAAGCAAAGTTAAAAGAGCAAGATTATCTATCATTTTCCAAGACAGCTGCCGATAGCGGCTTCTGCCCTCCCCGCCATTATAACCGCGCGCCTCCATAGCAATAGCCAAGGCATCTGCGCGTTTAAAACTGGAAGCAAAAAGAGGAATGAGGATAGGAATAATAGATTTCACCTTCTGCAGAATACTTCCTTCCCCAAAATCAACACCGCGCGCCCGCTGAGCGTTCATAATCCTAGTCGTATCATCCATCAAAGTCGGAACAAACCGCAGACTCATAGACAGCATCAGGCCGATTTCATGCACCGGAACCTTGAAGACTGTCAAAGGCTTTAATAAGGACTCAACAGCATCAGACAGACTCAAAGGTGTTGTTGTCAGGGTCAAGAGAGTTGAGAAACAGATAATCAGAACAAAGCGGCTGAAGATAATACCAGCCTGAGCCAGGCCGGCTTCTGTAATGCTGATCCACCCCCACTGGAAGAGGGTTTTTCCGCCTGAAGTCAGAAAGAGCTGAAACAAGGTCGTAAAGGCAATGATAAAAATCATGGACTGAATACCCTTGAGGAAAAAACTCAAGGGAACCTTAGACAGAAACAGCAAACTGAAGACAAAAACAAAAAGAAGCAGATTGGTCAGCAGATTATTGGCCCAGAAAATGAGCAGAATAAAGAAAAACAAGGCCACCAGCTTGCTTCGGGGATCCAACCGATGAATCAGCGAATTTCCCGGAATATAACGGCCTAAAATCAGTTTATCCATACAGCATCTCCTTGAATTCTTCAATGGTAATGGGGTAATGAGGGAAACTCATCCCTTTATTGGCCAATTCTTGGGCGAATTTGGTAATCTTAGGAACTCCCAGCTGAATCTCCTCCATAAAATCCACATCCTGAAAAACCTGAGCAGGAGAGCCGCTTTTGACAAGCCGTCCCTTATCCAGAACATAGACCGTATCTGCAAAATTGGCCACATCATCCATCAGATGAGTCACCAACACAATGGTCATGCCTGACCGGTGCAGTTCTCTAAAAATGGCCATCAGTTCTTTGCGTCCAGCAGGATCCAGCCCCGCCGTCGGCTCGTCCAGCACCAATATATTCGGCTCCATAGCCAATATCCCTGCAATGGCAACCCGCCGCATCTGACCGCCGGACAGCTCAAAAGGGCTGCGCTCAAATAAATCTTCAGAAATACCGACCAATTTCAGCTTCTCACGCGCCAAAGCTTCCGCATCTTCCCTAGAAACACCAAAATTCTGCGGACCAAAGGCCACATCTTTTAAAACAGTCTCATCAAAAACCTGGCTTTCAGCAAACTGGAAAACCAGGCCAACTTTTTTGCGGACCTGTTTGATATCCTTGTTGACAGATTTAGCGGTAATCGTGACATCATCTATCTGCACACTGCCCTGACTGGGCACCAGCAGGCCATTTAAAAGCTGGAGAATGGTTGATTTGCCGCTGCCTGTATGGCCGATAAGAGCCGTGTAAGAGCCGTCTTTGATGTCTAAATCAACTTCAAAAAGTGCTGGACTTTCAAAAGGAGTTCCAGCCTGATAAGTATAACTGACCTGATTTAAAGCAATGCCCATAGCTGTTCCTGCAATTCTTTTTCTGTTAAATAGCCGTCCGGCAGCGCAAAGCCGGACTGACTTAAAGCGGACTTAACCTGATTGACAAAAGGCTGATCCAAGCCCAAATCTTCTAAATCAGGCCGTGAGAAAAGCTCTCTGGGAGCAGCACTGGACTCCACCCGGCCTTTTTTCAGGACCAGCACGCGGTCACTCAGAGCGATTTCATCCAAATCATGGGTAATCGAAATCACAGTCAGGCGATTGCTGTCCTTGATTGTTTTCACCGTTTGAATCAACTCCAGACGGCCTTCCGGATCCAGCATGCTGGTCGCTTCATCCAAAATGATAATGTCCGGTCTCAGAGCCACAACCCCGGCAATAGCAACCCGCTGTTTCTGTCCGCCAGACAGCCGGGCTGGCTCTCTGTTCTTAAAATCCTGCATGCCGACAAGCTCCAGAGCTTCCTGAACCCGTTCAGCCATGACAGCGTAGTCTAATCCTTGATTCTCCAAACCAAAGGCTACATCATCTTCCACAGTTGCACCGACAAACTGATTGTCAGGATTTTGAAAAACCATGCCGATATGACGTCGTTTCTCCCAGACATTCTCAGCAGTCAGCTGTTCTCCGGCAATTTTAATCTCGCCGCTTTCAGCTTCTAACAGTCCGTCAAGCAGGCGGACAGTGGTTGATTTGCCGCTGCCGTTATGCCCAACGATAGACAGCCATTCCCCTTGTTTGACCTGAAAGGTGAGATCGTCTAAGATGTAATCCTCAGAATCACGGTCATACTTATATTTGAGTTTGTTTACTTCAATAATATTTTCCATGTTATTTAAAGGTATCTTTAAAGAGATAGGCGCTTCCTTTGAAATAGTCATAGCCAGAATAAATGGTAAAGATTAAGGCTGTGTATAAAAGAATCTGACCCAAAAGCGTCCAATGCAGCAGGAGAAAAATAATGGCAAACATCTGAGTGAAAGTCTTGATCTTGCCCGGCATGGCAGCAGCCAGAACGGTACCGCCGGTCTCTACCAGCAAAAGGCGCAGTCCGGTCACAGCCAATTCCCGGCAGATGATAACTGCCACTATCCAGGCAGGAGCCATTTTCAGCTCAATCAGCATGATAAAAGCCGACATAACCAGCAGTTTATCAGCCATTGGATCAGCAAATTTGCCAAAATTTGTCACTACCTGCCACTTGCGGGCCAGATACCCATCCAGATAGTCAGTGACACTGGCAAAAGCAAAAATAAGAGCAGCTATGAGGTGGGCAGTCAGAGAATGCCCCAAAGTCAGGACGAGAATAAAAACCGGAATTAAGGCAATCCGTACAAGGGTTAGGGCATTGGGAATATTTTCTTTTTTCATCATTTTTCCTTTATAAATCACTGCTGAACAGTGAGAGTAATCGTAGCACTGTCACTGCTTACAGCTGATGTATCCAATTTTTGATCGCCTACAGTAATAGAGACCCCGTCCACTGAACCCAAAGTGATGGTTGTCTTGCTGCCGGCTGACAGAGTGACGGACTGACTTGGATTTTCAGGTGACAGAGTCGTTCCTTGGGCCAAGTCTGAGTCAGAGACGCTGATCCAGCTGCTGGTGTCAGCGACAGAGAAAGTCACTTTGACAGTCTGTCCGCCGCCGCTGTAGCTGGCAGTCAGAGCATCCCCGCCGCCGCTGACTTCTAGCTTGCCAGCCGAAGAAACTGCTGCATCAGAACTGGATGAGACAGAAAGACTCTGGCTGCCGGAAGCAGCAGCACTTGATTCAGAAACCACACTGTAACTGTCTGCTGTCTGGAAATTCAAATCGTTCGTCTGGACATATTTCCATATATAATAAGACACAAAAATAATAATGGATAAAGCAAGCAGGAGGAAATAAAAGAGGGGCACAAAGGAACTTTTGCGCTTGTTTTTTCGGCTTCTGAAAGCTTGGTCATCCGTCAATTCCACTTCGTCATAAACAATCATTTCACCAGCTTCATAAGCTTCCAGAATAATGGACTCGTCCAAATCCACAGCCCAGGCGTACTTGCGCAGAAAAGAGCGGGCATAGAAAGGACTGGGCAGCAAATCGTAGTTATTGTGCTCAATGGCCTCCAGCAACTCTGCCTGTATATCCGTCTTTTTTGACAAATCTTCCAAGGTCAGACCCTGATTGGTCCGGGCTAATTTTAAAACTTCTCCTATTGACTTTTTTCTCATACTTACAATCCTTCTCTCTATTCTTCACTATTTTAACAAAATTTTAAAAGAATACTGGAATTATTTTGGAAAAATAGTAAAATCTGTCATATCACACTGGTCAATAAAACGATGGCCCAGCTTAATAACATCATTCAAACTGATGTCCTGTAAAATCTTAGGCAAATCAAACAGATTCTCTCCTGTCAGCTGCGGCTCATACTGAGTAGCAATATAGTCAAGTGAATTCAAACCATGCAGAAAATCACCGAACATCTCACTTTTAATGGTATCCAGATGCTCTTCCGTAACGTCCGGATCAGCGGCGAAATTCTTAATGGCCAAGCGAAACTGATGCGAGAGGCCGACCGGTTCCTGCGTATCCATGGTCAGCATGACAAAATGGAAATCCCTCTCCACTTCTACTTCCAAGGTCAGAGAATTATCCATCTTTCCGGTTTCATACAGAGCCTGAAAACGCTTGGAAGTCCAGCCGAACATCATGGCAAAGAGCAGTTTTAAAGTGATTTTATAACGATAAAGTTCCCTCTCATCAACAACATCCCGGCCCCGAATGCCGATTGCTAATTTTGGACTGGCCACCTCCATGCGGTCGGTATCGGTAGACACCACCGGATGCAGTTCCACAGGCGCTTTTTCAATCAGACTGCCTGCTGCAGGATTCAGCTGTTTCTGCTCTGCCAAGATTTGGGAGAAAGTTTCCTCCAGATCAAAATTCCCGATGACAAAGAGACTTCTGTTTGACGGCTGGTAGAAAGCCGAAAAATTTTCCTGCAGCTGCTCAGCACTAATCTCTTTGATAGACTCTCTGGTCCCGGCAATATCCTCTGCCAAAGGAGTCTGAGGATAGAGATTTCTTAAAGCTCCAAAAAAGAGACGGTAATCTGGGTCATCCTGATACATCTCAATTTCCTGCTCAATGATTCCCTGCTCCCGCAATACAGATGCTGGCCTGAAATAAGCCTGACTGACCAGTTTCTGCAGCAAGCTTAAATTCTCAGCAACATGGTCCGTCGTAGAAAAAAGATAGCTGGTCCGGGTAAAGCTGGTAAAAGCATTGCTTTCTGCCCCAAACTTGGTAAATTCCTGCAGCAAATCCTCTCCGTTTTCACCTTCAAACAGCTTGTGTTCTAAAAAATGAGCAATTCCTGGCGGATAAGAGACCAGCTGATTTGTTTCACGTGAAACAAAACGGGTATCTACCGATCCGAAATGGGCTGTCATAATACCATAGGTTTCATTAAAATCTCTTTTTGGCAGCAAAAATACCTGTAAACCATTAGGCAGCACTGCCTGATAGATACTTTCTCCAACTGCCGAATAATTGATTTTTTTCAGACCTGAATCTTGCATTATTTTCCTTCCATAAAATAAATCGCCTGTAATTTTAATTGATTGGCTGCCCGGACAATATCCTCTTTTTCAACAGCTGCTACCCCCTCCAGCCAAGCTTCCAGCGAAAGGTATTGCCTGCCTAAAACCGAGGACAGATAGGTCCTTTCCAGCAGTGTATTCTGTCGATCCTGAGCCAGAAGCATAGAGTTTTTCAGCATTTTCTTGGTTTGGATAATCTCATCTTCTGTAAAATAGCCCCGCTTCAAATCACTGATCTGCCGATGAATCAAAGAGATTGCCTTCGTCCGGCTGCTGCGGTCAATTCCAGCATAGATACGCAGCAAACCGGAGAAAATATCAAAGTTGCTGGCAATCGTATAGGCTAGGCTTTCTTTTTCACGGACATTGACAAAAAGCTTAGAATGAGCAAAACCGCCCAAGAGGCCGTTTAGGACAAGCAAGGGGAGGTGATCGCTGTCACCGTACTGTGCAGAAAAATGATAGCCCAGTTCAATGATGGACTGATGGACATCCTTCTGCTCCAATCCCTCCCTTAGCACATTTGAATATTCCTGCTGGTAGGCCAGCTGCAAATCCTGTCTGCGCGCTCCAAACTGAAATTCCTGAATTTTTTCACGGACAGCTACTTCATTGAAGTCACCGATAAAGAAAAAATCAATCTGATCCTGCCGCAGCATCTTCTGGAAAGCAGCAAAGCTGCTCTCAGCTGTTTCTCGCTTTACCAACTCAACAGTTGCTGCACGGGGAAGCCGCATTGCCGGTGCATCATAAAAAAGATTGCTCAGTTCCCGATGGGCATGGTAGAAATGATTTTCAATTTCTGCTTCTAAATCCGTCAAAACATTTTTCTTTTCAATCTCAAAAGCAGCTTCCTCAAAAGCTTCTTGGGTGGCCAAAGGTGAAAATAAAGTAGCCTTTAAAAAATCCAGCATCTGTTCTGTCAGAACATTCTTGCGGCTCAAAAACTTATCGCGGACAAAGGAAAGATGAATATCCAGATAATGAACCAAACCGCGTTTTGAAAGGCTGGTTGAATAATTAGCACCATAAAGATTGGCCAGCCGCTCCCGAAAAGCCTGTGAAGTCGGATACAGGGCATTGGAAGTCTCCAGCATACTGGCCGTTAAAACCCGGCCGGCTACCGTCTCCTCAGACAGAGGAGCTGAAAATCGAACTTTTATTTTATTGGTTTTGAATTTTTCTGATTGAATAAAATGAAGCTGAACGCCTTTTGTGATTTCCATTGAACTCCTCATTTTGAATAATATAGACTTCTATTATACCACGAAATGATTTTAAATGGTTTGTCACAGCAGGTTTTTTAAGATTAAAACGTTTTCGGATTTCTGTCTGTTCCTAGGTGCAGTTGAAGACCGCACTCATTGAAAATCCAGTTGAGCAACACAAAGAAACAGGCACTCTGACAGCTGATACTCAAAGAAAATCAAAGATGACAAGGGATAAGGGTAGGGCCAATGAGCGATAATACTCTTCGAAAATCTCTTCAAAACCACCTCAGCCTCGCCAGAGGCTGGGACTGACTCCCATGATGGCTGCTTCATCACTCACAAAGGGATGTGTTTCTTGGAAGATAGCGTATAAAAGACAATATGTAAAGACCCCCAGTTGAGAATTCGTGGATTTACCTGTACACTAGAATAAAAAAACAATCAACTTCTAACAGGAATTACCACACTCAATTGGAGGCCTATATGTTTCATTTTACCACACTTTTTATCGGAATGGATGTCCACAAAGAAAGTTTTTCACTCTGCTGTTACGATAGGATGGCCAATCAATTCAAACATGAAGCCAAAATAAAGTCCCACCGCCTCTTTTTGCCGCCAAATATGATATAATGACAGGGATTGAGGTGAAATATGGAATATACATTATTTGATGATTACATTACATTGCAGGCCTTGCTGAAAGAGCTAGGCATCATCCAAAGCGGCGGCGCTGCCAAAGTCTTTCTGTCAGACAATCAGGTCTTTTTTAATGGCCAATTAGAGAGCAGACGCGGGAAAAAAATCCGGATTGCTGACACGGTTGCTATCCCAGATCAAGGAATTGAAATTGCTGTAGTCGCTCCAAACCAAACAGAAAGGCTGGAGCACGAGAAAGAACTGGCCGAGAAAAAACGAGTAGCCGAGCTTGTCAAATCAATGAACAAAGAAGTCAAAAAAACAAAAACTGCAGCTGCAAATCAAAGCAGAAAAAACAAACGGGCGGATAAAAAATCTCCTGTTCGTTTTCCTGGGACATAAAGATGCGGCTGCAATCACTTAAAATCAAGCAATTCCGCAACTATCAGACTGCAGAAATTGACTGCAATCCTGGCTTGAATGTTTTTTTAGGCCAAAATGCTCAGGGAAAAACCAACGTCTTAGAAGCTATTTATTTTCTGGCTTTGACACGCAGCCATCGCACCCGGTCTGATAAAGATCTGATTCATTTCAATCAAGACGGACTGCATGTATCTGGCATATTGGAAAAAAGAACTAGTAAAGTTCCGCTTGACATCGAGTTGACAACAAAAGGGCGCATTACTAAAATCAACCATCTGAAACAAGCTAAGCTATCTGATTATATAGGGACCATGAACGTTGTCCTCTTTGCACCAGAAGATTTACAGCTGATTAAAGGTTCACCTGCTCTGCGCCGTAAGTTCATTGATATTGAACTAGGACAGATCAAACCGATTTATCTGGCGGATCTTTCAAACTATAACCATGTTCTCAAACAGCGCAATGCCTACCTTAAAGCCAATGAAAAAGTGGATGAAACCTTCCTTTCTGTCTTGGATGAACAGCTGATTGACTATGGCTGCAGAGTCATGCAGCACCGCCATGAATTTTTGGAAAAACTGGAAAAATTTGCCCAAGAGCAGCATTGGGAGATTTCCCAGCATCTCGAAAAACTGACCATCAACTATCTGTCATCCATTCCTTTACAGGAAGTTGACAGTCTAGAAACTGCATTTCGCTTATCATTGGAAAAAAGCCGTAAACGAGATCTTTTCAAAAAGAACACAGGGGTCGGACCTCATCGGGACGACATTGCTTTCTTCATCAATGAAATGGATGCGAACTTCGGCAGTCAGGGCCAGCACCGCAGTGTTGTCCTTTCTCTTAAGCTGGCTGAAATCAAATTAATCGAAAGCATAACACAGGAAACGCCGATTCTGCTGCTTGACGATGTTATGAGTGAGCTTGACAACAATCGTCAACTAAAGCTGCTGGAAACTATTTCACAGAATATTCAGACCTTTATTACTACAACGAGTCTGGAGCACCTTAAGAATCTGCCAGAAGATATTAAAATCTTTAAGATTAAGCAAGGAGTTATTCACTCATCGCAGCCAGAAAAAGATGACTGAATGCCGCTCAGTCTGCATGGCAGTTTTTCAAGGCGAGGCGATGGGACAGACTCCCATGATGGCTGCGCCCTCACCCACAGAGGGATGGATCTTTTAGAAGATACTGTATAAGACTCCTTAGTTTTCCATTTGTTTCTTAAATGATAGAGGCCCCTTTTTCCTTCATGCGAATACAATGGTTAGAGTCTGTATGTGCTTTTATAGTCATCTAGTTTATCTTTTTCCATCTTAGCACGGTTTGCTCTAACAGTCCTTCTGGACAGTTAGAGCTGCGCGGAGCTGGGGTGAAAAGGTTTGGGGAAGTTTCTCAGCCTGAGCCTAAAAGCAAACTAAAGGGCTGGATTAGCTATTCAAAACAGGAACGAACTGTAAATTTAACG
>NZ_KQ969392.1:667682-675950 GCF_001578865.1 Streptococcus sp. DD11
AACATTCTGTAAAAGAGATACCGAAAAACCTTATTATTCAGACTTTTATAATGTAAACCACTGTCAATTATAATGTAAAAAAGTCGGAAGCCTAGTTTAAACAGGCTTCCGACTTTTTCTTATTGGACAGAATAGTTAGGCGCTTCATTGGTAATCTGCACATCATGCGGATGGCTCTCTTTGAGTCCTGCACCGCTCATTTCAATAAACTGAGCATTTTCATGCAGTTCCTGAAGATTGCCGGCTCCGACATAGCCCATACCTGAACGAATGCCGCCCAGCATTTGAAAAACAATGTCTGCTGCAGCGCCTTTATAAGCCACCCGGCCTTCAATCCCTTCAGGGACAAGCTTATTGGCTTCATTAACAGCTCCTTGGAAATAGCGGTCGCTGGACCCTTTTTTCATAGCTGCGATAGAGCCCATTCCGCGGTAAGTTTTAAATTTGCGGCCTTGGAAAATTTCAGTTTCACCAGGAGCTTCATCTGTTCCAGCAAACATAGAACCTAACATGACAGCATGGCCGCCGGCAGCCAGTGCCTTGACGATATCGCCGGAATATTGAATACCACCGTCAGCAATAATCGTTTTGCCGTATTCACGCGCAACACTGGCGGCGTCATAAATCGCTGTGATCTGCGGCACTCCAACACCGGCAATCACACGAGTTGTACAGATAGAGCCTGGACCAATTCCCACTTTAACAACATCAACACCGGCTTCATAAAGCGCACGCGCTCCTTCAGCAGTAGCAATATTGCCGGCAATCAGAGTACGATTTGGGAAATGCGCCCGAATTTCAGCAATCTTACGAAGAACCCCAGCAGAATGGCCATGGGCTGTGTCAATCACAATGGCATCTGCTCCAGCTTCAAAAAGAGCTTCTGCCCGCTCAAAGGTGTCCGATGTCACACCGACAGCTCCTGCTACCAAGAGACGGCCAAATTCATCCTTAGCTGCATTTGGAAATTCAATCACTTTTTCAATATCTTTAATCGTGATTAAACCAGATAAGCGGCCATCTTCATCAACCAAAGGAAGCTTTTCAATCCGGTGTTCCTGCAGAATGCGCTCAGCAGTTTCCAAGTCCGTTCCAACCGGTGCCGTCACCAGATTTTTGCTGGTCATATGATTCGAAATTGGCTGGTTAAAATCAGAGATAAAGCGCATGTCGCGGTTGGTAAGAATCCCTACCAACTTGCGGTTTTCCAATGTTTCAACAACTGGTACGCCGCTGATACGATAGCGGCCCATCAGTTCGTCAGCTTCTGCAATACTGTGCTCAGGAGTCAGGAAGAATGGATCGATAATCACACCGTTCTCAGAGCGTTTTACCTTGCGGACTTCATCCGCCTGCTGCTCAATAGACATATTTTTGTGGATGACCCCAAGACCGCCGGCCCGGGCAATAGCAATAGCCATTTGGCTTTCCGTCACGGTATCCATGGCGGCAGTGATAATTGGGATATTTAAAATCAGATTCTCAGCCAGTTTGGTGCTTAAGTCAGCATCATTGGGCAGCACATGGCTTTCAGCCGGAATCAGCAATACATCATCAAAGGTAAAACCTTTTTTAAAAACTTAGTGTCCCAGTTAGACATCCACGGTTCCTCATTTCTTTTCTTATTGAGCAGGGCTCGTTTTTTAGTTGTTAATATCATACCATTCTATAGGAAATTGTCAATCATTATTGCATAAAAAATAAAAACCACCATTTTTATCATTAAAAAACGATGGTTTCTCCAACTTTTTAATCTGAACATTCGTTATTTGAAATACTGAATTCCCATAGCAGACTTAACTTCATCAAGGGTCTGTCCGGCTGCTTGCCGAGCTTTTTGACAGCCTTGCTGCAACATCCTGTAAACCTCCCCCATATCCTTGGAAAATTCAATCCGGCGTTCACGAATCGGCCCCAATTCTCTCTCTAAAATTTCCAGCAGATAGCGTTTGGTTTTGACATCTCCCAAACCGCCGCGCTGATAATGTTCTTTCATGGATGAAATTTCAGCAGCATCTTCCGGCCGCCCAAAGACATCCAAATAGTGAAAGACCATATTGCCTTCAATCTTTCCAGGATCCTCTACTCTGATATGGTCCGGATCCGTATACATGCTCATCACCTTCTTTTGAAGAGTATCCATGTCATCAGCCAGATAAATCCCATTATTCAGGGATTTGGACATTTTGGCATTGCCGTCAAGACCGGGCAGCCGTCCTGCAGCTTCATTCTCCGGATAAATGCCTTCCGGTTCTACCAAAACATCAGTATGATAGGTGTTATTAAAGGAACGTACAATTTCACGGGTTTGCTCAATCATAGGTTTTTGATCGTGGCCGACTGGTACATAGTTTGCTTTAAATGCTGTAATATCAGCTGCCTGAGAAATAGGATAAACCAAAAATCCGGTCGGCAGACTTTCACCAAACCCCTTCTGAGCAATTTCTGTCTTGACAGTCGGATTGCGCTCCAAACGTGCCAAGGATACCAGATTCATATAATACATTGACAGCTCAGCCAATTCAGGAATCTGACTCTGAATAAAAATAGTTACTTTCTCTGGGTCTAATCCGGCTGCCAAATAATCCAAAGCGACATTTCCAATAGACTCAACAATCGTCTGTGGGTCCTTGGCATGATCTGTCAAAGCCTGCTGGTCAGCCAAAAAGACAAACATATCATACTTGCCTTGGTCCTGCAAAAGCACGCGGTTGCGCAAACTTCCTACATAGTGGCCGATGTGCAGCTTCCCTGTCGGACGGTCTCCTGTTAAAATAATCGGTTTAGTCATCGATCTCTCCTCAATTCGTACTGAACTCATTATATCATTTTCGGCGAAAATGAGAAAGAAGAGAATAAGAAAAAGCCATCAGGAACCAGAAAAGTAAACTTGCTTGCTTTATTCTTTACAGTTTGACGATAAATTGTAAAGAATATTTACAGTAAATATCTGTAAATTTCTTGTAAAATTATAATTTACACAGTATTTTTCTAAAATCTTGATTGCAAAAAATATAGGCTATTATCTCAGAATTATTTGAAAAAAGTTGTAATTTCTAGTAAAATGTAGAAGATTACATATATAGGAGAAAAACATTGCTTACAGTATCAGATGTGTCACTGCGATTCAGTGATCGAAAATTATTTGATGATGTTAACATCAAGTTTACAGAAGGGAATACCTACGGATTAATTGGTGCCAATGGTGCTGGGAAATCCACCTTTTTAAAAATCCTGGCTGGTGATATTGAGCCGACAACCGGTCATATTGCACTAGGACCTGATGAGCGCCTGTCTGTTCTTCGCCAAAATCATTTTGACTACGAGGAAGAACGGGCCATCGATGTAGTCATTATGGGAAATGAGCATCTTTACAATATTATGAAAGAAAAAGATGCAATCTATATGAAACCTGATTTCTCTGACGCTGATGGAGTCCGTGCTGCAGAACTTGAGGGAGAATTTGCTGAGCTGGGCGGATGGGAAGCAGAAAGCGAAGCTTCTCAGCTGCTGCAAAACCTTAATATTCCAGAAGACCTCCACTATCAAAATATGAGCGAGCTGTCCAATGGGGACAAGGTGAAAGTGCTGCTTGCCAAAGCTCTCTTTGGCAAGCCCGATGTCTTGCTGCTGGACGAGCCGACCAATGGACTGGATATCCAGTCTATCACTTGGCTGGAAGATTTTCTTATTGACTTTGACAATACGGTCATCGTCGTATCCCATGACCGCCACTTTTTGAATAAGGTCTGCACCCATATGGCAGACCTAGACTTCGGAAAAATTAAGCTCTATGTCGGTAATTATGATTTTTGGAAAGAATCCAGTGAATTAGCTGCCAAGCTTTTGACCGACCGCAATGCCAAAGCTGAAGAAAAAATCAAACAGCTGCAAGAATTTGTCGCCCGCTTCTCTGCCAATGCTTCCAAGTCCAAGCAGGCAACATCGCGTAAAAAGATGCTTGACAAGATTGAACTGGAAGAAATTGTTCCCTCCAGCCGGAAATATCCTTTCATCAGCTTTAAAGCTGAGCGGGAAATGGGAAATGATCTCTTGACAGTTGAAAATCTCTCTGTCAAGATTGATGGCGAAACCATTCTTGACAATATCAATTTCATTTTGCGTCCTGGTGACAAGACAGCCTTGATTGGGCAAAATGACATTCAGACAACAGCCCTCATTCGAGCTTTGATGGGAGAAATTGACTATCAAGGTACTGTCAAGTGGGGTGTAACGACCAGTCAATCTTATCTGCCTAAAGACAACTCGCGTGATTTTGCCAGCGGGGAATCCATCCTTGACTGGCTCCGTCAATTTGCCAGCAAGGAAGAAGATGACAATACCTTCCTTCGCGGCTTTTTGGGACGGATGCTGTTTTCTGGTGATGAGGTTAACAAGTCTGTCAATGTTTTGTCAGGAGGAGAAAAAGTTCGGGTTATGCTGTCCAAGCTGATGCTGCTGAAATCCAATGTTTTAGTATTGGATGATCCAACCAATCACTTGGATTTGGAATCAATCTCCAGCTTAAATGACGGTCTGAAAAATTTTAAAGAATCGATTATTTTTGCCAGCCATGACCATGAGTTTATCCAAACTCTGGCCAATCATATTATTGTCCTTTCCAAAAATGGGGTTATTGACCGGATTGATGAAACATATGATGAATTCTTGGAAAATCAAGAGGTTCAGGAAAAAGTTAAAGAACTTTGGAAAGATTGACTACCTTGTCAATGAAGTTTACAAATCTTTACAGAGGCATGAAACAAAGTTTCTGCCTCTTTGTGCATAGGAAATATGAATAAAATCGAACACTATTTGAAGAAAAACTGGGCCTATCTTTCTTCCTTTATCCTTCCGTTTCTGCTGATGTTTTTAATTTATCTGTTTTACGGAATCTATTGGAACAGTGATACCTCGCCCTTGCTCGGAGATGGATTTCATCAGTATGTCATTTTTGACACAGCACTGAGAAATATTCTTCATGGAACGGACAGCCTTTTTTATACCTTTAACAGCGGCTTAGGTCAAAATTTTTATGCCTTATCCAGTTATTATTTAGGCAGTTTTCTGTCACCGCTGACTTATTTTTTCGATTTAAAATCAATGCCGGATGCTGTCTATTTATTTACATTGGTAAAATTCGGTTTAATCGGATTGTCGACTTTTATCAGCATTAAGGGAATGTTCAAAAAAATTCCTGATTGTCTCATTCTTATCCTGTCAACATCCTTTGCTTTGATGAGTTTCTCAATCAGTCAGCTTGAGATAAAAACCTGGCTGGATGTCTTTATTTTGGCACCGCTGATTCTGCTTGGTTTAGACCGTTTGATAAAGAAAAAAGGACGCATATTATACTTTACAACATTGTCAATTCTCTTTATTCAGAATTATTATTTTGGATATATGATGGCTCTGTTTTTGATTTTTTGGTATCTGGTTCAAATCACTTGGGACTTTAAAATGAGAATTCGGACTCTGCCTGACTTTGCTGTCGTTTCTCTCCTAGCGGGTCTGACCAGTTTGATTATGATTCTGCCAACTTACTTAGACCTGAGCACTCATGGAGAAACCTTAACGGCTATCAATTCCATATTTACAGAAGACAGCTGGTATCTGGATGTTTTTGCAAAAAATCTTATTGGCTCCTTTGATACAACCAAGTATGGTTCCATCCCTATGATTTATACAGGGCTATTGCCGCTGCTCTTTGCCATCCTGTTTTTCACTCTCAGATCCATTCAGTTTCACGTGAAACTTTCTTATTTCATTTTGCTGGCTCTTCTAGTAGCCAGTTTCCGTCTTCAGTATCTGGATTTGCTCTGGCAGGGCATGCACGCGCCGAATATGTTTCTTCACCGCTATTCCTGGCTCTTTTCTTTAGTCCTTATTTTCATGGCTGCAGAGAGCTTAAACCGGCTGAAAGAGCTGAATTGGAAGCACCTGCTCCTTAGCTTTGCACTCTTAATAACTGGTTTTGCTGCTGTTTTTTTCACCCGCAGCCACTACGAGTTTTTAAAAGCCGAAAACTATATTTTGACAATCGAATTTCTTTTGGCCTATATGCTAATTGTATTTCCTTTTGTCAAATCCTATATCAGCAAAAAAATTTTCATGCTGTCCCTGCTGTTCTTTGCTGCTTTTGAACTAGCCCTCAATTCTTACTATCAAGTCGGCGGTATCGCTAAGGAATGGGCCTTTGCTGCTCGTTCTTCCTATGCACAAAATCTTGAAGAAATTGACAAGCTTGTAACATATACAAAAACAGAAAACAATCATTTTTTCCGTTCTGAAAAGCTGGAACCCCAGACTGGAAATGACAGTATGAAATATAATTACAATGGAATCTCGCAATTCTCATCTGTCAGAAATACCCAGGCCAGTTCTGCACTGGACAAATTAGGCTTTAAATCGGCAGGCACCAATCTTAATCTGCGATATGAAAACAACAGCATCTTGATGGACAGTATTTTTGGTATAAAGTACAATATCTCCCAGACAGATCCTGATAAATTTGGCTTTACTCCTGTCAAAACAGAAAAAGAGATGACTCTCTATAAAAATGATGCTGCATTGGGATTGGCTTTCCTGACAAATGATATTTACAGAGATGTCAAGTTTACAAACCTGACACTTGACAACCAAACTGAATTTCTTAATCAGCTAACAGGCTTTCATTATAACTATTATAAACGGCTTACTGCTGTTGCAGAAAATGGCGGCAGCAGAACAATCGGAAAAAGAATAACAGCCGAAGTCGACACAAAAAATAACAGCAGCTTTGCAAGCATGACTTATCTGCTGACTGTTCCGGCAGACAGTCAAGTTTATGTCAATGTACCTGGGATTGACTTTTCAAATGACAACCAGACAGACATTGACATTACTGTCAATGATCTGACAAGCCGCTATCCAACCAATAATGTTTTTCCTTTTTTCAATGTTGGTTATTTCAGTCAGGAACAAACTATTGCTGTCCGTCTGACCTTCCCAGATAATGCTACTGTATCTTTTGATGAACCTGAATTTTTTGCAGTAGATACAAAACAGTATTTGGATGTCATTAGCAAACTGAAGGAGCAGCCCGTTGCCGTTCAAACGCAGGCCAATACTGTTACAGCTGACTATGATGCCGACAGGGACAGTTCGCTTTTCTTCACCATTCCTTACGATAAGGGCTGGTCTGCCAGCTTGAACGGCAAAGCAGTTGCCCTCAAACGGGCTCAAAACGGCTTTATGAAAATCGATGTAAAGGCAGGAAAAGGCAAAATAAAACTGACTTTCATTCCAAACGGACTGAAAGAGGGAGCAGCGGCCAGCATAGCAGGCATTTTGCTGTTCTTTGCGTATAACTGGATCAGAAATAAACAATTTCAGAAAAACAAAAGTTCACCCTAAAATTTTTAGGCAACACTTTTTAATTTGATGCTTAAAGAAAATCAAAATCAAACTAGGAGTGGGACAGTCTCCCATGATGACTGTGTCCTCACCCACTCTTTTGGAAAATATCGTCATTTAGTTTTTCTTTTATTCCGTCGTTAACTCGCCTTAAAAGTCCTTCAGCCTCGCTTTGTTTTGGTAAAAAAACTCTTGACGCGGTAGCTGATTGCTCAAAGCACTGCTTTGAGCAGCTGACACTTCCTAGCGGAAGCTTTATCCGCTACCTCAAAACCTCCACTGGAGGTTTTTGACACTTCCTAACGGAAGCTTTATCTGCCGCCTCAAAACCTCCACTGGAGGTTTTGAGCAGCTCGCTGCCCTATCATCCTCTATTTTAAGCGATAGGCTGAAACTGTCCCCCGAACAGTTTCACTACTACAAGCAAGCTAAAAAACTATACCGTATAAAATTGCTATGACGACGTCTTCAATTTTGTCGCCCCGTCTGAGTTTGTGAATAAGATCAAGCAACAGCAACGCTTGATGTCAAAACAGCGGCTTGTAAGAGCTGACGGTTCAACGAATGAGAAACGGCTCAGCAGTGCTTTATTGGCACTAAAGCGCCTAATGAACTGTGCAAGGGGAAATTCTGGCTGACCAAAGTCAACTCAACAGAATCTCTCCCAACCACTGCATCTTGTACATCAAACATAAAATAGACAAAGCTGGATACTGTTGTCCCCATCTCGTCATCTTCGGTCTTCTTTGGGAAATACATCAACGGTTGATTTTGATTTTTCAAGAATAAATAAAAATAAAAAAACACCCAGAAGCGCTGCTATCATAGCCTTTCTAGGTGTTTTTGTTAACTGAAAAAAGACTGAAGAGAAAG
>NZ_KQ969392.1:676022-698036 GCF_001578865.1 Streptococcus sp. DD11
CTCTTTTTATCCTTCTTTTTTAAAATCTCCTTCAAGTATTTCACTTTCATCCGCGTAATCGGGCAGCGATGATTTTCATAAAAGATGATTTCTCTGTTTTTCTTGTCATAATCAACAATATTTCCAATATTTACTAAGTAGGACTTATGAGGTGAAAAGAATCGCTGCGACTCCCGGTCTTTCTCCTGAATATCTGTAATCGTTCCATAAAATTCCTTAATGAAATTCTTTCCAACGATTCTTAGCTTGTGAGAACTTCCAGAAGTCTCAATATAAAAAATATCATTGTAGGGCATACGTACATCATTACCGCGATAGCTGTAATCAAAATAATCTACCATATTGGTATTTTCAATCAAGGTGCTCTTTGTATACAGAATCGTTTCTTTAATTCTGGTTTTAAAAGCTTCGTCATTAATATCCTTATCAATAAAATCCAATGCCGAAACCTTGTATTTAAAAGTCATGGTAGCAAACTCAGACTTTGATGTGACAAAAACAATGATAGCATAGGGATTATGATGGCGGATAAACTGAGCTACTTCGAGACCTTTGGTTTCCTCGCCTTTGATATCAATATCCAGAAAATAAAGCTGATTGATGTCATCCTGCTCAATATATTCTTTAAATTCTTTAATTTTGCCGGTTATCTTGGCCTGAATATCGATTCCCAGCTCCTGGGAAATTTCTGCCAAAGTCGTTTCAATTCGCACCTGATGGGCTATAGTATCCTCTAAAACCAATATTCTCATAGCTGCTCCTTTCTCCTGATTGTTAAAATCTGCGTAAAATCATGAGTATCAATCTCAGTATCCAGTGTGATAAATTCATAGCTATCAAGAATATTTTTCATATTGCTCAAGCCCAGTCCTCTCTTTTCACCTTTGGTTGAAAAACCTGGCTGATAGATTTCCTCCAAATCCAATTCTCCTGTCTTACGGGAATTTTTGACAACAAAAATAATCTTGCTGTCCAGTTGAACGAGGGAAACATGAACAAATTTATCATAACTTTCAATAGCACTTTCGATAGCATTATTTAAGAGAATACTGGCAATTCTGACAATATCCAGCAGTCTGATAGGCAGCCGGTCAACAGCATCTTTCACTTCAAAAGTCAAATCAATGCTGTGCTCACGTGCTTTAAAGAAGGTCTCAGCCATCACACTCTTCAGTGCAGAATCTCCGACATTATTCAAATCAAAAATAGTATATTTATCCGAACGCAAATTCAAATTAGCATCAAGCAGCACTTCCTGATAGATACGGTCAATTTCCTCTATATCACCGGTTTGAATAGCCATCCGCATACTGGTCAGCATACCGGCGTAATCATGACGAAATCCTTTGATTTCATTATAAAGAGCGACAATTTCATCTGTGTACTTTTGCAGCTGCAGCTGTTCTAGCTCTCTCTGTCTGATCTGTTCTTCTTTTTCATATTTTTCACGGCTCTCCTTAAAAATAAGCATAGTGGATAAAAAAGTTAAGAAACAGATTGTAGCTACCATACCGCTGAAACTGTTGAAGTATTTTATATGGCTCAGCCAATGGGAAATATTGAGCACCAGATAGTTGCCTGCATAAACACTGCTGGTAAGAAGAACCTGAGATTTAAAATTACTGTCTTTTAAATAGATTATTCGAAAATCAAACAGGCTTATCAGCTTGACCATAAAGATCAGGGCTGTCACATGAACAATCGTTAGGAATAAACCAAAATGATGGGCAACAAAATCATCCTGCAAAACGGAGGACACAATAACTGCAAAAAATGTATTGGAAGCATTGACAGCCAAATATAAAAAGAAAGCCAAAAAAATGGATAAGTATTTTTTGACATTCTCTACCTTAGAGAAATACCAGTAAAGGAAGAGAGGATGGAACAGCACTACAATATAAGTGGGGATTTGGCTGGAAAAAGAAAATACCGAACCTGCAAAAGCAATAATGAAGGGGATAACAATTTCAAATCCTAAGCATACCGCAGCCAAGATGAAAGGATACTTCACTTTGCAAATCTCTTTTGCAGTGAACAAAAAAGCTGCTACATTAATGAAAGGATAGACAATCATCCAAAAAATACTGAGTGACATAAAACCTCCTCTGCCTTTTATTTCCTAATTTCTTCCAAAAAACCACTCCCAAGGATTTGAAGGGAACCTTAAAGAATACAGGAAAATATTCTTGCGGATTTCAGTTTCAGCTGAAAATAGGCTTATTTGCATGGTCATTACAAACTCCTTAATATTTTTTCTGTAAGCTGCCTTACAATATCTTATTATAGAATTTTCTAGCAAAAGCCGTAGTTTTTTCTCTGAAATGTCTGTTTTTACCCCTGAAATGACATTATATCAAAAAAATAAACAGAAAAAAACACGAACTACTTAAAAATACTTCGTGCTTTTATGGCATGATCCCAGCAGGATTCGAACCTGCGGCCGTTCGCTTAGAAGGCGAATGCTCTATCCAGCTGAGCTATGGGACCGGTATATCTCATTCTAACAGAAAAAAGACCGACCGTCAAGATTCACTTGTGATAGGGGCTGCCCTGCTGAATCATAAATGAACGGTAGATTTGCTCAATCAAAACTAGCCGCATCAACTGATGCGGAAGGGTCAGTTTCCCAAAACTCATCAACAGATTGGCTCGCTGTTTGACTGCAGGCGCCAGCCCCAGACTTCCGCCAATAATAAAGGAAATGTCAGAAAAACCACGAACAGTAATATCCTTCATGATGCTGCTGAATTCTTCTGAGGAAAACTGCCGACCTTCAATCGCCAAAACAATAACAAAATCACGCTCGGCAATCTTGGACAGAATCCTGCTGCCTTCTCTGTTCATCACCTGCTGTTTTTCCGACTCGCTGGCTCTGTCAGGGGTTTTCTCATCAGGCAGCTCCAGCACTTCCGTCTTACAGAAACGGCTCAGCCGTTTCAGATATTCAGACATTCCGTCTTTTAAGTATTTTTCTTTCAGCTTTCCAACAGTTACCAGTTTTATTTTCATTCTTCTATTCTATCATATTCACACAGACTTCACATCTTATTAACAAGTAAAATTTTATAAATCCTTCTGCCAATCTGCCTATTTTCTAATCAATATCAACATTTTTTCTAAGTTTTCCACAAGATGTGGAAAACTTGTGAAATTTAAGTTATAATTAAGTTTAGCTATCTATAATTTCATCAATTGTAATCCAATGTAATCAAAGGAGGAAAATATGAAAGACTCTTCAAATATCTCCAAAAAAGTTCTCTTATTTTTGGCAGTGCTTATTGTTGGTTTTATCGGAGGAAGTTTAGGAAATTATGTCACTTCGCTCATCAATACTCAGCTGTCTTCTGCTGCTGGCGGTTCTCATTCCAGTACGACAGTAAAAACTTCTTATAAAAATTCGACAGACACTTCCGAAGCTGTCAAGAAAATTCAAAATGCAGTTGTCTCTGTGATTACCTATGCAGATTCATCCAGCGGTATCCTTAACAGTGAGGATGATTCAAATGAGTCTCAGATTGCCAGTGAGGGATCTGGTGTCATTTATAAAAAAGAAGGCAAAAATGCTTATCTGGTAACCAATACCCACGTACTCAGCGGCTCCACCAATGTGGATATTCTGTTGGCTGATGGCAGCAAGGTTCCCGGAGAAGTAGTGGGTTCAGATGTTTATTCTGATATTTCCGTTGTAAAAATCAGCTCTGACAAAGTTACGGATGTTGCTGAATTTGGCGATTCTAGCTCGCTGACTGTCGGTGAAGCAGCTATTGCAATCGGAAGCCCACTGGGAACAGAGTATGCCAACTCTGTTACTCAGGGCATTATTTCCAGCTTGGGAAGAAATGTGACACTTCAGTCTGAAAACGGCGAAAATATTTCAACAACTGCTCTGCAGACTGATGCCGCTATCAATCCAGGGAATTCCGGCGGACCGCTGATTAATATCCAGGGACAGGTAATCGGTATTACTTCAAGCAAGATTTCCACAAATGGTCAGACTTCTGTCGAAGGAATGGGCTTTGCAATTCCTTCCAACGATGTGGTCAATATCATCAATCAACTGGAAAAAGACGGCCGAGTTACCCGTCCTGCTCTGGGGATTCAAATGATGGATCTGGCCAATCTGACTACAGCAGACTTATCCAAACTTAACCTGCCTGATAAAGTAAAGGCTGGTATTCTGGTACGCTCTGTTCAGCAAGGGATGCCGGCTGATGGCAAGCTGCAAAAGAATGATGTCATTACCAAAGTGGATGATACCGATGTAGAATCCACCAGTGATTTACAGTCTGCTTTATACAAACATACTATCGGAGATGAAATCAAAGTCAGCTACTACCGAAACGGCAAAGAAGAAACTACAACCATTAAGCTGACAAAATCAACTCAGGAACTGAGTTCTAACTAAGAGTCTGGCTTCATAGGCAGCTTCGCTGAGATTGACGGCAACAGGGAGCAGGATCTGGCAAAGCCGGCTTTGTGCACTTATCTTTTACAGAATTGTCAACACATCTTTACACGATCGTAAAGGTGTGTTATTCTATATACAAATGGAAAATTTTCAATATATCCCACTAACAGACATCCGGACGAATCCCTATCAGCCGCGAAAAGAATTCTCACAGGAAAAAATCAAGGAACTGGCGGATTCAATCAAAGAAAACGGCATCATCCAGCCTATTATTTTGCGTAAATCTTCCTTATTTGGTTATGAAATTCTGGCCGGTGAACGGCGTTTTCGGGCGGCCAAACTGCTGGATTGGCCCACTATACCAGCTATTATCAAGGAATTATCAGACGATGAGATGCTGCGGCAGGCTATCATTGAAAATCTGCAGCGGGAAGATTTGAATCCAGTGGAAGAAGCAGAATCTTATCAAAGCTTAGTGGACAGAGGCATGACCCATGATGAAATTGCTAAGATTATGGGAAAATCCCGTCCCTATATCAGCAATATTGTGCGCTTGCTGCATGTATCAAAACCTGTTCTTGAAGCTGTCAAGGAAGAAAGAATCTCTCAAGGACATGCCCGCCTGCTCATTCCCTTGAAAGAAGAAGAACAGCTGCTCTGGCTGAAACGTATCTGTCAGGAGGAGTTATCTGTTCGAGCAGTTGAGCTGCTGCTGCAAAAGAAAAAGAAAGCCAAGCAAAAAAAAACTAAGGAAATTTTTACGGAAGCTGAAGAAGAGAAGCTGAAAAAAATCTTCGGACTGGACATCCGCATTCAGCTAAAAAACGCCAGCCAAGGAAAGATCATTATCCCTTTTGAAAACGAAGAAGAATACCAAAGAATTATGAACAGCTTTAAATAGAGCTGTTATTTTCTTTTTTGGGAATAACAAATTTTTCCACCGACAAACAGGGAGAGAATCCTTTTAAAATAAGGAAGCTCCGCTTAATTCACAGTTTGTGGAAAACGAAAGTCAACAGTGTTAATTATTTTCCACAACTTGTGGAAAACTGGAGTCAATTATGTTAAAATAAATCTTATATGAATCAGACAATTAAAAGCAAAGGGGGAAAATTATGACCAAAGAGCAAGATTTCTGGAATCGTATTTTGGAATTGGCGGCAGCGCAGCTGAAACAGACAACTTATGATTTTTTTGTAGCCGAAGCTCAGCTGATTAAAGTGGAAAACAAGCAAGCTGTTATCTTTCTTGACAGTCCTGTTAAACAGCTCTTTTGGGAACAGAATTTGGTCGGCGTAATCCTCACAGCCGGTTTTGAAATTTTCAATGATCAAATTGCCTGTAAGTACATTTTTGAAGACGAAAGACAAGAAGAACTGCCTGCCAAAGCTGCTGCAGCTTCCGAAAACAGCACTGTTAAGCCCAGTCTGCCGGCTATTGAAACGGGCTTAAAATCCAAATATACCTTTGATAATTTTGTCCAGGGAGACGGCAATATCTGGGCCAAAGCTGCAGCCTTGGCAGTTTCTGAAAATTTGGCCACGACCTACAATCCTCTTTTCATCTACGGAGGGCCTGGTCTCGGCAAGACGCACCTGCTCAATGCCATCGGCAATCAGATTCTGGAAAATATTCCTGATGCGCGTGTCAAGTATATCCCGGCTGAGACCTTTATCAATGATTTTCTGGAACACCTCCGTCTGGGCGATATGGATAACTTCAAAAAGCTTTACCGCAGTCTGGATTTGCTCTTGATTGATGATATTCAGTCTTTGGGCGGAAAAAAAGTATCAACTCAAGAAGAATTTTTCCATACTTTTAATGCTTTACATGGAGAAAACAAGCAAATTGTCTTAACAAGCGACCGAAGCCCTGATTACTTAGAC
Organism: Streptococcus sp. DD11; assembly: GCF_001578865.1. NCBI lineage: Bacteria > Bacillati > Bacillota > Bacilli > Lactobacillales > Streptococcaceae > Streptococcus > Streptococcus sp. DD11. The sequence goes on from NZ_KQ969392.1 coordinate 682,317, forward strand.
AATCTTGAAGAAAGATTGGTCACGCGCTTCAAATGGGGCCTGACTCAAAACATCACACCGCCGGATTTTGAAACTCGGATTGCCATTTTGCGCAATAAGGTAGAGGATTTAGAGTATATCTTCCCTAATGATACACTGGAATATCTGGCAGGCCAGTTTGACTCCAATGTCCGCGATTTGGAAGGCGCCCTCAATGATATCAGTCTTATTGCCAGAGTCCGCAGCCTGAAAGAAATCACGATTGATATCGCAGCCGAAGCCATCCGGGCCCGCAAACAGGATTCCAGTCAGGTGACAGTCATTCCTATCGATAAGATTCAGACTGAAGTTGGCAATTTCTACGGTGTCAGTGTCAAAGAAATGAAGGGCAGCCGCCGAGTGCAGAATATTGTTTTGGCCAGACAGGTCGCTATGTACCTGACCCGCGAGCTGACAGACAACAGCCTGCCTAAAATCGGCCGTGAATTTGGCGGAAAAGACCATACCACAGTCATCCATGCACACGGAAAAATCAAAACTATGCTGGAAACTGACGATAATCTGCGTCTGGAAATCGAGAGCATCAAAAACAAGATAAAATAAGCTTGTGGAAAAAAAGAGAAAAGTTTTATGACTTATCCACACTTTGTGAACAAGTCCAATGACCTGTCCATGATAAGAGCAGAAGCTTTTTCCACAGAATCCACACAACCTACTATTACTATTAATCTTATAATCTTAAATAAATAAAGGAGTCCTGATGATTCATTTTTCTATTAATACAAATTTATTCTTACAAGCTTTGAATACAACCAAGCGAGCTATCAGTCACAAAAATGCAATCCCTATTCTGTCAACAGTCAAAATTGATGTTACCAAAGAAGGCATTACCCTTATTGGTTCAAATGGGCAGATTTCCATTGAAAATTTTATTTCTACTCAAAACGAAGATGCCGGTCTCTTAATCAATTCCTCAGGCTCTATTCTTTTGGAAGCTGCTTTCTTTATCAATGTTGTTTCCAGTCTGCCGGATGTTGTTCTTGATGTGAAAGAGATTGAGCAGAAACAAATTGTTTTGACCAGCGGCAAATCAGAAATTACCCTCAAGGGGAAAGATGCAGATCAGTATCCGCGCATTCAGGAAATTGCAGCCAATAATCCCTTGGTGCTGGAAACAAAGGTTCTCAAGCAGTTGATTAATGAAACAGCATTTGCAGCCAGCACACAGGAGAGCCGTCCCATTTTGACAGGTGTACATTTTGTTTTGACGGATCATCAGTCTCTGAAAACAGTGGCGACAGATTCTCATCGAATGAGCCAGAAGAAGATTGTTCTGGAAAAAACTGGGGATAACTTCGACGTGGTCATTCCCAGCCGCTCTCTGCGCGAATTTGCAGCTGTTTTTACCGATGATATTGAAACAGTAGAGGTTTTCTTTGCCAATCATCAAATTCTTTTCAGAAGCGATCATATCAGCTTTTATACCCGTCTTTTGGAAGGGAACTATCCGGATACCGACCGCTTGATACCGACTGACTTTTCAAGCGTGGTGACCTTTGATACAGACATCCTCCGCTATGCTATGGAGCGGGCTCGTCTTTTATCCAATGCTACTCAGAATGGAACAGTGAAGCTGGAAATCATGGAGGGAGTGGTCAGAGCCCATGTCAATTCACCAGAAGTCGGCCGGGTCAATGAAGAAATTGATACAGAGAGCGTCTCCGGAACAGATTTAACTATCAGCTTTAACCCAACTTATCTGATAGAGGCTTTAAAAGCTATTGACAGTGAGAAAGTGACCATTAGCTTTATTTCTTCTGTCCGACCTTTCACTCTGGTGCCGGATGATGAAGCAGACAGTTTTATTCAGCTGATTACTCCAGTCAGAACCAATTAAAAAATAGAAGAAAAGGCTGTTTTTCAGTCTTTTTCTACTCTCTGAATAAGAATAGCCGGAACAGGCAGGTTCGAAAGTGAGACGGAATCCCAGATTGCTGTGCTGTCATCCATGGAGTGATGGATCTTTTGCAAAAAGTCTAAGAAGGTATTGCTTGGGTTTTAGAAGACTATACTTTTGAAAATATGATATAATACAGGCATGATCTACTTACTTGTCAATCCTCATTCGGGAGATAAAAGCGGGCTGACAAAAGCCAGGCGTCTGCAGGAGACTTATGCAGACTTGGAGATAAACATTTATGTAACTCAGCAAAAGGACGATGAATGGAAGCAGTTGGAAAGAATTTTACAAAACTATCAAGCTTCTAAGGATCGGCTGCTGGTCATTGGGGGAGATGGAACTCTGTCAAAGGTTCTCAGTTACTGGCCGAAAGAGGAGCCTTTAGCCTATCTGCCGGCCGGGTCAGCAAATGATTTCATCAAAGGATTTGGCAGCTTGCCAGCAGAGAAGGTTTTAGAGGCTATGAATACCAACAGAACCAGAACAATCCATGTCTTTAAATCTAAGAATTATTTGATTTTAAACAGTCTGGGAATCGGATTTGACGCACGCGTTATCAACTACTCTGAGCATTCTGCCTTGAAATCGTTCTTCAACCGTCTTCATCTCGGGAAATTCATCTATTTAGTTTTTGGAATCCGCTCAGTTTTCAGCAAAAAAAGCGCCTCAATTAGCTTGACGGATGCAGAGGGACGGCAGGTGAAGTTCAAAAATCCCTTTCTTTTTGTATTAGCCAATACAGCCTATTTTGGCGGCGGAGTGATGATCTGGCCGCAGGCTTCAGTGGAGACAGAGCATTTGGACTTGGTGTATCTGCAGAAAAGAAATCTCTATTATCACATCAGCGGCCTGCTGGCCTTGCTGTTTCGACAGCATGATTCCAGTAAAAAACTGCAGCATAAGGTTTACACTGCTGTAAAGCTGAAATGTTCTGAGCCCACCTTGGCTCAGATAGATGGAGAAAGTGTGCTGCTGCAAGAGGAGACTTTTATCTGTCAAGTACGCAAAATCTATGCTTAAGGTTCTTTCTTTTTTATAAACTATCGTTAGTAACTCGCCTAACTTCAACAGTCTGAGACGATAGACTCGAAAGCGAAGAAAGATTCAGGCGGCAGGACAGACTTATCAGCCGTAATCTCCAGTATTGCTGACACGTCCCTGTCTGGTTTGCATTCTCATAGTTTGAGCATAAGGAGGAAAAAATGTATCAAATTGGAACTTTTGTTGAAATGAAAAAGCCCCATGCCTGTACGATTAAGTCAACTGGCAAAAAGGCCAACCGATGGGAAATTACCCGTCTGGGTGCTGATATTAAGATTCGCTGCAGCAATTGCCAGCATGTTGTTATGATGAGCCGCTATGATTTTGAAAGAAAAATGAAAAGGGTTATTGACTAAGGTGCTGCTTGGAGCAAATAGATGAAATGGCCAAGTCCTGCCTGATCCGTAATTCCGGTCATGCTGTTCTTTCTTTACAGAAGCTTCCGCTTTCAGTTTAGAATCTCTGCCAAATATGTTATACTATTCCTTGGAAAGATGGACTGACAGAAAGGAGCAGACAGCGATGACAGATTTTTCAGCAGAAAATATTAATCAGGCTTTGTTGGAGCTTGAAAATAAGCTGGATGGAGAAGCAAGGACTCATTTTTCTTCCCTGCCGCCCAGCCACAAAAAAGAATGGCTTCGTTATATCAATGAGGCCAAAAAAGACGAAACCAAACTTCGTCGATTGGAGAAAATGAAGGCAGACTTGCTGCGACGATAATAGCAGATAGGAACCTGCTCCTCAGGACACGAGAAATCTTGAGGGACTTTTTCGGACTTCTTCCGATAGAGAGCAGCAAAAAAAGATTTGGAAAAAAATCCAAATCTTTTTTAGGTTATTCCAAATTTTCAAATTTGCCGTCTTTAACTTCGCTGTAACCTGTATTTTTTAACAATTTTTGGGTTTCTTTGTAGCTGATATAGTCAGCCTCTTGATTACCGGAAGTCTCAATCAAATTTTTGCTTTGCAGTTCTTTGATATTAGCCTTGCTGAAATCAATAGACAATTTTTCCTGAGCATAATCATTTTTATATTCAACTTTGTAAGAAACTCCCTTAATGCCTTTTAACAAGTTTGCATAAGAGTCTGTTTGCTCTTTGACATCTTCTTTGGTCATGCCGGAAGACTCATAGTAAACAATATTAGTGGTTTCGTTGGTTGTTACCTTGTCTCCCTGATAGGTGACGGTAATTCTGCTGTCACGCATGCTTGTCTTGTCAATGTATTGGAAATAGCCTTTTTTAGTGCTGCTGCCGCAGGCTGCCAAGAGGAAGAGGGAAAAAACTGCAACAAAAGAAAGAAAAAGTGTTTTTATAGCATTCTTTTTCATGATGTGCTCCTTTAATAAAATCTTAATTTTATTATACCATATTGACTATTGAAGTTATTTTACATTTCTGTAAAGAAAGGAGGAATTTTTAGAGAAAATCCGCTGTTTCCTAAAGGCTTTTATGGTATAATGGTTTGGATTGAAAAGATGAAAGGAAGAGCTACATGGCTTTAACAGCAGGAATTGTCGGTTTACCCAATGTCGGGAAATCAACCTTATTTAATGCAATTACGAAAGCAGGAGCAGAAGCTGCCAATTATCCCTTTGCGACGATTGATCCCAATGTCGGACGGGTAGAAGTACCGGATGCGCGTCTGGATACATTAACAGAATTGATTAAACCACAGAAAAAAGTCCCAACTACCTTTGAATTTACGGATATTGCCGGGATTGTCAAAGGGGCTTCCAAAGGCGAAGGATTGGGAAATAAATTTTTGGCAAATATTCGTGAAGTAGACGCCATTGTCCATGTAGTCCGGGCTTTTGATGATGAAAATGTCATGCGTGAGCAAGGCCGTGAGTCGGCCTTTGTAGATCCCATGGCCGATATCGAAACCATCAATCTGGAACTCATCTTAGCTGATTTGGAAAGTATCAATAAACGCTATGCACGGGTAGAGAAAATGGCCCGTACCCAGAAAGATAAAGATTCAGTCGCTGAATTTAATGTACTGCAGAAAATCAAGCCGGTTTTAGAGGATGGTCTGTCAGCGCGGACTGTTGACTTTACAGAGGAAGAAGAAAAAGTTGTCAAAGGACTCTTTTTACTGACAACCAAGCCTGTTCTTTATGTAGCGAATGTTAGTGAAGAAGAAGTAGCAGATCCTGACAGTATCGGATATGTCCAGCAGATTCGTGATTTTGCAGCTACAGAAAAGGCTGAGGTGGTCGTCATTTCAGCGCGTGCAGAAGAGGAAATTTCTGAGCTTGATGAGGAAGATAAGCAGGAATTTCTTGAAGCAATCGGCTTGACAGAATCAGGCGTAGACAAGCTGACACGAGCGGCTTATCATCTCTTGGGGCTTGGCACCTACTTTACAGCTGGTGAAAAAGAGGTTCGAGCTTGGACTTTTAAGCGCGGCATGAAAGCGCCGCAGGCAGCCGGCATTATCCATTCAGATTTTGAAAAAGGCTTTATTCGGGCTGTTACCATGTCTTATGACGATTTGGTGCATTATGGCAGTGAAAAAGCGGTCAAAGAAGCTGGCCGATTGCGTGAAGAAGGGAAAGAATATATCGTACAGGACGGCGATATTATGGAATTTAGATTTAATGTGTAAAGCAGTGTAAACTCAATAATAGCAAGGTTGGAATTTTTTCCAGCCCTTTTGGCTTTTGTAAAGGAGAAATATGACGAAGTTAATTGTTGGTCTAGGCAATCCGGGAGAGAAATATGCTGAAACAAAACATAATGTTGGTTTCATGCTGATTGACAAGATTTGTAAAGAACTTGACTTGAAATTTACAAGGGACAGCATTTTCCAAGCAGATATAGCCTCAGCATTCTTGAAGGGCGAAAAGATTTATTTTGTCAAACCCATCACTTTTATGAATGAAAGTGGCAAGGCGGTTCAGGCCTTGTTAGCTTATTATGGTCTGGAAATAGGTGATTTAGTGGTCATTTACGATGATTTAGATATGGAAGTCGGCAAAATCCGTCTGCGCTCCAAAGGTTCGGCTGGCGGTCATAATGGGATAAAATCAATTATCAGGCATTTGGGGAGCCAAGAGTTTAAACGCATTAAAATCGGAATTGGCCGACCCAAGGCAGGAATGACAGTCATCCATCATGTTTTAGGGAAATTTGAAAAGGATGATTATATCACGATTCTCAACACAATAGATAAGGTTGACAACGCTGTAAATCATTATTTACAGACTGGTAATTTTGAACAGACAATGCAGCAGTATAATGGGTAAGACAATGGACTTGATTGATTTTTTTAGTCAAAACAAACAAATTTCAGATTGGAAGAGAAATCTGCATAAAATCAGCAGGCAGCTGGTACTGGGTTTGTCCTCTACTACCAAGGCAGTCACGATAGCTTCTAGCTTAGAGGAGCAGGATAAACTATTGGTTCTGACTTCCAATCAGAATGAGGGAGAGCGTCTGGCAAGCGACCTCATTTCCTTATTAGGAGAAGACTTGGTTTATACCTTTTTGGCAGACGACACCCCTATAGCGGAATTTGTTTTTGCATCTCAAGAAAAGACCTTTGCACGTTTGGAAGCTTTACATTTTTTGCTGGACAGTGAAAAAAAGGGAATCCTTATCAGCAATGTCTCAGCCAGTCGTCTTTTCTTACCCAATCCAAAAGTTTTCAAAGAAGCCAGTTTAAAACTAAGTCTTGGGCAGGAATACGAACTTGACAAGCTTGTCAAGTCACTGTCAAATTCAGGTTATAAAAAAGTTTCCCAGGTTCTCAGTCAGGGGGAGTACAGTCTGAGGGGAGATATTTTAGATATTTTTGAACCTTCCAGTCAAGCTCCTTACCGCTTGGAATTCTTCGGCGATGAAATTGATAGTATTCGGGTCTTCAATCCGGAAAATCAAACTTCTTTGAAGAATATGCAAAGTGTTGTGATTGAGCCGGTCAGTGACATCCTTCTCTTCAAGGATGATTATCTCCGAGGACAGCAAAATCTGGAGAAAACACTAGAAAAGGCTGTTGATCCAGCTTTGAAATCCTACTTTGAAGAAATCTTAGTCAGTGCCAAAGAGCAGGTTCATCATGCTGATATCCGAAAATTTCTGTCTTATTTTTATGAGAAAGAATGGACCATTCTGGACTACCTGCCTGTAAACACGCCCATTTTCTTTGATGATTTTCAAAAAATCATGGACCAGCATGCTCAGTTTGAATTAGAATCAGCAAAAATATTGACAGAAGATTTACAAAACAGTAAAGCAATGTCCAATCAGCTTTATTTTGCAGGCAACTACCAGGAGTATCGAACCTACAAACCGGCGACCTTCTTCTCCAATTTTCATAAAGGTTTGGGAAATCTGAAATTTGATGCTCTGTATCAGTTCAATCAGTATCCTATGCAGGAGTTTTTCAGTCAGTTTCCTTTATTAAAGGAAGAAATCAATCGTTATAAAAAATCAAACTATACTGTTATTTTGCAGGCTAATTCTGCTGCGGGTTTACAGAATTTACAAAAAAATTTACAGGAATATGGTATTCAGCTGGATTATCTGAAAGAAGATGAGCTACATAGACAAGCTGTTCAGCTGATAGAAGGCAGCCTGAGTCAGGGATTTAATTTTGTTGATGAAAAAATTGTCTTCATTACTGAACATGAGATTATCCATAAGAAAGTGAAGCGAAAGATTCGGCGGCAGCATATTTCCAATGCAGAACGGCTGAAAGATTATAATGAACTGGAAAAAGGGGATTATGTCGTTCACAATGTCCACGGAATTGGCCGCTATCTGGGAATTGAGACCATCGAAGTTTCTGGTGTCCACCGCGACTATGTCACGATTCAATATCAAAATGCTGACAGAGTGTCCATTCCGGTTGATCAAATCAATCTGCTGTCCAAATATGTGGCCAGCGACGGCAAAACTCCTAAAGTCAATAAATTAAATGATGGGCATTTCCAGAAAACCAAGCAAAAAGTGCAGCATCAGGTGGAAGATATTGCGGATGATTTAATCAAGCTCTATGCAGAGCGAAGTCAGCTGCAGGGATTCTCCTTTTCTCCTGATGACCAGCATCAAGAGGAGTTCGACAATGATTTTCCTTATGTGGAGACAGAAGACCAGCTGAGGAGTATTGAAGAAGTCAAAAAAGATATGGAAAGCAGCCGGCCTATGGATCGTCTTTTGGTCGGTGATGTTGGATTTGGCAAGACGGAGGTGGCGATGCGGGCTGCTTTCAAGGCTGTCAATGATCACAAGCAGGTAGCGATACTGGTTCCGACTACTGTTTTGGCCCAGCAGCATTACACTAACTTCAGAGAACGTTTCAATGATTTTGCCGTCCATGTAGATGTTCTCAGCCGTTTCAGGAGCAAGGCAGAACAGAAAGAGACGTTGGAAAAGCTTCAAAAGGGTCAGGTAGATATTATCATTGGAACCCATCGTTTGCTCTCCAAAGATGTTGAATTTGCTGATTTGGGCCTGATTGTCATTGATGAGGAACAGCGTTTTGGGGTTAAGCACAAGGAAAAACTGAAGGAGCTAAAAAAGAAAGTTGATGTTCTGACCTTGACAGCAACACCGATTCCGCGAACCCTCCACATGTCTATGCTGGGGATTCGAGACTTATCTGTTATCGAGACACCGCCAACCAATCGCTATCCTGTTCAAACCTATGTTTTGGAAACCAATCCAACGGTTATCCGAGAGGCTGTGCTGCGGGAAATAGATCGGGGCGGACAGGTTTACTACCTTTACAATAAGATTGACACGATTGAGCAGAAGGTGTCAGAACTGAGGGAATTGATTCCGGAAGCTTCTATAGGCTATGTTCATGGTCAGATGAGTGAGATTCGTCTGGAAAACACCCTGTTCGACTTTGTCAATGGTCAGTATGATCTACTAGTCACGACCACTATTATTGAAACGGGAGTCGATATTCCCAATGCCAATACCCTTTTTATTGAAAATGCCGACCATATGGGGCTGTCCACCTTGTATCAGCTTCGGGGACGGGTTGGCCGCAGCAACCGCATTGCCTACGCTTATCTCATGTATCGGCCCGATAAGATTTTAACAGAGGTTTCTGAAAAGCGTTTGGAAGCTATCAAAGGTTTTACAGAATTGGGGTCTGGTTTTAAAATTGCCATGCGGGATCTATCCATCCGCGGAGCTGGGAACATCTTGGGAAGTATGCAGTCTGGCTTTATTGATTCCGTTGGTTTTGAAATGTACTCCCAGCTCTTGCAGGAAGCTATTGCCAAAAAACAAGGAAAGGAAAAGAAGCGTCAGAAGAGCAATGCTGAAATCAATCTGCAGATTGATGCCTATCTTCCTAGTGATTATATTGCGGATGAACGTCAGAAAATTGAAATTTACAAACGGATCCGTGAGATTGACAGCCGTGTAAACTACGAAACATTGCAGGACGAACTGATGGACCGCTTTGGAGAATACCCAGATGTAGTGGCTTATTTGCTGGAAATCGGTCTGACAAAGTCCTATCTGGACCGTTCTTTTGTTCAGCTGGTTGAACGCAGACAGCAGTCTTTGATTGTCCGCTTTGAAAAAATTTCTCAGCAGCTTTACCTGACTCAGGATTATTTTGAAGCCTTATCAGCCACTCAGCTCAAAGCACGAATTGGCGAGCAGCAGGGCCTGATTGAAGTGATTTTTGATGTAAACCGCAAAAAAGACTATGAGATCCTGGAAGGGCTCCTTCGTTTCGGTGAAAAATTGCTGGAAATTAAGCAGCGAAAAGCAGAGTAAAGGTTACAATTCGGTAAAGTTTGGCTTTTTGCGCTGTATTTTTCTCAAAACGTGATAGAATATTAAGAGAAATTGAGGTAGATGATGAGATTAGATAAATATTTGAAAGTGTCGCGCCTTATCAAACGGCGGCCGGTAGCCAAAGAAGTGGCTGACAAGGGACGGATTAAAGTCAATGGAGTCTTGGCTAAAAGCTCGACTGATTTAAAAATCAATGATTTGGTTGAAATTCGTTTTGGTACGAAGCTTCTGACAGTCAAGGTGCTGGAAATGAAGGACAGCACTAAAAAAGAAGATGCCCTTAAAATGTATGAAATCATCAGTGAAACAAGGATAGAAGAAGATGCCTAAAAATATTGTTCAGCTGAATAATCGTTTTATTCAGGATGAGAATCAGCGCCGCAGATATATTGATGAAGAACGCCGCAAACGCAATCGTTTTATGGGATGGGTATTGATTTTGGTCATTCTTCTCTTTATTTTGCCAACCTATAATTTATACCAAAGTTATCAAACCTTGCTGGAACGTCGTGTGCAGTATACAAAATTGCAAAAGAAGTACCAGGAGCTGAGTGAGGAAAAAATCTATCAGTCTGACATTGCCAGCAAGCTCAAGGATGACAGCTATGCAGCTAAATATGCCCGTGCCAAATACTCTTTTTCTAAAGATGGTGAGTATATTTACACGATTCCCGATTTGCTGCCGCAGTAAGAAGCGTTATGGAAGATTTAATCAAAAAAATTGAGCAGTTTTTATCTTTTTCGGATGAAAAATTAGAAAAACTGTCTGAAAAGAATCAAGCTTTAAAACTAGAAGAAAATCCAAAGGAAAGGGGCGGTCATGCGTAAGTTGCTTTTGCTGATATTCTTACTGCCAGCTTTATTTAGCAGTATCAGAGTTATCAGTACTGAGAATGATTTTATCTTAAATGAAGAAGAAAAATACCATTTTACCAGCACTGCTTACGGACGGTATTATGACAGTATCCCGGCCAACCCTAATGTTTATAAAGAAACACCGACTTTTACAGATGCTTCTTTAAGCAAGACTGCCGGGAAATTGCTTCCCGACCAACCTTTTCAGCTGACAGAATTTCATGTCAATGAAGAAGGCACTCCAGTTTTTAAATTAAAAAACGGCCAGTTTGTCCCTGCTGATAAGAATGCTATTTATGAAGACACTGTTCAGTCGCAGCAGGAAGTCAGTCAGGAAATGTGGCTGGAACCGAATGCCGCTGTTTATGATAAAATTCCTGTCAACGGTGCCAAAAAAATTGCCAGCAAACTGCCAGCTTATAGCAAGGTTAAAGTTCTTCAGCGGGCGCAGACAGCCAAAGGAGAATTTGCTCAGTTAGAAGACCAGAGCTGGGTTTCTGTGGATTTTCTATCAGAAACGGATAACCGTATGGATAAGGTTCAGGAAATCCTGAGCAGTAAATACAACAAAGCAGATTACTCTATTTATGTTAAACAGCTGGAAACAGGCAAAGAAGCTGGGATAAATCCTGACTTGCAGATGTATTCGGCCAGTGTTACGAAGCTTCCCTATCTTTATTATGTTCAGGAAGAGCTGAAGAGCGAAAAACTTTCTATGGACCAAAAGCTGAAATATATTGCCGCTGTGAATGATTTTGCCGGTGCCTATGAGCCTGAAGGAAGCGGCAGCATTGCGAAGTCGGCTGATGACAAGGAGTATTCTGTTCAGGACTTAATCAGCCGGGTTGCTAGGGAATCGGACAACGTAGCGCATAATATTTTAGCTTATTATGCAACGAATCAGTCTGATAAGGAATTTCAGCAGACTGTTGAGAGTATCGCCGGCAAAAAGTGGGATGTGGAAAATAGGCAGGCTTCTGCACGAATGGCCGGCCGCGTCATGGAAGCTGTTTATGAGCAGAATGGCATGATTATCGAAGCGCTGTCACAGACCAATTATGACAATCAGAGAATTTCTAAGAATATTGATGCCAAAGTTGCCCACAAAATCGGTGATGCCTACGATTTCAAGCATGATGTGGCTGTTGTTTATACAGATTCACCTTTTGTGATTGCTGTTTTGACGAATCATTCAGACTATGACACAATCTCCCGCATTGCCGATGATGTTTATGGAGTTCTTAAATGATGCAAAAAGAATTTCTGAAAGAATTTCAGAAAAAAGAATACTTCAAGAATCATCAAAAGGTTCTTTTGGCAGTTTCCGGCGGTCTTGATTCTATGACACTGCTTCATCTCCTGTATCAGTATCAGCGGGAACTGGATATTGAGCTGGTCATTGCCCATGTCAATCACCGGCAGCGGCCGGAGTCAGATGATGAAGAAAAAGAGCTGTCAGAAATTGCCCAAAAGCTTGGTGTAAAGATTTTTACATCAAGTTTTTCAGGTATGTTTTCAGAAGCCAGAGGCCGGCAGTTTCGCTATCAATTTTTTGCTGAGGTCATGAAAGCTCAAGGCTGTACTGCTTTGGTTACAGCCCACCATGCAGATGATCAGGCAGAGACGATCTTTATGAGGTTGCTGCGCGGTTCCCGTCTCCGTCATCTGACAGGTATTCAGGAAGTGCAGGATTTTGCAGGCGGTCAGCTGATTCGGCCTCTGCTGCATGTTCACAAGAAGGATTTCCCCCCTGTCCATCATTTTCAGGACAGCAGCAATCTCCAAAATGATTATTTGAGAAATCGTATCCGCAATCTCTATTTGCCGGCTTTGGAAAAGGAAAATCCCCAATTTCTGCAAGCTTTGCTGGATATGGGGCAGGAAGTAGGACATCTGCAGGCTGCTCTGGCTTATTTCACGAAAGAGATGGATATAACCGATATGGCGGTGTTTCATCAGCAGATTTTTCCAGTGCAGCTTTTTCTGCTGCAGGATTATCTTGCGCAGTTTCCGGATTTAACATTAAGCAAGCAGCAGTTTGAAGAAGTGCTGCAGATATTAAGGACGAAAGCCAATTATCTTCATCCTTTAAAGGCAGGGTATGAATTAGTAAAAGACTACAGCCATTTTCAAATTCGAAAAATCAGTCGGAAGCCCGATTTAAAAAAGGATTCAATTCTGTTAGAATGTGATAATCTTATTCAATTTGGAGACTATCGTTTTTCATTCGGTCTTCCTTTGCAGGGAGCAGATACGGAGCAGGTTGCTGTAGCAGCCCATGCCCCTGTCACTCTGCGATACAGGCAGTCGGGAGATGTACTGCTTTTGAACGGCTGTCATAAAAAAGTCCGCCGTCTCTTTATAGAGCGAAAACTGTCCTTGGAGGAGCGGGAATCGGCTGTTATTGTAGAGCAGAACCAGCAGATTCTGGCCATTCCAAATATTGCTGTCAGTGATTTGAGTAAGGGCTTAAAAAATGATATAATGGGTACTGTACTTTACATTCAGAAATTAGATAGGTAAAATGATGCTAGAACAAGATATAAAAAAAGTATTGGTTTCTCATGAAGAAATTACTGCTGCTGCTGAAAAACTTGGTCAGCAGTTAACGAAGGACTATCAAGAAAAAAATCCGATTTTTGTTGGAATTTTAAAAGGCTCTGTTCCTTTTATGGCAGAGCTGATTAAGCATATTGATACCCATATTGAGCTGGATTTCATGCTGGTGTCCAGCTATCATGGCGGAACAGCCAGCAGCGGTGTCATTAACATTATTAAAGATATCAACCAAGATATTGCAGGGCGTGATGTTCTGTTTATTGAGGATATTATTGATACCGGCCAGACTTTAAAAAATCTTCGTGATTTGTTTAAGGAAAGAAAAGCAGCCTCTGTCAAAATCGCAACTCTTTTGGATAAGCCAGAAGGCCGTGTTGTAGAGATTGATGCAGATTATACCTGTTTTACTATCCCAAATGAATTTGTCGTAGGCTATGGACTGGATTACGATGAAAAATATCGCAATCTTCCATATGTCGGTATTCTAAAAGAAGAAGTTTATACAAAATAAAGGTTTACTATTATAGATGAAAAATAAGCAAAACAATGGATTGATAAAAAATCCCTTTCTATATATTCTGATTATTGTGGTTTTGGTCACAGGATTTCAGTATTTCTTTTCAGGGAATTCTGCAGGGCGCAGCCAGCAAATTAATTATACAGAATTGGTGAATGAAATTACCAATAACAATGTAAAGGAGATGAGCTACCAGCCAAACGGCAGCGTCATTGAAATTGCAGGTACTTATAAGACTGCCAAAGAATCAAAAGACACCTCAGGCATTCAGTTCTTCACACCGGCAGCTTCTATGGTAGAGCGGTTTACCAGTGTTATTCTGCCATCAGATATTACAGTTTCCGATTTGCAAAAGCTGGCTTCTGAGCATAAGACAGAAATCACCATCAGGCGTGAAAGTTCAAGCGGTATGTGGATTACCATTTTGACTTCCGTTGTTCCTTTTGTGGTTGTTATCTTCTTTTTTATGTCCATGATGAATCAAGGCGGTGGCGGTGGCGCCCGCGGTGCTATGAACTTCGGCCGCAACAAGGCGCGTGCAGCTAATAAAGAAGATATCAAGGTCCGTTTCTCTGATGTAGCAGGAGCGGAAGAAGAAAAGCAGGAACTGGTAGAAGTGGTTGAGTTCTTGAAAGATCCCAAGCGTTATACTAAACTTGGTGCTCGGATTCCGGCTGGTGTTCTCCTTGAAGGCCCTCCGGGAACCGGTAAAACCCTTCTGGCTAAGGCAGTGGCTGGCGAAGCTGGTGTTCCCTTCTTCAGTATTTCGGGCTCTGATTTCGTTGAAATGTTTGTCGGTGTCGGTGCCAGCCGGGTGCGTTCTCTCTTTGAAGATGCTAAAAAAGCAGCTCCGGCTATCATTTTCATTGATGAAATTGATGCGGTCGGCCGTCAGCGCGGTGTTGGTCTTGGCGGTGGAAATGATGAGCGTGAACAGACCCTCAACCAGCTCTTGATTGAGATGGATGGTTTTGAAGGAAATGAAGGCATCATTGTGATAGCAGCCACCAACCGCTCTGATGTATTAGACCCTGCTTTGCTGCGTCCAGGCCGTTTCGATAGAAAAGTTTTGGTTGGCCGTCCGGATGTCAAAGGGCGTGAGGCTATTCTCCGCGTCCATGCTAAAAATAAACCGCTGGCTAAAAATGTTGATTTGAAATTGGTTGCACAGCAGACACCAGGCTTTGTCGGTGCTGATTTGGAAAATGTCCTTAATGAAGCTGCCTTAGTTGCGGCCCGCCGCAATAAAAAGGTGATTGATGCAGATGATATTGATGAAGCAGAAGACCGCGTTATTGCAGGACCGTCCAAGAAAGATCGGGCTATTTCAGAGCATGAGCGCCAAATGGTCGCTTATCACGAGGCTGGGCATACTATCGTTGGCTTGGTGTTATCCAATGCGCGCGTGGTTCATAAGGTGACAATTGTTCCCCGTGGCCGTGCCGGCGGGTACATGATTGCCCTGCCGAAAGAAGATCAAATGCTTTTGTCCAAAGAGGATATGAAAGAGCAATTGGCTGGTCTTATGGGCGGCCGTGTAGCTGAGGAAATTATCTTTAATGTGCAGACTACTGGAGCTTCCAATGACTTTGAACAGGCTACTCAGATGGCTCGCAGCATGGTGACTGAATACGGGATGAGCGAGAAGCTGGGTCCTGTGCAGTACGAAGGAAATCATGCTATGTTTGGAGCAGCCAGTCCGCAAAAATCAATTTCAGAGCAGACTGCTTATGAAATTGATGAAGAAGTCAGGGAATTGCTGAATGAAGCTCGCAACAAGGCGGCAGATATTATCCAGTCCAACCGCGAAACCCATAAGCTGATTGCAGAAGCTCTTCTTAAATACGAGACGCTGGACAGCCATCAAATTAAATCTCTCTATGAAACAGGAAAAATGCCTGAAGAAGCAGAGGAAGATTTGAAGAAAGAAGCACATGCTCTTTCTTATGATGAAATCAAGTCTAAAATGGATGAAAAAGAATCAGAATAAAAAGTTGGAGAATTTTCCAACTTTTTTTATCATTTTCATAAAATAATGA